>DATBRD010000018.1:0-20871 GCA_036560465.1 Methylobacter sp.
CTACCTGCTAAACTACAACTTCAACCTTAAATTAAGAGCCCTAGGACGGAAGAAACCCTTTGAGGCCATCCTGCAATGGTACGATAAGAAACCGGAAATTTTTGTTGTTAATCCTAACCAGTTAAATGCGGGACTAAACACGTAGTAAGCCAAACCGCTAATTATGCCTGCCATAAACGTCCAGATCAGAATAGCCCAGAGGGTCGCTTGTCGGGCAGACTTAACCTGAGCGGATAAAGCCGCCATCATGGCGGTAAAGGGTAGAACAATTAAGACTAAATTAACGATGAGAGCGAGTAAGTCCGGTAATGCAGCAGAAACAAGCGACGCATCACGACTCAGAACCAAAGCCAAGGTACTAAAGGCTGCGGCACCGATCAATAGTGCCTGAATGACCATAACCCCTGTAAACCGGCCAAAGAATACCCGGTCACGACTACTGCGCAGCACAATAAAACGTAAGGTGCCTCGCTCCCGATCAGAACTGGTTTGATCGGCTGCAAGCGTGATACTCAACATCGGGAAGATCATCAACGCCAGTTGCCAAAACACGTCGAATTCTGGAATGGACCAATGCTGGATTGAACCCAAACCGATAAAATCAAAAAAACTGAAGTGTTGGTTTAAGCCATTTTCCTGCACCACTAAGCCAGCAGCAAAGCGGTAGCGGGTACAGTAGGATAAAATACCAAATGACCGTAAAAGTGACCAGTGACAGCAAGCCTTTTCTAGTTGCAAAGCTTCTGTTGATTTCAAACTGACAGATCAGTAAGAGGTGATTGAAAAAACTTGGCTGCATTGTTTTATCTTCGATAAGTAGACTAGCGTTTACCGTTATTGGCACTTTGGCCCATTTTACCTGGATTACGCAGCTCAGCTGTAAATTAACCTAGCAAATGCACTTTCCAAGGACTGAGTGGAAAACGGCTTTCACTATTGGCCACTAAGCAGCGTTGAATTTTCCAGCCAATAAATTAGCGTGTGGAATAATATCAAGATGATAGTGGCTAGCTGCTGGGAAATTTAAACGCGCTTTTGTTGTAAAAGCGGCAAAATTTCGACGCCGTTTTCCAGTCATGGTCTTTGCCAGTCCACCAGCGCATGTATTCATCGGCTAATCGACTGAATTGGATAGTGCAGGGCTTGATGCCTTTGGCTTCGTACTCTTGAGAATCCAAAACAGCTCGATTGCCCCAAGTACGAGCATCTTGCTTACGTCGGAAAGTTTTGGTTTTGATACCTTTACCCGATTGGGTAAGAATAGTGCGGTAACGGGCTTCTCCGCTTTTGAGATTAACTTTGATGATGTGGAAATTGAGCATCTGTGTTTCCTCTTTTGAGGTTAAAACAAAACTACTGTAGTTATCACTGTAGTCGCTTGTTTAGTACACAGTTACTGAGGCTTTTCATCCTTAAAAAGCTTTTTAAATCAAAGGCTTTGTGGTGGGTCGTGCGCGATTCGAACGCGCGACCATCGCATTAAAAGTGACCTACTTACAACACAAGTCATTAATAATCAATTACTTGCAGAACTCGCCAAGTTCTAATCTACTTCAATTTTACTACACTCTACGTCAACATGATTACAGCGTAGTGACAAATTTACTACACACATTAAACCTCTAGGTTACTGTTGCTCTGCTTTATTCGACACAGGCGATTCCCTTATCGCTTGAGCCTCGTTTTTAAGCCGTAATTCCTCAATATGATCTTTTCTGTCTTTGTAGCCCTGCACGATGGGGTCGATCACATAAAACCAGACAAGCCAGCCAAAAATAAGCGCTAAGATAATGCGATTAACGGATCCATTTTTGACCGGTTTGCTAACTCCGCAATTCGGGCACGTTTTCGCGCTTTTACTCACCCGATGCCCACACTCTCGGCAAGGCTTCAATGGCGTAGTCATTTTAATGTCCTTTTGCTGCTTATCTGTATTTTTTAGTATCAGTTATCGGCATGACTCTTTATTTTGCCAAACTTTAACTTAGACTTTAACTTCTCCGCTTTCTTCTCCAACTCCCTCTCAAAATTCCCAATTGTTGTAAACCTATCCTCCATCTCATCTAACTTTTCTTCCAACTTCTCAAGCTTTAACTCCAAACCAAACTTCTTCAAGTCCTTCTCCTGGTGTGTTAAATTTTCTGGGTGGACTATCAATGACGCTATTTTTATTTTAATTCGCCTCTTTCTCTCTGGTGCTTGATTTGCGTCATTCTTGAGCATTTCTGATGATTGCCACTACTCCGCCTCAATCCGCAAACAGGACAAAGCCAAGCTTTATTTTCATGCCCAGGGATTACCGCATCGACCGATAACTCGGCATCTAATACAACACGATCAATTTGTTTTTCAATCATTAGGCTTTTTGCTCCTACTCCTCATCATTTGACGTGCCATAGATGTGGCGCTAAACAGGGTGCTCTGAACTTTTCAGCAATAATGGCTCTGCTGTTAAAAAAACGTCCAAAATTTATCACTATCAGCATCGGTCTTTCCAATTAAATTCATCAGTAGGAATTTGAATAACAATAAACTAGCAAAGACTGCTGGTATAATTTTGACGCTCTTTGTTGTAAAACTGGCAAATTTTCAACGCTTTTTTAACACTTTATTGAAGCTAAAAAGTCGCTTAGTCAAGTGTCCATGAAATCATGACAAGATCATTGCAGACTAAATCATTTTATCAGGCACCCTATCAGGGTAAAATATGCTGCGGTTTTGCCATGTCGACATTGCGTGATGAAAAAGCCATCTGGAAAGAACCATTTCCAAGCTGAATTTAACCGGACAGGCAGATGCTAGAAAATCTAGTAACGGTTATAGATTAGGTTTGAACGACTATAAAGATTAAGATTCAAGATGAAATACGCTTTGTTTGAAGCCTTGGGAAATGGCTACCCGTTCGCATTGCAACAAAAATATCCCCATGTGATTAAAAGACTGGTTGCCCTCTGGACTCATCCTAAAATCGATGCTTATTTCACCAGTCTTCTGATCGACACCCGAGGCGGGCGCAAAGGCTTTGATGATGATGCGTTTCAAGATATTCGTCGGCTTTTTGAATTTCACAATATTGAAAAGCTGCATGCCGTAGAAGGCAGAACTGAGGCAAGAAACGAACTCGATCAGCTCGGCATCCCTTTTGTTGCTTCGGAGTTTTTAAAGGCCATCAATCAAGGCAGCAAAAGAATAGTCGATTTATTTGTGCGAGGCGGCATTGATGTGAATGTGCGCAATATGGATGGGGAGAGCGCACTTCAAATCGCCCTAGGAAACGGCTTTACTATTATTGCCCATATTTTATTAGGGGCTGGAGCCGATGCGGATGTCAAGAATGCCACCGGTCTAACTACGCTACAGGTTGTCTGCGAAAAAAAGACGCCAGGTCATAAAGAATTAGCTGAGCAACTGATACTGGTCGGTGCTGACGTTAATGTTCGCGATCAAAAGGGCTGGACGCCTTTAATGCGAGCCATATCAATCGCGGATCAAGATATGGTTGCCTTATTGTTAAAAAATGGCGCCAACCCCTTTTTAGAAACCCCAAAAGGCGACGATGCTTTGGCATTAGCCAAGAAATTCGTTGAAAATCTCGATAAAATCGATAGACTCCTTCCAGCCAAACAAAGATTAAACGCCAATCGATAATAAATAAAGGCGCTCATTAACACCAGCAGTGATTTATTGGATCAGAATCCACATTGCATGAGCACTACAACCGGGCAATTTTGCTACTTAGCATCAAACGGAATTTTTACCGATACATGTAGCAACATTGAATTGAAGATAAATGAATTTTTCCAATTTACTCAGCCAATTAGCTGGCGATGACAGATTGCCATTATCTCTCCCAAATATTGTAATCAACTATATAACTTTTTTTCTTCTTTTAGCATTGATAGGGTGCACACACCAAGACGAAAATCGGCAACCGCCCCTTCCCCGCCCTGTCAAAGCTTTCCGTATAACGGATCAATCAACAAAGAACGACAGTCAATTTCCCGGCGAGGTTCGGGCGCGTTTTGAGACGAATTTATCGTTCCGCGTGGCAGGAAAAATAATAACGCGCGCCGTCGATATAGGCGAACATGTCCAAAAAGGGCAATTGCTGGCAAAACTTGATCCTAACGATTACCAGCTCGCCGAACAAAGCCTTAAAGCTCAGCTAATATCCGCTGAAGCCGACCTCAAATTCAGCATGAGTGACTTGGACAGATACCAAGAACTACTCACTCAAAATATCATCAGTCAACCAGAACTTGATCGTCGCCGAACCCAGTTCATCAATGCACAGCAAAAGGTTGCGGCTCTCCAGTCCCAACTTAAGCAGGCAGCCAATCAACTGGCTTATACCGAATTATCGGCCGACCGGGACGGAGTGATAACAGCACTGGAAGTCGAGACGGGCCAAGTTGTTACAGTCGGTCAGCCGATCATCAAGCTAACCCGACTCGACGAAAAAGAAATCCATATCGACATCCCCGAACATCGCGTTGCCGGAATCGCTCTCTATCAGGAAGTCGGGGTGACGCTGTGGGCGGACGGAGACAAGCAGCTCAAAGGACGTATCCGCGAGCTCGCGGCGGCGGCCGACCCGCTCAGCCGGACCTACCGCGCAAAAGTGACATTACTGGAGAACTCAGATAACGCACGGTTCGGCATGACGGCAACGGTTTGGATACCGTCAAACACGCCATCCAATCTCGCCATTCCGCTCTCGGCTGTATTCACGTCCCAGAATCGCCCTGGACAAACCAGCGTCTGGCTGGTTGACGAACACAGCTCAACAGTCAAAGCCGTGCCAGTACAAATTGGAGTAGCGCTGCCCGGCGATAGAACTGCCGTCACCGGGCTTGCAGCCGGTCAACTAATCGTCAGCGCCGGCGTAAACCGCTTGATCGAAGGTCAAACCGTGCGCTTGCCGCAACAAGCCAAGACTAACGTTGACGCAAGCGAAGAGAGCCGCTAATGAGCGATTTCAACCTAAGCGCCTGGGCGCTGAAGCACCGCGCCTTCACCGGCTTTATGATGGCGCTGTTGCTTTTGGGCGGAATTTTTGCCTATTTCCGGCTCGGGCAACAGGAAGACCCGGAATTTACCTTCCGGATCATGGTTGTCAAAACCCTCTATCCGGGCGCGACGGCGCTGGAGGTAGAACAGCAGCTGACCGATCGCCTGGAAAAAAAAATCCAGGAATTGCCGAACCTGGACATACTGCGCAGCTACTCCAAACCGGGCGAGTCGGTAATTTTCGTTACCCCGCGTGAAGATACGCCGCCCAAAGAAATCCCCAACCTTTGGTATCTGGTGCGTAAAAAGGTCGACGACATACGCATAACCTTGCCTCCAGGCAGCATTGGGCCGTTTTTCAATGACGAATTCGGCGATACTTACAGCTTAATTTACGCCTTTTCTGGAGACGGATTTAGCTACGCCGAACTGAAAAAAGCGGCCGACTCAGCCCGCCAACAACTTTTGCGCGTTAAGAATGTCGAAAAAGTCGATCTGATCGGCGTCCAGGAAGAAAAAATTTACATCGAATTTTCCGACAAAAGACTGGCTGAACTGGGATTGGACGCCAGCGCGGTCACCGAAGCGTTGCAAGCGCAAAACGGCATGCTGTCGGCTGGAATCGTGTACACCACCCAACGTAATTTGCCGATCCGCATCACCGGCCAATTCGATTCGAAAGAGAGCATCGCCAAGCTGCCGGTGTATATTCAAGGCCGTACCTTGCGTATCGACGATTTCGCGCAAGTCAGGCGCGGATACCTTGACCCACCGGAACTCAAAATGCGCTTCAACGGCAAGGACGCTATCGGCCTCGGCATCACTATGAACAAGCGCGGCGATGTGTTGGAGCTCGGCAAGGCGCTGCAAGCCGCCAAGGCTCAAATCGAAGGCGAACTCCCGCTGGGGATAGACATCGATCAGGTCGCCGACCAACCGCACGTAGTAAAAACTGCTATCGGTGAATTCCTTCGCACTTTTTTCGAGGCCTTGTCTGCGGTGTTGCTGGTCAGCTTTTTGAGTCTTGGCTTTCGCACCGGCTCAGTCGTCGCGCTTACAGTGCCTCTGGTACTTGCAGGGACACTGCTGTGTATGCTGCTGTTCGGCATGGAAATCCATCGTGTTTCGCTGGGCGCTTTGATCTTGGCTCTTGGATTGCTGGTTGATGACGCGATGATAGCCATCGAAATGATGGCCCGCAAACTGGAAGAAGGCTGGGACAGAGTAAATGCGGCGACTTATGCATACCGCGCCACCGCCTTCCCGATGCTAACCGGCACCTTGATTACTATAGTCGGCTTCCTACCGGTGGGACTGGCCAAATCTCAAGCCGGTGAATACACAGTTGCGATATTCCAGGTAATGAGCATCTCTCTGTTGTTGTCATGGATAAGCGCGGTCGTTTTTACGCCCTATCTGGGTTTTCTGTTGCTCAAGCCCTCCCCCAGTAGCACACACGGTCACGATTTGTTCGACACGCCTTTTTATAATCGTTTGCGGCGTTGGGTAGAGTGGTGCGTGGAGCACCGCAAAAAAGTCATCATCGCTACGGCCGCACTTTTTGCTATAAGTTTGATAACGCTGACCCACATTCCAGAACAGTTTTTCCCGCTGTCGAACCGGCCCGAGGTCATTGTCGACCTATGGCTGCCTGAGGGCAGTTCCTTTGCGCAAAGCGAAGCGGCTGCCAAGCGCATGGAAGATATCCTGGCCAAAGACGATGACGTGATGAATTACACGGCCTATATCGGTGGCGGCAGCCCGCGCTTCTTCCTGCTGATCGTACAACAACTCGCCAACGCCAATCTTTCGGAGTTTGTGGTATTGACCAAGGACAATGCAGCCCGCGAGCGGGTTATGCAGCGCATCCGGTTGGCTTTTGCCACCGATTTCCCGGAAGTGCGCGGGCGAGTGATGCGTCTTAACGTCGGTCCCCCGATGGATTATCCTGTTGTATTCAGGGTACTCGGAGAAGACCCCATGGTTGTACGAAACATTGCCGACCACGTGACAGAAATCATGCGTGCCACCCCCAACATCGTGGATGTGAATGACGATTGGCATGACCGGATTCCGTCGTTACGCTTGGTGCTCGATCAAGACAAAGCTCGCGCACTCGGCGTCTCTACTTCAAGCCTGTCGCAAACATTACAAGCTCACTACTCGGGAATTCCCGCAGGACAGTTCCGGGAAGGCGACAAGCTGATTGACATCGTCTGGCGGGCGCAAAACGACTTGCGTACCGCTGCCGACCGCTTGCCCGACGTGACCGTGCGCACAGGCAGCGGCCGGCCCGCGCCGCTATCCCAATTCGTCAAATTCGAAACCGTGTTCGAAGACGGTGTGCGCTGGCGCCGCAACCGCTTCGCGGCTATTTCAGTGCGTGCCGACGTAGCCGACGGCAAGATGGCTCCCGACGTGGCGGCTGAAATCATCCCCAAACTCAAACCTATTCAGGAGCAATTGCCGGCCGGTTATTTTATAGAAACCGGAGGTTCCAAAGAAGATGCCTGGATCTCTCAAAAGTCGATCCTGATTTGGATCCCATTGGTTCTGGTGGTCACGCTGACCCTGCTGATGATGCAATTGCAGAACCTGTCCCGAACCTTCCTGGTATTCATCACCGCGCCTTTAGGAGTAATCGGCGCCGCGTTCGCTCTGCTGCTGTTCGGGGCACCTTTCGGTTTCGTGGCGTTGCTCGGTATCATCGCTCTGTCCGGCATGATCATGCGCAACTCGGTCATCCTGGTGGACCAGATTGAGCAGGATCAAAAAACCGGGCTCGATACCTGGACTGCCATTGTCGAATCGACCGTGCGGCGATTTAGGCCCATTCTGTTGACTGCGGCCGCTGCCATTCTGGCGATGATCCCGTTATCGCACAACGACTTTTTCGGCCCCCAGGCCATAGCGATCATGGGCGGTCTAGCTATAGCCACTGTGCTGACGGTTTTCTTCCTGCCTGCACTTTATGCGGCTTGGTTCCGGGTGAAACGAACACCGTTAACTATTGACTCGTCAACAACTTTGCCACCTGGCAACGGAGCTTTCCTATGACCAGGCAGCGTTGGTTATCGATCCCAATTCTGGCAATACTGCTCGAATTGATTGCTTGCGCTCCAACCCGGATTGACGATCCGGCGAACTTAGTGTCTCTTCCCAAGGATTGGAGCCACGCCCCTGGTACCCGAACGGTTTCTGATCCGGCCGGCCTTAAGGAATGGTGGAAAGGATTTCAGGATCCGCTGCTAAACAAGCTGGTTGCCCAAGCCTTATCCAAGAATCACGATCTCAAAATCGCCATAGCGCGCGTTCGTGAAGCCAAGGCCATGACTACCGTCGCCGAATCGGCATTGTATCCGAGCATCGGCCTGTTCGCCTCCGGCGGCAGGGAAAAAAAGATCGACCGGATCATCAGCGTGCCGAACAATCAAGGCATCGGCTTACTCGCACCCACAGCCGATATTATCACTGGCGGCTTGGATGCGCGCTGGGAAATCGACCTGTTCGGCACCAAGCATCTGGAAGCGGAAGCCGCCAACGCCCAAGCCCAGGGGGCCGAAGAATCGCTTTATGCCGCTCAAGTGGGCTTGCTGGCCCAAGTTGCTATGAACTATTTGGAACTGCGCGGTGTACAGCAACGCACCAGCATTCTGCGCGACAATATCAACATTCAGCAGGAACGCCTAAGGGCGTTACAAGCATTCAACCGTGCCGGCTTGAGCAACCAACGGGATGTCGCCCGCCAGCAAACTCTGCTGCACACCGCCGAGGCCGACCTTCCGGCACTCGCCAGCACAGCGTCAACCCTGATCCATCGTCTTGCCGTGTTGTTGGGCGAGCCGCCGGAAAATCTGAAAAGCCGGCTGGCTGATGCCGGCCCATTGCCGGTAAAAACGCCGGATATCCCCCGGCTTTTGCCTTCGGGCTTGCTGGAGCAAAGACCAGATCTGCGTTTGGCACGAACCGAAGTCAGCACGATGGCGGCCAGTCTCGGCGCAGCGCGGGCCGATCTGTTTCCGAAGCTGGTGCTGTCTGCTAGCGGCGGTTTCGGCTCGCTGGCAGCGAGCGGCTTACCGAGCCTCGCCGAAAGCGTTTACACGCTCGGCTCGGGATTGAGCGCGCCGCTATTCAATGCCGGACGCATCCGAGCACACATCGCTGCCGCGGATGCTCGCCTGGAGCAAGCTGCGGCGAACTACGAGAAGACTTTCCTGCTCGCCCTGGAAGACGTCGAAAATGCTTTTGTCGCGCATGCCGCTGCTCTGGAACAAAGCAATCGACTGATGCAGGCCGAAACGGCGGCCGAGAAATCTTACCGGCTCGCCAATGCGTTATACCGTCAAGGGGCTAACGATTATTTGTCCGTACTGGATGCTCAACGCAGCAAACTGGTCGTCGCCGATGAACACGCCAAAGCCGAAACTGCGACGCGCATATCCTTAGTCTCGCTATACCGGGCCTTCGGCGGCGGCTGGGCTAGCGAAGTTGCCGCGCAATAATCGATCTTACCTAATTCTTAATTTTCTACCTGCAAATCACGATCAATACTAAAATTAAGAAAAATGTCCGTAAAATTTCTTACCCAACCTTGATGCTTGGCTGGTTTCCTATCAGCTATTGTCATTCATCGCTTACAACTCACCGCTCCTGCTGCGGCATTCTCCAGGCCAATCATCAAAAAAACCGCCAAGTGTTCAGAGATAACCCCAGCCACGTCATCTATCAGCTCGCAACAGGTTACTATTAAAAAACAACGCCATACTAATCTTCACTATCAAATCTGCTGCTGTTGCCCGGCAAAAAATTGTGATGAGCAACACCCCATCAGACATTCAACTTCAAAATACTTGCATCTTTATTTGGAGAAAAACCAGCTTGTCTATTAGTATAATTACTTATATAGCGTAAGTTATCGCTTACTTCTCAGCCCAATAAAAACATAATTTACAATATAATTCATTAACTTACGAATAAGTTATATCTTATAAAAATATCCTATACATTAAAACGTAAGCCTCTAAAAAATAAAAACAATATAAGGCCCTTAATGACAACATCTTCTTCTATAGATAACTCCGCCCCAGAAACAAAAGAAGCCATTGCTATCGTCGGCATTGGCTGCCACACGCCTGGAAAAGTGAACAGCCCTGAGGACTTGTGGCGGGTATTGCTCGACCGCATCGACGGAATCGGCACGGTGCCTGCGGACCGTTGGAACGTCGACGAATATTACGATCCGAATCCCGACAAAGCCGGAAAAATCAAAACGAACCGCGGTGGATTCATCGAAGGCATCGACCTGTTCGACAATGAGTTCTTCAACATCTTCCCCAAGGAAGCCGAACGCATCGATCCCCAACAGCGTCTCCTGCTCCAGACAACCTATGAGGCGCTTGAAGATGCCGGCGATACCATGGCTATGTTCCTTGGTTCCAGAACGGCCGTGTATATGGGAGTATTCATGAACGATTACTGGGACATCCAGGTCGATCCCGGCAACCGTTACTCCATCAGCCCGCACGTCCCGATGGGCGCCTCGCTGACTTCCCTTGCCAACCGCATTTCCTACTTGTACAACTTAAAGGGGCCGAGTGTCTCGATCGACACGGCCTGCTCCTCGTCATTGGTATCGGTTCACCTCGCCTGCCAGAGTATCTGGCGCAACGAAGCCGATGCGGCGATGGCTGGCGGCGTCAACATCATGATCAATCCTGAATCGACGGTCATGATGTCCAAGGGCAATTTCCTCAGTCCCGACGGCTTGTGCAAATCCTTCGATGAAAAGGCCAACGGTTATGTCCGCAGCGAAGGTGTCGGGATTGTTTACCTGAAACCCCTTGCCAAGGCTTTGGCCGACGGCAACAAAATTTACGGCCTGATCCGGGGCAGCTCCTGCAATTCGGACGGTTTCACCCCGGAAGGCTTCACCGTCCCCAGCCCCACCGCACAGACCGTCATGCTCGAAGCGGCCTACCGGGATGCGGGCGTCGACGTCAACCGCGCCCAGTTTATCGAAGCCCA
This sequence comes from Methylobacter sp., assembly GCA_036560465.1. Classification (GTDB taxonomy): domain Bacteria; phylum Pseudomonadota; class Gammaproteobacteria; order Methylococcales; family Methylomonadaceae; genus Methylobacter_A. The sequence continues at coordinate 11,035 of DATBRD010000018.1, forward strand.
CGGCACCGGCACTCCGGTGGGCGATCCTCTCGAAACCAGGGCTTTCGCCAACGTGTTCGGCCAACGCCCGGCCGACAAACCGCTGCTGATCGGTTCGGTCAAAAGCAACGTCGGGCACCTTGAAGGCGCTGCGGGAGTCACCGGCCTGATCAAGCTTGCGCTGTGCATGCACAACAAGGTCATCCCCGGCAACCTTCACTTTAACAAGGGTAATCCTAAAATCGACTTCGAAAACTGGCGTCTCAAGGTGGTGGATAAAACCACGGAATGGCCGACACCGGAAGACGGTAGTCCCAGAGTCGGCGGCGTGAATTCATTCGGCGCGGGAGGAACCAACGCCCATGTCGTGCTGGAAGAATACGTGCCCGGCATCCCCGGAACAACTGCTCTGCCGGCCGAACCATCGACAGACCGGAATCCAACCCAGCGTCTCTACCTGTTCACAACCAGCGCCCAAACCGAAGAAGCGCTGAAGCAACTGCTGTTGAACTACAAGGACTATCTTGCGTCGTGCACTGCATCCCTATCCGATGTTTGCTTCAATGCCGGTAAACACCGTTCGGTCTTGCGGCACCGCCTTGCCATCGTCGCGGCGGATAAAAATGACTTTGCCGCCAAGGTGGATGCCTATATCGAAGGGAGTCTGCTCAGCGGCGTCGAATACTACGTCAGTCAAGAGAAACAACCGAAACTGGGTTTTGTCTTTACCGGCCAAGGCCCCCAATGGCATGCGATGGGCCGTGAACTGATCGAACAGGAACCGCTGTTCCGCGATGTCATCCACCGCATCGAAGAACATTTCTTCAAGCTGGCGGGCTGGTCGCTGCTGGAAGAGATGAGCCGTTCGGAAGCCGACTCAAAAGTCAGCGACACGCGCATCGCCCAACCGGCGATTATGGCCATCCAGATCGCGTTGGTCGAATTGTGGAAGCTGCATGGGGTCGAGTCTCAGGGCGTCGTCGGCCATTCGATAGGAGAAGTTGCGGCCGCTTACTGCGCTGGAGCGCTGACCCTGGAACAAGCCGTGCAAGTCATTTACCATCGGAGCCGGGGACAGCACCAGGCTACCGGCAAGGGGCTGATGCTCGCGGTCAGCGTGAGCTTGACGGAAGCGGAAAAGCTGATTGCCGATGTGTCGGACATCGTCTCCATCGGTGCAGTGAACGGTCCCGAAAGCGTCACTCTGTCGGGCGACGAGGCTCCCTTGCGGGCTATCGCCGAAAAACTTGAAGCGCGTGATATTTTCAACCGTTTTCTCAAAGTCAACGTGCCTTTCCACTCTCATCACATGGAACCGCTCAAAGAAGAACTCATCACTTCCTTGCACGACTTGGTTCCGGCACAGGCTAAAATCCCGCTGTATTCGACTGTTACCGGCAAACAGGAAGACGGTACGCACCTGCTCAGCAACTATTGGTACGACAACGTCCGCGACCCCGTATATTTTTCCCCAGCTCTTGAGCAGATGGTTAACGACGGTTTCGACCTGTTCGTCGAAGTGGGGCCGCACCCAGCCTTAACTGTCGGCGCCGAAGAACTCTTCGCCAAGCTTCAGGTCAAAGCCGCAATCTTCCCCAGCATCCGGCGCAAGGAAGACGAACTGCTGCGTTTTATGCAGACGCTTGGCGCTTTACATATCGGCGGCCTGCCGCTCGACTGGCACAAGCTTTACCCGGAAGCCCGCCGTATTCACGACTTGCCCCGCTATCCCTGGCAACTGCGCAGTTTCTGGTTCGAGAGCCGCAGCCACCGCGAACACCGCTTGGGCCGGCGCTTCCATCCCCATCTCATCCGGCATCGGGATTCAGGGTTGGGCGAGGACGTACATGCTTTCGAAATTCTGCTCGATCGCAACGCCGAACCCTACGTGGATGACCACCGGGTGGACGACATCATCATCTTTCCCGCGACAGGTCACCTGGAACTGGCGACAGCCGCCGCGCGCAAAGCCTTCGGCGAATCCTTCGGCTTCCTGGAAGACGTGAATTTCGAAAGCGGCCTGTTCCTGCCGGACGAAGGCGAAGCGCCTGATATCCGCCTGGAGATTTTTTCCGACGAAGGCCGCTATTGGCTGATGAGCCGTGACCGCAGCAATGCCGGCGCCGCCTGGACTAAACATTCGAACGGCCGCATGAACTGCCTGGGCGACGCCTTCGTGCCGACCATAGTGAGCCTGACCGAACTGCAAGCCCGGATCAACGACCGCCTACCGGTTCAGCCCATGTACAACGACCTGAAACAGAGCGGTCTGTATTACGGCACAACCTTCAGGGCGGTACAGAACCTCTGGACCACGGAGGGTGAAATTCTGGGGAAAGTCTGTCTGCACGAAAGCCTGGAATACGGTATCGGCGACTATCTGCTCCACCCCTCAGTGCTCGACGCCTGTCTCCATACCATCTTTGCCGCCAAAATGAGCGGCCCTGACGAAGAGCGCGGCATCTATCTGCCAGTGCACATCGAACGCTACAAATTTTTCCGTCAACCCAAAGGCAGCGTGGTTTGGAGCTACGTGCGGGTAACAGAAGCCAGCGCCGCCTTCCTGAACGGCGACTTTGTTATTATCGATGAGGACGGCGAAACGGTTGCCGAAGTGCAGGGACTGCGCTGCAAATACATTGCCGGCTCGCGCAAGAACGAAGAAGAGCTGGCCTACAGTGGCTGTTACGAATACTGCTGGCAAGACGCGGGAGACCTAAACCTGAAAGCCGCGACCGGCACGGAAGCGCTGCTGATCGGGGATGCCGCTTTTGACCACAGCCCATTGCTCCAGGCTTTGACCGGAACAGGACTGAAGGTCATCACCATGGGAGAAGGCTTCGACCATCAAGTGAATCTGCTGGACAGGCAGGCTGTGCAAGAGGTTCTCTCGGGAATTAAGACCGCCCATCCTTCCCTGAGCAGGATTATCGTGACCCTGCCGATGGGGCTGGAAAACGAGGACGGCCTGCCCGAACAAACCGCGACGCTCGCCTGGAAGCTTCTGAACGTCAATAATGCGGTCATCGGGAACGAGCTGCAAGCCGTGCTGTGGTTTATGAACCGACATTCCGAACTGGTGCTGCCCGATGACCGTATTGTAAATCTGGCGCAGTCTCCGGTCTTCGGTTTGACCCGCGTCATGACCAACGAATACCCGATGGTTATCGCCAAGGTGGTGGATTTGGGACAAGCCGACTCAGAAGAATTCAACCTGCTGGCTGCTATCCTGGCTTCGACGGCCAACGGCGGCAATGAAAGCGAATTCGCGATCAGGGGCGAACGCCTTTTTGTCAAACGGCTTGAACGAGTATCGAAGAACCGAGCGCAGGAAAACGCCGCACTGGAGCTCCCTGCCGACGGCTCCCCCTACGAAGCTTTCTTTGCGGAACCCGGCATTCTCGACTCCGCGCAGTTCCGCCGAATCATCCCGGCGGCCCTGGCGGAAAACGATGTGGAAATCGCCGTCAAGGCGGCAGCGCTGAACTTCAAAGACGTGTTGAATGGCATGGGCTTGCTTTCGGCTGAAAGCGTGGCGGGCGGACTGGTCGGCGCCCAGCTCGGTTTGGAATGTTCCGGCGTCGTCACCCGAGTCGGTTCCGCTGTAAGCCGCTTCAAACCGGGAGATGAGGTCCTGGCTATCGCACCCCGATCAATCGCGGGCATAGCCGTAACCCCCGAACACTGTCTGGTTCATAAACCTGCCCACCTTACTTTCGAGGAAGCGGCCACGATCACCATTGTGTATCTGACCGCCTATTACTGTCTCTACGACCTTGCCCGGATCGAAGCGGGCGAACGCCTGCTAATCCACTCCGGAACGGGCGGGGTGGGCATCGCCGCGATCCGTCTGGCCCAAATGACCGGAGCGGAGATTTTCGCCACTGCGGGCAGCGAATCCAAACGCCAGCTGTTGCGCGACATGGGCATCAGCCATGTCTATGACAGCCGCAAGCTGGACTTTTACGACCAAATCATGAACGATACCGCAGGACAAGGCGTAGATGTGGTTTTGAACTCGTTGAGCGGCAAGGCCATCGTCCAAAGCGTGAAGAGCCTGCGTCCGTTCGGCCGCTTCGTGGAAATCGGCAAGACCGACATCTATAACGATGCCAGCCTGCACCTGAAGCGCTTTGGGGAAAATCTGAGTTACTTCGCGGTGGACGTGGACAGGCTGATGGCTCAAAAACCCGTTCGCGGCGCCAAGCTCTTTGCCGAGGTTATCCGACTGTTCGAGGAGCGCCGCCTTGAGCCTCATCCTTTCACCGCTTTCCCGGTCACCCAGCTTCCGGAAGCCCTGGATTACATTGCCAAAGGCCGCCAGATCGGCAAGGTGGTCGTAAGTATGGAAGGACACAGTGTGCGCGCTCTTCCGGCGCAAAGCCTGGTTCTTAATCCCGACAAAACCTATCTCGTTACGGGCGGCGCCAGCGGCTTCGGCATAGAGCTGGCCAAATGGTTGGCGGAGAAGGGAGCCCGCAAGCTGGTCCTGATAAGCCGCAGCGGTCCCAAGACCGAATACGATAATTTCTGGATCGAAGCGCTGCAAAAACAGGGCGTGAAGCTTCTGTTGCCTAAAATCGACCTGGGTTCTCTTGCGGAGGTCCAAGATATGGCTGCAGAGGCGAAGAAACTCGGCCCGATAGGCGGTTTGATCCACGGAGCCGCCATCTTACAGGACAGCACCATCCAAAACATGGACCGCGCATTGTTTGACAAAGTCTTCGAAGCCAAGGCAATCGGGGCATGGAACCTCCACAAGGCGCTGGAAGAAGAGCCTGTGGATTTTTTTCTTTCCCTGTCTTCGATATCTTCAGTGTTCGGCCTGCCAGGGCAGTCTAACTATTCGGCGGCCAACAACTTCCTTGACAAGCTCGTCCAGTACCGCCAGCTCCGGGGCCTGAAGGCTCAAAGCGTGGACCTCGGCGTACTCGGCCAGTACGCCGGAATGTCCAGAGAAGGCGGCAATGTGTTGAACGTGCTTGAAAACCAAGGCTGGCTACCCCTCAGTCTCGGCCAAGTTACGGCCAAAATCGAACGCATCCTGCTCGAAGGCTACGTTGTGCGCATGGCCGCGAATATCGATTGGCTGCGCTTTAGGGAATTTTTCGGGCACTTGCGTTCCGACCTGAAGTTTGCCCACCTGCTCACCGACGAAGCCTTGAACCTGAAGGGAAACCGTACCGGTAGCGAGAGTCTGCGGGACAAACTGCAAGGTTTGATTGCCGGAGAAGCCGAGCGGTACCTGATCCAGCAGCTCACAGAAGCTTTGGCGCGTATTCTGGGAGCCACGCCGGACAAGATTGATCCAACCAAATCGGTTTCGGCAATCGGCCTCGACTCCCTGATGATGAATCAGCTACGTAACTGGATCTTGCAAAAACTTGAGATTAACTACCCGTTGATGCGCATGGCTAAAGGCCCCAGTATCGTGGAACTTAGCGCGCAACTTCGGGAAGAATTAACCAAGACTAACGGCCCAGCTCCACAAACTGGCGACACGTCAGGCATCGCTTCGGAAGAAGATGTGGAAATGGTCAACGGCTGGTTCGTCCACCGCAAGTCCAAAGAGGGTGATGCGAAGAAACTCAAGCTGTTCATGTTCCATTCGATGGGAGCCGGGGCGTCCATGTTCGCGCACTTCCTGTATAACCCACCTCTGGACTGCGACGTTTACTGCATACAGTTGCCCGGACGCGAGAACCGCAGCGACGAAACCGCTTACACCGATCTTCAGCCTTTGTTGCGCGACCTGGAAACCGCCATGCTGCCGCTGCTCGACGGCGACTTCGCCATTTACGGCCACAGCTACGGCGGCATCATCGCCTTTGAAACCAGCAGGCTGCTGCGCCGGAAATACGGGAAACATCCGGTCCATCTCTTCGCCTCGGCCACGATGGCGCCACAGATGACCCTGACTTGGAAAAACCGGGACGTCATGCGCGAATCGACCATTTCGTCCAACTCGGAACAGAAGCTCATCGGGCTGATGTCCTACATCGACGATCTGGACTTCGTTAAGAAAATCCTGCCGGGAATGCGGCGCGACATGCCTTTGCTGATGGGCTACGACTATCAGGAAGAGGAACCGCTGCCCTGCCCGATCACGGTTTTTTCCGCGATCGAGGATGAAGTCACTCTTCCCGAGGAGATGGCGGTGTGGAAGGAGCAGACATCGTCTCGCTTCCGGCAGGAACTGGTGCATGGCGACCATTGGTTCGTCAGCCGCAACAAGGAGTTCATCGGCGTACAGATTGCCAAGGATCTTGCTGAAATCCTGCCGGAGCCAAAAGCCTGATCCTTCGCGAACTCGGCGGAGGGACCGTGCTGGTCCTCGGGCAGACGGACAAAGGGCCGGAGGTTCTGTTAGGCGGCGAGCGGCAAATCGGCAAATCTTACGAGAACGAGCGCCTGCGGCAGTTTTGTTCCGGACGCTACTTGGCCCGCCAAGCCATCCAGGCCATCGGTGGAAGCGCCGCCCCCATCCTGCGTATGAAGAACGGCGCTCCCCTGTGGCCCGATGGCTACACCGGTTCCTTGAGCCACAGCGGCGAATTAGTCGGGGCTATCGCGGGATGCCACAAGGATTGGTTCGGTATGGGGCTGGATGTCGAACGCCAGGGCCGGGTGCGCCCGGACTTGTGGCCTATATTGTTCACTCCCGGGGAGCGCTGCTACCTGGAAAGCAAGGACGGTGCAAGTCAGCGCTTCCTTGCGACCGCTTTCTTCTCCATCAAGGAAGCTTTCCTCAAACTCCCCTCTCCTAAACCGAAACGGGTGCAAGATTATCACGATATTGAAGTAATCCACCAAAACCAGCGCTTCTCACTGTACGGCAGCAAAATCGATCTGCGCTGCCATTTCGGTCTGCCTTATCATAGTGCCGAGGTCTTGCTACACAAAGATTTTGTTGTGGGTACTATTCTAGTGGAATTGGAGTAACTGACTGTAAGCTATCCATCAGGACAAATTTCGTAATTTTTCTTGTAACGGTCAAACTCTTCGTATTGAGAGTTGATTAAGGCATTCATTGGTAGAAAACGGCGCCTAAATTTTGCCAGTTTTACAGTAAAAGAGCGTTTAAAGTTTCCAGCAGCTAACCACTATCATGTTGATAGTATTACACATGCAAACTGTTTGGCTGAAAAATTCAGCGCTGACTAGTGACAAATATTGAAAGCCGTTTTCCAGTTCATGGTGATGGTGCGAAGGGTAACCTTCGTCATCTGCTCAAGAATCGGTATGAGGATGATGAGACCGGGCCCACGCACGCCTGTGACTTTTCCAAGAAAGAAAATGACACCACGGTCATATTCCTTTACGATTCTGAGTGACAGGAAAACTAAAACCATGGCGACAAGAATAACGAGATTGACTAAAGACATGCTTTGCTCCCTTGTTACTGATCGGAATCGGAGGAAAAGATAGAAACGCCAACTATACGTTTCTGACTATAGTGAGTCCCAGTACCTCAGTCAATCGATCAGCCTGGTTTCGTATTGCATAGTTAATCTATTAAACAGGAGGGAACCATGAGAAGAATTTATTTTTTAGCGCCAAACATTGAAACAACGCATGAAATTGTTGACGAACTGCGTGCGGAGGGAATAGAAGACCGCCATATACATATATTGGCAAAAAGAGACACGCCTTTAGAGGATATGCCTGAAGCGTCGGAATTTCAGAAAAACGATTTTACGCCAGCAGTGGAACGAGGTGCAGCACTGGGTGCTGCATCGGGTTTGCTGGCAGGGCTTGTTGGTTTACGCCTTGCGGGATTTGTAATTGCAGGGGGGACTGTTCTTGGGATTTTGGTTTACGGCGCGACCATCGGTGCAATGATAAGCGCTTTGGCCGGTCTCCAGGCTGGAAATTCAAAAGTCAAAAATTATGAGGAGGCTATTGATCGCGGCGAAGTGCTGGTAATGGTTGATATTCCAAAAGAACGCATCGACGCAACTAGTAAATTAATTGTTAAACATCATCCTGCAGCTCAATTTGAAGGCATTGAGCCGCTTTTACCTCCACCTTATTTGTAGTGGTTCAAACCTAATAACAGTTACTGATTTTTAAAAGTGTCTGTCAGCTTAAATATACCGCCAGACGATCACTGTTGCCCTGCTTTATTCGACAAAGGCGATTCCCTTATAGCTTCGGCCTCGTTTTTAAGCCGTAATTCCTCAATATGATCTTTTCTGTCTTTGTAGCCTTGTATGATTGGTTCGATCACATAAAACAAGATAAGCCAGCCAAAAATAAGAGCGCTAATAATGCGAGCAATGTATGATCCATTTTTAACCGGTTTGCTAACTCCGCAATTCGGGCAAGTTTTCGCGCTTTTACTCACCATGTGTCCGCATTCTCGACAAGGCTTTAATGGCGTAGTCATTTTAATGTCCTTTTGCTGCTTATCTGTGTACTTTAGTGTAAGTTACTGCACTTTATCGGCATGACTCTTTATTTTGCCAAACTTTAACTTAGACTTTAACTTCTCCGCTTTCTTTTCCAATTCCATCTCAAAATTCCCAATCGCTGGAAACTTTTCCTCCATCTCATCTAAGTTTTCTTCCAACTTCTCAAGCTTTAACTCCAAATCAAACTTCTTCAAGTCCTTCTCCTGGTTTGCTAAATTTTTCCGGTGGAATATCAATTGCCGCTATTTTTATTATTAATTCGCCCCTTTCTCTCTGGTGCTTGATTTGCGTAATTCTTGAGCATTTCTGATGATTGCCAAAACTCCGCTTCAATCCACAGACATGTAAAGAAACGTCCAAAATTTACCACTATCAGCGTCAGTCTTTCCAGTTAAATTCATCAGTAGGAATTTGAATAACAATAAGATAGCAAAGACTGCTGGTAAATTATGACGCTCTTTTCTGGCAAGACTTGCAAATTTCCCACGCTTTTTACCATCCTTGTCTGTTTTACCTCATCAGGCTGTGACTAAATTTAAGGATAATGATGGTACTCGCCATTTAGGTGTCAATCAACATCCAATAGGTGAGTAGACCGCGGGAACTTCCCCCGCAGCCTCTCGCAGAACGGTACGTGAACCTCTCAATTCATACCGCTCCCATCAGGCAAACGTTCCTGTCATTCCGGCTCGCCAGTGGGCGAACAAGTTTGGACATTGATCAGCCATTCTCTCAAGAAACCGCGTTGCTCTGATTTTATGCCAACGAAGAGACTTAAACTTACGTCTTGCCCACCTCACCAACATCGTGTTGACGTGGCGACACATAGCATACAGCGCTGAACGACAGTAACGACCGTAATAAGCTATCCATCCACTGATAATGGGATTCAGCCATTTAGCCAACTGTTCGATACTCAACTCGGTGCGCTTTTGAGCACGCAGCTTCCTGATTTTCAGCCGCATCGACTTTAGCGCTACCTTGCTGACCGCCGGTGTAAAATTGACAAACAAGCTGTTTCGCTGGCGATTTCTACAGAGTCGCCGCCGGAAGGTATAGCCCAGAAAGTCAAAGGCCGTGTTTTCGTAGCGGCCTTTGCGACTGCCATCTTTACAGTAAACGATTTTGGTTTTCAGCGGATGAAGTGCTAAGCCACACGCACTGAAGCGTTGCTCCAATACTGCCAACATCTGTTTGGCTTCTGCTTCACTCCGACAATGCACCAAACCATCATCCGCGTAGCGACACCAGGGGGTGTTCGGATAATGCTTCTGTAACCACTTGTCGAACGCATAATGCAGAAAGGTTCTGTTGCGTTAATTTTCTTCGAGCACAGTTCTGCTAGTTTCGCAGGGCTTTAGGCTGCCAATGAATAGAATTGTCCTGCCGCAGGCAGTTTCATCCCATTGCCATCGAGCATCTGGCCCTTCTTGATCATATGCAT
>DATBRD010000019.1:0-19386 GCA_036560465.1 Methylobacter sp.
CAGGCTGGAACATTTGAACAACACGGCAATTTACAAAACGTGAGTGATAACGTTGCAAATCCCTTCACGCATCGGTGCTTGACGTTGTTTCATCCCACGGACCACATCATTAGGATGCAATAAGCAATTACGCCCATTGAATTTCCTATCCTTGGGCGTCATCAGGAAGTCGGCTTTCGCGCATAAAAGAAAAACAGCGGGGTAAAAATCCCGTTCTTGCCACCTAAGACCAAGGCATCGGCCCCGGTCCGCAGGATCTTGTGAACGTCGGTTGAGCCCTTCGGCGCCACCCGAACCGTCTCGAGCGTCCGCACCATGTGATGAATGAACGAACGTCCGATCACGGTGTTTTTCAAACCCTTCCAAGACCCTATTTCAGCAAGAGGAAGATACCAGGGGGTTTCCGAATCTGAATCGAGCGCCAAGTCGTGACTTTCGATAATTTCCAATCCCGCACCTCGAAACGCCGCGATGGTATCAGTGGTGAATCCAATATCTCCCAATCCGCACCCAATTTCGATCCCTTTCTTGATGCGGCGATGTTCGGGATTATTCGGATCGTAACGATCGGTGAGGCACCAGTCGTTACCCGCTATATAGCTGCCGTCCTTCATGACGCGGAGCAGTTCGGTGCCTAACTTCTTCTTATCCGGAGCATAGCAAATGGCATCGATGGTGTAGATTGCATCGACCGACTGATCGGGAAGGGGCATCTGCATAAAATCGGTCTTGAGAAAATCGCAGAGCTCCGAAAGTCCCGCATCGCCGTTAAGCTTCTGTCCGCGCTGAATCTGATACGCGTTGTTATTGATTCCTAAAATATGGGAGCCCGAAAATCTGGCGATGGCCCGCATCGGGCCCCCGATGCCGCATCCGATATCCAAGACCTTCATGCCCGGCTGGAGCTGCAAGCGGTGGGCCAGGCTGTATTCATAGCGAGCCAGGGAGGCCGCTAGATTTTCTCCCTTGTAGCGCGGGGCGAAGTGAAACGAGGGTCCCCAGCCGAACTCGTAAAAATGCGTCGCGAGGTCGTAGTAATCATTGGCGACCTGCTTGTATTTCGATTTGCGACCCTCGGTCGTTGCTTCGAAATGGGAGACATAAGATTCAAGAGTGGCCTTAACTTCTTGGTCTTTCAGTGCCAGTTTGCGAATATTGGTGAGTTTTGGAGCGGTCATCTTGAAAACCCCCATGCGGCATTGGTTGAAGGATTGGCTCTATCCTTTGGAATCAATTGGTCAGACTCGATTGATTTATGCTGTTTTAGGAAATAAACGGGTAACGTCTTTTTTTCACTTTGCGTCCGCTGTGAATGATCCGACCCAGTTATTTCATGACTCCGTTATTTTGTCGTTGAACCGAAATCTCTTAAAGTATACTGGTCACCGTTTTGGCGATGCAACATTCTTTTCGTGTGGTAAAAAAACGCTAGGTAGCGGCAACCAGAGATTACGCCACCCTCCAAGATTAAATGACTTAACTCGTGTATTGTGCAGATGTTTTCACCTGCGTTGCTTACAACTATGAATATTACCCCAATGCACAAAAGTGCATAATGCAAGGCTTGGTCGTTCGCAGTACCCGTAGAAATTTCTAGGAGATTAACGTCTCATCCCAGGATTTATAATTACACCTTGGTAACATAAGGAAGCGATGGAAAGGTGTCGAGGTGGTTATGCTAAGGAAGAGCCGTGATATGAAGTGAGCTTCATGAGATGTAACAGCTATTCGTCGATGCGTCTCTTTCTGGGGTTGAACGAAGGAGTCATTCATTATTTGAGGCATTGAAAGTTTTCTGGTGATGCATTATGTTTGCTCATGGCCTGTAGATCTAGCTGGTCTCTGAGAATGGACTGTCAGCTTTCTGTTGGTAAGCTGTCATTTGCAGCTAAAAGACGAATGGCTATTATGGGTCGATAGTACTTATTTGCCAATGACCGGTATCGGGAAGCTTAAGTTCATATTCGAATGTCTCAAAGGGGTCGAACTAAGACAGTCCGATAGGATATGCGGAACGCAGTGAAGCGCATCAATCGCTGTGTAATGGCAATATTGTTGTTTCGTATTTGTTATGTTTTGCTATTATCTAAAACGCTACCGGGGCTGGTACTTGCCACTCATCTTTGGCTTCCTTGGTATTGGTTCCGGTAGCGTTGCGCTGTAGTGCGTAGATTGGGTTGGCGCAAGGAAGCCCAACGCATCGGAGCCGCAAAGTGTTGGGCTTCGTACCTCACCAACCTACTCGCTGTAGTTAAGTAGCCCGGTATGAAGCTTTTTGCGAAATACAGGCTACTGGCTATGCAAAACCGCCTTACAGCATTGATTAAAAGCTGGGCAAAGCCGTCCACAAGCCCCAAGGCATCCCGCTCAGGCTATCCAGACAGAAGACAGGCCTCGGCTGCTAACTTGCAGAGGTTGGGCAGTTTTACCTAAACTAGGCCGGTATCCACTTCATTCCAGCGCATTATGAAATCAACCACCCAAATCATTGCCAGCTTGGCCTTCACAGGATTGCTCGGCGCCTGCTCCGGGCACAAACCCGCCGTTAACACGACTAGCACCCCCGCCGTCAAACCCCAAACCCAGGCCGAACGGAGAACGTATGACATCCCGCCTTCCAAGCTGCCTGGCCAATGGACCGTCGAGGATACACTGCAAGTTTACGGCGCATACGCGACCCACGAACTCACCCCCTACTTCACCAAGGCCAAGGTGTCCTACCCTCCCAGGGAAGTCACTTTCATCGTCTTGAAACAGGAAAAGAAACTGGAACTATGGGCCAGGGACAACGGTGAATTCCGCTTCATCCGCGACTATGACATCCAGTCCGCCAGCGGCGTGGCCGGCCCCAAATTGCGCCAAGGCGACAACCAGGTGCCGGAAGGCATTTATCGCATTGAGGCGTTGAATCCCAACAGTCATTACCACTTGTCGATGAAAATCAATTACCCCAACGAATTCGACCTCGTCCATGCCTGGCAGGAGCGGCGCGCCGATCCGGGCTCGGATATATTCATCCATGGCCGAGCCGCCTCCATCGGTTGCCTAGCCATGGGCGATAAAGCGATAGAGGAACTTTTCGTCCTCACTGCACACGTGGGCGCCGAAAAGGTGAAAGTTGTTATTGCTCCGCACGACCCCAGGATTTCCCCTCTGGAGGCTGACTCCGAAGAACTTCCGGAATGGACCCCGGAGCTTTATGCGCTCATCTCCCGCGAAATCAAAGCCCTGTCACCCGGGGTGAAGTCGGCAAAAATCGGGTTATGACCCATCAAGGCTGGATGTTGTTAGCTAGTCTATCCTATCTATGGACTGATTCAATTTCGACCGAGCACTACCGGCCATAAAGAGACAATCAGGAATTTCGCAGCAATGGCAAGTGTTGCTTTAAAGCCGCCGTTCAATGCCGAAGCTCACCCGCCCACGCCCACTCGTGGAGTACAATGTTAGGCTGGTTCATTGGGGCTTGAGAAAGCCCCAAGCGTTCGGATCTCCGCCGAACAAGGCCGACAGATACGCCTGTTCTTGAAGATGGGAAAAGGTCCTTACCTCGAACCGCTCGTTCCACCCACGGGAGAATCCCGCTTGGTGATCTTCGCGCCCTCCAGCGATACGCCAGCAATCAGGCCCTTCTGATCGACGACGAAGGCCAGAATGGGCTTGTTGTAGATCTGCGAATTGATGGAACCTTCTGCGCCCACCGTCACCAGAGTCACCTTTCCGTCGAGCCCCACTGTCCAGCCGGCGCTCTTCCGAAAGTCCTGCAGGGCATTGCTGTCCATGAACAAAAAGATAACGTCCTTCTGCTGGGCGCCGAACTGGGCACCGAAAGAGAGGGCCGCGATATTGTAGTAATCGACAGTCCTGCCGCCGATCCGCAAGGCGCCATCGCTGCCATACTCCGCGCCGCCCCAGAAGGCGCCTTCGAGCACTCCCGGAAAGACCAGCACGCCCTTGGCCATGTGGAGAAGATTGCTGGCATCTTTCACCTCTTGCTGAAGGTGGGCGAGGGTCGCGTCGACCTTCGCGTCGCTAATCCTGGCCTCCTCTCGGGTGGGAGCGCTGGTACAGCCCATCCCCAGAAGTATGAATAGAAAAACGATGGCCTGGAGCCAAACTCTGATTATCGTCTGCATGATGACACTCCCTAATCAGTTTTGAAATCGCAGCCCCCTTATTAAAGAAGCCAAGGGCGCGCACCTGGAGCACCCTGTTAGGCTCCGGAACTGAACGACAAAAGTGCCGGAAACCTGACAAAACCCAACGGATACTTCCGCGAAACCCGATCCGGCACGGGCGTAAACTCCCCGCCTGGCCGTCTCGCCAAGAATACGAACTTCCGCGACGCCCTCCAGCGCCAAACTTTGGGCCCTCCAGCCTAACATTTATATCCAGGTTTAGTTAACAATACGTCTTTTTTTTTCTAGCTGTCAAGAATCCAGCTTCACTTGTAGCTATTCTAAACGGTATAACCAACGTTTTATGCATGATAAACGGACCGTAATAATTCCAAAAGCACATTCCGAGTGATCGAAATAAGACCTCCAACCGACATTTCAGTTTCTTAGTTGATAGGCTGGTTAGGGTCGACCCCGGTCTTTCGTGAATGACGCAGTCCAGTCAAAAGCTGGCAGTGAGTTAAAAGTTTAGTGTATTGAGTAGATCATTAGCTTTGCTGTCACGCTCAGTCAATGGCGCCAAGCCAAACCGCGTTTCAATGAATTTCAAAATAGATGTCGTGTTATAAACGGTATGATCAATATAACCTCGTTTCGCAAACGGCGAGATGATAATCGCCGGTACGCGGTTACCCGGTCCCCAGCGATCAATCACGGGCGGTGGCAGATGATCCCAAAAACCGCCAAATTCATCATAAGCCACGATAATAACACTGTCTTTCCATAACGGACTGTGTTCGATTTTAGTCAGAATATCGGCAATATGCTGATCACCCGAGAGTAAATCCGCATAGCCTGAATGTTCCGTTAATGAGCCAATCGGCTTATAAAAACTGACAGCCGGCAACTTGGCACTAGCGATAGCCGCCATAAAATCCGCTTCGTCTTTAAGATGTAGACGACGTGCATCACTCCCCTCAGCATACTGTTGAAAATAGACAAAAGGCTGGTGATGAAACTGAAAGCTCTCATCAGGCTTACCGGCTTCCACATCATTCCAGCCGCCAGCGTACCAGGCCCAGTCGATTTTTTTCTCAGATAACCGGTCGCCGATCGTTGCCTGAGTTTGTGCCGGCAATCGTTTTTCGGGATCTTTCTCTTTAGCGTTGTAGGGCTTTTGCCTTGGTTGCATAGTGTTGACGGCATAACCATCAGGCGTTAAAGGGCCATCTTTAATTAATTCGCCCTTATCACTGAGCTGCGCTTTCAGAGAATCAGGTGCATTGTCGTAGCGTGGCGTGCAGGCGCAAACCAACCATTGGTGGTTAAGAAAAGATCCACCAAAGGCTGCTTGAAAAAAATGATCAGCCAGGGTGAAACGTTGTGCATACTGCCAAAGCGGCAGTGTACTACCATCGTAATAGCCCATACTTAGGCCACCGGCATCCGAGATAGTGGCAAAACGATTCATTTTGCCGCTGTTAATTTGTGCTTGGTGTTGATAAAAGCGATGAATCAAATCGCCAGTTTTCTCGTTTGCTGCGACATAAGGGTTGATTTCAAAAGGCTGATTAGGTAAGTCGTCAGGAAAGCGCTTATCAATGATGGCTGGCTTATTGCGATTATCAATAATAGGAGGTAATTGGCTATAAATGTGTCCACTCAGATCAATTTGTTGAATTTGCTCAGGCGTAGCTTGAGTGATGCCTTCAGCACCGGGGAATAAACCGTATAAATTATCAAAGCTGTGGTTTTCTAAGTAAATAACAATAATATGTTGGATTTTTTCCAGATCTTTAGGGGCAGGTGCCGCTTGCGCAAAGCCCGGCAGAACAAGCCATAACAGGAGGAACGGTATTCTGTTTTTCATAATGAGGTTTTTCTTAACAAGATTTTTATATGAAAGCTGATTTTAATTTACAGTTCCGCCTAACAATTCGTTCGAGCGGACATCCTTGAGGATCGCCTCTGAATTTCAACATCAAGCAGAATAATTGCTATTCACTGAACGAGGGGGGAAATGTTGGTTTATAGCTTTCAATATGAGGAATATCTGTTAGAGCCAAGCTAAGACCTTCAATGTCCGATTTGCTGAAACCTGCCATATCAGGTCTAGATTTCTACAATTTACCACTTGTGATTGATAGGCAAAAAAAGCCCCTTCATTCAGGGGCTGAAACAGGTCGAGTCGAGAAACTAATTAAATTCCATGGGAGGCTTCAAAAGCCCTGGCTACAGATATTACAACTAGTTTGTTACAGCTTAATGAATGAAAAGCAAAAAACCATTAAGGGGCATGAAGGGAAAGTAATAACTTACCGATTACTTATGGCTTCTTGCTTTATAGAAGACATTGCTCTATCTGAAAAATCATTAAATTTTCATAAAAAAACGTTTGCTATAAATTCTAAACTTGATCTGATAATTTCAAACATTAGTCTGGATTGAGCCTGACGTTGATAGTCTCAGTACGGCCAATTCCCGCCTGTCATTAAATACCACTGAACGGCAGGTATAGAAAGCAGCCATTCGGATAATTCTACCGCCCGTAATACACTTCGACACAATCGAAGACGTGGAAAAAATTTGAAAACCCTGAAAAAACAGCGTTTAAGTTTTGCCACTTTTATAACAAAAGAGCGTTTAACTGGAAAACAGCGCCCAAATTTTGCCGCTTTTACAACAAAAGAGCGTGTAGATTTTCCAGCAGCCATTCACTATCCTGTTGATAGGATTACCCATGTCAATTTTATGACTGGAAAACTCAGCGCTCAATAGTGGCAAATGTTGAAAACCGTTTTTCCAGCCTAGGGATTGAATTCGATGATTCTATGGTCCTAGAAACTCGTTTGAAGCTTGATTATTTATGGGATTCTTTTTTGGCTTCTTCTGATTTTTGATGGGCTTCTTTTGATGCGGCCTCAGCTTCTTTGGCATGCGTTTTGGCTTCTTCATGTTTTCCGGTGCGGTGCGCTTCAGCGGCTGCTTTGTGATGCGTCGCCGCTTTCTCATGTGCTGCCGCTGCGGCTTCATGTTTGACTGCGGCTGGATGTTCTTCAGCAGCAAAAGCCACGCTAACGAATGAAGACAACCCGACAATGATCAGAGTAGGTAATAATTTTTTCATAACACATCCTAATAAGTTGAGACAGTTGGGGATAACTGCACTGTTGAAAAGACCGATGGTGTACAGTGCAAAGCCAGCTTGACAGTATAAAAAACCACATAGGCTTATTATCTGATTACGCTTAACGTTTGCGATTGTATTGTAGTCCGCGCATTCAGTTTTTCGAATAGGATTGACTACGTAAGCCGATACGCTATTTTGACCCATTATCATGGTCTTGCGTTTACGTTGTTTAATGGTATGGATTGGCCAATCAGCACCGACTATTGGCCAGCCCACAGCGTCAAAATGTCCAGTTAGAAATGACTAGCCGATTGATTTATAAATACCTTGATTTTTCGGCAGGCATTTGCGAGTTAGCATGTATAGGTACTTTTACCTATTGTGCATTCAGTTCGAGATACCTACTGTAGATACTGGGAAGAAAGATGAGCGGTTTTTGACCGGAGTGCCATCACCCCCAGTCCTCTTTCCGTTTCACCGGCAAACACTTGATACTTTAATGTATTCAAACACTTGATACTTTGCATCTGCTCGAGTGAAAAACCGCTCGCCATGAACAGCTTCAACTTTAAAACTAATTATTTATCCTTCATAAACGGACATTAAAAAAGAATGACTATTTCGTCTCCTCAAGTAAGTAACTCGGCCGGTCGCGATAGAATATCCTCTCTCAAGCCTGATCGCTGGATTCTGGTTCTTTCCTTCATTATTAGCGCATATATGCTCTTCGGTCACTTGGGAGGAATGGCTTTAATCTCGCCGGATGAGGGGCGCAACGCCGAAGTGGCAAGGGAAATGAGCGAGTCCCACTCTTGGCTTGTGCCGACGTATAACGGACTTGCCTATCTTGACAAGCCGGCCTTTTACTTCAAAACTGTCGCGCTGTCTTTTTCGCTGTTCGGAGAATCGGAAGGCGTCGCCAGGCTTTCTTCCGCTTTCTTTGCTTTTTCACTGGTCGTGGCTGTATTCCTGTTTTGCCGAAAAATGTATGACCAGCGCACAGCAATTCTAGCTATGCTAATCATAGCCACAACACCGCTTTACATGGCGTTTTCGCGAATCGTCATTTTTGATATGTCCCTGGCCTTTTTTGTATGCTCCACGATTTTTGCCTGTTTTTTGGCGGAGGAGTGCGAAGAAAAGCAGCGGATACGCTGGTATCTGATTGGCGCCTTATCAGCGGGAGTTGCCACGCTGATTAAAGGCCCCGTGGGGTTTGTTATTCCCACCCTCGTGATTGCGATCTTTAATGGGCTTGAGGGTAGACTGGAAGCTATGAAACGCGTCTTTGCCCTTCGCAATGTGGCTGTTTTTTTTGCTGTTGTGCTTCCATGGTTTGTCGGGCTGTCGCTGCTTCGCCCCGACTTCCCTTATTACGGCATTATGAGAGAATCAATTGCCCGCTTTACCACCACCGAGTTCCACCGTACAGCTCCCTTTTATTTCTATGCGCCAATCATTGCAGGCACTTTTTTTACCTGGAGTTTGCTGCTGCCGGAATCTATTGTCTCAGCCTGTAGGAGAAGGAAACTCTGGTCCCGAACTGATCGCCTGTTTGTCATCTGGGCCATCGTCGTCGTATTGTTTTTCTCGATTTCACAATCGAAATTGCCCGGCTACATTCTCACCGCGATGGTCGCTCTTGGAGTCTTGACCGCGCGTGTTTTCGCTATGGCGATGAACAAAAGCGCCGGACGAGCGGCGCGAATTATATGGCATGGAACGATGCCTCTGCTGCTGTTGAGTTCAATAGCGGCTCTATTCGTCGGCGCCACTGCTTTTGATCCTGAAATACTCAAAAGCAGAGTCACGTTTAAGCATGAGGTTTTTGATCTTTTTATACCTACGCTCCTGCCCATGGCTATATCGTTTGGTATCGTTGCACTCCTCTCGATACTCGCCCTGTGGACTCGGAACACGCGACTGATATTCGCCGCCTTCATAAGCATTCCTCTACTTTTAGTTGCCGTCAATTTTGATACTCTGGTTATTTTTTCACAGATTAGCTCCTCACGCAGCCTGGCAGAGGATATCCCCACAACGTTACCTCCGACTACCGAACTGGCCTGCCTGGAATGCCTGCCTAACGGCCTGCCGTTTTATCTCAAACGTCTAGTGACCGTCTTAACTAATACCGGCAATGAACTGACCAGCAACTATGTGGTTTTCACACTGAATTCAGACAAACCTTGGCCGGAGGGGGTCGTGCCACTCACGCAATGGCATGATTGGCTCGCCGCCCGTACTCACCCGGTCTACCTGCTTGCCAACGCAGGCCAGTTGACGCTACTCAGGGAAATCGCACGGGAGCGTGGTGTTGATGTAGTGGCTCTGGATTCTAATTACTCGGCGGCCTTACTGCCCACACCTGCAGGAAATTAATATGTGCGGCATTTGCGGTTTGGTCGCCCCTGAAGGGATGAGGGAAGGGAGTTCGACGCAGCAGCAGGTTAACCGGATGATTGACGTGTTAATGCATCGAGGCCCCGATGATATCGGAATAGATGGCGATCAAGCGGCTATTTTTGGGATGACGCGCTTGGCCATTCGAGGCTTAGGTGACGGCAAACAACCTATTATCGACAGTAACACTGGCGTAATGATGGCTTGTAATGGCGAGATTGATAATCACCTTGAGCTACGCGAGTGGCTGCTTGATCGCGGGCGAACTGTTGAGCAGAGTACCGACGTTGCAGTAATCCCAGCCTTGTACCTGGAGCTTGGCGATGCCTTTGTGGATCGGCTCAAGGGGGCCTTCGCTATCGCGATCTGGGATCCTAGCAATAAAAAGCTGTTGCTTGCCCGTGACCGGGCTGGCGAACGGCCACTCTTCTACTCGGTCAATGATGACGGCATCGTTGCTTTTGCCTCGCTGATAGCGGCTTTGGTGTCGCCAGGTTCGCACGTCTTAAATATCAGCACGACTGCCGTTCACAATTATTTGCAATCCGGTTTTTTTGTCGCTCCAGAAACCCTCTTCAAGGAAATTCAAAAAGTGCCGCCTGGAGAGATGGTAACGATAGATGCTACTGGCATTCATCACAAACGTTATTGGTGTTGGAGCGCAGTGCAGAATGCCAAGCAGACCGGCTCTATGGATGCGTTCGACGAAATTTTCCGGGAATCGGTGCGGCGACAAAGCGAGGTTGATGTCGATTTTGGCTTGTTTTTAAGTGGCGGCCTCGATTCCTCTTTAATTTCGGCCGTAACCAGATCCATCCACCCGGAAAAAACACTAAAAGCCTACAGTCTTCGCTTCACTGAAGCCTCGTATGATGAAGGACATTATGCCGAACAAGTGGCAAATACCTTGGGTGTCGAGTTCGTGCCGGTTTGGGTGCGTCCCGAAGACTTTCCGCCGACCATCGCCAAACTGGTCCGGCAGGTTGGCGAACCACTCGCCGATCCGGCCTGGGTTCCTAGCGCTCTTTTAGCGATGCGAGCCGCGCAAGATGTGCGCGTGGCACTGGTTGGTGAAGGTGCCGATGAGCTTTTTGGCGGATATCCCACCTATTTTGGCGCAGGATTTGCCGACTATTACGCGCGGCTTCCCTATCCAGTCCGAACATGTATACGACGTATAGTAGAAAGCTGGCCAGCGAGCGATAAGAAAGTGACGATCGGGTTTCTGCTTAAACGCTTCATTCAAGGCGACGAGTTAGATTTTATTGGCCGCCATATACTCTGGACTTCATGTATCTCGCCCGACGTTTTGAAACGCCTCGGTGTAACGACACCGTTGATTACGAGACCCAGCTATTTATCAGCAGAAATGCTGGATCGGCTTCAACAGCACGATCTGGAAACTTCGTTGGCGGAAGGATTGTTGACCAAAGCAGATCGTGCAAGTATGAAATCGGCATTGGAACTACGTGCACCCTTTCTCGATCAGGAAGTAATGGAATTCGCAGCAACCCTTCCTGAGAAGGAACGCATCCATCGGCTACAAACCAAAGTTTTTTTGAAACAGTACGCCCTGCGATACCTGCCCATAGATATAGTGAATCGCAAAAAGCGCGGGCTTTCTGTACCTTTGAGCAGTTGGTTGCGTGAACCGCTTTATGAATGGGCTAAATCAAGATTATCATCGCCCCTTCTGGATCGTGTCGGCGTTAATCGTTACGTCGCTGTGGATCTATTGCAGGAACACATACAACGTAAGGTTGATCATGCCAGATCAATCTGGACACTAATAGTCCTTAGTGAATGGCTGGAGTGGGTGTCCGAAGCACAGGCTAAGTCGCTGGACACGTTTTAGCGCGATGATTCTAGCTTATACTCTGCTTCCGTTGCCTCTGAGCCAGAATCCACTTCAATGACAGGGGCAATAAAAAGAACGCGCCGGCAGCGATACCAAAATATTGCGCAATACGAGATATATCGGCTTGTATGACACCTGCACCAACAAGGGTCGCAGTTACACCAAGAGGAAGAAAACCCAAAGCGCTTCCGATCCAAAAGTCACAATGGCTAATGGGACTCAGTCCCAACAAAATGTCGTTATAGAGGCCACTAATCGGCAATTGCCTCATGAATAATACAGATCGCCATCCCCGGGCCTGAGTGGCCTGGGACAAAGCGATAATCTTCGGGAATTTTTCCTGAACATACTCACGGCCACTCCAACGAGCAAAAATAAAAGTCCCATAAGATCCAAGCAATGTCCCAAAGTGGCTCCAAACAAAGCCCCAGATAAAGCCGAACACTATCCCCGCCAATGAACATAACAGCAAACGAGGCATACCAATAGCGGTAAGTAAAGCGGACGCCAAGGTAAATACCGCTGGCGCTGCATAACCGGTTTCAGCTAGCCACAATTTAATTTGATGACTCTGGTTCAGAACCTCTTTTAGTGGTATTGAGTAGATTAGAAAACTACAAGCAAGCACAGCGATAAGCAGTGAGCCAATCGCAATTTTTTTGGACCATGTGTTTGTTGAATCAGCCATTACTCACCTGAAAAATAATCGTGAGTCATCCTAATCCTGGAGGCACGAATAGCTCCAGAGAGAAGATATTCCTCATGCAAGACAAAAAACCATCGTAGCAAGCTGCGTCATTCACTGAGTCAGAATTTTTCATCCTTGTAGTAAATTTATTGACTTTCTCGTTACTGTCGCTCTTTTAACAGTGGCACACACTGCAGTGGGGTATGGATCTTAAGCGACTAATAAAGTCGTATGCTGTTACAAGATTGAAATATTTTAACACATAAGCTTGGAGTGCCTATGCCGGTGATAAAGAATATATCGTTGGGCAGCGAAAAAATGGCTTCAACAAAATCCTGTTCCAACAGCCAGCGGCGAACTGGACAGTACAATACCCACGCGCCCGCCACCATGTTCCGACGCTTCCATTTTGCTACCAGATTCTGTAAAACAGCATCGAGCTGTCACTAATACGCGGCACCGGCACCAAAACGCCCGGCAAAACCCAGTTCCTGACGTTCTTTGATGACAGCTTTTTGATCTTTTTCCCAGGGAAAGCCAAATGGGGGATTGGCTAAGAAGCTGTTTAAAAACCTAAACGATCGGTTAAGCTGCGATATTCTTGGCCTAGGAGGACTGGCGGTTGTATTTGACGAATTTAACCAACGAGCAATGGCAGTTATTATGTCCCGTACTTGAAATTGCACGTGCTCCCCAAAAAGGAGGTAGACCGCGAAGTTATCCGTTTCGCGAAATCGTTAACGGCATTTTTATCACTAAGACAGGTTGCCAATGGCGAATGCTGCCGCCGGATTTTGCGCCTTGGATTTCAGTTTATGGATACTTTAGGACATGCAAACTCTCTGGAGTATGGGATAAGGCATGAACGCTCTTTCGTGACACTTACAGGATTCAAGCAAGGAGAAGCGCACGACCGACGGCAGGCATTATTGATGCACAATCGGTAAAAACAACGGGACCAGGCGGACAACGTGGATTTGACGCCGGTAAAAAGGTTAAAGGTGTCAAACATCACCCAATATTTGCCAGAAAAACAACATCATAATTGATCTCACGCAATTTCTATCCCATTGTTTTTTATCACATTGTTTGGTAGAATATAAAATATATTATACACTATTTTACACGTCAGGACGCAAAAGACCGAATTCGATCGCAGCCTGACTATCAGGTAAACCTCAAAGCTGAACTTGAGAGTCGAAACCTACATGAAAAGGTTGATCATCTTCTTTCGCATCAGTGAGAACGCCTTGTGCAAATACAAGAGCTTCAACTCGAAGTACTGTCAGAGCTCGGTGCCAGGAAGTGCCCCTAACTGTTGGCGCTGGTTGAAATTTGAGTATTTGGAGCGGATTATTCCGGAACCTATCTAACCAGTGAAATTTTGTTCAGATAATTTATTAACGAGTTTTTAAGCCCATTTCCCTGATCAAAATTTTACCGGTACGAGTGGTCAATTTTCGATTGGTGTCAACAATTCCACCTTTGTGGGAAGTTGAACATTTCACATAGAGCTTTTCTATGGATAAATACAGAATATTTTCAGTGTCTCATAAAATTTGGAACAAGCGATGATGCGCTATCTTTTTTATACTATCGTGCCTCTGTTGGTGTTGCTGGCCGCTTTATCGTTGGCTTGCATCGTGGGCTATTTTATCGTACTTGGCATAGGCGATTTTATATCCTTTCGACAAATAATAAACAGATTGGCACAGCTATTTCTGATTCTAAGTATTTTCCCGACCATGGTTTATTTAAACATAAATAAAAAAGAATTGGGGTTGGCGCCAAGATCGGTATTTTTAAAACAATTGTTACAAGGATTCGGGCTGGGCTTTATAACCTTGATGCCCGTTTTTATTGTCCTGTATATTCTTAAAATCAATGTGATTGATGAGATACAATTATGGACAGTCGGGCTGTTAGCTAGATATATGGTCATTACTTTATTGATTGCCCTATTAATCTCACTGATTGAAGAGCCGCTGTTTCGAGGAATTATGCTAACTAGCTTAAGCAAGAAGTTACCAGTCATGGCTGCCATTATAATTAGCTCAACCTATTATGCTGCGCTGCATTTTTTTAGCAGCAGAACTGACATACCGGTTCAGGATATCAGACTATTCAGTGGTTTTAAATTGCTGGGCGAAGCGTTTGGCAACTTACTGAACCCCGAAATTCTATCGGCATTTTTTGCCTTATTGATGGTGGGTATTTTTTTAGGTGTGCTGAGAACGCAGGTAAAGGCCAGTCTGGGTCTATGTATCGGTTGCCATACCTGCTGGGTGTGGCAAATAAAAATGAGCAAAAAATTATTTAACACGGATTTTAGCTCGGAGTATCTTTATCTAGTCAGTAGCTATGATGGTGTCGTAGGGCCGTTAGTGACCGGCTGGTTGATGTTGACAATTGGGGGTTATTTCGTTTATCAGAGGATTTGATCTTGCCCCGAATTCACGGACACTCCACTAAGCGACTTTTTTAGCTTCAAAAGCTTCTGGGCTGAGATAGCCTAATTTGGAATGAAGCCTTTTACGATTGTAATATACCTCAATGTATTCAAACACCTGATACTTGGCGTCTGATCGGGTTAAAAACCGCTCACCATGACGGCTTCGACTTTAAAACTGTGGTTCCAGCTTTCCATGGCCGCATTATCATAGCAATCGCCTTTTTTACTCATACTGCAAATCAATTGGTGTTTTGAGATAAGTCTCTGGTAAGCGGCAGAACAATACTGGCTGCCCCGGTCTGAATGCACCATGACCCCCTTCGGCATGTGGCGCCGCCATAAGGCCATCATCAAGGCATCACACACCAAAGCAGCGGTCATGCGTTCGCCGATAGCCCAACCAAACACCCGGAGGGAATACAGTTCCAAGACAACCGCCAGATAAAGCCAGCCTTCTTCCGTCCAAATGTAGGTGATGTCCGACACCCATTTTTGGTCAGGCACATCCGCTTCGAAATTCTGTTCTAACCGATTCGGTGCGACCGGTAATGAGTGATTGCTGTTTGTGGTGGCTTTGTATTTCTTCGCAGCTTTCGCTCGCCAGCCATGGCTTCTCATAATTCTGGCTACTCGGTGGCGACCCACTGATTGGCCTTCTTGTTTGAGTCTCTGGGTAATTCTGGGAGCCCCAGGGCGATTTTTCTCATCTTCAAAAATACGCTTAATGTCATCAGCCAACAATTGGTTAGCTTGGGTTCTTTCCGAAATCGGTCTCTGTTTCCACTGGTAATAGCCACTGCGTGAAACTGATACTAGGCGACACATCAAGCCAATCGGGAATTCATTTTCGTTACCCTTGATCATGGCGTACTTCACTTGGGCTGCTTGGCAAAATACGCTGCCGCCTTTTTTAAAAAGGCTACTTCCTCTTCTAAACGCGCGTTTTCTCGTTTAAGGCGAGCGATTTCAGCTTGTTGTAGCTTCTGATCTTCGAAGGGCTGGTCAGTTTGACGACGTTTGGCTCTCCAGTTGTACAACATTGACTCAGCAAGACCTAAATCCTGAGCCGTCTTGGGGATACCATCTCGATCTGCTCGTTCCAAAGCTTGTTCTTTAAACTGGGCTGTGTATTTTTTGCGAACAGTTGGGGTAGTTGATTCTTTTTTGATTTTCATTCTTGACCTCGGGTTTAGAGATTACTCTCTTAGCCGAGTGTCCGCTAGATCAGGACAAGATCAATCACATAATGCTCGGTAATCACCGTCAGCGCGGCTAAGCCGCGGATGCTATCCAAATAAGTGACATGGTTTTTGTTTGGCATGGTTGATAACGAAAAAGAGCAGCGGGTTTCGACGTTAAATGTTTTTCCGGGTGAGAGGGTGATTGTCGAAATCTTTACGGGCATGTCGCCAATGCTCAGCGACAGACTCGATACTATTTGCATTATTGGGTTTAAGTAGGGTGAAGCACTCGCTACTGCGGACAAAAGCCGATAAAAAGTCGCCCATGATCCGTTGCTGAGTTTCATACTGCGCCATGGCTTTGCGCTTGAGCAAGATTTCTGGTCTACGCAAATTCAAACAAACTCGACTGTGCCCCCGCAGCGGCAAATCGTCTGGCAAGTGCATCGGTTGATCACTCCAGTCCTGTGGAAACCCCCAATCAGAGCCCTTGGGCCAGCCATGCTGCCAATGAACTAAATAGGCCAACAGCCGCGGATTGGCATGCAAGCTTGCCGACTGCGCCAGCCAGTCATGAACCGCCAATAAAGCAAACATGCCCAGTCCAGCATGGTCCGAATCGTTTTCCATCACATCCGGAAAGGCGATTAACGTGGGCTTGGTTTCACGCATGAGGGTGACCAACTCGCTCAGAAGCTGTTTGGAAATTTCTCTTTTCGCCCCTAAGGTATCAATTTTGATTACGACATTAATAGTATGAGCACAAAAAACGAAAACATTATCCGAGCAATTTGAGTGATGGGGCGTGGCGTTATTTAAAACCGCATTTACCTGAGTCACTGGTAGGCAGACCCCGGCAATTGAGTCTTCGCCAAGTGTTGAATGCCATTCTTTATGTGTTAAAGACAGGTTGTCAGTGGCGTCAGTTGCCACGCGAGTTTCCTCATTGGACCGCCGTTTATTACTATTTTTACCGTTGGTCGTGTGATGGCACCTGGATTCGTCTCCATGACTTGCTCCGATCAAGATTGCGGCAAAAATTGGGCCGGCACAAACAGCCGACGGCTGGTTGCTTGGATAGCCAGAGCATTAAAGGGACGGCAACGCCCGGCGTACGTGGCTACGATGCGGGGAAAAATATCAACGGACGCAAACGTCACCTATTGGTCGATACGCTGGGCCTCCTGTTAGTCGTCGCGGTGACCGTTGCCAGTGTTCAAGACCGCGATGGAGCTCGCTTGTTACTACGAAACCTGCCCGGTAGTTGTAAAAAGTTACGGCAGATTTGGGTAGATGGCGGCTATAGCGGACGTTTAGTTCAATGGGCAGCTGAATGTTTTAAATTTTGCCTGACTGTCGTATTACGTCCAAAACAAACGCGAGGTTTTACTTTGCTACCTCGGCGCTGGGTCGTCGAACGAACATTCGCTTGGTTAAACCAGTCACGTCGTCTCAGTAAGGACTATGAACGACTGACTCGCATCGACGAAACTTGGATTTATATCGCTATGACCCGCATCATGCTGAATCGCTTGGCTTAAAGTGATAATTTCCAAACAGCTTCTCAGTAAATCTTGGCCATCCTGGGTGTAACCCCGGTCTACCGCTTCGCGATAAGGCACATGATCAAACCCCGTGAAACCGGAGCGCATCGGATTATTACGGCGCCAATGCGAAATCAATGAGGCATAAATGCTGCCATCCGAGAAACCTAATAAATCCAGATGCACAAAACCATTGCCCAATATTTGAGCGGCATGCCGCGACTCTTCCAAGCGCTTTTCACCAAAATCCAGATAATCAGCAGGCGATGGACGGCGCTTGCCAGTTTCCAGTCTGACCGCATCGACATAGGCATCGCCAGAGGTGACCACGACGGTACGCACGCTGCCGCCATTTTCCAGCACCCGTTTAATGAGACCCGCCGAACTAATACTTTCATCATCAGGATGAGGGGCAAGCACCAGCAGGCGTTCGCCCTTACCGACGTCCAGAGGCTGCTCTGGAGCTGCGCACGCCTGCATGGTCAGAAAGGTTAAACCAAGGTAAAGAAAGCAGGTTTTAAGGGATCGTTTCATAAACACAGACATAATAATTACAGACATAATAATTAGAGTCTTCTCAATCTGATTGAGAAGACTCTCTATCTCGCTAAGTTTAGTCGCATATTTTCTCGTTCGCGAAAAATTAACCGTTCCCGTAAGCCGTTACTTTGGTGTTATGTAGAAGGACTAACGGTGACAATATGAGTCAAACCAATGGATCAGTGAGCGATTTCCAATATAACTTCACTTACGCGAACTACGTCCTGACTTCGTTCAACAGATCAGGGTCCCGGTCGAGCACCTTGAGCAGTTTTACTAACGCCAAGGATGGCCTGGTCTTGCCGGTTTCGTAGCGCGAGAACGCATCTATCCCCGCTATCATCATTCTGGTCGTCATTTTCAGCCGAGTGACCAGCTTAATGGGGGCTGGCTATTTCCGCACTTTTGAGGGTTGCAATCTAAAGCTAAAGCTGGACAGACTGATAACTGACATCTGCTGGATACAGCATTATTTTATTTCGCCCCTTTCTTTCATGTGCTTTAGCTGGGTAATCTTTGAGCATTTAGCATGATTACCAACGTTGCGCTTTAATCCACATACAGGGCAAATAAAACTTAAATCAAATGGCTTTTTGGGTTCTGTTGACTTTGTTTTACTCATTAAGCCTTTAAATCATTCCGTAATCTTGCATTTGTTATGCCCAGCATTGACTCGGTCTCGCATTTCCTTACCCGGCTTAAAATGAAGTGCTACTTTGGCCGGTAAATTAATCGCTTCCCCGGTTTTGGGATTACGAGCAGTACGTGGAGCCCGATGATGCAGGCTAAAGCCGCCAAATCCTCTGATCTCAATCCGTTCGCCCTGAGCTAATGAATCCGTCATTTGTCTCAACAAGCAGTTCAGCGCCAGCTCTACATCTCTTTTCTCAAGATCCGAAAATTTTTCACTCAACGCTTGCACCAGCTCTGATTTGGTCACTGCCTAACTTCCTATAGTAAAATTTCCATTTTAGCAGGTTACAAAATCGGCGTGAGCTACGCCAATGAAAAAATTCTCTTTCGCCTACGTCAACAGTGCACATTGTGTATGGGTTTTTTAAGCATTTATTTATTTTCGAGCTGAGTTCACCTCATGCCAACAGCTAGTCAGCCGTACATTTTCACTGTTAGAAACCAGCCATTCAATACCAGATCCGATTGAGTGTCTGGGCTTATACGCCCAATCGGATTGTCGACATTGTCCAGCAGTATTTGGGTATCAGCAGTTAGATGACTAGTACTCAGTCATTCTTGTTATGTCGAGTTGCAGTCCCCATAGGATGAATTTTACATTTAAGTGGTAACCGCAGTTGGCAAAGAAATACCGAGTCCGCTTAACGGAAGAAGAGCGTATTTATTTGGATAGCTTAATTCACAAGGGGAAAGTGTCGGCCCACCCAAGGCTTCATGCTGAGATATTGCTTAAAGCCGATATCAGTGATTTGGGAGCCCAATGGTCAGATAAACAAATA
>DATBRD010000020.1:0-36601 GCA_036560465.1 Methylobacter sp.
GACCATGGAGGAAATCGTCAGTTCCGTGCAGGGCGTGACCGACATGATGAGCGAGATCACCGCCGCGTCCTCTGAGCAAAGCGCCGGCATCGAGCAGGTGGGCCAGGCCATCACGCAAATGGATGACGTGACCCAGCAAAACGCCGCCCTGGTCGAGCACGCCGCATCGGCCGCGGAATCGCTGGAAGAACAGGCGCAAGCGTTGGTGGCGACCGTCAGCGGCTTCAAGGTGGCGGACAGCCCGGCCGGCGCTGAACGCCTTGTACCTCCGGCGGCCAGGCCTAAAACATCATTGACGACAGCCGGTTTGGGGGAGTGGGAAGAATTTTAAGAGGTAGTGGCTTTTGGGTTTTATCAGGAATAGCTTGAGCACGATAATCCAGTATACTTTGCAGCAATAACGCTATGAATGAGTAGGAGGATTTATGAATCGCACAATTTTATTTACGGCAGTTCTAGCTTTGAGCGGTTTTGCAATGACCGGTTGCGAGCAAGAGCAAAGAACAGCAAAAGTGAGTCAAGTCCCTGTAAAAAAATATGCGAAAGCAACCGTTTTAGAAGGGGTTGTCAGCAATGACAAAGGCTTGATTAAAACCGGTATAGTGGATGTGATCGATGAAAGCGATCGTTTAATTACCCAAGCGACTGTAGATAATGGGCACTACAGCGTAGAAGTGCCGGCCAATACGGTTTTACCGATCCTGTTGACGTTTTCTTCCGGTCCGGACGCGGAGAAGCTGGTTACAGCAGTCATTCATGACACGATTACGAAATACGATATTAATCCCTCGACGACGGCAATAGCTAAAGCTGCAAAAGCGATGGGTGGCTATACGCATGCCAATATGACCCGCGCGGCATCGGACATCATACATACTCCCGATGCCAACAAGACCACAACGGGTTGGCGCGGTGATCCGACTAAACAATACGGCGGCTGGCATTGAGGGATTGGGGTGTAATGGCTGCGCGATGCTCAGCCTACTCAATTTTTCATTACTCCCAGAACCATCGCAATATGCGCCAGTTCGGCGACGTTTGAAACTTTAAGTTTGCTTCTTATTTGCGTGCCGTAATTGGCTACGGTTTTATAGCCCAGGCAAAGTTCGTCGGCGATTTTATGGGCAGTCAAGCCTTTTGCCAGCAGCAGGAATACGTCAAATTCTCTAGGAGACAGAGTGTCGACTATGGTTTGGTAATCGGCTTCGCTATTTTGCTGGGGCATATTCTTCATCAGCCCCTGTTCTATATACATCTCGCCTGCGGCTATTTTCTGTATTGCCGTTACCAGAATGCCAGGAGCGCTGTTTTTGGTGATATAGCCTTTTGCGCCGGCATTCATGGCTCTATCCAGATAAACCATTTCATCGTGAACGCTAAAGACCAATATCTTGGCGCTACTGTCTCGGTTGCAGATGCGGCGTATGGTCTCCAGTCCCCCGATGCCAGGCATCGATAAGTCCAGCACCAGAACATCCGGCTGCTGTTCCATATACAATTGGCAGGCTTGTTCGCCCCGTTCGGCTTCGGCGATCACGTCAATATCGGCCTCGACCGACAACAGCATCCTAAAGCCTGCGCGCACTACGGCATGGTCGTCAACAAGGATCACTTTTATCTTGTCGTTCATGATAATGGAATAGTTGCGGTGATAGTCATGCCTAGCTGCGGCTGAGTCTGTATGGTGAAGTTGCCGCCCAGGCTGTTGATTCTTTCCCTCATGCCCAATAAGCCGAAACCGGTTTTAATCTTGTCGACGGCACAACCTTGGCCGTTGTCGGTTACCTGTAGCCGCAGCTCTGACCCTGTGTCGGTTTGATTCTCAATTTTCAGGCTGATAGCGGCTTGGCTTGCCTGAGCATGACGGACAATGTTGGTTAAGCACTCCTGCACGATTCTGAATATTTGAATGGTGATCTTTTGCTCTAGATGATCGACTTCGTCAGGGCAGGTAATGGTGAGTTTTAATTCCGGGTTTCTAATTGACCAGTGGTTTAACAGGTCTTCCATGGTCGCTTTCAGTCCCAGTTCTGTTAATACTAAGGGATGCAGTTGATGCATCATCGAGCGTACTACGGTCATTAAATGATCGCAGACATTAATAATGGAATCGGTCGCCTGTTTCATATCCGGCATCGTTCCCATAGCTCCAGCTTGGGCGCGCCCGGCAGTCACCGCCATCACTTTAATCGCAGTTAGCGATTGTCCCAGTTCATCGTGTAGTTCCTGAGAAAGTCGTTGCCGTTCGTCTTCCTGTATTGCCAAGGTATGCTGGGTTAATGCACGGTTTTCCTGTTGGCTGGCGCTCAGTTCGTCGGTCATGTGATTGATGGCTTTGGCGATGCTGTCATACTCCTGAATGGAAAAGTCGGGCAATTTTTGCTGGTACTGTCCGGTTTCAATGATTTTTAGCGCATCGACAATCACGGCAATGGATTTCAATGCTTTGTTAAAAGCCAGATTGACAGCCAAAAAGGTAAACAGCGTCACCAGGAACAAGGAGCTAAAAAAGGCAATGCTTTCTTGCCACACTTCAGTAATTTCATCTAGCGGGTTGGCCTGGATAATTAAGGAAATTTGTTCGCCGTTAAAGCTTGTGATTTGATGCTCAACTTTAGGGTAATGAACTGCAACCAGATTGATAAACCATCCCGGGGGTAGTTCGTCATTATTGGTTTGTCGATTTCCATGGGCAAAACTGATGATTTGTCCTGAAGGTTCTTTTAGTTGAATGCTTAAGTGCCGGGTCTGATTTAGGGAATTAAATTTCAGCAACCAATCGGTTTCATTAAATGGAGTTTGTGAGGCTTGCGAAAAGCCGAATGTTATCAACTGTACAGCCAGATTGATGGATGAATCGATTTCTTTATTCACAGCATCGCGCGCCTGCCAGATGGCAATCGATCCACCCAGTATCAGGATACATAGGGAAGAGATCAAAATTCGTATATTAATTTGGTAGCGCAGACTCATAAGTTTTTAAGGCTCGGATTACTACAACATCGGGCTGATGGCATGCAAAAATAAGCTATTATTCATTTACGCTGCATTATTCGCCATAGGAAAAATTCTTTTTTTCAGCGGTATGAGAATTTATGGCTACAAAGTCGCCTCTTATGCCAGCTCACTACGTTTGAATTTCAATAGTGTTTTGCTTTAGAACCTGTTCAATATCTTCTGAGAGTGCTTGATAATAGCGGGCATGAGAAAAACGTATCCCAGCGACATCAGTCGAGATCAATTTGCACAAATCCGCCCCTTGCTGGAAAGTGCCCGCAAAAAGACGCGTCCGCGGACAGTCGATCTGTACGACGTGTTCTGCGCCGTGCTGTACTTATTGAAGAGTGGCTGCCAGTGGCGCATGCTGCCGAGTGATTTGCCGAAATGGCGCACCGTGCATCATTATTTTTCGGTGTGGAGCGAGAAACCTGAAAGCGGAACCAGTCTGCTGGAGCAGGCGTTAAAAAAATCAGGTTGGCGCGGCCCGTACCAGACAGGGGCGCAACGCCAAGACGAGTTTCTGCATCATTGATGCGCAGAGCGCTAAGAATACCGATTGCGCCCGCCACAAAGGTTATGACGCCGGTAAAAAAGTGTCCGGCATCAAACGCCACATTGTCGTCGATACCCAAGGGTTGCCCCATGCGATCGCGATCACGACGGCTAATGTCACGGACCGGCAAGGGGCCTTGGACGCGATAAAACAGCATTCGACGCATCTGTCGGCCGTGACCTCGTTTCTAGTGGACGGGGGCTATACCGGTAAACTTTTTGCCGAGTCGGTCAGGGCCTTAACCGGCGCTTCGGTGCAAGTAGCCCAGCGTCATGAGCTGCATACTTTTGCCGCACTGCCGCAGCGCTGGGTGGTCGAACGCTCATTCGCTTGGCTGGAGAAGTGCCGCCGGCTTTGGAAAAATACCGAGCGCTTGCTCAACACCAGCCTGCAATTTGTCAATCTGGCTTTTTTGGCGCTCTTGCTGCGGAGATATTGAACAGGTTCTTAGATAGTTAGCAAATAAAAATGCGCCAATGATCATAAAGTCATCCTGAAAAATGAAGCGCCATCTCTTTGTATGCCATATAAATAAGGAAATTTTCATTGTTCGGCGATGTCATGGTCTATTACAAATACTTTGATTTACTGTTGAGCTCTAATCAGGGAGCTAATAGCCCAAACGCTGATTTATCCAAATATTTTATAAATTGATTAAATTTACAGTTGACAGAGAAGGGATGAAAACGCATAATAAGCGTCTCAGTAAGGCGCCCGTAGCTCAGCTGGATAGAGTACACGGCTACGAACCGTGCGGTCGGGAGTTCGAATCTCTCCGGGCGCGCCATACTGAAATAAATTATTCCCCTGTAGCTCAGTCGGTAGAGCGGATGACTGTTAATCATTAGGTCGGCGGTTCGAGCCCGTCCGGGGGAGCCAAATAAAAGAAAGCCTTACATGCAAATGTAGGGCTTTTTTTATGCCCATGAGACACTGACGAAATACTTCGAAATAGCAAGTTATATGAAGCGCATGCAATAGGCCGAAATTTTACCTGGAAGTGCCATCTGTAACATCTAATTTATATCACCAAAATCTCGATTTCATAGTCCGATCTGTTGAACGACAAAATCCTTTGCCGTTCCTTGTTGACGAGCAGTTGCCGATGTTAAGAATTTTAACCGATCGCGATAGCAAGTATTGTGGCTGTGCGGAAGCTCATGTTATCAACTGTATTCGGCGATTAATGATATTGAGCGCAACAAAAACCAAAGCCAGAGACACAACCGGCGGTATCGCGGTAATTTATTGAATTTGTGAGACTTGGCAGCATGATCATAACGGCAGCTCAATCCGGCCCTGCTGCCAAGGCAATCGCCGCTCGTTGGTTTTTAGTGAACGATAGCGGCGGGAGACGTTCTTTAAGCAGGGTATCGACTATGGTTGCCGAGGCATTGGGTTTGGCAAAACGTAAGGCATTGAATTTCATTCGGGCCAATCTGTCAGGATCTTCCAATAATCGCTCCAGTTTGAAGGGGAGGGTAGTTAAGTCGTTGCATTTGACCGCGATACCTTCTTCCAAAAGATGGTCACTGTTTCTTTCCTCTTGACCGGGGATCGGGGAGACTACGCACATTGGCAGACCGCAGGCGATAGCTTCGGAGGTCGTTATGCCGCCGGGCTTGCCGATAAAAATGTCTGCCATTTTCATCAGTTTGTGCATTTCGTTGGTGTAACCCAGCACCTTGAACTTAGCGCTTCGGCTATCGACTAATTGCAAGATACGCTGTCTCAGTTCGTCGTTGCGTCCGCAAATAACTACCATCTGTGCATCGCTATTCAGGTTGAGCATCCGTTCTACCATGTACTCGGTGGGGCTTACGCCAAGGGCGCCCGCCGACAGCAGCAGAACCTGTTTTTCAGGGTTCAGCCCCAGCCGAAGCCGTTCTTCTATGCGGTTGACGGGTTGCTGAAAAACGGGGGCGATGGGTATGCCGGAAACGGTGATTCTTTCGTTCGGAATACCGAGCATTTCAAGATGGGCCTTGGTTTCATCGATAGCGACAAAATAGCGGTGAAATGAACGCGACAACCACATCGCATGAAAATCGAAATCCGTTACCACAATCGACAGGCGCGCTTGCAACTGTTGGGTTGAAATCAGGTGGGAGATGATGCCTGCGGGCATGAAGTGTGTGCAAACCGTGATGTCGGGGTTGAATTCCCGGATAAACCGAACCAGCGGCTTGGTATTGAGCCGGTCTATCATGTGCCTCATTCTGTCGGTGTGCCAGGGTTCATCGCTGGTTTTATACCACCAGCCGAGGAAATTCGGCGCAGAGCGTACCAGAGAGGTATAAAAGCTGGAATAGAAATCCCGGAACAGTTTGTTGGTGTATTGCAGCGCATCATTATTGATGACTTCGGCAACCCGGCCGTCAGCGGCAAAGGAAAGTTCCAAGGCTTCGGCCGCTTTGATGTGACCGGTTCCCGCCCCTGCTGACATAATTAAAACTCGTTTTTTCATCAATGTATTAACAGATTTGTAGGGTTGTTTACCCTGTGCAACGCTACGAAAGCCAATCATTGCACTACGAAATGATTCAATTGAATTTCTAGGAAGGTTGGTTCGTCTATTGGTGTAAGTTGACTTCCAAGGCTTCATTGTCGGCAAGAACCGTTTAAGTTTTGCGCCGCTTTATGAGCTCCAGTCGGCCATTGGTGTGTTCCACTATGGCCATGCAGCTTTCCATGAAATCCTCAGTGTTGATATATAAAAATCCGTCTATATCCTTAATTTCAGTACGGAAGCACTGACGATGACCGCTTAACTGCTATTTGTTGGCTTCTATGGCTCGTCAAAGAAATTAAATTGTTTTTTATGGCCATGATCACGGGGATCTATCCCGAAATATGGCATTGGCGAGGGAACAACATTTACCACATAGAGAAAAAGTTACCCAAGACAATCTAAAGCCTCTGGATGTTAACAGAAGCATATGAAAGTTATGTTACAAGTTGGGGAATGACTATCTTGAGTTGTTGAAAATAACCCTAAAAACCAGCTGATTAATCCGAAAGCCTGCTTTTTCTGATGTATAACAGAAACTTGGGTTATTCATCGAATAACTGATTTTATGCTGAAAAACAGCGTTCAATTTTTCCGCGGTTTAGCGCTATTCTTCAGTCAATAAGACGTTATGTGTATTAAAAAAACAATAAGACATCGATTAATAGCTCTGGCAGATTTCACGTTTTTTGCATTCCATGCCCCAAACTTTCGGTCTTGAGATTACGTGTAATTTCAAGTATTGGACATGTTGCTATTATTCGTCGGTTAAACCTGCCAAATGCAACCGCCAACCCTTCCAGGTCAAAATTGCCGCAGCTTAACCGGTCGTTTAGACTTTCAAATAGTTTCCTGGGTTATAAGCAAATAAATTCAACGTTGGTAACATGCCGCTGAGTTGTCATATTTGTGTAATAAACCATCGTTATAGTGACCAAACTTAATATTAAAGAGCTAGATATTTATACTGAAAATGGAGGCTGGAAAAATGCTTGCTTCCTTAGTCAGTCTGACTATCGGTCTAATATCAACCAGTCAATGTCAGTCTCATGTTGATATGGTTATTTGAGTGTCCGAAGCAAAAAATATGGCCGAAACTCTACGACAATAGTTTCCTGATTAGCCAGACGGTACAGCGGAGCATAAAAAGAGGTTCCCAAAAAATTTATCTTATCTGAATTATGGATAGCTGGTCCTGATAATGAAGCTTCTTGTGTTGGGCAGACTGCCGATAGCAACCGTATTCCTTGAGAGGAAGTAACGCTAAAAATAAGAGTCCTAAGTGCTAGGCAAGATCAACATAGCTTGATTAAAAAAACGAACCAACATTGTCGTTATTGTCTAAACAGAACATCAGACAGGTGACGACGCTCATTGATGGTTGAAGCAATTGCTCATTATAGAAAATGGGCTTTGGAATAGCAGTTATTTATCTAGGCACGAACAGCTCAGGAGCTAGATTCTGATCATAATTTTTGGTCATTTAAAACATCACCTTACAGTTAACCTCAATTCTGTTCGAGCCATTCAAATTCAACTTCTTTAATAAACCTAAATCTTAATATGACAATTAAACACATATCGAAGCTGGTCAGCTTGACACTTGCCGTGATTATTATTGGTTTCGCGGTTGCTGTGAGTTGGTCGTTAAATCACCTGAATCAGGCTTTCGAATCGGTTGAGTTTTTTGGGCAGCAAAAAGACAAGATATTTACCCAAGTCAGCCAGCCGATTTTCAATTATCTGCTGACGGGTGAGGCCACCATCCTCGGTAATGTTGAGCAAACACTCAATCAAATCAAAACTGAAGTTGAAGGACGCCCCAACCTGTCAACCTCATTGCAGGCGCCGTTTATCGGACTTATTGATGACTTGCAGCAAAACACCATGCCTGACCTTACCGCGGCAGGCAAGCTGGCTGACCCGCAAGCATTGCTGATAAATAATGAGCGACAGTTGTCTCAGCAACTGCAAAAACTGCTGTCATACGTTAAAGAAGCACACAGCGCGCCACAGCCGAAGAAGCAGCTGTATTTGAAGGTCGTTGGCGACTCTCAGGCGGCACTGATAAATCTGGCCAGAGCGCGGCAAAGCTTTTTCACCTCGCGCCAGCAAATGTCGCCGGACAATATCAACCGGCCCTTGCAAGAGCTGATGGCTTTGGCTGAAGACATAAAGAAATTGCCTTTGCTCGGCGTTATGAAACAGAAACCGGCAGCCAGTGATGTGTTGAGCTTCACTGAAGAGACGGCATCAGTACAGCCTGAAGACAAAGCGATTGAACCAATCAGCGAAATCCCGTCATTGCTGCAACACTATAGCAAGGATATGGAATTAGCCCTGAGAATTGCTCAGGATAAAATCACCGGCCAGGCAAAGGTCAATCAGCAACTCGGCAATCTCCAACGGCGGTTGCTGACATTGGAAGCTGAGCTCACCAGTGAATACCAGCGTTATGAATACTTGATGTTCATCATCATGGCGGTATGTTCGTTGTTGATCATTGCAGCGGTATTGGTCTGTATTTTCGGTGGATCGCGCATTTTGCGCAGAGTCTCGGCTCTGGAATCGACCATGTCAAACATTGCCCATACCAGCGATTTGTCTCTGCGAGCCGAAGCTTTGCACCATGATGAAATCGGTAGCATGGCGCGCTCCTTCAACTCGATGGTTGAGCAACTGCAGGAGACATCGAAGCTGGTCAGACAGAAGATCAATGACATTCAAACGATGCTTCAATACATGCCGCAAGGCTTGTTAAGTTTTGATGATCAAAACAAGGTCAAGCCGGAGTACTCCGCCTATTTGGAAAAAATACTGGAGACCGACCAGATTGCCGGAAATGACTTAATTAGACTGGTTTTTGCAAACTCTAATTTAGGTTCGGATGCTATTTCGCAAATTTCAGCTATCTCCGGCGCTTGTGTGGGAGAGGACGCCATGAATTTTGAGTTCAATCAGCATCTGCTGGTCAATGAAATCGAGAAAGAAATGCCGGGCGGATTGAAGAAAGTCCTCGATTTGAACTGGGCGCCGGTGGTTAACGAAAATGATGTGGTAGACCAAATACTGCTATGCGTGCGGGATGTGACTGAGCTACGCAAATTGAGTGCTGAAGCAGAAGGGCAAAAACGTGAATTGGAAATCATTGGCGAAATTCTGGGAGTAAGTCAGGAAAAATTTCACGATTTCATCACTTCGTCCATCACCTACATCGATGAGATTGAAAATACAATTCGAGCAAATCCAGACGGTAGCGGGGATGCAATTAACGCCATGTTTAGAAACATGCATACCATCAAAGGGAATGCCAGGACTTATGGTCTGACGAATTTAACTAACCAAGTTCATGACGCTGAGTCGATGTACGATGAATTGCGCCAGCCCAATCCTACGATTGCATGGGATCAAACTCGCTTGCTGGATGATCTGGCGCAGGTACGCCAATTGGTCGAGTATTACGCCAAGACCAATGAAGTTAGCCTAGGCCGCAAAGGGCCTGGCCGCAGAGGTAACGTCGAGAAATACCTCATGGTTGATAACAAGCAAATTCAGGAAACAATCAAACTACTGGAAAAGGTCAGTCATTCCAATATTCACGATTTGATCGAGGCGAAAAATATTGTGCATAGAACGCTAAGACTACTTGGAACGGAGCCTCTTGATATATCGATCGCGCCAATGATTGAATCGCTGCCGGCGTTGGCGCAAAGCTTGGGTAAGGAAGAGCCAGAGGTTTCAGTAAACAACGGGAAACTGTTGCTGAAAACCCAAAGCGTTGGTGTGATCAAAGACATTTTTACGCATCTGTTTAGAAACTGTGTTGACCATGGGCTGGAAATGCCGGCTGATCGTTTGGCCAATGGCAAACCGGCACAGGGGCGCATTGATGTAGCGATTGAAATGGAAGATGACCAGCTTAAAATATCCATAAAAGACGATGGCTGTGGACTTGCCCTGAACAAAATCCGCCAAAGGGCATTGAACAATGGACTGTTACAGGAAACTGAAAGTTTGAATGACGAGAAAACTGCCACTCTCATTTTCCTTCCCGGATTTTCAACGGCTGACAAACTCACTGACATCTCAGGGCGCGGCGTTGGCATGGATGCGGTTCTTGGCTTTGCTAGAAAAGAAGGCGGAAATGTCAAAATTAATTTCCTGGACAATAAGGAAGGTTCTGATCATCGAGCATTTGAAACTGCTGTGTATCTTCCTGCAAGTTATGCGGTGTTCATCGAGGAACCGATAATGGTAGCTGCATGAGAACTGGACGAGCTTTCGATTTGCACACGGTACGCTTCAACTGTGAAAACTGTAACGAACAGATGGAGTTATACATAAGAAATGACGGCCGTATCGTTCAGTCTTTGAAGAAATTTTCGAACCTGAGAATCTGTCTGTTTGCCTCTGAAGCCCATAAGTAGATCGCTATGGGAATTACAACTATGACTTTTATATCGGGATGTTTATTGGCATCTGTCCTGAGCCTGACTCTGCTGATGCGTATAAATAAGAAAACGCTTAGAGAAGCGACGATTACACATCAGGCTGCAACTGCAAATTTGACTGGGCAACTCGTTGCAGCCGAAGAAAAAGTGAATCGGTATGAACAAGAACTACAATTAAAAGTTGCCGGCATAGACTACCATCTGGAACAGTTAAAGCTCCTGGAGCAAGAAAAATCTGAACTATTAGCCAAAGTTAGTCAGCTTCAGAGAAAACATGAACTGGAGCTTCGGCTTTTGAATGAAGAGACCGGGAAAAAACTTAGTTTTTACGAGCAGGAGCTGGAATTAAAAAGTGATGAATTAAGTCGTCAATTTGAACGGACGCAGTCCCTGGTGCAAGAAAAAGCCGAGCTTGTTGATCAAATTGAGCAACTTCAGCAAAAACATGACATGGAACTTAGTCTCTTGAAAGAGAGAGAAAGGAATGAGAAGCGTGATTTTCTTGAAAAAATCAGCTATCTGGCGAATGAAATAAGCCAGGCTAATAAATTTGCCGAAGTTTTTGAACGTTGGCATGCCGACATGAGTTCTCTGATGACTCAGAATATGGAAATGCACCTGCAAAATGACAAGCTTTCCATGATCGTGCAAGCGGTCGTCATCTTATCGTTTAACGCAGCGATCGAAGCGGCCAGAGCTGGTGAGAGTGGTCGCGGATTTTCCGTAGTAGCCACTGAAGTCCGTAAACTTGCTAATGATTCGGAACAGCTTTCTAAGGATTATGGGAAGAATCTATACAAGAATGACTTGATAACTACAGCAACTTTCCAGGATATACAGGCAGGGGGAAAAATGATCACGTCTGCTTTGGTTGGTATTGATGTAGCCTGTAAGAATCTGATGAAGAGTCTAAATTAATATGATCAGTGAGCAGGCGCAAAGTGGCTTCGATCACATCTTTAAAAAAGCGATGCTGGCAAATATTGCCGTGTCTTCTGACGATATCTGTGAAATAGAGTCAGTTAATGATCCGGAAGAGATCAATGAAGATGAATTTTCTGTTCTGACAATTTCATCGACGTCGTTTCGATTCGTGACGCTTTTTCATTTTAATAGCAACGACGCCACAGAAAGTTATTTCGTAAAGAGTTCTAACTTTCGTGCTGAGGCCGGAGACAACAGCGCGTTTCGCGACGCCTTTCAGGAGTTTTGTAATATTTGTTGCGGTACCATGAACAGGGAGCTGCACAAAAATTACCATTTCTTGGGGATGTCAACACCCTATGTATTATTGAATCATTGCTCGCACTTCATCTCAGCGCTTGATCCGGGATACGTCAAGCATTACAGAATTACTGTCAATCACTTGTTAGTGCTGCACGCCACTTTGTGTGTCTGTGATTATGGCGTTGTAGATTTTAAAGTGGATACCAGTGAAGACGAAGACAACACGGGTGAACTGGAGCTTTTTTAAAGCTGAATTATATGGGATTAAACATGGGTAATGAAGCGCAACTGGTAAGCAAAGTCTTTGTTCTGGATAAATTTTATGAGTATTTTGACCAAATTAAGCAATTTTGTGATCAAAACGGGCTTGTTGGGCTGAAGGCCAACTTTGCCAATATCATGACTATTTTGAGCTCCAATATCGACTTGGGAGCAATTTTGTTGGCGGATAACTATTGTCAATCGCTGGATGAAACGATGGACTTGGCGCGCCAAATACATACCATACGACCCGAGTTGCCCATCGTGCTGCGCAGAACATCAATATCCGGTTTGGATGATTTGCCGGAAAAACAACGGAAATTGTTTTGCGCCACTTACACGATTGATGACATGTCACCGCTTCGGAAAGTGATCGATGAGTATATTTTTAGCCTTTATTATCCCAATGCACTGGTCAGAGGTATTTCTGAGATTACCTCAAGCACTTTGGCGAATCAGTTTAAGCATCTCAAAGTGAATGCTGAAACGCCTTATATCGTCAGGGACCGTATCATCTTTGGTGAGGTATTCAGCCTGATTCCGTTAGAAAGCAGCTGGTGCCGCGGCTATATGATGCTACAGACGGAAGAAGACGCCATTATCGATGTGCTTGGATTCGATGAATTAGCAGGAGACGAAAGCCCTGCGACATTCAGAACAGTCAATAATATCTTGGGCGAAGTGACCAATCTTATTTGGGGTGCTTTCAAGAATCGCTTTGTTGCAGATGGCGACCCGGGCAGTCGTTCCACTGCGCAGGTACCCATCGTCATCAATCATCAACATAAATATATCTCGTTTGGGTCTGGAAACCCCCAACTCTGTTTCAAATACACACTATTGAATGAAGAAGACGGCCACTTGATTACGATTTATCAATGGTTCGTATTCAATCTAAATTGGTCGCCAGAGGACTTTCAGGAGGTTCAAACATCAGTTAATGACCTGATTGACTCGGGTGAATTGGAATTGTTTTAAAAACTTTAAGTATGGAGAATTAATTTATGGCAAAGATTTTAATCGTTGATGATTCAAGCACAGTCAGAGATGAAGTTGGCGGCTTCTTGAAAAAAAATGGCTTGGAGGTAGTTACAGCTGTGGATGGAACGGATGGCCTTAATAAACTCAAGGCGGACCCCGGCATCAAACTGGTGGTTAGCGATGTCAATATGCCGAATATGGACGGGCTAACCATGGTTGAGAAAATCCGCAATGAGTTGGGAAACGGCACCGTGAATGTGATCATGCTGACTACAGAGAACAATCCAAGTATGAAAGAGCGAGGAAAAGCAGCTGGCGTCAAAGGTTGGATCGTAAAACCGTTTAAGGGTGAGAGTGTCCTTGAGACATTCAAGAAACTGTCAGCGTAAATTAGCGACATCTAAAACTTAATAACTACCGGCCATTGCAAATGGTTATTAAGTAGCAAATGAATAAAAAGACCAGCTTGTGGGTCTCAATTTGATATTG
The DNA here is from genome assembly GCA_036560465.1 of Methylobacter sp. Classification (GTDB taxonomy): domain Bacteria; phylum Pseudomonadota; class Gammaproteobacteria; order Methylococcales; family Methylomonadaceae; genus Methylobacter_A. Next base: position 13,472 of record DATBRD010000020.1, read on the forward strand.
ACTGGCCGTGTCGGCTTTAATTGATCTTCTGTCGCAGTCGTCTGATTGGCGGTTAGTTTTACAAAACTGAGTCTCGCCAAGAGAAAAAGAGAGTGTATCAGCTTGCCTGTTTATCAAAAACAGTTACGCCAACACTACCGAAATTGTTCATGCGCCTTTAACGAATCGCAAAGACTTGCACCTGTCAGTCAATAAGCGGTACCCTGTCGGCTAATCACTCGGATCATTACGGCCGAGGAACAGATAGTAAATTGCTCAGTCTCAGCAAAATACCGGAAACCCCTTCAGGGTGATTGGTCTTTGATTAATGAGGAAGGGAAAATGTCAAACTATCGATATCTTATCGGCGGCGGTATGGCGGCATACCCCGCAAGCGGTTGCACTCAAGCCTTTGGTGCCACAGGCTTGATCGGCGCAAAATCCCATCCTTCCTTGCAAACATCTGCCACTTTCCAAAGATTTATGGCAAGGCAGGCCAACGGAAAAAATCCGGTATCAAATAGCAGAGCTGAAGGTAACGCTATGTACGATATGCTACGCGTAAGCCTTGGCAATAGCCGGCAAAACCATCATCCCTGGCAGGTTCCGATTTGTTTTAATAAATTGCCAGCCAAGAACGATGCATATTGAGTTTCGCACCTTAAAAACCAGCCGTTGTTCGGAATTTCTGGAATTGCTGGGCGTCTACCACGATGCATTCCCTCCAGAAGAGCGTCAGCCGGATAATATTTTGCAAGAAAATATCGACAGCGGGGTTTCCCGTGCATTTATTGCCACAGACAAAAACAGGGTCATGTTTTTCCTTCATGCTTATGACGTACCGCAAACAAATCTCGTTTTTTTGGACTATGCGGCGACGCACTCATCGTATCGCGGCAAGCAAATATGCCGGTGCTTTTTTAAGCAGGCGTTTTCCCTGTTCGGACATGACCGTATTTTATTCGGTCAACAGGAAGACCCCAATTATGGCGAGAACCGTACCGTTAAGCGTAGGCGCCTTGCTTACTTCGCCAGCATGGGATTCCAGTACTTTCATAATGTACCCTTTATGCTGCCCGATCACTCAGGCGGCACGAATATTACTCCCATGGTCTTATGCGCTATGGCTAGTAAGCCCGTGTCGATGCTGCAGGGACCATTGATCGCTAAAGCGATCAGATTTATTTTTATTCAAGTTTATCGCCGTAACGAAGACGATGAGCTACTGCATCAAAACCTTTGCGTTATTCCGAACGAGATTGCCCTGTCTGAACCTAAGCTTGACCAGAGCGAATCTTGTCGTGGTTAAACAGTACTGAAAAAAGGGGGATAGCATGCCAAAATCACTTACGAACCATTGGTTAATGAGGCTACAGAAAGCATACCGACTGCTCATTAACGAGAGCCCGTTTTACGCCAAACTGGCGAATGCCCGTTCTATGGATGACTTGCAATGGATTCGGCAAATGTATTATTTGTCCTGCGACTTTACCGCCGCTGTGGCGTTGCGCTATGGCAGTTGCCTTGATCCGCGCTTCCGCGATGTTTTCGGTGAACATGCCGCCGAGGAGGTGACTCATCCCCACGATTTGACCGTCTGGATGTGGGAATTCGGGTTTCTGGCTATCGACGAAGAGCCTACATCGGTACCGCCAAGTCTGGAAACACTGGCTTATGGTGGCTATTTTATCCGTTCCGTGATGCGTGAGCAGATACCCCATCAGGTCATTACCCTAAATTTGATGGTCGAGGGCATGGCCAGCGATTTATTTTCTTCAGTCAATCCCAAGCTGGCTGAGCTGGGATTGACTCCTAAAGGTTACTGGGCGGTTCATGCCAAAGCCGACATCAAGCACCAGACACTCGGGTTGCACCTGATACCCGATCATGAAGCGGATTCTCTTGTGGGAAGCCGGTATGCCCGCATCGCATGGGAAGTGGCCAGTCTAGCGCGAAATGAGTTGGATTCTTGGTGTGGTATCCCGCAGGGGCAGCGAACAAATCTACCTCTTCCTCAGGATCTTATTGCTTAAGCAAAGCTTTCGCTATGGTTGCGCCAGAGCCTTTTTAGGCACAAGACAGTGCAAAATGTGTTCGGTCTTTGTATAAGATTATTAGATCTCTTATTTGTTAGTTGCAAACATGTCCCGAATTGCCTCGTACACGTGCTGCGTGGCAACGAGCCATAAGACGCCTTCCCGTAGGGGCCGGCTGGCCGCCCGCAATGACGCGTGAAAGTCGTAGTCGTAGCCTGTCGAGGCATTCGTAGCGCGGTTCCGGAAGCGAGTTTTATGGCATCAAGGGTTTCGAAAGGGCGACCAACCGATCGCCCCTACAATGTCCAAACCGGGGCCTAGGCGAGATCCTCGGTTACGACTCAACAGACATCGTTTAACAACTGGCTTGATCTTAAATAACTGATAATTGCTCTAGCTTCCTCCCGATATTTCCGGATATGGATCAATCTGATACTTATCTTTTCCAGCAGCTCCTCTTTAATGCATGGATTTCGGCATGACCGATGAGTCATAAGTCCTGTTAGGCGCGCGATAATGCTACTTCGCTTCAATTGACAATCGTGGCTTGGCCCAACAAGCAAATTTGACGACAACTGAAGAGATAGAGGTTAATATAGCGAATCGCTCCTAACATCCAGGACGAAAGGCTAATTCAGGGCGGCTCTTTTGGGCTGTTTGGTTTATCGGAGAATCAATCAGTGCTGTGTTTGCACGCAAATTGATTTTTCATGATTATGTGTATGTTTTTGAATTTTTAACATGCTTGCTCTGTTAGCAATATGCATTGATTTAATGTGCAGCTTTTACTGGGGAATACGCATTTTTTGACAATGCTGCATAACGCTATTTCGCTGAGATTTTATGACGACATTACTTTGGCTACAAACCGGTTCCTGCGGCGGCGACACCATGTCGATTCTGTGTGCGGACAGCCCATCTCTTGAAGAACTCGTGGATGAATACGGTATCGAGATGCTTTGGCAACCATCCCTATCCATAGAGCCGACGAGCAGGTTGGATACTTTGATCGAGGCGATTATGGCGGATCGACAAGCTCTCGACATTTTATGCATCGAAGGCAGTATCATCACCGGCCCGAATGGCTCCGGCATGTACGATCCGTATCGGGGGCGTTCCAAAATGAGCCTGGTCAGTGAACTGGCTGAAAAGGCTGGGTATGTAGTAGCTCTTGGCACATGCGCATCCTACGGCGGTGTCCATGCCGCGCCGCCCAACCCGACCGACTGCCTTGGTTTGCAGTTCGACAAACAATCCCCCGGCGGTTTATTGCCGATTGACTGGCGCTCCCGCAACGGCCTGCCGGTCATCAATCTCTCGGGTTGCCCAGCGCACCCCAATGCAATGACCAAAACGCTGGCGATGCTGGCATCCGGGCTTCCGGTAGAACTCGATCATCTTAACCGTCCCAAGGCATTTTTTAATTCTACTGTGCATCAGGGTTGCACCCGCAACGAGTATCATGAGTACGACGTAGAAGATACCGAGTTCGGCGGTAAGGCCTGCATGTTCTTCAATCTGGGTTGTCAGGGACCGATTACAATGGCCACCTGCAATACCGAGCTCTGGAATGGCCGCAGCAGCAAGACCCGGGCAGGGGTGCCGTGTTTCGGCTGTACTTCCCCCGACTTTCCTTTGGATCAGGATCTGTTCCTCACTGAAAAAATCGGCACCATTCCGGTACATTTGCCTCTGGGCGTAGAACGCGCCAATTACATGGCTTACAAAAGTCTGGCTCATGATGCGGCTCCCGAACGGGTGCTGAACAAGAAGATGGATACTTAACCATGACCAGGCGAACCATTCAAATCGACCTTAACCGGGTCGAGGGCGATCTCGATTTTCAGCTGGAACTTGAAGACAACAAAGTCGTCGATGCCCGGTGTATCGGCTCACTGTACAGAGGATTCGAACAAATCCTGATGAGCCGTAAGCCCAAGGACTCCCTGGTGATTACGCCCCGCATCTGCGGCATTTGCGGCACCGCGCAATTGAATGCCGCAGTGCTGGCGCTGGAACATATCGGCCGCATTCCGGTACCGCCCGCGGCCATTCGCATTCGCAACCTGTGCTTGATGGCCGAGACAGTACAAAGCGATCTGCGGCAATCTTTTATGTTTTTCACTGCTGATTTTTGCCATTCCAAATACATCCACAGGCCGTTTTATGAAAAAGCGCGGGCTGCTTTCCTGCCGTTTAAGGGCTGGGTTCACCGCGGCGCTCTTGAGCATTCGCGTCATATGGTCGAAATTATCGCGTTGTTTGGCGGCCAGTGGCCGCATTCTTCCTATATGTTGCCGGGCGGCGTAACTACCCCTGCAAGCAGCCGCCACATCATCGACAGCCTGTCTATCCTTAACAAGCTGACCCGATGGTTTGAACAGACCGTCATCGGAACAGACTTGGATTCCTGGCTGGCGATACAATCCGCCGATGAGTTCTTTACATGGCTAACGGCAAGCAACGCTCATGCAGACAGCGCCATCGGGCTGTTTACTCAAATAAGCCGCGACATAGGTCTGCAACATGTAGGCTTCGGCACTCCGCATATGATCAGCTATGGCGCTTATGAGGATCCTGACGATGCAGGGACTTATTCCCCGAATCGCAAGCACTTGTTCAGAGCCGGCTTTCTCAATGGCGATACCGGCACTATCGAGCCTTTTGAACAAGCGGAAATTACCGAGCATGTACGCTATTCCTGGTTTCAGCCGTACCCGGGCGGGCGCCATCCGTTCCAGGGAAAAACCATTCCTGATTATCAGCCCCATTCTGACCGCTATACCTGGTGCAAAGCGCCTCGTTATCAAGATAAAGTCGTGCAAACCGGTCCCTTAGCGGATGCGTTAATCGACGGCGAGCCGCTGATTAGCTCGTTATATCAGGCAGAAGGCGGCAATGCCTGGCTGCGCCAGCTCGCCCGCTTACGTCGTACCTCGCGGTTGTTGCATAAAATGCGCGAAACGCTGCACGAGCTGGCCGCACATCCTAATGATACGCATATGATCCCTCCGGACAAGGAAGAAATCCCCGACGGGGAAGGCTTTGGGCTGGTAACCGCGGCGCGAGGAGCATTGGGACATTGGGTGCAAATTACCGACGGCGTTATTAGCCGCTATCAAGTGGTTACGCCAACCGCGTGGAATGCATCGCCTAAAGATAGTGAAGGCAGGCACGGGCATTGGGAAAGCAGCTTGATTGGCTTGACCGTTGAAGATCCGGACGACCCGGTGGAAATCGGCCATATTATTCGCTCCCACGATCCCTGTCTGGTCTGTACTGTGCATGTACTCGACACGGGCAAGCGCATCACCGTATGGCCATAAGCTATGGCTGCCCGACACATCGTTTGTTTTGGCAACGACTTGCACGGGGACGACGGCTTCGGTAGCCGTATTTATGCTCAGCTGTGTCAATTGTCGTGGCCGAAAGATGTCGAGGTGTTCAATGCGGGCATCGCAGGGCTCAATGCGCTACGGTTTCTTGAGGATTGCAGTCAGGTGATTCTGGTTGATGCTTTGGCCAACTTTGGCAACGTCGGAGAAGTATTCCTGCTAAGGCCGGATGATTTGGCTGACCGGCCGGCGCAGCTCACTGGCCACGGCCTGGGACTGCCGTATTTGCTGGAGGCTCTTAAAGTCATCAGGGATCCGCTGCCGGATATTCTGATCGTGGGGGTCGAAATAGCAGCCGTCAACTCCTTCTCCCCGGGGCTTTCCGATAAAACCGAGCAGGCCGTAGCCAAAACAATCCACTTGATACGGGGGCTTTTTTCGGAATGAGTCATCAAGGTCAAAATCTTCGTGATGCTATCGTCGAATCGCTAACATTTATCGATTTGGCAGATCCGCCGCGCTGGAAAGGACGGCTGCAATTAGCTGGTGAGCACCATCCTATCGATATTCTGATTTTCAATATCGATGGCAAATTTCAGGTTGCCCCCGCCCACTGCTCTCATGAAGGTTATGATCTGACGCATTGCCCATTGCTCGATGGAAACCTCCTTGTTTGTCCGGCGCACAGTCAACGCATCGATTTGAAGATTTCCGAGCTCCGTGTCAAGGAACACGACGATCAATTTCTGGTATCCCTGACTGAAACGGCTGAAAAACGGGCCGAAGCTATCTCCGTCAACGAAGATAATGAAACGGTGCTTCAATTGCGGCAAGAAATCGATAAGCTGCGGTTGGCCACCTTGAAACAGGAACAGCAAATTCGCGTTATAACCCAAAGTATGGATGCCATGCTTAGCGAATCGGAACAGCAAAAGCTAAAGCTCAAGGAGAAAGTACTCCAACAGCAGGCTTTCAGTCGTTTTGTCGACCGCGTTATGGATACTATTGACGATCTTCTGATTATCATTGATACGGAAGGCCGGATTCTGCGGCTGAATACGGCGGTGGAGCGCGAACTTGGGTATAGCGAAGATGAATTGCTGGGAACCTGCATCGACGAATTATTGACGCCTCTTGAGCGGCAGCAGCTTGCCGAGCAGTTGCCGGCTTTGCCCTGGCCGGCCCGATCAGTGCTGTTGGAAACCATCCGGCTTAACGGATACTATACCTGCGAGCATGAGCTGTTGGGCAAAAACAGGGGCAACACAAAACCTATCTATTGGTTGAAGAGCAGTTTGCTGCACTCGGAGCAGGGCAAACTGGAAGGCGCAGTTGTGACAGCGTTGAATATCACCGAATTAAAAAATCGGGAAACTCAACTGCGACTGAGCGCTAAAGTCTTCGAGAACAGCAGCGAGGCGATTTTCATTACCGATCCGCAGGGCACTATTCTTGAGGTCAATGCGGCATTCTGCTCAATGTCCGGTTACGAGCGCTCCGAAATTATTGGCCGAAACCCCCGGGTGTTCAAATCAAAGCTGCATGATCAGCCGTTTTACAAACGGATGTGGCAATCGTTGTTGGATGAAGGCGGGTGGAAAGGAGAAATATGGGATCGCAGGAAAAATGGCGAACTCTGCCCGATGCTGCTCAGCATCAACGCTGTCACTGACCAGCGAGGCCAGTTAACTCATTATGTGGCGATCTCCACAGACATCAGTTATCAGAAACAAACGGAACAGGAGCTCAAGCAACTGGCGTACTACGATGTACTGACCAATCTCCCCAACAGGTCTCTGTTCAAGGAACGGTTTGAACACGAAATTTCTCTGGCGCAACGCAGTAATAAACGCATTGCGTTGTTCTTCCTTGATCTGGATCATTTCAAGGACGTCAACGATACTATGGGGCATTGGGCCGGCGATTGCTTACTGCAGATTATCGCAGCGCGGATTCAAAGCTGCTTACGCGCAACTGACACCGTTGCCCGTATGGGCGGAGACGAGTTTACTATCATCCTGCCCGGATTAAGCGGCATCACCGACGCCACCGAGCTAGCCCGAAAACTGGTCGAGGCGGTGATAAAACCTGTTCAGATTAAAGATCACATCGTTTTCGTCGGCGTCAGCATCGGCATTGCCGTCTTTCCCGACGACGGCAATGATTTTTATACCCTGACCAAGCATGCAGATACCGCCATGTATGCGTCCAAAGCAAAAGGCCGAGGCATGTTCCATTACTTCGAAGCGGGCATGAATGAGGCGGCACATCAGCGGTTGTTATTGGAAAACGCATTGCGATTGGCCTTAGAACAGGAAGAGTTCCAGCTTTATTACCAGCCCAAAGCCGATAGCAGTTTGTCCTGTATAACCGGCGCCGAAGCATTGGTCCGCTGGAAGCGGCCTGGCTTCGGAATTATACCGCCAGACCGTTTCATCGCTATCGCCGAGGAAACGGCTTTGATCATTCCCCTAGGCACATGGATACTCAAAACAGCTTGCTTGCAAGCCAACGTATGGGGCAATAAATTGGCAGGATTCCGACTCGCCATCAATCTTTCGCCCCGGCAACTGCTGGCTGAAGATTTTATTGCTATCCTCGATAGCGTTCTGGCCGAAACCGGTACCAATCCTGAATGGATTGAATTGGAAGTGACCGAAAGCTTGATTATGCACGATATCGAAAAAGCGACAGAACGATTACATCAAATCCGGAAGCGCGGTATCCATGTCGCCATGGATGACTTCGGCACCGGCTATTCATCGTTATCCTATTTGCAGAAATTGCCTATCCAGTCGCTTAAAATCGACCGGTCATTCATTAAGGCTTATATCAATGACCCCGCCTCGAGCGAGGCGGCATTTATCAAGACCATTGTGTCCCTTGGGCAAGTTCTGAATATGAGGGTGGTTGCCGAAGGTGTCGAAACCGAATCCCAGCTGACACTATTACAGTCATACGGCTGCCATGAGATTCAAGGATATTATCTGTCTCCTCCGTTGCCTGCAGATGAATTTCAGAGGCGCTGGATTGATCATGGCATTATCGATGAATTCAATGCTATGAAAGCAGAGGGCAGGGATAGGTATGCATGAACTATCGCTACTTGAGAATGTGCGGGAAATTCTCGAAAAAAATGCGCTGAGCCAAAGTTTCAGCAAAGTCACCAAAGTGACGCTGGAAATAGGCAGGTTTTCCAACGTTGAGCCGGACGCATTACGTTTCTGTTTTGATGTCGTTATGAAAGATTCTTTGGCAGAAAATGCTGAACTGATTATTTCCGAACTCAATGGGCTTGGGGTTTGTCAGCAATGCAGGCAGCAATTAGAAATGACAACGTTATACGATGCTTGTGTCTATTGCGGCAGCCCTTTTGTTACAGTCATCCAAGGCGCAGAAATGAAGATTAAAGACTTAATTGTTATTTGATATGCCACTATTTTCTCTGGCGCAGAGTAAATAAAAAGCCTTATATACAAATATAGGGCTTTTTTATATCTATTGTTTGTCCAGGGGTATCAATCAGTCTAATGCGCTGAGAGTGAACCTGGAAGGAAGCGATATTAATCAACTGTCCAGTGCACCAAGCCGCTATATGCCGTGACAATAACGATCAAGCCAAAGGCTATGCGGTACCAGGCGAAAATAATGAAATCATGATGACTGATATAGCGTAATAAGCCTTTGATCGCGAATAGCGCGCTAATAAATGCGGCGATTAGTCCTGCGGCAAAATAGGGAGCATCGGTAGCCAACTCCAATAAATCACGGTGTTTATATAAGTCATAGATGCTGGCGACAATCAGCGTGGGAATTGCCAGAAAAAAAGAGAATTCAGTTGCGGCTTTGCGCGAGAGCCCAAATAGCAAACCGCCGATGATGGTTGCGCCGGAGCGCGAGGTTCCCGGAATTAACGCGAAAGCCTGTGCGATACCGAGCTTTAACGCATCCAATGGACTTAAATCTTCGACTTCATGAATGCGGATTTTATGTTCCCGTTTTTCCGCCCAAATAATTATGAAAGCGCCAATGATAAACGCAAGAGCTACTGGGAGAGGCTTAAACAGCACGGCTTTAATATACTTGCCGAACAGTAAACCCAGGCTTGCCAACGGCACGAAAGCAATCATCAGGTTTAAAGTAAATTTTTGCGCCGACCTCTGGTTGGGCAGACCCACAATAACGGCAGCGATTTTGGCGCGGTACTCCCAGCACACCGCCAAGATGGCGCCGACCTGAATAACAATTTCAAATAATTTGCCCTTGTCATCATTAAAATTCAGCAAGTCGCCAACCAGAATTAAATGACCGGTACTGGAAACCGGCAAAAATTCGGTCAGGCCCTCAACAATGCCCAGAATAATAGTTTTAAGCGTTAATATAAGATCCATGTTATGTCGATAAGATGAGTGATTCGGTAGGTAAAAGTCCGTCTGCTCCGGTTTTAAGCAGGCTCATCTATAATAAACTGTCATGATGTAAATAACCAAATATCGGTCGGCGATACCTGAATCTGCCGCTCTGCTGTCAGCATCAAATGACTAAAACGGGTGCATTGCCCCCACTGCATTGTTTATACTATGCGCAATAACCAGAGTGTTTCTGGCCTTGTTTTCAGTATTTAAGTAAAATGGCGGGTTACGCTCATGCGCCTTTATGAGTAACCTAATTAACATTTTTAATCCATGCATACTCGTTGTAACAGGATCTAGCAATGACCAATAGTTTAATCTCAAAAATCACCGGACAGAATGACGTCGATCCAACAGAAACCAAGGAGTGGATTGAAGCGTTGCAAGCAGTGTTGGAGCGCGATGGCAGCGAACGTGTACACTTTCTGATTGAACAATTGGTTGATGTAACCCGAAATGCAGGATTCGACATTCCTTTTAGCGCTAATACCGCTTATATCAACACTATTCCTGTTGCACAACAGGCCCAGTTTCCCGGTGATGTTACCTTAGAACATAATATTCGCGCTTATGTGCGCTGGAATGCCATGATGATGGTGTTAAGGGCGAACAAGCATACTAATGTCGGCGGGCATATCGCCAGTTTTGCTTCGGCGGCAACTTTGTACGATGTCGGATTTAACCATTTCTGGCGTGCGCCTTCAGACCAACATGACGGCGATCTGATTTTTACTCAAGGTCATTTAACGCCGGGTGATTATGCCCGCGCGTTTTTGATGGGACGATTAACGCTGGAACAGATGGATAACTTTCGTCAGGAAGTAAACGGAAATGGTCTATCATCTTATCCTCATCCTTGGTTGATGCCGGATTTCTGGCAATTCCCGACGGTTTCTATGGGTCTTGGGCCGATTATGGCTATTTATCAGGCTCGTTTTATGCGCTATCTACAGGACCGCGGTTTTGCCGACACTTCGAATCGTAAGGTTTGGAGTTTTCTGGGTGATGGCGAAACTGATGAGCCCGAATCTTTGGGCGCCATCGGCATGGCTGGACGGGAAAAACTGGATAACCTGATTTTTGTTGTCAACTGCAATCTGCAACGTCTGGATGGGCCGGTACGCGGTAACGGCAAGATCATTCAGGAACTGGAAAGCGAGTTTCGCGGTGCCGGTTGGAATGTGATCAAGCTGGTTTGGGGGCAACGTTGGGATGCCTTGTTGGCTCGTGATAAAGATGGGCTGTTGGTGGCTCGCATGATGTCCTGCGTCGACGGCGATTACCAAACCTTTAAGGCCAAAGACGGCGCTTATGTGCGCGAACATTTCTTTAATACTCCAGAATTAAAAGCGATGGTTGCCGACTGGTCCGATCGCGACATCTGGGAGCTTAACCGCGGCGGACATGATTCAGTTAAGGTTTTTGCCGCTTTCCATGCTGCCGTGAATCATCAAGGACAACCTACCGTTATTCTGGCTAAAACCATTAAGGGTTATGGTATGGGCGCATCGGGAGAGGCTCAGAATATCTCTCATCAACAGAAGAAAATGAGCGCTATTTCGTTAACCAATTTTCGAGATCGCTACGGCTTGCCGGTAACCGACGAAGAGCTACAAGACCTGCCTTATCTCAGCTTTCCGGAAGGCTCAAAAGAGTTGGCCTATATGCAGCAGCGCCGCAATGAGTTGGGTGGTCCTCTGCCCGCCAGAAGGGCAAAATCTTATGCTTTGGACGTTCCGGTATTGAGCGACTTCAAGTCGTTGCTGGAAGCCAGTGGCGAAGGCCGCGAAACTTCCACTACCATGGCTTTCGTGCGGCTGCTTAATATTCTGATCAAAGATAAAAACATCGGCAAACGCATTGTGCCGATTGTTCCGGACGAATCAAGAACCTTCGGTATGGAAGGCATGTTCCGGCAACTGGGCATCTGGTCTCAGGTTGGGCAGTTGTACACGCCGCAAGATGCCGATCAGCTGATGTTCTACAAAGAAGACAAGCATGGACAGGTGTTGCAGGAAGGCATCAATGAAGCGGGCGGCTTGTGCGACTGGATTGCGGCGGGCACCTCGTATTCAACCCATAACGTACCGATGATTCCGTTTTTTATTTACTACTCGATGTTCGGTTTTCAACGAGTTGGCGATTTAATCTGGGCAGCCGCCGATCAACGTACCCGAGGCTTTCTAATGGGCGGTACGGCGGGCAGAACCACGCTGAACGGCGAAGGTCTGCAACATGAAGACGGACACAGTCATTTGATGTCGGCTACGGTACCTAACTGCGTTTCCTATGACCCGACCTATGCCTATGAACTGGCTGTAATCATTCAAGATGGTTTACGTCGCATGTATGTAGAGCAGGAAGATGTTTTCTATTACATCACCGTGATGAACGAAAATTATGCCCATCCTGCGATGCCTAAAGGCGCAGAGCTGGATATACTGAAAGGCATGTACAGCTTCAAAAAAGGCGCAAAAAAGAAAGCGCCTCGCGTGCAGTTATTGGGATCGGGAACAATTTTCCGTGAAGTCGAAGCGGCAGCTGAATTGCTGAGCAATGACTGGGGCGTAGAAGCCGATTTATGGAGCTGCACCAGCTTTACCGAGCTGGCCAGAAACGGTCAATTCTGCGAGCGCTGGAATCGTTTGCATCCGACCGAAACAGCCAAACAATCCCATGTTGCGCATTGCCTTGCCGACGCACAAGGTCCGGTGATTGCTGCCAGCGATTATACTCGCGCCTTTGCAGAGCAGATCCGCGCTTATATTTCCGCTCCTTATACAGTATTAGGTACCGATGGTTTCGGCCGTTCCGATACGCGCGAAAACTTGCGCCGGTTTTTTGAGGTAGATCGCTACCATGTAACGATTGCGGCGCTAAAAAGTCTCGCAGACTTAGGGCAGTTCGATGCAGCCAAAGTGGATGTGGCAATTGCCAAATACGGCATTAATCCTGAAGCAGCAGCTCCCTGGCTAATCTAACGGAAGGAAAAATACATGGCTTCTTTGATTGAAATTAAGGTTCCCGATGTCGGCAATGTCGCAGATATCGATGTAGTAGATGTATTGGTTAAACCGGGCGACGAGGTAAAACTGGAGCAGACCTTGGCTGTGCTTGAGACCGACAAAGCGAGCATGGATCTACCTGCCAGTGCAGCGGGCAAGATACAGGAGGTATTTATAAAACCCGGCGATAAAGTCTCTGAAGGAACGCTGATTGCGACAGTATTGGCAGGCACTGAAGAGGGTGGGGCAGCGAAACAGGAAGAAGCACCGGCACAGCAAGCTCCGGTACAGCAAGAAGTTGCGACTGCACCAGTGGAAAAGGCGCCGGAACCGGCAAGTCAACCGCCCGTTGCTGCGCCTGAACCGTTGCCGGAAACCCCAGCCCGCAACGAACCCGGTAAAGCGGCTCATGCCACACCGGCTGTCCGGCTATTTGCGCGCGAACTGGGCGTTGATATACATAAAATAACAAACGGCAGCGGTCGCAAGGGACGTATCTTAAAAGATGACGTGAAAAACTTCGTCAAGAAAGTTATGACTGAAGGCGCTGCACAAAGCGGCACCGGAATTCCGGCAATGCCGAGCGTCGATTTCTCCCAGTTCGGTGAGATAGAAGAGCAGAAACTCAGTAAAATAAAAAGGCTGACCGGGCAGAACTTGAGCCGGGTATGGCTGAATCTGCCGATGGTCACTTACCATGATGAAGTTGATATTACTGAAATGGAAGCGTTCCGTAACGCGCTGAATGCCGAAAAATCCAAGGATGATGTCAAAATCACCGGCCTGATGTTTATCATCAAGGCGCTGGTTGCGGCCATGGAGCAGTACCCGCAATTTAACGCGTCCTTGTCCGCCGATGGCGAGAAACTGATATTGAAGAAATATCTTAATATCGGTATCGCGGTCGATACGCCCAATGGTTTGGTGGTACCGGTGCTACGCAATGTTAAGCACAAAGGCATCAATGAGTTATCTGCCGAGCTGGCTGATATAAGTAACAGAGCCCGTCAAGGCAAGCTAATGCCTGCTGAAATGCAAGGCGGATGCCTCACTATTTCCAGTCTCGGCGGTATCGGCGGCACGGCGTTTACGCCTATCGTCAACGCTCCGGAAGTGGCTATCCTTGGCGTTACCCGAGCCAAAATGCAGCCGGTATGGGATGGCAAGGAGTTTGTGCCACGCCTGATGTTGCCGCTCGACCTGACATACGATCATCGGGTCATTGACGGTGCCGAGGGCGCCCGGTTCATGGCCGCCATCAAACAGTATTTGGGCGATATTCGCCGCTTGTTACTTTAATCAGGAGCATAATATGGACGCTAATCCAGCGATTAACGAGTCTGTGAACCATGCAGAAGTTCTGGTCTTGGGCGGAGGCCCCGGCGGATATACTGCGGCGTTTCGCGCTGCCGATTTAGGCAAGCAAGTGGTATTGATTGAGCGCTATCCTGCTCTCGGTGGGGTGTGCCTCAATGTTGGCTGCATTCCGTCCAAGGCGCTGCTGCATGCTGCGCAGATTATTCATGAGGTAGATGAGTTCGAGCAGCATGGCCTCAATTACGGCAAGCCTACTTTTGATTTGGATAAAATTCGCTCTTGGAAAGAAAGCGTTACCAATACGCTGGTTGATGGGCTTGCCCGTCTGGTAAAGCAGCGCAAAATAACCTTGATCCAGGGTACGGGCCGATTTACTTCGGACCACATGGTCGAGGTAACCACCGAAACAGGCACACAAAACATCAGCTTTGATCAGGCGATTATTGCCGCCGGATCGCATGCTACTCAAATTCCGGTTTTTCCGAATGACGATCCGCGTTTATGGGATTCAACAGATGCATTGGCATTGAAAGAAATTCCTAAAAAACTGCTGATTGTCGGCGGTGGCATCATAGGCTTGGAGATGGCTACGGTCTACCATGCGCTCGGTTCGGAAATCAGCGTAGTCGAGTTGATGAATCAAATTATTCCCGGCTGTGATAACGACTTGGTAACTCCGTTGTATCGGCGTATCAAAAAGCAATATAAAAATATCTGGCTGGAAACGAAAGTGACTTCAATTGAAAAAGACAAGGACGGCCTGAAAGTTTCCTTTGAAGGTAAAGGCGCGCCGGAATCAGTCATATTCGATGCGGTCCTGGTAGCTGTAGGGCGTAAGCCTAACGGTAAGTTGATCGGTGCTGAACTGGCAGGTGTTAATGTCGATGAGCTCGGTTTTATTGCCGTCGATAAGCAGCAGCGCACCAATGTTCCGCATATCTTCGCCATTGGTGATATAGCCGGAAACCCTATGCTGGCTCACAAGGCTTCTCATGAAGGCAAGGTCGCCGCCGAAGTTGCAGCCGGTTTAAAATCAGGCTTTGATGCTTTAACCATTCCAGCTGTCGCCTATACCGATCCCGAAGTCACCTGGATGGGTTTGACTGAGAATCAGGCTAAACAGCAAGGCATAGAGTATGATAAAGCCACGTTCCCTTGGGCAGCCAGCGGACGCTCATTAAGTCTCGGACGTAAGGAAGGTTTGACCAAAATACTCTGTGAGAAGGAAACCGGCAGGATTCTTGGCGCAGGCATGGTCGGCCCGAATGCTGGCGAATTAATTGCCGAAGCGGTACTGGCCCTGGAAATGGGCGCCGATGCCGAAGATATCGGTCTGACTGTCCACCCACATCCCATGTTATCGGAGACCTTCGCGTTCGCTGCCGAAATGATCACCGGTTCGATTACCGATCTTTATATTAAAAAATAAGACTTAAAGTATTAATTTCAGTTTTTACTTACATGGATGTAAGTAAGAATCCATGGTTCTTTAATACGGAATGTTGTCTTTTCAATAGTAGGATTTAAATATCGAGATAGGGCTGGATTTTCAGCAGATTTGAAAGTAAATAATTTCTTATTGACTTTAGAACCTGTGTAAAATATCCATCAAATCTGCATCGTATTGCTTCATTTTAAAAAATTGCCTTTGCTGCCGAAGTTAAGAACACTGTATTTTTTGATATAGCGTCTTGCTTATACAAAGCGTAGGTAAGGAACATGAACAGAAGCTTGCAGTGCGAGTCACATAAATCTTTAATCCTCAATCCAACATTATTTTTCTCAGTCCAACGGAATAACCGAGCACCTAAATGAAAACCAAGATAGTTACTATCGTTGCACTCGCTTTACTCGTCTTCCTTAATTTCAGTATTTGGAGTTATGTTAACAACCCCTTGCAATTGCAACCTTGGACCAAAACCACTATGGGCGTCACTTTTGACCCCATGAG
Organism: Methylobacter sp.; assembly: GCA_036560465.1. Taxonomy (GTDB): domain Bacteria; phylum Pseudomonadota; class Gammaproteobacteria; order Methylococcales; family Methylomonadaceae; genus Methylobacter_A. The sequence goes on from DATBRD010000020.1 coordinate 29,507, forward strand.
AAAGCAGGACACGCAAACCAGCAATACCTTTCCCAGCGAAGCCGATATTGATCATGACTTGAGCTTGCTTGAGAATAAAGTTCACGCCGTTCGTACATACAGTGTGCTTAAAGGGCTGGATAAAATTCCTGAGTTGGCTGCCAAGCATAATTTGAATACCACCGTGGGCGCTTGGATTGACGGCAACCTTGAAAAGAATCGGCAAGAAATCGAAACTTTAATTAATGTCAGCAAGCAGAATAATCCCAACATTGTTCGTGTTATGGTGGGTAATGAGGTTTTACTCCGTGCAGAGATTACCCCAGAGCAACTGATCGAATATATCCGGGAAGTAAAACGAAACACATGGCGACCGGTAAGTACATCTGAAACATGGGATATTTGGCTTAAACATCCTGAGCTGGTTGCCGAAGTCGATTTTATAGCTGTGCATATTCTGCCTTACTGGGAAGGCATTGCTGCGGAAGATGCGGTTGATTATGTTTTCGACCGGTATCATGCTGTGCAAGAAGCTTATCCTAACAAACCTATCGTTATCACCGAGGTCGGCTGGCCTTCGGATGGTCAACCTTTTAAACATGCGACGGCCTCGATATCCAATCAGGCAAAATTCCTGCGTGAATTCCTCAATCGCGCCGATGCTGAAAAAGTCACTTACTATATCGTAGAGGCGTTTGACCAACCCTGGAAAATGTCTTTGGAAGGTTCGGCAGGAGCTTATTGGGGCATTTTTAATGCGGACAGGCAACCCAAATATCCGATGGACAGCGATGTTATTACCATGCCCAACTGGGAGAATTGGGCTGTCGGCGCGGCTATTTTCAGTGTTGTGTTAATGGCTTTGTTTTTATTTACCCGCAGCAGTATGAAACTGCCGGGATTGCTGTTTTTCGGCCTAATTGCGAACCTTGCCGCATCAACGATTTTCTGGTCTGCATCGATTGGCGCCCAGCAATACCAAACCAAAATTACCATGGTGTTTTGGGGTATCTTGATATTGATGCAGGTTTTGGCGGCAGTCATTTTGTTGATCGAAAGTCTGGAAATAGCCGAAGTCATCTGGCATAGAAAAACAGCCAGGACTTTTCAACCGCTGACGCCATCCCCGGACTTTAAATATCCTAAAGTATCTTTGCATTTGCCGATCCATAATGAGCCGCCCGAGATGGTGCGGATGACGCTGGAGGCTCTGGACAAGGTGGATTATCCGAATCTGGAAGTACTGGTGATGGACAACAACACCAAAGATCCTGCGGTTTGGGAACCGGTGAAAGTCGACTGCGAAAGATTAGGGCCAAAGTTCAGGTTCTTCCATTTGGAAAACTGGCCGGGCTTTAAAGCGGGTGCGATCAATCATGCACTGGATCAGACGGCTCCTGATGCCGAGATTATCGCCGTTATCGATAGTGATTATATTCTGTCGCCTGATTGGCTGAATTGCATGGTGCCTTATTTCGATAATGAGAATGTCGGGTTTATACAATCGCCTCAGGATTACCGTGACCGCGACCAGAGCATCTTTAAATCGTTTTGTTATTGGGAATATGCCGGCTTTTTCAATATCGGCATGGTGCAACGGAACGAATATAACGCCATTATCCAACATGGCACGATGACTATGATCAGGAAGTCAGCCCTGCTGGAAGTGGGTAAGTGGTCGGAGTGGTGCATCTGTGAAGACAGCGAGTTAGGTTTGCGTCTGTACGAAGCGGGCTACGATTCGGTTTACGTCAAAGATTCGTTTGGAAAAGGAGTCATGCCAGACACTATGTCCGGCTACATGACTCAGCGTTATCGTTGGGTTTATGGCGCGATGCAGATCATCAAGGCGCATTGGCGTAACTTTTTGCCTTCTAAAGACCCTAAATTGACGCCGGCCCAGAAGTATTATTTTATTGCCGGATGGCTACCGTGGTTCTCAGATGCATTGGCGTTGGTTTTTACCATGACCAGCTTGGCCTTAACTGCCCTGATTCTGTACGATCCGATACACAGTGAACTTCCGGCCAACGCCTTTTTACTGCCGACGGTGGGTATCTTCAGTTTTAAAATTATCCGGGGCTTATGGCTGTATCAAGCCCGTGTTCCGTGCTCTATCTGGCAATCATTAGGTGCAGCGCTGTCTGGATTGTCCTTAACGCACACCGTTGCCAAGGGTACATTGCAAGGTCTGTTTACGTCGGGTAAGCCGTTTATGCGAACTCCCAAGTTTGAACAACACGGTGCTTTATTAGCCGGTTTGTTCACTATACGGCAAGAGCTTTTATTGCTGATATTGTTGAGTATAGGGATAGGGATGATGGCTTCTCTGGAGCATTTTGATAATTTTAGCGGCAGACTGTGGATAGCTATTCTTTCAGTGCAGGCGGTTCCTTATGTTGCGGCTTTGCTGACAGTATTGATCAGCATAGCGCCGGATTATAAGTCCTATTCTGAGGTAGCTGTCGAAGCAACGGTTGCTAAGCCTGCGTCTAAAAAGAAGAAAGCTTAACCTGTAATAATACGGATAATTCTTACCTGCATTAGCTGCATGGATGCAGGTAAGGGTGCCAAATAGGGTGAAGCATCAACAGCAGACGCTTAAGGCGAAGCTTTTGCTTCTTGCATTGCCGAAGGTAGAGCGCTTAACACCTCTGTCATTTCCAATCTATAAAAAAGACTGAGTAGTTTTGAAGATCAGGACAGGTAAGTTTTTACATGAACTGCTCTTCATGCCCTCATGCTTTTTTATCTAACTCAAACAACTCTCATCATTATTCAAAGGATTGTTGATCCGTGTGCTGATTGGGTTAGCTTCCATGCCACTATAAGCGTCGGCAGCTAAGAAATCGGCTATCTCGACAGTTGTGGTTTTCTTGTCCAGCCAATGGTTATAGTCCTCGGGCGCAATAATAACCGGCATTCTGTCATGAATAGGTGCCATTGTGTTATTGGCATCGGTGGTAATGATGGCGCATGAATACACCGTTTCCTGGTCATTTTTCCAATGTTCCCAAATACCTCCAAAAGCAAACAATGAATTATCCAGCTTGTGAATATGGTAGGGTTGCTTGCCTGCTTTCGTGGCCTGCCACTCATAAAAACCGGTAGCTGGAATTAGGCAACGCCTGTGCTGGTAGGCTTTTTTAAAGGACGGTTTTTCAGTTAGGGTTTCCGCTCTGGCATTGATCAAACGATTGGCAATGGCACGGTCTTTCGACCACGATGAAATTAATCCCCAGTGCAGGTTAACGGCCTTGTTACTGCCGTCTTCCAGTTGCACGATAGCGAGAATATTTTGTCCCGGCGGGATATTGTAGTCAGGATTTTGTGCAGGTAAACTCAGTAGTCCGAAATGATCCATAATCTGCTGCTCGGTTGCGATCAAGTTATAACGCCCACACATATATGCACCTCGAACTGATAAAACTGGAAAAAAATTTTACTCCTTCGATTCTAACAAAGATTGATGACCCATTGCTTGCGCAATATCAAATCGAACTGTGGATGAAACGGGATGATCTGCTGCATCCTATTATTTCCGGCAATAAATGGCGAAAGCTTAAATATATAATCGATCATGCTCTATCTTCAGGGGCGGATACCCTTATCAGCATGGGCGGCGCGTACTCCAATCATTTGCATGCTCTGGCTTATGTAGGTAAGGTGTTAGGATTGAAAACTATCGGGCTTGTTCGTGGCGAGCAACCGGAAGCATTGACTCCGACTTTGCAGGATATGAAAAATTGGGGGATGGAGCTGGAATTTGTATCTCGCGCCGATTACAGGCAGCTTCGGCAACACAAAAACTGGCATGACTTGCCCGGTTTAAAACCGCGGCAATATTGGGTGCCCGAAGGCGGTGCGCAGATATTGGCATTGAAAGGCGTAGCTGAACTAGTTACCGAAATAGAAATCCCATGCGACATATTTTGCATACCTTGCGGAACCGGGACGACTTTAGCGGGTATTATTGAAGCGGTTCCGCAGCAAGTGTCAGTGCTGGGATTTGCGGCATTTAAACATGCGGATTATTTAAAGGCGGAAGTTGACGCCGTATTGCCACAATCACGTAATAACTGGCAAATAAACCTAGATTACCATTTTGGCGGTTTTGCCAAAATTAACCCAGAATTAAGCGCATTTATTGAAGACTTTGAATTAAAAACTACAATTTCTCTTGATCCGGTCTATACCGGAAAAATGATGTACGCCATCTACGATTTAATCCAAAAGCATTATTTCAAGCCTGGTGCGCGTATTATTGCGGTACATACCGGAGGCTTGCAGGGGAAAAGAGGGTTTAGCTGATGAACACACTAACATAATACCAATTGATTTTGAATCTGAGTACAACATGGACATAAACGAAACAGAAGAAATAATTGATCTTCAAAAACCGGAACTGTATATCAACCGCGAGTTGAGTCTGCTGGAGTTCAATAAGCGGGTTCTGGCGCAGGCGAAAAATGAAAGAGTGCCGTTGCTTGAGCGTCTTAATTATTTGTGCATCTCCTGCTCCAATCTTGATGAGTTTTTCGAGGTTCGTGTGGCCAGTGTTATTCAGATGGCGGTCATCGATCCAAAAGCTGTCGGCCCGGATGGGTTAACACCTAATGAACAGCTGGAGCTGATCGCCGTTCACGCTCACCAACTGGTTGAAGAACAATATAAAGTTCTTAATGAGATTTTGATTCCAAAACTGGCCAACGAAAATATCCATTTCATTCGCCGCAAGGAATGGACCGAGGCGCAGCACAAATGGCTGGAAGCTTATTTTAACGATGAGCTGCTGCCGATTTTAACGCCGGTTGGACTGGATTCTGCACACCCTTTTCCACGCATACTCAACAAGAGTTTAAATTTTATTATTTCATTGACCGGAAAAGATGCTTTCGGCAGAAATAGCGGTCGGGCCATTTTGCAAGCGCCCAGGGCGCTGCCTCGCATTATTCAGTTACCTGCAGAAGAAACGGGCAGCGGACCGGCCGATTTTGTATTCCTGTCATCGATTATTCATGCATTTGTCGATCAGCTGTTTAATGGCATGAATGTTAAAGGCTGTTACCAATTCAGGGTCACCCGGAACAGTGATTTTTTCGTCGATGATGATGCCATTGATGATTTATTGCTTGCCGTGGAAGGGGAGCTGGCCATGCGTAATTATGGCGATGAGGTTCGTCTGGAAATTGACGCTAATTGCCCTGATGAAACAGTGTCGTTCTTGCTGGGGCGTTTTGAAATGACTCGCGACCGTTTATTTTTAGTTGATGGACCGGTCAATCTCAACAGGATTCAGGAAATTAATGATCTGGTCGGTCGGCCAGACCTTAAATTTCCCTCTTTTAAGCCCATTGTTCCGCAACAACTGGAGCGCAGTAAAGACATCTTTGCAGCAATTAAGCGCCACGATATTTTGCTGCATCATCCGTTTGAGTCTTTTTCTCCAGTCGTTGAGTTTATTCGTCAGGCGGCGGTTTCCCCTGAAGTATTGGCTATCAAACAAACGCTTTATCGTACCGGAGCCGATTCGCCTATTGTCGCTGCCTTAATCAAGGCGGCTAAAACCGGCAAGGTGGTGACGGTGGTTATCGAATTGAGAGCTCGATTTGATGAAAAAGCCAATATCGATTTGGCCGCCAAATTACAAGAAGCCGCCGTTCATGTGGTTTATGGTGTGGTAGGCTATAAAACGCATGCCAAAATGTGTTTAGTATTGAGGAGGGAAGGGAAAGAGTTGCGCAACTACGTGCATCTGGGCACAGGGAACTATCATCCGAAAACGGCGCAGATTTACACCGATTACGGTCTTTTTTCCTGCGATAAAGAATTAGGCGAGGATGTGCGGCGAGTATTTGCTCAATTGACCAGTTTGGGCAAGGTAACCAAATTAAATAAATTACTGCAATCGCCGTTCACCTTGCATAGCGGTTTGATGGAAAAAATTGAACGGGAAATACGCCATGCCAAAAGCGGCAAACCGGCAAAAATAATCATTCAAGTGAATGCCGTTGTTGAGGAGCAATCTATCCAGGCTCTTTATCGCGCGTCACAGGCCGGGGTTGAGGTTAAAATGATTGTCAGGGGCGTATGCTGCTTAAAGCCCGGCGTTCCAGGCGTATCTGAAAATATAGAAGTGCGCTCTATCATTGGACGATTTTTGGAGCATGCACGGGTTTATGCCTTTGAAAACGGCGGGGATAGGGAAATCTATGCATCCAGTGCAGATTTAATGAATCGTAACATGTTCCGGCGTGTTGAAATTTGTTTTCCGATTGAAAGTAAAAAATTGCAAAACCGGATTTTGCAGGATCTGAATTTGTATTTAAAAGATAACACTCAGGCATGGCTCTTGCAGTCGGACGGCACTTATCAGCGATTGCGAAAGGCCGAGGCCGAGGAACCGATTCAAGCCCAGACTGTGCTTATGCATGAATTGCAAGGACTATGATGCGAGAGATTGCCCAGCTAGGAGCCAGGGTGCTCAGACAAAAAGCCGAAGCCGTTGCAAATGTACATGATGCTGAAATTCGGCAAATAATCGAAGTCATGCAAAGCACCTTGGCATCGACCTCAGGAGTTGGCATTGCTGCCCCCCAAATCAGCGAATCAAAACAGATTATCATTGTTGCATCGAGGCCCACGCCCCGCTATCCGTCGGCGCCATTGATGGAGCCGACAGTTATGATTAATCCTTATTTTCAGGTTTTGTCGGAAACACAAGAAAAAGACTGGGAAGGCTGTTTGAGTATTCCAGGGATACGCGCTTTAGTGCCAAGGTATCAGGAAATAGTGATTCACTACACCGATCAACAAGGTAACTTGGTGAAGTCAAAGTTAAGCAGCTTCGTGGCAAGAATTTTTCAGCACGAAGTTGATCATCTAATAGGTAAAACTTACCTGGACAGGGTTGAGAATAATGCGGATATTTTCTCGGAAAGTGAGTATCTTAAATTGATGAATTGATGTGGCTACACTAAACCGGACACATTTTTTAAAATAACCTCAAAAAAATGTGAGTACAAATGAGCCAAGAAAAACCCAACACCTATACAGCCGAATTCAGAGCCTCAGCCGTCAAGCTGGCGAATGAATCGGATAAGCCCATCACCCAGG
>DATBRD010000021.1:0-25809 GCA_036560465.1 Methylobacter sp.
CATCAGTCGCTGGACTATCGGACCCCAGCTGATGTGTATTTGGCGAAGCGTCATGAAGAAACGGAAATAACAACTTTTTATCAACCCGCCTCTATCTTAATTACATGATTATTTGGTCTGGACAATGGGGAGTACCTTAGGAAACCGCCGAGAATATACGCAATCTTTCTGAAACTTTAGAAAATGCAGCGGCCATAGCTGCAAAAAACCCCGACAAAATTACCTATTTATTGAGTTCGCTTTCCAGTATAGAGGGTGCAGCTATTAATCTTCGTGGCGCATTATTTGAGTTGATCGTCGGCCATCTAGTTTTGAAAGGTGAAGGAACTAGCATTGATATTGGAGTGAAGGTGAGGAATTCAAAAGGCGAACGTGCAGAGATAGATGTTAGGCGGGTTAAAGGAGAACATGAACTTGTTATCTACGAATGTAAAGGTTATCAGCCATCAACTCAAATTAATCTTGGTGAAGTAAAGCTATGGATAGAGAAAAAAATACCAATTATTCGTAATTCTCTGCTGGAGGAGAGTAGATTTAAAAATATTAATATGTCTTTTGAATATTGGACTAGTGGTGAATTTTCTGAGGATGCTAGAGTGTTTCTAGAGAAAAAAAGTAATGAAACAAACAAATACAACATACGTTGGAAAGATGGCAAAGATATATTAAATTACGCACGAAAGATAAAGTCGAGTAGCATGGTTGATACACTGAATCAACATTATGCAAAACATCCTCTGAGCTAGTTATATCACTCGTTCCCACGCGCCGCGTGGGAACGAGGAAAAAACTAAATTCGACGTGCAACAACGAAGAGTCGCCACGACCTATGTCGCAAATTCCCCAGCTTATGCCGTTATTGTCGGAATGATTCCACCAATCCGGATCTGCTTTCGGGTTCAGCCAAGCTATCTACCTAATATTCAACAAAAAATATCCCACCTAAAGCTGGAGCGAAACTTGCTTATGTTGCAGTAATGGCATCCCGCAATCTCAAGCACAGGTGATTTATGAGTAAAATAGGCATTTTTTTCGGAACCGATACCGGCAGCACCCGTTTGGTTGCTAAAAAGATATACAGTTTATTGGGCGAAGAACTGGCCGATAAACCCAAAAACATCAACCGCACCAGTGTGGCCGAGTTGTTGCAGTACGATGCGTTGATACTCGGCACGCCGAGTTACGGCGTCGGCGATTTGCCGGGGCTGGCGGTCGGCTGCATAGAAAGCAATTGGCAAGAGTTCGTGCCTCATCTTGACGGTGTCGACTTGAGCGGTAAACGGGTGGCTTTGTTCGGATTGGGTAATCAGGAACGTTACGCCTCGCGCTTCGCCAGTTCATTGATCCAACTTTACCGGGTGTTTTACGGTTACGGGGCCAATATTATCGGGCCTTGGAGCACCGAGGGTTATCAGTTTGAACACTCCGATGCGATCATCGATAACCAATTTGTCGGCTTGGTGTTGGATCAACGCACGCAGCCATTCTTAACCGAAGAGCGACTTAAAACCTGGCTGGCGCAGATCACTCCGCAGTTGTTGCCTGCCTTGTCGGAGGCGGCTTAAGGATGCAGCAAGCCGAGATCGAAAACGATCTAACCCCATTGGCGGATTGAGGAAAATGGGTCAGGTTACTTTTTGCCGCAATAATGCAACCTGACTCCTTTTCGGGGTAGCTAGCCGCATTGGCTGGGTCTGGATTTTATGTGTGTATCCTTTTATGTCACAGGGTCGACGCTTACATTCCAACATTTAGGCCCGACATTTCGATATTTAAATAATAGAAGAGATTGTCAATTTACCCACCGTTCCGTCATCGAACACAATAACTCGGGGGGCATCGAAAAATTGTCCCCCGACAGAAAGAACTGAAGGACTCTTTCAGGTCGAAAGGCGATCTTGCTATGCCTCCAATACCCGATAATATAGATAATACGCTGGGTATTGCGTCCGGTATAAATGATTATCTTGGATTGCAGAGTTAACTGATCAGAGCTGTTAGTTCAAGCCGCATATAGGGGCTGATTAAATAACAGGGCATGTTCTTTTTGGCTGGGTAGTCCTAGACGTGCCCCCATTTGCATGCAGCACAATGCGCCAGCGGCACTAGCGTATTGAAGTTGCGTTTGCCAATCCATGCCAGCTGCCAGTGCCGCAGCAAAAGCGCCATGAAAAGCATCGCCGGCACCCGTGGTATCAATGGCAGTAATGGGATAAGCTGGCAGTGCGCCCTGCTCATTACCGCGTTGCCAAATCAGTCCTCTCTCGCCCAGTGTGATAATCACAACTGGCGCAAGCTTAGCAAGTTGGCTTAACGCTTTGTGTTCGTTACCTGCGTACTGGCTGGCAAATTTTTCTGAACAAATCAGATAATCAACGTGACTCATCAATGATAAGGTTCCTTCATGCACTGAGCCGGCATCCAATACTGTTGGGATTTTAGATTGCCTGGCTTTTTCAGCAAGTGGTAATGAGATATAAGGTTCATGTCCATCGAACAAGACAACCTTCGCCGAGACATTAGAGAAGTTCAGTGCATTGGATGCTAATGCTTGCGTGTCACCCTTGTAATTGATTAGGCATCGTTTGCCATTGGGTTTGACTATTATTGTCGATAACGGAGTAGGGGAGGTGCCGCGAATGATTAGTTTCGTGTTAACACCGTAATCATTGAGTTCCTGGTAATGTTTGTCACCATAAATATCGCGTCCTAAGTATCCAGCGAATGCCGACGTTAATCCTAACTTGGTAACACACACGGCGGCATTGGCAGCAGGGCCGCCGCCACAACTGAGCAAACTTTCGGCAACGATTTTCTCATCGGCACCCGGATGTTGGTTTACCGAAAAAATCAGATCATAAGAGGCGTGACCTACGCACAGTACGTCAACATTAACAGTCATAGTCATAGCTCGAGTAATAAATCATCCTCAATAATGCTCCTTTGATGTAGCTACACTAAACCTAAAATACTCTTAAATTGTAAAAGAGCATGGAAAAATTGCCAGTGGTTAATAGCTATCTCTACATTTTTAATGCATAAGCAGTTTGTATTGACTGGAATGACAACGCTTAATAGCGGAAAAACTGGAAGCAGTTTTACACTTATACCTTTGAGCGAGCATATCTTCTAAGGGTCGACAGTTCAGTCATCCTGACATCAAAATCTAAATTCATTGATTACTTGTGTTATGGGCGCCTTCTCGCAGGACTTCAGTTCTGGCTTATTCAGGTTAATGACATTACTATGCGTCATGATGGTGTTTGGTGGGTTGATCTTAACCAAACAGGCCACGCCCATTTCCTATCAAATCATACACCGGAAATAATAATAGCTCCTGGTGATGAGCTAGAACCTAAAATAAAACAAAGCTAAGGAGAGCCGATCATGGCTTTAGTATCATTACGACAACTTTTGGATTATGCGGCGGAGCATAGCTTTGCCGTACCCGCATTCAACATCAGTAACATGGAGCAAGTTCAAGCCATTATGCAAGCGGCTGATGCGTGCGATAGCCCTGTGATTATGCAAGGCTCAGCAGGTGCGAACAGATATGCCGGCGAGGTATTTTTACGCCATTTGATCCTTGCAGCCGTTGAACAATATCCTCATATTCCGATTGTTATGCATCGGGATCATGCGCCCACACCCGACATTTGTGCACAAGCCATTCAATCAGGCTTCAGCTCAGTGATGATGGATGGGTCTTTGCTGGAAGATATGAAAACACCGTCCTCTTTTGAGTATAACGTGGACGTAACGCGTACCGTGGTCAAGATGGCGCATGCGTGCGGCGTATCCGTTGAAGGTGAAATCGGTTGCCTGGGTTCGTTAGAAATCAAAGACGATGCTGCGAATCAAAATTCGTCAGTACAAGCGGATCACAGTCAGTTGCTGACCGATCCTGATGAAGCGGTTGAATTTGTAAAGCAAACTCAAATAGATGCGTTAGCTGTCGCCATTGGCACGAGTCATGGTGCTTATAAATTCAGTAAACCGCCCACCGGCGAAGTTTTAGTTATTAGCCGTTTAAGAACATTACAACAACGATTGCCTAATACTCACTTCGTCATGCATGGATCAAGTTCTGTACCGCAAGATTGGCTAAAGATCATCAATGATAATGGGGGTGATATTACCCAAACTTATGGTGTGCCGGTCGATGAAATTGTTGAAGGGATTAAATATGGTGTCCGCAAAGTCAATATTGATACTGACTTACGTATGGCTTCTACGGGCGCCATTCGCCGATATTTGGCCCAACCGGAAAACGCATCAGAGTTAGACGCTCGCAAGATCTATAAAGCAGCCAGAGACGCGATGCAAGAGCTTTGTCAGGCACGTTATGAAGTATTTGGCTCTGCTGGGCACGCTAGTAAAATTAAAGCCATTCCATTGGGCGAAATGGTTAAACGCTATCAGTAGGATAAGACTGCGGAAAAGGCATATAGAAAAGGGATCAGGTTACTTTTTTTTCGCAATAATGCAACCTGACCCCTTTTCGCCTTTTCGGGCCCCGCCCGAATTCAGGCGGTTTTGTATATGGCCGCTATCACCGGTACTCAACATAATCCGCATGTCAAAGCGCTGTACCAACGTCTGCAAGCACGCGGTAAAAGCAAAATGCCCGCCCTCGGGGCTGCCATGCGTGCGGGCGCACTTATGTGCTTTGGCGTCTCGAAAACTCGTTATCCTTATCAATCCACTGCCTTATCAATCCACTTATGCGATTTAAAGTTGACTGCCAAGACGGTATCTACTCGGCAAGAAATTTCCGACCCGTGCGAGTCAAAACAATGGATAAAGTCAAGGCAACTCAAGATGCTGTTCAGGCAATACTTTTGCTGATAGAATCCAATTGACTTTAAACTACAATAAATTACCCAACTAAGAAGGTAACGCTCATGTCCGAATATATTTCCGAAGCACTCGATATTGCCAATCAAGAAGCTGAACGCGCAAGACAAGCGGCAAACCGCTGTGAAGATTTCTGCCAATCTGCTGAACAATCTCAACGGGCCGCTGAACAACAGGCACAAGCAGCATCAGAACGCGCAGTTCACGCTGACCAGCATGCTCATCAAGCCGCATTAGTTCTCCATCATGCTGAAATACATGCTGAAAATGCCGGTAACGCAGCGCAGAGTGCTAATGACAACGCCCAAACAGCAGCCCAAGCGGCTATCAAGGCAGAGGATGAGGCGCAACAGGCCCGCACCCACGCTGAAACAGCCGCGCATGCGGCGACTGAAAGCCAGACTTCTGCACGGGCGGCGCAAGATTGTTCCCAGCAGGCTCAACAACAGGCTGAAAGTGCCGGTAACTCATCTCAGGATGCAAACGGCAGCGCCCAAACAGCAGCCCAGGCAGCCATTAAGGCGGAGAGTGAAGCACAACAAGCCGCTCGATTTGCTAGCGATGCTCAAACATCCGCCTACTTGACCGGTCAGACAGTGAGCCAATCTCAGGAACATGCCGACCAAGTAGCCCAGTTTAAAGAGCAGTCGGCCAGTCGCGCTCAGGAAATTGAACAACAGCGCAGTGAAGCGCAAACGGAGATGGATAGGATACGAGGTCTTCGTGGTCAGGCCGAGTTTGTATTATCACAACTGCAACAAGCGCTTTCCGAAACTCAAAATGCCCAGCACCTGGCTGAACAGGCTCGCGATGATGCGCAGAGGCTGCGTGACGATGCGCAGAGACTGCACGAGCAAGCCCAAGAGGCCTCAGCTCTCATCCAGGATCATTCCCGCATTGCCGAACAAGCCAAAACCGAGGCTAACAGCGCTGCCGAAGATACAAGAAGATCAATGTTCGATGCCAGAGCTGTATTGTCTCGTGCTTTTGCTGCGGTTAATTGGTAACAAGAGCTCATTACCTACTTGAACATCAGCCCGTAGGGCGCAATAGCAGCTTCGCCTAAAACGCCACTGCTGGTATCGCGTATTGCGCCCTATGGGCATCTCGCCTGCGACACACGCTACGCTATTGCATCCTACGGATGCACCTCGAAAATTAGCCTATCCTACGGGACTGGAGCATAGGAGCGATAAGCGATAGAAATCCGATGGCTCGTATAAGCAACTCTACGAATTGTATAAATCATTAGCCGTCCCTATCCTGTAATTGCTTTAAACAGACCAGTAAATTATTAGATTGAACAGGTTTGGTATGTAATTGGCAACAGCTTAAGCTTACATACTTTTTGCCGTTCGGTTTCTTTTTGTAAAGATCGTCATCTACACGACCCACACGTTAAGGAAATTAAAATCATGAAAAAATCAATACTTGCATTTTCTGGTTTATTGCTATTCCTATGTTCATTTTTAAGTACCGCAGTTTTCGCCGAGGAACATGCTTACACTGCAATCGAACATACCAGCGCCGCCATAGCACAAGGCAAGGCAAATAAAGCCCCATCATTGGTCGAACATGCACAAAAAGCGTTGGAACACGCAAAAATGGCTGAAAATGTGGCAATGGGGCATTCAAAAGCTGAAATGAAATCCGCCGTTGATGAGCTGGAAAATGCTATTGCTGCGGGCAATGCCGATGATGCCAAATTAGCTGTTATATCCCTCGAAAAGGCTTTGGGCTTTCTTCAGGCCGGAAACAAATAATGTCAATCTTGGGAAAGATTTTGCTTACATTAAGCCTTACAATTTTCCGGTTGAACGTTGTTAGGCTTGATTTTTGAGAAGCTACGCTATCACCCCAACAACATTTTTATCCGGTGGAAATACAGGATAAAAACATTTTTTGATCACGCCACCTTTGAGAATGGGTGTCAACCTTTTGATCAATTTTAAACCTTCAATCTCAAGACACGGCAATTTTAAGGCTGAAGACAAAGAATGGCCGGCATCGCTCAAAAGCGGATAAGACAACTCCAATCGATTAACGGCTTCTTTTTATGCTTCTGGTTTTGAGTGTCAAAGAGCTTATAAAATCTGTCGGTAAAAAGCGTCCAAAATGGCCAGAATCTTAGCTATATCACTTTTTTTGATAATCGCCGTCTGACTTGACTGAAAAATGGGCGCCGGAGGTAGAAAAAGTTGGAAGCTCTTTTACAATCTTGGCATTTCTTTCGGCTTTCACAGCCGCGAAATTTTTCACTAGTAGTGGCAAAAAAACTGTCCCAAATTAGTGAAAAATTAGTGGCACAGTTAATGGAAAATCTTGTAGATTCTTTTTAAGAATATCCAAATTAAGGTCGGGATGTAAAACTAGGCAAATCCTAGGTTCGCCTAGTGAATCGGTTTTATGATTCAACAAGCTAAGCACGTAGAATTAGTGCGTTTTTAATTTACTCTCTAATTTCTTCAATCTACCACTATTTGCGCGAATGTCTTGTAACGGGACAGGTGCTAATACCCAGAAAACAAAAAGGCGCATATTGGCAGTAACCGCTTTGAGTAATTTCCTATCTTCATTGAATTTTAATCAAACCAACAGGTTTCCTTTCATCTTGCCACTGTACTCTATACCCCAATCGTAGCGATATCTGCATAACGCGAATCGCAATGGCTTTGGGTATGAACGATTGTTATCTTTATCAGTGAATACACTCAGAATACGGTTTAGGCAATATCGGATGAATTTATAGTAATAATCTTGATTAAGGAAAAATAATATGAAAAAAGTAATGAAGCTATCAATGGTCGCTCTGCTTGCTAGCTTGGTTGTTGCCTGCGCGACTACTTCAGATGTCGAAAATTTACAATCGCAAGTTGATGGCTTGGGTTCTTCTGTTAAACAAGCGTCAGCCGACGCAGCCAGCGCAAAAACTACAGCAGATGATGCCGCTGCAAAGGCAGAAGCCGCAGAAGCTGCTGCTAACCGTGCAGCACAATTATCTCAAGATGCCAATAGCAAACTGGATAATAAATTCAAAAGATCAATGATGAAATAAATCATTAGCTTTTAGAGCGGAAAAATAGCCCGGCAGGAAACTACCGGGCTATTTTTTTGCCTTATTTGCGTGGTATCGCGGATTCCGTTTCATCTAAAATTCCAGGTCGTAGTCAATTGCCCTGAGCGTCCGCCTCTGTTACACACAAAGGCAGGGAAAGCAGGTGTTTTAATGAGCAGTTCCACCGAGTGAACGGGATAGTATGCCTTTGAATGGCGCGCTCTGTAATTGAGGTGATTTAACCCAAGGAACGGTTTGCCCTAAGCCCTTTCTGAAATCTTTGGCATCAGCGATTTACAGCTGAAATATCGTTTTTAAAACTGCTTGTAGTATAACATAACCCTCTTAGTATTAATCGGTTAGTGTGTAATAAGATACATGCGTTTGTATGTATTTAATGAACTTTTGTGTTAGAAAGACAAGTCGCCGCCAGCTTTGAGTCGAACCCGGCGCTTCGCGAGTGGTGCACTAAATCCACCGGTCTAAACCGGAACATTTTCCGGTTGTTATATCCGAAATTTCGTTCCGCACAAATATCCGTTTAGCAATAAAAGCCTTTATTTCCACAGGCGTTTACCTCCAACCATGCGCATAGTGAAAGTGCGCCGTATATCGAGCTGTCTTTGCTTGAGAGATAAATCATATTAGGTCAGTAGATGTGGCTAAAGATATAATGAATTGATCAGACAAGAGCTTGGTAACAACCGCACAATTCGTGCTGCTGGACACATAGAGATTTTCACAATTAACGGCGTCGAATGCTTTCATTTTTATGACAAGATGATTTTCCACGTGACACTTAAATTTGAAAATGAGCTTATCGGTCATCGCTATTTCAATAACTATTCATTCGACAACTATGCTGAATTTTCCTCAAATTGATCCCATCGCTGTAAGTTTAGGACCGGTAAAAATCCATTGGTACGGCCTTATGTATCTGATCGGTTTTGCCGCGGTATGGTTTTTAGGGCAGAAACGCGCTGAAAAGCCATGGTCGCCGATCAAACCGGAAGCTATAGAAGACTTGGTGACTTACGGGGCGTTTGGTGTAGTTCTAGGCGGCAGAATCGGCTATATCCTGTTCTATAATTTTTCCGGCTTTCTCGAAAATCCGCTGGTGCTGTTTAAAATTTGGCAAGGCGGTATGTCCTTTCACGGCGGCATGTTGGGTGTGTTCATCGCGATGTGGCTGTTCGCTAAAAAGCAGCAATGCAGCATGCTGCAATTGACTGACATTATCGCGCCGCTGGCGCCTATCGGTTTAGGCGCCGGTCGTGTCGGTAATTTTATCAATTCCGAGTTATGGGGCAGACCCACCGATGTGCCTTGGGCCATGGTCTTTCCTAACGGCGGCCCGTTAGCCCGTCATCCCTCGCAGTTGTACGAAGCCTTTTTAGAAGGTGTGGTGTTGTTTGCCATACTCTGGGTATATTCCAGCAAACCCAGACCGGTTATGGCTACGACTGGCATGGCATTGTTTTTTTACGGTTGCTTCAGGTTTTTTGTCGAATTTTTCAGGATGCCGGACGTGCAATTAGGCTATATTGCGTTGGACTGGCTGACTATGGGACAGATACTGTCAACGCCGATGATCTTGATCGGTGCAGCAATGTTTTATTTTGCGCATAAGAACAAAGAAGCAAAATAAAAGTAGCTATGAGTCAAAGATTTATAGGCTAGATAGCGTGTTTAACCTGTAGCTGGGCATTTCCAGTTCCGTAACCAAGTGCTAGCTTTAATCACCAACTTAAATCACAACCGCAGGCACCGGAGCAAGCAGGCAAGCATATAGCATGCGTTCCGTTTGTCTGCTTTTGCATAAAGCAATATTAGATAAGAATAGCTTGTTGGCGCTAAGCTATTTCAAGTAGTGCCCATCTTATAAGCCATGCGAAGCTGTGGAGTGATAGGCTTGGAAGCGTTTGATACCCTTGCTCCGATATTCTCAATCAGCTTTGCCAATTCGGCGATAGTCGGTTTCTCAAACAGCGCGTTTAGCGGAATATCCATCGATAGTTGTTCGCTAACGCGGATCAACACCTGTGTTGCGAGCAATGATTGCCCGCCCAGCTCGAAGAAATTGTCGTGAGTGCCGATACAGTTAACTTTCAAAACCTTGCCCCATATTTCAGCTAGCAGTTTCTCCACCGGAGTGCATGGAGCAATAAAATCCGTATCCAGAACCTGTCGGTTCATATCCGGCTCCGGCAGGGCCTTCCGATCCACCTTGCCATTAGGAGTGAGCGGCAGGGCATCAAGAAACACAAAGAATGAAGGGACCATATACTCAGGTAATTTCGATTTAAGGAAGCCCCGAAGCTCTGAGAGGGTTGGCACGGCATCGCTTTGGGGTGTCAAATAAGCTACAAGCCGTTTGTCAGTTGGACTGATCTCGTACACGTCCACCACAACCTCGCGTATTTGCGGGTATTGGAGCAATGACGACTCAATGTCGCCTGGTTCGATGCGGAAGCCCCGGATCTTTACTTGTAAATCATCGCGGGACAGGAATTCAATGGTGCCATCGGCCAGCCATCGAGCCAAATCGCCCGTCTTGTACAGGCGCGTGCCGTCTTCCGGGACAAACGGGTCGCTTATAAAGCGCTCTGCTGTCAATTCCGGGCGGTTCAGGTAGCCACGCCCAACCGCCGCTCCGCCAATATAAATTTCGCCTGTGACGCCAATCGGCACCGGCTGCTGATGGGTATCCAGGATGTAAATCCGGACATTCCAGATTGGCCTTCCAATTGGCACAGGCCGATTACGGTATTGCTCAAGATCAGGGGGCAAACGGAAAGAGGTCGCTATAGCCGTGCATTCAGTTGGTCCATAGCAGTTGACAAATTCGGGCCGTGGTTCCGGCAGTTCAAGTAGCTTAGAAGGCTGCATTGGTTCACCGCCAAGAAAAACCCGTCTCAATGTGTTGAGTTCTTCGTTAGCGCTGGCATCGATCAGCGCGTAGAATCCGCTCGGAGTTATGGTCAGCATGCTGGCGCGTTCTTTGAGCGCCAGCTTTACGATTGCCTGTGGATCGAACGGCTCGCTTGCTAAGACTAGCCGGGCGCCAGTCAGTAAAGGGCCGTAAATGACTTTTTGAGTAGCATCAAAAGCCATGGATGACACTACCAAAACCGTGTCATCGCAAGTAAGCTGTGTCGCCTCCCTGATATACCACGGAAGCAAATTTTGTAGGCCTTGATGCATTATTTGGGCTCCCTTGGGTTTGCCGGTGGAGCCGGAGGTGTAGATAACATAAGCTAGATTTTCAGGCTTCAGTCTTACGCTTCTATGATCAGGATTGATATCAGGGGCGATTGCCCATACGGGAAACTTTGCCGATAAATCAACCAAGCGGGGACAATTCGGTATATCAGTGTACAGTGCTTGATGCTGGCTATTTGTCAGTAACGCTAACGGGGCGCTGTCTTCAAGCATGAATGTCAGCATATTCTTTGGATAAGATGGATCAAGAGGCACATAAGCGCCGCCGGCCTTAAGGACAGCGAGCCAACCGATTACTTGGTCAATGGATCGCTCAAGACTAATCCCGACCAACACTTCCGGCTCAACGCCGATATGGCGCAGATAATGAGCAAGTTGATTCGCGCGAGCGTTGAGTTCGCTATAAGTGAGCTGCTGGTTAAGGTAAACCACAGCCACGGCATGAGGCGTGCGTTTAACTTGTTCTTCGAATAAGTGATGAATGAATTTGGCGCCAGTGAGTTCTATCGCCGTATCATTCCATTCGACTAATAATTGTTGGCGCTCAGGCTCAGTCAGCATGGGCAGCTTGGACAGATGCGCTTCCGGGTGAGTAATTATGCCTTTAAGAAGAGTTTGAAAATGGCCGATTAAGCGCTCTATGGTAGAGGCTTCAAACAAGTCAGTGGCGTATTCGACCGCTCCCTCTATGCCATGCTGGGTTTCCGACAGTTTTAGCGTGAGGTCGAATTTGATGGCTTCGCTATCAAGCTGTAGAAATTCCGGAATAGTTTCATTTAACTGCGGCTTATCATGAAACGCGAGCATAGCCTGAAACAACGGATCGCGTTTTAGATTGAGCAGTTCAGCCAGTTTTTTAAAAGGCATGTTTTGGTTGGCATAAGCTTCAAGTGTAACTCCACGCACTTGCGCTAAGAGTTCAAGGAAACTTGGATTACCAGACATGTTGGTACGCAACGCTAAGATATTGACAAAGAAACCGATCAAATTATCTGTTTTCAGATGGCTGTCCACCGCAGTTGGCGTACAGATCACCATATCGTCCTGATTGCTATAGCGGTGTAATAACACTTGAAAAGCCGCCGTCATTGTCATGAACAGCGTTGCATCTTCCTGTTTACTTAGAGCTTTCAGCCCGTCGACTAGATTGGCCGAGAGGGTGAATGATTGGCGTTCCATTCGAAGCGACGGAGCCTGTGGGCGCGGCTTATCCGTAGGCAAATGCAGAGTTGGCGCATCTGCCAGCTGTTTCTTCCAGTAAGACTGGAGCCGTTGCCGTTCCAAAACAGTATCCTCGACTTGGAACAAGTGCTTGGGCGGAGCTTGCCCTTCGCTGAACACTCTATATAGCATTAAAAGTTCGTGAGCAAATACATCCGTTTCCTCTCTATCGGAAGCCAAATGAAATGTCAGCAACAAGACCTGTCTCTCTTCGTTTAGGCCTATTAGGTTTGCTTGCACATGAGGGCTGTTATCCAAAGCCGCCTCAGTTTGGTTGAGCATTGTTAAATGAACTGGAAGCGAGCGAACCTCTGATATCGGTAAGCCATTCAGTTCGATAAAAGTCAATTGAGGTATCTCATGGCGACGAATGAGTTCGTTGAGACTAACTTTCAAAACCGAAATATCAAGTGCGCCGGTAAACCATAGTAATAAATGATGGGAATGAAGAGCAGTAGGCGTAGCGTTATTATTGAATTGATTTTTCATTATCTCATCTGATTATCAATATATTTCAACTCAGCCCAAGAATTAAGTTAATGGACAGCATAAATAGAACTCTACCTATTACTAAAAAATGTCATGCTAAGTGTCCATAGATTAGAGCGCCCATTTTCTTAAAGCAATAAGTGTCACTACCTATCCGCAGAGTTGGCCACTGATATTAAATAAGTAATGGCTATGGAATAGTTACTAAAAATTTAGATTTTTTAATGACGCTATATAAAAATCAATATTATTAGACAGGCCTGACCCATGCATGGGTAAAATGATTTCAATGTCATTTTCACTTATTTTATTTAAGGCATTAACCAGATGATTATGCGAAGGCAGATAATTATCTTTTTTTATTGAATTAACTATCTCATTAATGCAATTGTTTGAATTTATACCGGTAAATTCACCGCCTTGTATGAACAGGTCGGAAGAAAATAATATTTTTTGTTCGATCCAGTAAACGACTAAGCTATCCCATTGATGAACATGTTTTGTATGTATGAACTTCAAAGAGCAACCGTCAAAGACAGATATAATCTCATTGTCTTTTACAGGCTTTGATTTTGCATCAAAAATATCATTTAACCCGAATGTGCAAATAGGGTGAGCGTATAAATTTATTTTTCTTTTTGATATTTTTAATATTTCAGGAACAGCTCCCATTTCATCAGCTTCGAAGTGCGGAACAATGACATTTTTGAAATTTTCAGGGACTAATCCAACATGCGTCATGTTTGTACATAAGTCATTGAAGTCTTTTCTAAAGCCAGTTTCTATTAGGGTTATGTTTTTGTCTTTTGACACTACGATAAATTGATTAAATGATAGCCCTAATTTATCTATATATAGAGAGTTAACGTAAAGATTTTCTTTTATTGTATGTATTGTTGATGACATAATAATATTTAAAATTTTTATAATTATTATAAGCTTTAAAGTTATCAGAGCGGACGGCTGCCTACAGGTCGAGCTGGATAAGAAAAGGAACAATGACTGGTAACTCCCGCTTTAACTATGTAATTCCTTGCGCTCCATGTATTTTATTAAAAAATCTTCCCCTTTTTTTCCGAATAACTGCAAATATTTTTCTAAAAAGGAATTGGTTGATATTAAAAAAGCAATATCAGTTATTGCCATATTTCTAATAGCCAATAAACTGATAGGACTATCAAGAGGAAAAAAGTTATCGTTCCAAAGCCCTTTTTCTTTGCACCCTGGATAAAATTGTCCAATCATTAAATTTTCTTCAACAAAAAGCGGCTTTAATTCATTTTGGATCAATTCAATTTTAATGTATTCGCTTTTATCAAGATATGGATAGGCGTTTATAATTACTTTATAATCTTCGTGGTTATAAACTTTAAGCGCTTTAAATAACCTAATTTGACTTGATATTATTTTTATCTCAATATCTTTGTCTAAATAAAAAGACTTTTCAAGCGAGAAATAAATAGTGTCCTTATTAATTGCCTCTCTAGTGAATGGACAAACATTCCCTACACGGCCCAATGATGGATGAGGGCTACACAAAAATTCATTAATCCAGCTTTTTATACCCTTTAATTCTTCCTGACTGCTATTTTCCCATGACTGTAATTCAGATTGGCGCATATTAGTTCCTAATATTTTTGCAAACGACTACTCAGTGTTAGCAAGAATTTATTTAACATTCTTAGCGTACTTACCGACCAATTCCGTGAGAATAATTAATATAGAATCTAAAAATCTTCCTTGATGTCCAATGTGTTGGACAAACTTAAAAAAGCAACATAAAGCAAGGGTTTATTCTGTGTATTTCCTATAGATATCGACCAACATTTAATCAGTGGCTGACAATATAAGCTCAGCAATAAATGGATTTCTATTCGTATAAATACTGATGAGTATTAGCAACATCCGATTTAGCCGGCAGTGCTCGCTGTTGCTTAAGTCGGCTGAAAGCTTGCTTAATATTGGTTCAAGGCGATGCGTAGGCAATTTATTCTTGCAGGTTGTCGCAAAGATCAGCTAGGGTCTAGGCGGTTCAAAATGCACAAGCAAAAACCTCCAGCGTCGGCATTTGCTCGATCTACTTTTAAACATGATAAAATTCCAAAGATTAGCACCACTACGTAGTGCAATTGAGGTTGTAATCAGTTTATGATCCTTATCCGAATCAAGAGTTTTACGTTTTGACACAGCCACCGCCTAACATTGGCAACTGCGTTTATTTGAAAGACAACGTTCGTGGTAACGGCAAAACCAAATTGAACAAGAAGCATCAATGCCCCAGTCTATGTACTGGGATATTTACTTGGAATGTATCGTGCAAGAAACAGGGATAAACCATTCTAGCCGGCTTTACAGAATTTACCCTCAAATTCCAGCGGGATCGTTAATCCAATTTTGAGCGCAAGCGTCTGCTGTCTACAAAGTGAGTGATAATAATTATGAGGCGGCGCTTACCGTGAACCGGCGGTTGTATCGCAGTATTGCCTGTCCAAATTAACCCGGGCGAATTTCAAACAGAAAGTTGAATGAAATAGCCTTATATACGCAAAATCCAAGAACTTATTCAAGAACTTATTAAGGAACTGAATCCAGCCAGACAGCATCAAACAGGCGCGTAAGTTTTGTTAAGAACCAAGAGTCATCAAAAACGCATGAAGCAATATTTAGAATTATTCAATAAAATCCTGGCTGAAGGAAATCCAAAAGGCGACAGAACGGGTAGCGGCACACTGTCCATTTTCGGTCATCAAATGCGTTTTCCATTGGCGGAAGGCTTTCCATTGGTGACCACTAAAAAGATACATTTAAAATCGATAATTTATGAGTTAATTTGGTTTTTAAACGGCGACACCAACCTGAGCTTTTTACATCAGCATCATGTTAATATCTGGAATGAATGGGCCGATGAGAAAGGTGAGTTAGGCCCCGTTTACGGCCACCAGTGGCGCTCATGGCCGACACCTGACGGGCGGCATATCGATCAGATTCAGCAAGTCATCGAACAACTTAAAACAACGCCGAACAGTCGCCGGATTATAGTTTCCGCGTGGAATGTGGCGGATTTGCCGGACGAAAGTATCAGTCCTCAGCAGAATGTGGCACAAGGCAAAATGGCTCTGGCACCTTGCCATGCGTTCTTCCAGTTTTATGTGGCTGACGGCAAGTTGTCTTGTCAGCTCTATCAACGCAGCTGCGACACGTTTTTGGGTTTGCCGTTCAATATCGCCAGCTACGCTTTATTGACGCATATGGTTGCCCAGCAATGCGATCTGGATGTGGGTGATTTAATCTGGACCGGCGGCGACGTGCATTTATACCTGAATCACCAGCAACAGGCTAACCTGCAGCTAACCCGTAAGCCTTACGCGCTGCCGACCTTAAAAATAAAGCGCAGGCCGGAGTCGATATTCGATTATCAGTACGAAGATTTTGAAGTCATTGGTTATCAGGCACATGAACATATCAAGGCACCAATTTCTGTTTAGCGGTCAAGACAGGAGCAGGCATTTCAAATTTTAAGCAAAGAACCATTACTCATGAATATACAATACAAAGCGCATCCCTGGCATGGCATCAATCCTGGCAACAATACACCGGATGTCGTGACGGCCTTTATCGAGATTGTCCCGTCGGATACCGTTAAATATGAAATCGATAAAGAAACCGGGTATCTTAAAATCGATCGGCCGCAAAAATATTCCAACACGATTCCGACCCTTTACGGATTTATTCCGCGAACCTTCTGTGCTGACCGGGTTGCCGAGTATGCCGCGCTAAAATCCGGCAAACGTGTTGCCAAAGGTGATGGCGATCCATTGGATATTTGCGTTTTAAGCGAGCGTAGCGTGACCCATGGCGATATTCTTTTACAGGCAATACCTATTGGCGGATTTCGTTTGATTGACGACGGAGAAGCCGACGACAAGATTATTGCGGTCATGAAAGGCGACGAGTTTTACCGGCAGTGGCGTGACGTATCAGACTGCCCCGAGTCCTACATCAACCGCCTGAAACATTATTTTTTGACTTATAAACAGCTGCCGAGCGAGGAAAGCGCCTGCGAAATAACCAATGTTTATGGACGGGAAGAAGCCCATGAAGTGATCAATCGGGCCATGGTCGATTATCAAAATCATTTTATTGCTGAATAGGCTACATGCAAGACCTTCCAGGTTTTAAAAACCTGGAAGGTCTGACTCGCAACATTCTGCACTTAATGGCTGTGAGTCGGAATCTCCTAACGAAGTCCTCCAGTATTTGTTATATGCACACGTCCGGTTAAAGGTGTTCCCCGGCAATATCCTTGTTAAGAAAATCCATTATTTTTTGCTGACCGTCAAAATTTCCATAAGCCAGCAGCAGTTTTACATACGCGGCTTCAATTGACATGTTCCAGATAATTTTCGCGCCTTGTTCGGCTAAGGCTTGGGTACTCTGGTAAGCATCGGCCGATTTCATCGCCGGGGCCAGATAAATGGTGATGCCTTGTTTCCCGCAACGTTTTATAAATTCAAGCAGCGAATGGTTTTCGCCCCATTGCATGGAGGCGCATGCGGTGCCGGAGTGGTATAAATCATGCAGAACGGCATCGACACCGACTAGATTAAAGCGCGTGTAATCGAGCCCCGGATAGGGTTTTATCATCAGGATGCGGTCGGAAAACTCGGCTTTTAACGCGACGGCTTGGGATGAACGTTGTTGTGCAGGCGGGTTCATGAGAGAAAACTGCCGATTTGTGAATTGCAGATAACTCTTGCCTTGAACGCTGAAAAAATCACCGCTTAACTGTAAAGAACAAGCCAGCCGCGTGCCTTGATGCAGCTGGGTCACTTGCTGTTGATTTCGATAGGGCACAAAAACGCCCGGCTCGTTTTTTTGCAGGATAAACTCGACTGCACAGATAAAGTTCTCAAGCCCATTGGCTCTGGGATGATCCAGCGGATAATCGCTGGAAACCAGCAGCATCGGAATTTGGGCGGCATTAAAATAAAAGCTCAGCGCGCACGCTGTATAAGCCAGGGTATCGGTACCGTGCGTGATGATGATGCCGTCATATTGCTCGGGCCGGGCTGTTTCTATGGCCGTTATCAGCACCTTCCAGGCAGCGGGGGCGAGGTTCTCGCTTAATATTTGCAGGGGCTGGATGGTATCGAAATGGATTTCCGGATGATTCTTGTAATGCTCGCGGAACAGCTGGATCAATTTAAACGATGTGCCGCTGTCCGTATTGATGGTGCCGCCAGTTGCAACAGAGCCGATAGTGCCCCCGGTAAATACAACCAGAATATTTTTCATAGTATGAGTTTGGATAGTATGATGTTCAGGTAAAAGTTAATTTTCGGAAGAATACCGCATTAGCATGAAAATATCATTTGTCGTCGCGATGGCGAGCAACCGAGCCATCGGCTTGAATAATCAAATGCCTTGGCATTTATCCGCCGACCTGAAAAAGTTTAAAAAAATAACTATGGGTGCACCCATTTTGATGGGCCGGAAGACCTATGAGTCCATAGGCAGGCCGTTGCCGGGACGCACCAATATCATCATCAGCAGAAACCCGTCATACAGCCAGCCGGGCTGCCTGGTTTTCAACGATATTGAAGAAGCGCTGGACAGTTGCCGTGACAGCGATGAGGTTTTTGTTATCGGCGGCTCCCATCTTTATAAGTCGATGCTGCCGATTGCCGATACGCTGTACCTGACACAAATACACAAGGAATTTCCGGGCGATACCTTCTTCCCGGAGCTTGATGCAGAGCAGTGGATCGAGGTGCAGCGGGAAGATATTCAGGACGATCATGATGTCGATTTCAGTTATAGCTTCCTGAAGCTGGAAAGACGCAAATAGCTTCGCCTACAGGTATTTTCCGGCGGCAAATACCTTAGCACGCTACCGGCGGATAGTTTTTGCGGAGTTTCTTAGCTTCGGGACAATCAATGCTAAAACGTTGCATCTGCTCACCCAGCCTTAATGCGGTCAATTGCCCGCCCCAAAGACAGCCTGTATCGATGGCATAGCAGTTCGGCCCTTCGTAATATCCCAAAGCGGACCAATGGCCGAAAATAATGCGCATGTCGGCGCTTTTACGCTTAGGTACTTCGAACCACGGCATAAGACTTTTAGGTTGGGAGCCTATAGGTCCGCTATGAACAAAATCCAGCCGGCCGTTAACATCGCAATAACGCATCCGCGTAAAGCAATTGATGATAAAGCGCAATTTCTCGACCCCTTTCAAGTTGGATGACCAGATATTGGGCTTGTTGCCGTACATTTGTTTCAAAAACGCCTGATATTTAGGGCCTCTCAAAGCCTGTTCCGCCAGCAAGGCCATTTTTTGGGTTTTTTTAAAATCCCATTGCGGTGGAAGACCGGCATGGATCAGGCAGAATTCCTCGTTAAAGTGAAACAGCGGCCGGTGCCTTAGCCAATCGATTAGCTCATCACTGTCTGGCGCCTCCAGTATTGGTAGCAGCGAATCTTTTTTGCGGGCTATTTTTGGCGCGCAGGATGCGGCCAACAAATGTAAATCATGGTTGCCCAGCACCGTGACGGCTGAATCTCCCAATGATTTGATGAAGCGGAGGGTTTCTAAGGATTTGGGGCCGCGGTTGACCAAGTCCCCGGCGAACCACAGTTGATCCGTGCGTTCGTTAAAGGAAATAACATCAAGGAGCTGTAATAGCTCATCAAAGCAGCCTTGAATATCGCCGATAGCATAAATTGACATTATTAATGCAGAGTTCTTGGGATGGACAAGGTGAATCTGGGAATGTCCGCACGGAATTCATAGCCGTCATCCGAATGCATCGTATAGTTGCCCTGCATGGTGCCGACCGGTGTTTCAATCATGGCGCCGCTGGTATAACGAAATGATTCGCCGGGCTTAAGATAGGGATGTTCGCCTATGACCCCGTCGCCCCTGACTTCCTGGATCTTGCCATTGGAATCGGTAATCAGCCAATGACGCTGAAGCAGTTTTGCCGGTGTTTCGCCTACGTTGGTGATCGTGATGGTGTAGGCAAAGACATAGCGATCCTCATCGGGAGCAGATTGCGCCTCTATAAAAAAAGGAGTGGCTTCAACTAATATTTTGTTTTTTTCGTTCATTATTGGATCATATAGATTATATATTGTTATTTGATCGTAACTTTTCACTAAACGCAAGCATCTATTCAGCATGAAATACAAAGACTGTTTTTTAATCCTGTTGCTGGCCTTGTCCCAAGCGGCTCATGCAGAAGACATCAAAGATTTGTTTGCGGCGGCAATGATGGGAAAGCTTGAAAGAGCAGAGACTTTGCTGGCGCAAGGGATTGATGTTAACGGTAAAACAGCCAGCGGCCGCACCGCTCTGATGGCCGCAAGTTTTAGCGGAAACGTACAGATTGTTAAATCCTTGTTGGCGTACGGAGCCGATGTCAGCATTGCCGATAATGCAGGAACAACTGCCTTGATGGATGCGTTGGTTTTCGGCAATGAAGAGATCGTAAATCTGCTGATTGCAGCCGGAGCCGATGTTAATGCGCTGGATAAACAGAACGTGACGGTCATGGCCAGAGCCAAAAAGAACGGCCACGAAAAAGTCATTAAAATTCTGGAAAAAGCCGGGGCAAAAGAAGAGGCAGAAGTGCCGATAGAAGAAGCGACCGCCAAAGACGGCGCAGGCGGCAAACCGGCAGAAAAACCCGGTGCTAATCCGCCAGCCAAAAAATAATTCAACTCAGGACAAAACATTGCATATTCATATCTTAGGTATTTGCGGAACATTCATGGGCGGGCTTGCCGTGATTGCCCGGCAGTTGGGACATCAGGTCAGCGGTTCCGACCAGAACGTTTATCCGCCGATGAGCACGCAACTGGAGCAGCAAGGCATCACATTGATGGAAGGTTATCGGGCCGAAAACCTCGATAGCAAACCCGATCTGGTCATAATCGGCAATGCCCTGTCGCGCGGCAACCCGGAAGTCGAGGCGGTGCTCAACAGAGGGCTGAGGTACGTATCGGGCCCGCAATGGCTGGCCGAACACGTGTTGCAGGACAAATGGGTACTGGGCGTTGCCGGAACCCACGGCAAAACCACGACCACCAGCATGCTCAGCTGGATACTGGAGCACCAAGGGTTCAAGCCGGGCTTTTTAATCGGCGGCATTCCGTTAAATTTCGGCATTTCGGCGCGGCTCGGCGAGTCCGACTTTTTTGTCATAGAAGCTGACGAATACGATTCCGCGTTTTTCGACAAGCGCTCAAAGTTTGTCCACTATCGTCCCAGGACTGCAATTCTGAATAACCTTGAATACGACCATGCCGATATTTTCCCGGACTTGGATGCCATCAAAAAGCAGTTCCATCACCTGGTTAGGACAGTGCCCGGCGAAGGTCTGATCATCAGTCCCGAATGCGACACCAATATCAACGACGTATTGGCGATGGGTTGCTGGACACCGATCGCCAAGACCTCGATCAATGCCGATGCGCAGTGGAATGCCCAGCTGGTCAACAGCGACGGCAGCAAGTTCGACGTAGTGGTGGACAAGCAAACGCAAGGCTGTGTCGAATGGTCATTAACCGGCCAGCATAATGTTTACAACGCGTTGTCGGCGATAGTCGCCGCAAAGCACATCGGCATTTTGCCTAAGGATGCCATAGCTGCGCTGGCGCAGTTTAAAAACGTCAAGCGCCGCATGGAAGTGATCGCCAGCATCAACGGCGTGACCGTATACGATGACTTCGCCCACCATCCGACCGCGATACAAACCACGCTGGACGGCTTGCGCAAGCAGGTGGGTCAAGAGCGTATCATCGCCATCGTCGAGCCGCGTTCAAACACCATGCGTCTTGGGGTGCATACCAAGACGTTGGCCGAATCGCTGGACAATGCCGATCTGGCCATCATCTACCAACCGGAAGCATTGGGTTGGAACTTAAGCGAATTGAAAAGATATGCGGGTAATATCGAAATCTGTTCATCGCTGGATGAAATCATCGCCAAGCTTAAATTTGAAGCGCGTTATGGCGGGCATTTCGTGTTGATGAGCAACGGCAGCTTCGGCGGCATTTACCAGCGCTTACAGGATGAACTGCGTTAATTTGAATCTATAATTTCACCACGGAGGACACAGAGAACACGGAGTTTTTTATTTGCTTATCTCCGTGTCCCCTGTGGTGAAAAAATTCACCCCAAACAAAAACCATGCAAATACAACAAGCCCTGCAAGCCCTGCTGAACAAGCAAGACCTTAGTTCCGATCAAATGCGCGCAGTGATGCGCTTTATCATGAGCGGCAACGCCACCGATGCACAGATCGGCGGCTTCTTAATCGCTCTGCGCTGCAAAGGCGAAACCATCGACGAAATCGCCGCCGCCGCCGAAGTGATGCGCGAACTGGCGACTAAAGTGCCGGTAAAAGGCGACCATGTCATCGACACCTGCGGCACTGGCGGCGACGGCGCGAACACCTTTAACATCTCCACCACCTGCGCTTTTGTCGTGGCCGCCGCCGGAGGGCAGGTCGCCAAACACGGCAACCGTTCGGTGTCGAGCAGCTGCGGCAGCGCCGATTTGCTGGAAGCCGCCGGGGTTAACCTGGATTTAAATGCCGAACAGGTCGCGCATTGCGTCAATGAAATCGGCGTTGGCTTTTTATTCGCGCCCAAGCACCACGGCGCGATGAAGTACACCAGCAACGCCCGCAAGGAAATGGGCGTCAGAACCCTGTTCAACCTGTTGGGCCCGTTATCCAACCCTGCCGGGGCACCGAACCAGCTGATAGGCGTATTCGCCAAGCAGTGGGTAGAACCGCTGGCGCAGGCGCTAAAAAAACTCGGCAGCAAGCATGTGCTGGTCGTCAATGCTGACGACGGGCTCGATGAGATCAGCATTGCATCGCCCTCAACCATTGCCGAGCTTAAGGACGGCAAAGTCACCAGCTATACGATTACGCCGGAACAATTCGGTTTTAAGCGGGCGAGCCTAACCGAATTGGCCATTGAGGGTGCAGCCTCCAGCCTGGTGATGGTAAAATCGGTGCTGGACAATAAAGCCGGAGCGGCAAGGGACATCGTGGCGCTCAATGCAGGGGCGGCCATCTATGCCGCCAATATCACGGATTCTTTAAGCGCAGGCATAGAAAAAGCCGGGCAGCTTATCGCCAGCGGTGCGGCAAAAGCCAAATTCGACGCGTTGATCGCTTATTCAAAAAACTTATAACAAAGACTAATAGCCATGACCGATACGCCAGACATCTTAAAAAAAATCCTCGATAAAAAAGCCGAAGAGGTTGCCAGACGAAGATTAGGCATGACCATCGCCAATCTGGAAGAAATTGCCGGAACCGTAGAAAGCCCCCGCGGTTTTTACAATGCCCTGCAAAGCAAGGTACTGGCAAAAAAGCCGGCCATTATTGCGGAAATCAAAAAAGCCTCACCCAGCAAAGGCGTAATCAGGGAGTTTTTTCAACCGATCGCCATCGGTCAGGATTACGCAATGAACGGCGCGGCCTGTTTGTCGGTATTAACCGATAAGGAGTTTTTCCAAGGTTCGGAAGTCTACCTGCAAATGGTCAGAGAACGTTGCCCGCTGCCGGTGCTTCGGAAAGACTTCATGATCGACCCTTACCAAATTTACGAAGCCCGCGCATTGGGCGCCGATTGCATATTGCTGATTGTCGCCGCGTTGGCCGACAGCCAAATGCACGAGTTGTCGGATATCGCTACCAAGCTGGGCATGGACGTACTGGTGGAAGTTCATGATGCGGAAGAACTGCAAAGGGCCTTAACGCTGGATACCAAACTGATCGGCATCAACAACCGCAACCTGCGCACCTTTGAAACCTCATTACAGACGACGCTGGATTTAAAAGCGCAAGTTCCGGCAGATCGTTTGATCATCACCGAAAGCGGCATTCATACCCATGAAGACGTACAGCTGATGCTGGATAATAACGTCTATACTTTCCTGGTTGGCGAAGCGTTTATGCGCGCGGAAAGTCCTGGCCAGAAAATGCGAGAGTTGTTTGCTTTGTAAGATAGACTTTTGCCTTTTCAATAGCATGGATGCTTAGGTAGGGCTTAATTTTGGCTTAGGATGTTTAAGTTCCTCTGTGGGAAAAATATGGCAAAGTTTGGTCGATTCAAGCGCTTTTTAAACATATGCCCCAGAGCCTGAAATTCTGGATGGGCCCATGCCTCCTGATATGGTCGTGCGTCTGTCTGGCCGATGCGCGTGAGCTTGTCGGGCTCTGGTATCAGGCTCCGGAGAGCTGGGTTTATCAGGGGCAGGTCGATCTAGCGGCTATGGGACTTAACCCGGCAGTTAAGGTGGCATTGACTGGCGGCCATTTCTGGCAGCAGGTGGATTTCGACATCAACACAGCTGGACGGCATGTGCTGGATTTCAAGAACACCAGCGTCATCGGGCATTTTCGCCATATCATCTTTGATGCGCAGCAACATACGGTGGCCGATGTGCAAGGCGGCATGCTGAGTAGCGAGCTAAACCCTTTTTTCCTGCGGCATGGCCGCGAGATCGATCTTCCGATCGGCCATTATCGACTGCTGACCGAACTGAATTCCCCTTTTTTTTTGGCTGACCCGCAACCTTATTTGGACACGTTAGTCAATTACCGGCAAGGGATCAAACCGGGAAACGCCCTGACATTGCTTTGCCTGGGCATGTTTCTGGGTTTGATGATCTATTATGTAGCGCTGGCGACTGTACGCCGGCACCTGCCTGCGGCCATGTACTCGGTCTTTATCTTCGGCAATCTACTGTATAACGGCACGGCGCTGCTGGTATTTACAGAACTGTTCGGTGTGCACTGGTTTTATCTGGTCAGCTTTCCTATCCTGTTTTCCAATTTTGCCTATATTTTGTTCGTGATGTCTTTGCTGGAAATCCGGCATGAGGCTTATCCGCGCCTGTACATAGTGGGAAAGGTGTTGCTGGTCTTACTGGCGGGAGGGATAGTATTGGCGATACTTATGCCGCACTGGTCGCTGGAAATCGATCGTTACGGTGTCGCCCTGTT
Source organism: Methylobacter sp. (assembly GCA_036560465.1). Taxonomy (GTDB): domain Bacteria; phylum Pseudomonadota; class Gammaproteobacteria; order Methylococcales; family Methylomonadaceae; genus Methylobacter_A. Next base: position 24,872 of record DATBRD010000021.1, read on the forward strand.
TCTGACTTATGGTTTGGTTGCCGGTATCGTGCGTTCACGCGAGGGCAGCGTTACTGCGCATCTTTACCTGTGTGCTATTGGGATGTTTTTTGTGCTGGGAATCATGGCGATTTCAGCCAACAGTCTCAGCTTCTATACTCTCTATATCGAACACATGGGACTGGTTTCAGTTTCTGTAGAGGTCTTGCTGTTAGCGATGGTGTTATCTTACCAGTTTGCCCAGCTTTATCGCGATAAGGAATATGCGCTGGAATGTATGGAACACAGCAAACGCATTGCTCGTACCGATAACCTGACCGGCTTGCCCAACCGTATAGCGCTGGACATGGCGCTGGAAAACCTGCCGCATCATGGTAGCCTGACATTTATCGATATGGATGGCCTCAAGTACTATAACGACCAGTTCGGGCATGAGCGCGGCGACGAATTGCTGTGCGTCTTTGCCCAACATTTGAGCGAACGTTTGGGCGATAGAGCTCAGGCGCACCGTCTGGGCGGCGACGAGTTTGCGATTACTTGCGAGCAAGGGGATGTGCCGTGGGTCGAGAGCATGCTGATACAAGCAGTTGAAGATATGCGTGCTGGAGAGTTTAGCTCTGCCGGTGCCAGTTTTGGTTCGGCGTATGTTTATGAAGCTACTAGCAAAGAAAATCTCAAACACACGGCTGATGGCCGGATGTATGAAAATAAACGTCTTCGCAAAGCAATGGGGCAGACCACCCGGTATGTATATTGAAGGGACCAAAGTAAGCATCTTCGCAAGCAAAGCCGCTAGAAAAATCAAAAATCATTACTAAAATAACCTCAATTCGGTTTAAACGTTATGAAGAAACGGAAGCAAATCAGCCTCACGTAATAGAAGAGCGGGTTTTTTATCCTGGTAAGAATAAGCGACCAGGCCAGCCACGATATTAGAGAGGTAATTGAGCAAAGAGCGA
>DATBRD010000022.1:0-47783 GCA_036560465.1 Methylobacter sp.
AAATCATCTACATCGCAAAACAATTGTGTTAATTTCATAGGGGGCAGGTTTTGAGGAAAAAAATGGATGTCGGAATCTATAGTTTTCCTGTTTTTACCAAAACCTGCCCGCTTTTCTTATCCCGAACTGAGGTTAATTTAAATAACGGTTTAACAACCTCACTTTCTAACGACACATCCCGACTGATGCGTTGTTTGACAATAAAACGCCTTCTTTCGACTCATCGATGCACTTCGAAGAGAACAAATGAATTAAATACCCATCTATGGTACAATCTTCTCTGTTTTTGCCCCGATAGCTCAGCAGGATAGAGCGGTCCCCTCCTAAGGGACAGGCCGGTGGTTCAAATCCGCCTCGGGGCACCATTAATATCAACAACTTGAAACACTCCAGCTTACACCTACTCGCGACAAGAGACCGCACCTAACACCATACCTATAAGACGCCAATATTCCTGCAAACAACCAGCCCTGTTCTTTGCCGCGTTTTTATTTAATTTTCAACACCCTTTTCACAATGCTGTAAGGCGCTTGTCATCAGCAACCTTTTATTGAGATTCTAACTAATATGCCATTTACCACCCTCGGTTTATCTGACCCACTCCTGCGTGCCATTGCCGACGCCGGCTATACCACTCCGTCACCCATACAGTCACAAGCTATTCCAGCCGTTTTAAGCGGCCATGACGTTCTGGCTGCGGCACAGACCGGGACCGGGAAGACAGCGGGATTCACCTTACCGATCCTGCACCGTTTATCACAAAAATCTTATAACAGTAACAGGCCAGTCAGGGTATTAATCCTGACCCCAACCAGGGAACTTGCTGCGCAAATAGGCGAATCGGTGAGTAAATACGGTGCACACCTGCATCCGCGTTTAAAATCCGAAGTTGTCTTCGGCGGAGTAAAAATCAATCCGCAAATGATGAGATTAAGAGGCGGCGTAGATATATTGGTCGCCACACCCGGTCGACTTTTAGACTTGGTCAACCAAAATGCAATCAAGCTCGATCAAGTAGAAACGCTGATACTTGACGAAGCGGACCGGATGCTGGATATGGGCTTTATTCGCGACATTCGTAAAATCATCGCCTTGCTGCCGAAAAAGCGCCAAAATCTGCTGTTCTCAGCGACCTTTTCCGAAGATATACGCAAACTCACCACGGGGCTTCTGGTTAATCCGGTAAAAATCGAAGTTGCGCCGCGAAACACTGCTGCAGAACTGGTTGAGCAAATCGCTTATCTGGTCAACAAAGCCAACAAAACCGAACTGCTCTGTCACTTGATAAAACAAAATAATTGGCAACAGGTTTTGGTATTCACTACCACTAAGCACGGCGCAAACCGGCTCACCGAAAAACTCAACAAGATCGATATTAAGGCCGCAGCGATACACGGCAATAAAAGCCAGGGAGCCAGAACCAGCGCATTGGCTGGTTTTAAGGCCGGTGAAATCAGAGTGTTGGTAGCGACCGATGTGGCAGCGCGCGGCATTGATATTAACCTGTTGCCTCATGTGGTCAATTTTGAACTTCCTAGAGCAGCTGAAGATTACGTGCATAGAATCGGCCGCACCGGCCGTGCAGGCGAGGAAGGCCAAGCCATCTCACTGGTATCGCATGATGAATACAGTAGCTTGAGATTGGTTGAGAAACTGATCGGCAAGGAAATTAAACGCGAACAAATTACCGGCTTTGAGGCGTCAGCAATTGCACCGCCTATGCCTCCGGAACCGCCACGAGGCCCTCGTCCTGGCAGAAACTCAAGCCAGCGCCACAAACCCGCTGGCAATCAAGCCAGTCACAAGCCTAGAGCAAAAAGCGCTTAGTTCTGCATAAGTCGGGTTACGTTGCGCTAACCCGACGACCTCATCCCCACTGGGATTTGCGAACGTTAAAATTGCGTCCCTTTATTTTGCCGTTCCTCAAGCAAGCCAAGGCCTTGTCAACGCTGTCACGCTTGATAGCCACGTAGGCATGAGCATCAAAAATATCAATTTTGCCCACTTCACTGCCTTCGATTCCTGCTTCGCCAGTTAAAGCGCCCAATATATCTCCCGGACGCACTTTATTCTTGCGCCCGCCGTCTATCCATAAGGTCACCATCGGTGCTTCGAAGCGCAGCTCTAAACTCATATGAAACGGCGCCACTTCATCCCATTTGGCGGGAGTATTTTGATACTCCTCAATCGCCTTAACCCGATTTAATTCCTTTTCCGTGCATAAGCTTAACGCCAAGCCTTTTTTACCGGCGCGACCGGTACGTCCGACTCGATGTACGTAAATTTCAGGATCCCAAGGCAATTCATAATTAATCACCGCCTGCATATCCTTGATATCCAACCCCCGCGCAGCAACGTCTGTCGCCACTAGCACCGAGCAGCTCTTGTTGGCAAAACGTACCAACACCTGATCCCGATGCTTTTGCTCCAAATCACCATGCAGCGCCTGGACTGAAAAGCCGCTGTTTTCAAGCGCACTGGCCACATCCTGGCAATCTCTTTTAGTATTGCAAAAGACCACGGTTGATTCAGGCCTGTAATACGATAAAAGATAACCCAGCGCGTTTGTCCTCTTCGACTTTTCTACCTGATAAAAACGCTGCTCAATATCGCTGTCGTGATGGCTGGTTTCGATGCTGACGGAAACCGGCTTAAACTGGAATTTCTGACTCATCTCGCGAATAGGATCGGCATAAGTCGCTGAGAACAGCAAGGTTTGCCGATGCGTTGGTGCGTATGAAATCACATCGGTAATGGCCTCTTCAAAGCCCATATCCAGCATCCGGTCGGCCTCGTCCAGCACCAGCACCTTTAAATTGCTCAAGCGTAAACTGCGTTTGCGCAGATGTTCCTGTAACCGCCCCGGCGTACCGACCACGATATGAACGCCATGCTCCAACGAACCCAGCTGTGGCCCGAAAGGCACGCCGCCACACAAGGTCAACACCTTAATATTTTGCGTAAATCGGGCCAATCTACGAATCTCCTTGCAAACCTGATCGGCAAGCTCCCGGGTTGGGCAAACCACCATCGCCTGAACCCTGAAACTGTTCAAATCCAGCTTGGATAACAGTCCAATGCCAAAAGCGGCGGTTTTGCCGCTGCCGGTTTTAGCCTGCGCTATCACGTCCCTGCCCTCAAGAATATGCGGCAGGCTCTCCGCCTGGATGGGGGTTAAGTGGGTATATCCCAAGGATTCAATGTTTTCAAGCAGGGCGGGTTTTAAAGCTAGGGATGAAAATTTGGCAGTGTTCACAAGGACTCTTAATATTGACGTGAATGGCGGCGAAATGCCGCAATTCGAATGGTAATGATACCAGATACCGGAAGCTTAAGCCGGACAAGGTTGATTTTTCAGTATAAATTCAATCTGGGGGATGCAATGGCAGCGATCCCATGCCGAAGCATGGGAACAAAACACAACAATTATTCTAATGATAGCTGGCTAGATCGACACATCGACAAACCCGTGCAAGCCGCGTTTGGACTTAACTGCCAGCCAGTCCTTCAATTGCTTTAATTCTTCGGTTTCTTCCAGACCGTCCAGGCTTTGTTTGTTTTTCAACAGCCGGAATGCCGATGACAGCACTTTGTAGCGCTCACCGGTAATGCCCGCGCGTCTTAACCCTACGGTGTTTAACTTGTAATGCCGGGCGGGGCGTCCGCCAATCAGCATAAAGGGAATGACGTCCATATTCAGGCCGGTTGTACCCTGCACTATCGCATACGAACCGATCCGGCAAAACTGGTGCGCGACCACAGCCCCGCCGATGAAGACATTATTGCCGACCTCGACGAAGCCGCCGATCGCGACATTATTGGCAAATATGGTGTTATTCCCAACTATGCAGTCATGCGCGACATGGCTGTTGTTCATAAAAAAACAGTTTGAGCCGATACGCGTCTCGGCATGTTCTTTAGAGGCTCGGTGAGCGGTAAAACCTTCCCTGAAAACATTATTGTCGCCGCAGATAAGCCAGGAAACCGTTTCGGCCTTAAAACTGGTATCTTGTGGCAATCCGCCCAATACGGCATGCGGATGCAAAATATTGCCGCCGCCCATTTTCACATGACTGTGCACTACGGCATGCGCGCCAACCTGGCAGTTAGCCCCCATCACAACGCCTGTTTCAATGACGGCAAAAGGCCCTACCGTAATATTGTCCCCCAGTGATACATCCGGTGCTATATATGCGGTTGGGTGAATATTTTGAGCCATTTTTTATCCTCTTGGATGATATTTTGAATGTAGTTCTTTTAGTCTTTCGCGGGCAATGTGAGTATAGATTTGTGTGGTCGATAAATCTGAATGCCCCAACAATAGCTGTACTACGCGCAAGTCGGCGCCATGGTTTAACAAATGCGTGGCAAAAGCATGTCTTAAGGTATGCGGCGACAGCTCTTTGTTGATTCCGGCTTTTTTTGCATGACGTTTGATAATATGCCAGAAAGCCTGCCTTGTCATATTGTCCGCCCGGTTAGTAACGAACAAATAGTCACATTGGCGCTCGCCTAAAATGGTCTTTCTAGCCTGGCCCATATAACTCTCCAGCCAGCTCATGGCTTCCTCGCCGACCGGCACTAATCGCTCCTTGTTGCCCTTGCCGATGATTCTGACCACGCCCTGCCGAAAGCTGATCTGCTCAAACTTTAAATTGACCAGTTCCGATACCCTAAGCCCCGTAGCATAAAGCGTTTCCAACATGGTTCTATCCCTGAAGCCCAGCGCATTGCTGACCTCAGGTGCATCCAGCAATAATTCGACATCCTGTTCAGACAGCGATGTCGGCAACGGCTGACCGATATGGGGCGATTCTATCAATGCGGTCGGATCGACTTTGATGCTGTTTTCGCGGATGTAATAGCCATAGAAACGCCGCAAGCTGGACAGAATGCGCGCAGTAGACCTGTTGCCTATGCCTTCTTTATAGCGACTGGCAAGGAAGCTTGATAATTCTGCACCATCAACTTCCAGCATGGACTTTCCAGCCAACCATTTGGCAAAAATCCTTAAATCACTACCGTAGGCTGAGAGCGTGTTCTCACTCAAACCTTGCTCTACCCAGACTGCGTCAAGAAACTGGTCTATCAAAACGGTTGCGTTCATTTTTTATAGCTTGCTTCAAATTCCAGTAACTTGCATTTTATTGCCATCAAATCGCCTTCCGTTTCCCCGCAATAGCCGCCCATACCTGAAGCGGAAACCACTCGGTGACAAGGAATGATGAGTGCATATGGATTGTCTTTACATGCGTTACCGATTGCTCGCGCTGATGAGCCTATTTTTTTTGCCAATTCAGAATAAGTGACTGTTTCGCCGAAAGGTATTTGGCAAAGCGCAGCCCAAACCCGGTTTCTGTAGTCACTGCCTTGTTTTAACAGCTTGACATTAATAAGTTTATCGACATCCCGCCAATACTGATTTAATTCATGCTCATCGGGTTGGTTCGGACAGTCCCCCAGTACCCAATCTGTTTTGGTAATTACACCTTGCTGGCTATATAAAACAAGCTGTCCTGCCGGCGTCTGAAGCTTTACAACATCTTCGACTCCCGAGCAGTTTTCTACCCATTGAATTATAAATGGCATCAAACGAGTCCTGAATGAGTTTAAGCATTCGGTAAGTATAAAATAAATCTGTAATCTTAGGCTTAAGCAATCGACTAAATCACCAGCCATAAAAAAAGGCAGCTTAAGCTGCCTTTTTTACTGCGTGTAAACCAGCTTGATTAAAGTTTTTCTTTAATACGAGCCGCTTTACCAGTCAGGTCACGCAAGTAATACAGCTTGGCACGACGTACATCGCCGCGACGCTTAACATTGATCTCGCTAATCAGCGGGCTGTGCGTTTGAAATACACGCTCAACACCGGTACCGTGAGAAATTTTTCTTACTGTGAAAGCTGAGTTTAATCCGCGATTACGTTTTGCAATTACGATTCCTTCAAAAGCCTGAATTCTTTCACGCTCGCCTTCTTTTACCTTAACTTGCACGACAACTGTGTCACCTGGACCAAAGTCAGGAATCTGTTTCAGTTGTTCCGCTTCCAATTCATCAATAATATTGCTCATACCACACCTTAATTTAAACCAACTCCACAATAAATTCTTTAAGCAAATTTTCCTGCTCTGCGCTCAAATTCTTTTCTTTCAATAAATCCGGCCGTCTCTGCCAAGTTCGACCCAAAGCCTGCTTCATTCGCCAACGGTCTATATCCGCATGGTTGCCGCCTAATAAGACTTCCGGCACCGAACGTCCTTCAATCTGTTCAGGCCTGGTAAAGTGCGGGCAATCCAGCAAACCATCGCTGTGCGAATCCTGCTGTGCTGAATCCTCATCGCCGAGTACTCCCGGCAATAACCGCGTCACCGCATCAATTACTATCAATGCAGCAAGTTCACCACCGCTGATGACATAGTCGCCGATAGACCATTCCTCATCGCAATCCAGCTCGACAAAGCGTTCATCAATGCCTTCATACCGACCCGCAACTAAAATTATCTGCGATATTTTGCAAGCTTCGGCTAACAAAGCCTGTGTAATCGGCTTGCCTTGCGGACTCAAATAAACCACTTTACTAGTCTCAGGACCTGCCCGCTTGGCATCATTAACCGCATCGTGCAACGGTTGATACTTCATGACCATGCCCGGGCCACCGCCATAAGGACGGTCATCAACGGTTCTGTGTCTATCGCGGGTATAATCCCGAGGGTTCCATACCGACAAACTGACTATCTTGCGCTCGATTGCCCTTCCTGTTACACCGTAACTCGCAGCCGCTGTCACCATTTCCGGAAATAATGTTACAACGTCAAAACGCATGCTCTTAATTAAAACTCAGGATCCCAATCGACAATAATTTGACCGGCATCCAGATCAACGTTAATTATCGTTTGTCCTTTTAAAAAAGGGATGCATCGCTCTCTCTCTCCCTGGACAATAACCACATCATTTGCGCCGGTTTCCAGAAGACTATCAACCACGCCTAACTGAACACCGTCAATGGTTTCAACATTCAAACCTATCAATTCGGACCAGTAATATTCACCTTTAGCAGCTTTGGGCAACTGATCTTGGGAGATAAAAATATCCCAGCCCATCAGGTCTGCCGCTTGATCCCTATCATTAACACCAGCCAGCTGCGCGACTATAGTCTTACCCTGCAACTGCCCGTCAACAACATTAACTATTTTTGTCTCATCGCCTTTTTTCAACAACCAAGGAGAATAGGTTAAAATATTTTCCCTCGGATCAGTGAAGGAAAATACCTTAACCCATCCTTTTACACCAAAAACGCCGGAAATCTTTCCAACGCCTATATGCTGTTGCTTAGACAAATCAGTTTATGCCGCCGCTTTACGTGCGTCTTTAATTAATTTTGCAACGCGATCAGAAGGCTGTGCGCCATTGGCTGTCCAATAATCAACACGGTCGCTGTCTAAACGCAGTTTTTCTTCATTGCCACGTGCCAACGGATTAAAAAAACCAACACGTTCAATATAACGACCGTCTCGACCGCTTCTGCTATCAGTTACAACAACATGATAGAAAGGACGATTTTTCGCGCCACCTCTAGAAAGACGAATAGTTACCATCTAAGTTCCTCAAAAACATTTAGTCAAAATTTAATCGGCCTATTTTACTCGATTTTCCCTATAAGTAAAGAACAACACACATCCCATCGAATTCATTCACTTTAGCCATCGAATAAGCAGCCATTTACACAACAATAATTATCTTCTCATGCCCATGCCGCGCACATTATTTTTTATGCCCCGCATCATATTCGCCATATTACCCGCTTTGAAGCGCTTCATCATTTTCTGCATCATCATAAACTGCTTCAAAATGCGATTGACATCCGATAACTGCTGCCCGCAACCATCGGCAATACGCTTTTTCCGATTCCCTTTAATCAAATCAGGGTAACGCCTCTCCTTCATAGTCATGGAATTAATCACCGCGATCTGACGCGATAATTCCTTGTCATTAACCTTATCCTTCATTTCTTGGGGGATACTACTCATGCCAGGCAATTTATCCAGCATAGAACCGACCCCACCCATATTTTGCATTTGCAGCAACTGCTCACGAAAATCTTCCAGATCAAACGACTTGCCTTTTTGCAGCTTTTTAACAAGCTTCTCGGCCTTAGCCTTATCAACCTTCTGCTCGATCTCTTCAATTAAACCCAATACATCGCCCATACCCAAAATACGGGAGGCAATACGGTCTGGATAAAAGGGTTCCAAAGCATCGGTTTTTTCACCCATGCCAATAAACTTGATCGGCTTACCGGTGATGTGCCGTATAGACAAGGCCGCACCACCTCGTGCATCGCCATCTGCCTTGGTCAAGATAACCCCGGTCAGCGGCAAGGCATCATTAAAGGCTTTTGCAGTAATAGCGGCATCCTGCCCGGTCATACTATCAACAACAAATAAAGTTTCGACTGGGTTGATGGCCGCATGCAACTCTTTAATCTCACCCATCATCTCCTCATCAATATGAAGACGACCGGCAGTATCAATAATGATTACATCAAGAAATTTTTTCTTAGCTGCTTCAATCGCATTTTTAGCGATATCAACTGGCTTTTGCGAAATATCACTTTCAAAAAACTCTAACGAAAGATCATTTGCCAGCATTTGCAGCTGCTTAATAGCCGCAGGACGATAAACGTCAGCACTGACTACGCCGACTTTTTTCTTTTGGTTTTCTTTTAACCATCGACCTAATTTTGCCACCGTCGTGGTTTTACCAGCGCCCTGCAAGCCTGCCATTAAAATAATCGCAGGCGGGACAGCGTTAAGGTTCAGCTTTTCGTTTGCCTCGCCCATCACGGAAACCAGCTCAGCTTGAACCAGTTTAATCAATGATTGGCCAGGTGAGAGACTCGACTGAACCTCTTGGCCTACCGCGCCTGCTTTGATACGTTCAATAAAGTCCGTAACCACTGGCAAAGCGACATCAGCCTCAAGAAGAGCCATGCGCACTTCGCGCAGGGTGTCCTTGATATTGTCTTCAGTCAAGCGCCCCTGACCTTTAATTTTTTTAAGCGTGCTACTTAATCGATCGGCTAAATTATCAAACATATCAGTGTCTTTATTAAATCTGAAGGAAACTATTCGCTAACACAAATGCGCTAGGACTATTTAACGGGTTATATTACCATAGCCTTCAAAGCCTTTGCATTAAACTCAAGGGAATTTAGGCGCACTGAGAGAAGCAACTTATCCTACTATATGAAAACTAATGCCGCTTACCTACGTCCTACAGACAATAAATCCACACCCTATCGGCGGTGTTATATATTGATCACAAACCAGTAAAAAACGACCTTAATGAACACCATACTCGCCACCCTTTCAATTTGTACTTATCTGGCAAGCACACTGTCTATTGCCAGAGATACTCACCAGAACCAAAGACGGCGAAGGTCTCTTTATCTGGCTTGGGTAGCCGTATGTGCACACCTTCTATATACCACTATCGCTTTCGAGCAAAACAATAGCTTCAATTTTAGCTTTATCAGCACCGCGTCCTTGATTTCACTGATTGTCGCCTTGCTGCTGCTCATGGCGACACTTAACAAACCTGTCGAAAAACTCGGTCTTGTAATATTTCCCATTGCCGCCATCATGCTGACACTGGAACTGAGCCTGCCCGAAAGACCGCATCTACTGCATACCCACAATTGGCAGATGAGCGCTCATATATTAACCTCGATTATTGCGTTCAGCCTGCTAAACATTGCCGCCTTGCAAGCCGTCTTGCTCGCCATCCAAGACCAGCAACTTAAAAGCCATCCGCCCAAGCGCTTCATCCAGTCACTGCCTTCACTGCAAGCTATGGAGTCGTTGTTATTTCAAATGCTCGGCACAGGGCTTTTTTTCCTGACCATTTCATTGGTCAGCGGCTTCATATTTATTGAAGATTTATTTGCCCAGCATTTAGCGCATAAGACTGTTTTATCCATTATCGCCTGGATTATCTTTTCTAGTTTATTGATAGGCCGATTACGTTATGGATGGAGAGGAAAAACTGCAGTTCGCTGGACTTTAACAGGCTTTGTTTTGCTGCTTCTGGCTTATTTCGGCAGCAAGCTGGTGCTGGAATTGATTCTAAAAAAGACATAACCACTCGGTATTCAACTTTGCCAGTCTCAAGAATTGACGCTACAGGATCGACAAACGATCCACATCTACTGAATCTGCCTAATGCGTAGTGTTACTTATCCTGCCTACTGATCGCGTATCAATCACAAACTGAACCCCTACAAAAGAGCCTGACAAAAAAAGAGCGACTTTTATGTCGCTCTTTTTCTTTATCTACATATCTAAGTGATTTCTTTTAAGCCTGCTTACTTAAGCATGCACATCAATATGCCCCGACCCTGTCACAACAGACGCGGAGTCTATAAGCTTTAAGGCCGACTCCCCTTTTGCCTTTTCAATATCCTGATCTTTCTTAACCAGAGAAACTTCCACATCCTGCACCGCTGTTTTCTCTTTCATAAGAGCTGTTGCCAATCCTGTCGCACCTGCGCCACCTACTGAACCTACCATAAGAACCTCCTCAATTTAAATTTCAAAACTTTATCGACCTGTTTGAGCAATACTTTAATAGCATCTACTAATCCCCGAATATCACCCTCAACCTCACATAAAAGCATTACCGCCACCAGCCAATTTAGTGGCAAAAAACTGCCGTTCATCTGAAAAACACTATCGTCTCCTCCGTCAAAAAACCGACCCCGCCCGTTAAATATTAAATTATTTTAAATAAATTCAATTAGTTAAATTTAATATCATTGTTGGCACAAAAATAGCTTGTTAAATTACGACAGATATTTTTTTTCTTTGAGGAGACAACTATGAGCATGGTAATTAACACAAATATGGGATCCATCAACAGTCAGCGTGAGTTGACCAAGACTAGTAATAGCCTGGCTACGTCCATGGAACGTTTGTCGTCAGGTATGCGGGTCAACTCGGCCAAAGACGATGCGGCCGGGCTGGCGATCAGTAACAAAATGACCTCGCAGATCCGCGGCATGACGGTGGCTGTGCGCAATGCCAATGATGGCATTTCCCTGGCGCAAACCGCGGAATCGGCCATGGGCACCATGACCGACACCATGCAGCGCATGCGCGACCTGGCCGTGCAATCGGCTAGCTCGGCCGCCTTGACCTCCACCGATAAGGACAAGCTGCAGACCGAATTCCAACAACTGAATGATGAGCTGACCCGGATTATCAGCAATACCGAATTTAACGGCAAAAAAATCATCAATGGCTCCTTGTCCGGCGGTCTGGCTGTTCAGATAGGCGCCAATACCGCGGCGGATAACCAAATATCCATCGATATCGCCAATTTGTCCGGCACCCTTGTTTCAGTGACCGCGGCCAGTATAGGCGGCGCCGCGAGTGTGCTCGATGTGAGAGCCACGATTGATTCCCTGGATGCGGCCATTGCCAGCATCGATACCTCCAGAGCGACATTAGGTGCGGTTCAAAACCGTTTCACCGCGACCATTGGCAACTTGCAGTCTTCCATTGAGAATCAATCGGCAGCCCGCTCACGGATCACCGATGCGGATTTTGCCATGGAAACCGCGAATTTGAGTCGTAACCAGATCTTGCAGCAGGCGGGCACCGCAATGCTGGCGCAAGCCAATCAATCCACCCAGTCTGTTTTGAAATTACTTCAATAACGTCTACACTCTATGCTTAACACAGACACTGCCTAGCGTATCTACAGCCTAGGCGGTGCGTTCTTTTGGCAGACCCTACACAGAGCATCATGACCACAGCCAGTTTCACTCAAGCATCCGCTGCAGGCGCCTTAAAAATCAATGCCTTCGGCGACAGATACCTGTATAACATCAGCCGTGGCAGTTTTGACAGGGTTAGCGCACAAGCAATATTCGATGCCGAATTCAGCAAATTGCTATTCCGGGAAGACGTCCTTAACATTATCATTGGCACAGACTCAGGCCTACTACCTAAATATGTTCAACAGCGAGGTATTCCCGTTGGCTCACGCTTCATTTTTATTGAGCCCGATCCAATTCTGGATCAATTACATCAAAACCAGTTACTTGACGATCTTCCGCCGGAAATTGTTTGCACCACGGCCTCGCAATGGGAAGAATATGCCAATATATTCAAGATAAAAGAATACGCCTATATCAGCGGCATTAAATTATTCGACGCCATCTGTGCACAACAAGTTGTTCTTGATGACTATGCCGAGCTAAGCTGGCAACTGAGAGAATCTATAAATATATTGAACTTTCGTTACTTCACAGCCATTGGCTGCGAAAGTTTTATTGTTCGTCAGCTGGAAAATATCGCCGAAAATATTTTACCCGTCACGCTACTTGCCGATACGTATCAAGGCAAAACCGTCATTATCCTTGCTGGCGGCCCTTCATTAACTACAGTATTCCCGTGGCTGCTGGATAACCGGCACAAACTGGTAGTTTTTTCGGTCTCGCGTATTTCCCGGCAACTTGTTGCCGCCGGGATTGAACCGGATTTTGTATTTTCAGTCGACCCGCAAGAAGAAAACATAGATGTCAGCCGGGAAATGTTTTTATTCAGCAACAAAACCATCTTTATAAACGGTTATCATGTCCAACCGGCATTGCTTAACCAATGGCACGGCCAAAGCCTTTATATGGGGCCAAGATTACCATGGCGGTCAAGCTTCAATATTGACAATATAGGCGGCGTCGGCCCAACGGTAACCAACTCTGCATTGTCAATAGCGCATTATTTAGGCTTTAGCAAAATATTGTTAGCCGGTTTTGATGTGTGCTATACCAAAGACGGCATTACCCATGCCAAGGGCAGCGACGAGCAACTGGCAGGCCCAAAATACGACTTAATTCCTTTGCAGGTTGAAACTTATAGCGGTGAGTTCAGACCCACAAGCCATGGTTTCGTCATGCTACTGACAACATTAGAGCAGCAGGCAAAGATGATTACCGCTGATCGTCGCGAAATCATCAATCTTGCGCCTTATGCCGCCAAAGTTGCGCATATTACTCATATTCCCCCCGCAGAAATTAATCTACCTGACATTCAAGAAGACATAACCAGCACAGCGCAGCGCATACCCCAACTAACCAGCACTGCATTGAACAAGCATTATCAGGCCGTGATTGATGAACTGGAAAAAGCTGACTTTCAAATGAAAGCCATTGCCAAATTAGCTAAAAAGGCGCTGGACATAAATCAACGCATGTATAACGCGGAAGGCAGGATTGAAAATTATAAGGAAAAACGCGAGCTGGACAACATTGAAAAACTGCTCAAGAGGAAATACCGACACTACAGCAAATTGGTAAAAAAGATTGGCATACGGCATTTTATAAAAATCACCTCACCGCATGACTCCGACGATTGCGATGCAGAGAAAGCAAAAAAACTGGGCAACATCTATTATCAGGCTTACCAGTCTGGAGCCACAGCTTTGTCAACCCTGATCAATGCTGCGATAACCCGCACTAAAACCAGACAGGAAGAACTAAAAGAAACGCCCAACATTGACTTTCTTCTTGAGCAGTGGAACCAAGACAAAAGCTATCGAAGAGCTGCAATATGGTTAAAAAAGCGTCCCTCCGCCCATTATTCGGAACAAACTGCCTCGGCATTGCAAGCCATGCAAGACCAGTTCAACCAAGTGATGGTCAATCAGGATACGGCCTTCAAGGCCAACACCGCCAAACACTCCACATTACCAATATTAAAAAGCAAAATTAACTTATTATTTAAGCACAAAAAAATCGACGACTTGGAAAACCTGAAAACCGGTTTTATCAATGATCCCAATCACGAAAATAAAGAACCTTATCTATTGCTGATAGATGCCTATCTTGCTGAGCTGGAAAATGACTTGGAAACCGCCCTGGCTCATTACGACAGCATCATAAATCTGGATCAATCACCGCTACTTGAAGAAGCGCTACTCAGGATTGCTTCGATCAGCCTTGAACAGCATAACCAACAAAACGCCCTCTTGGCGATGGATTGCCTTACCCAGATTTCTCCTGTTTACCTGCCCTATAAGGCAGAACTGGCTAGAATTCTTGGCGATTTCATACTGGCTATTGATAGCTATAATGCCTACATCAATTTTTTTCCGGAAGATATTTTAAACAAGCTAAAATTGACCTCGCTCTATATCGATATCAAAGTCTACGAAGCAGCAGAGTTGATGCTGGAGCATCTTTTACAAATCGCTCCAGACCTGGAATCGGCAATTGGCTTAAAAAGCCGACTTGCACAAATAAGACAAGAGCAATTAGAACCAGCCGTTATCAATTAATGACGTTCCAATCTCAAAATCCACCATTGCACTTCTAGAGACTTAAAATAGATACCTACTTAGCTAATTCTAGTGAAAGAAGACGGATGACATTGATTGGACAGGTAAAAAGCCGAAAACATGTTCATCATACGCCTATATAAATTGCCCTAATTTATTATCGGTAATTTCTGAAAGGTTATTATTAAACGTGGAATTTACAGGCGGCTGGAGTGCAGGCTCCGCCTGCAAGTACAAGCACCAAAAGTAGATGAGATAGCTTTTAAAGGATAGATTCAATCCATGCCTTGATTATGCCTCTTGATCTGCTCAACACGCTGCTTCGCGAACTAACACAGCAAGCTCTAGAAGTTAGTCAATTTGAAAGGCAGTCAGATTGACTTCCACTTTCATGCCGGACTATTCGGCTTGGTATGCCTGAATGGCTTTTCTGTCATGCGCAAGCGACGCCGCTTGCTTCTGCAATAGTTCTTTTTGGCTTTGCACCAATGCCACTAACTGACTATCTGTGGCTTGGATCGAAGCCATCATATCTACAATTGTCTTACGTTCGAGCGGCGACAGAGATACTGCACATAGCCGCTCGAGTGTCTCCTGCCGATTAAGCAACAGGTCATTCAAATCATCCCAATCTTTAGATTCAATAGCAGAAGCAATAAGCTCCACAAAGCCTTCAAGCTGTTCCACTAATTCAGGGACAGTGCTCATCACTATTAACCGCTACTGATACATTTCAGGCATAGAGTCCCAAGCTTGCTTGATTTCTCTCATCAACGCCTGAACTTCATCAAGTATTTCAATGCTGTTTTCAGCACTGGCTTTAAACAGTTGGGTATTGATGTACTCATACAAACTCATTAAATTAGCCGCTATGTCGCCGCCTTTTTCCGTATCTACACCGTCTATCAATCCTCCGACGATGGCGGCGGCCTTGGAAATCTGCACGCTTTTATCCTGAAAATCGCCTCGTTCTATGCCGCCTTTTGCCGCATTGACACGCATCAAAAAGCCGCTCATCAGCATTTGTATCAGTTTATGCGGTGATGCACCGTCTATCACAGACTCGGCATGTACGGCCGCATATTTATTAGCATTATTTCTATACGCTATAGGTGTCATCTGTTACCTCACTAACCTGCTAATTGTTTAGTCAAAAACGCACCCGTTGATTGAAACCGGCCCACTGCTGTATCCATGGCAATAAACTGCTTCAGCAAAGTCTTTTGTACGTTATCTAAATGTAGTTGAACAGTACTGCGTTTATCACTGAGCGTTTTTAACTGCTTATTCAGCGAAGTTTGACGGGTATCCAAAGGGCCGCCACTTTGTAAGTATTGCGTCACCTTATCTCTCAATCGAGTAGCCACCCCATCAGTGGATGAAAATACATCGCTTACCGATGACAAATTGGTAGCCAAGGCTTGATCAAGCTTGGCGCCATCCATTGTCATCACGCCATCTTTATCTACATCGATGCCAATGGTTTTCAAGGTATTAAAACTACTGCTTGCTGAAGTGACTGGGGCGCTGGCTAGCTGGCGCAAGTCATTTTTAATGGTGCGCAAAGTCGAATCACCCAATAATGCGCCATTGCTGCCGCCCGACGTACCTGCAAACTTGCCAAGGCTGGCGGTCGTGCTATTCAATGCATTATAGGCCGTCACAAAACCTGAAATAGTTTCCTTGATTGCCGCATTGTCTAATGTAATATCCACATTTACATCCGTGTTCAGCGCTGCTGCCGATTGCAGATTCAGCGTCACGCCGGGCAACACATCGGTAATAACATTACTACTACGTGTGGCCACCTGCCCATCCATCAAAATTTTGGCATCCGCCGCAGCCACACCAGTATAGTTTGCCGGTATGGAAGTATCCAGTCGACTCAAACCAGCATCACCAGTCACCGCCACAGAAAATCCATTAGCTAGGCCTGTATCTTTGGCAGTCAACACCAATTTCGATATGGTACCGGTATTGGTTGAATTATTAACATTGATAATACTCGCAGTCACACCATTATTGTTTGCCGCACCGTTGATCGCATCCCGAATGCCCGCCAACGTGTTGTTGCTAGAATCAATTGTTACCGAAAATGGTGTTTTAGAACCTACTGAAAACGTCATTGTACCGGACCCTACCACCTCGGTAGCTCCAGTAAATTCAGTCGCGGCAATAGAACTCTGCGCCTTAGCCAATTGAGTCACTTGCATCACATGCGAACCCGCTGCCGAACCCGCACCTGCTGTGACTTTGACAATTGATTCATTGCCGGATGTAGCCTTATTGGTTTTGAACAGATTTACGTCATTAAGCTTTTGCACAGCAGTCTGAAAAGTCGATAATGCGCTCTTTAGGCTACCCAGGCCGCTCACTATGGCTTTTGCTGCGTTTTCCTGCCGGGTAATAGCATTAAATTGGGGCTGCCCTTCAGCGGTAACCAGCTGATTAACAATGCCATTGATATCCATGCCACTGCCAATGCCTAACGACGATGAAATAGCCATGACTCTCTCTCCTATCTTTAGTTATTCTAAACGCTAAACCCTGTCCTGAAGCAGGGTACCCTGATCGCCATCCATCTCCTGCATTCTTTTAATGAACGCCAGCATTTCCTCAGTAGGTATTTGTCGCACTACATCGCCGCTTTTGCTATCGACAATCTTGACCACAACCTTTCGAGTCGAATCATCAACCTGAAACTCCAAGTTACGATTGATCTCCTGCAATAATGAGTTGCCCTTTGTTGCAGCCGTCTTGACAAGCTCCAAAGATGTCTCTTGAGCATCAGCCTTTGATGCGACAACCTGTATTTTTAAACCTTCGTCAGACGCCGCTGCACTCTGCACATTAGCATTGTCTGAAACAACTTCCCGGTCATTCTGCCTATTTCTCAGGACTGTCACAGGAACAAGCTTAGATACATCAGTAATTTCACTGTTCATGACACCAACCTAATTTCTATGTATTCAAAAAGGGAGGCCAAAGCCTCCCCGGTTATTACTATAAAGCCTATCTGAGCAAACTAAGCACGCCTTGTCCTGACTGATTGGCTTGCGCCAGCATCGCGGTACCCGCCTGCTGCAAGATCTGGTTACGACTCAAATTCGCAGTTTCCGTAGCAAAATCAGTATCGGTGATCCGTGAGCGGGCTGCCGATTGATTCTCAATGGAAGACTGCAGGTTACCAATGGTCGTGGTGAAACGGTTTTGAATCGCACCTAATGTCGCTCTGGAGGTATCGATGCTGGCAATGGCCGTATCCAGGGAATCAATCGTGGCTTTCACATCGAGCACACTTGCGGCGCCGCCTATACTGGCCGCGGTCACTGAAACAAGGGTGCCGGACAAATTGGCGATATCGATGGATATTTGGTTATCCGCCGCGGTATTGGCGCCTACCTGAATAGCCAGACCGCCGGACAAGGAGCCATTGATGATTTTTTTGCCGTTAAATTCGGTATTGCTGATAATCCGGGTCAGCTCATCATTCAGTTGCTTGAATTCGGTCTGCAGCTTGTCCTTATCGGTGGAGGTCATTGCGGCATCGTTAGAAGATTGCACGGCCAGGTCGCGCATGCGCTGCATGGTGTCGGTCATGGTGCCCATGGCCGATTCCGCGGTTTGCGCCAGGGAAATGCCATCATTGGCGTTGCGCACAGCCACCGTCATGCCGCGGATCTGCGAGGTCATTTTGTTACTGATCGCCAGCCCGGCCGCATCGTCTTTGGCCGAGTTAACCCGCAAACCTGACGACAAACGTTCCATGGACGTAGCCAGGCTATTACTAGTCTTGGTCAACTGACGCTGACTGTTGATGGATCCCATATTTGTGTTAATTACCATTGCCATGATCTTATCCTCTTAAAATACCCAATAAATGCAGTTTGTTAGGAAACTGCTCTTTTAAACTCGTAATAGTTATCGGCGTATTAATACATTCCTTTAATTATTTTTTGCAAAATTTCGTGATCATCTTAAGCACTGCCCATACCGCCATTACCGGCATGGCATTGTCGGCATTCATCCACTATCTATGGATACGCAAAAGAAGTTATTAAATAATTCTTTAACTCAGCGTTAAGACTGATTTTGTAATCGCCACGACTAGGCGAATTTACCCCAACAAAATCAATCTCCTCCATTCCTTGCTCAAACGCATCTTTTATCATCTGTAACAACAAAAAACTGCCTGCGCCGGTGTTCCTGTAAGCCGGGTCGTTCGCACCAAACAAATAATGGGCGGCTCTGTCGTCGTAGAGAAATAAAACTGCGGATACCGGCCTCTCATCCAGCAAGGCGACGCTCATTTTTCCGTAGCCACCGGTAATGGCATGCTGACAAATGGATCTGACCAACGCTGAATCCTGATTGCTTCTTGCTATACTCTGCCGTTCAAAAGTCATGGCATGAAGGGTATCCAGTATGTCCTCATCGCGACTGAATTCAAGCTTCAGCATCTGCGATGCTTTTTTAAATTCCTGCTTTCTGCACGACCTTATCGATGACAGATAAGCATCGAAATTATCGTGTTTCTTTAAATCCAGAATACCCGTGTAGCGCAAGTCTAATTTGAATTGCCCTTTGTCCGGCTCGTGATAGTTATGCCACTGAAACGGGCGGAGATCATTTAATCGCCATGACTGACAAAAACAGCACTTCTTGTAATGCTCAGTTAGCTGACTAATGAAATATTCGACGACATTGAACTCATGCGTAATTTGAGAGTGCGCTGGCTGACTGGCGTTATCAGCCAATAGAACTCCCTGGTATTGGGTAAACGGATACGGTCTATCTATGGGTTCGTCAGCGTCTGAATATATCAACACCGCACCCGCAACAACTTTACCTTTTTCGTAGCAGGTCACTAAATCATAATTAGCATTTAGAGAGTCCAGAAACTTACTGTAAACGAATATACTCCGTTGCGGGGATGTCGATACAAAAGCATCCCATACTTGTTTATTTTCTTTAAAATTTACGGAAAAGTCACTCATTTATCAGCAATCTCTGACATTGCAAAATGCATCAGCACCTGTTGAATCGGGGCATTATAACAAATCGTCTTCATCGTTTATCTCCGAACGAAGCAATTATCTCGCATGCTTCTTCAAGTTTGTTTAGAGGTGCATTCTGATGACACGGTAATAAAATACAACTCCTATACTCTGGATTGCAGTAATCCCTATTAACGTCAACTTGATATATTCCAGCATGTATCCCAATTTCCTCAAGCAAATGGCTTGCTTTTTCGCGCAATTTTTCATCTACAATTGAAAAACATGGCATCGCAAATGGCATGATCCGTTCATAACCCCACAACAGCGGCTCGGGGAAGGCATCTTTTCCGAAATAATCTACAACGAATTCCATACGCTCTCGACGTTTTTGCCCAATTTTTTTGATTTCATCAACTGACGTTGGAAACCCAGCCAGATCATTCGAATCGGGTTTTATGAATTGCGACAGAAGCTCATAAGCACTACTAACAAACAGTTTTTCAATAGGAGAGCCCTCAGAATCAAATGCACTGGCGATAATTGCTCGCATCCAAATCCTGACGTCCTCTGTATCGTCAGGTGCTGATACCACGATGGTACGTAATTTCTCTTCCAATTCGACATTTCGTACAATTATGCCCCCAGCCATTCCCGCAATGTTGAAAAACTTGGGCAAACTAAATATTGAGACATCACCGACCCACTCTCTTTCACCCGTGTTTGGCGTCGAAAAGAATGAATGGGCACAATCTTCAATCACGTTTGAATGCAAAGGTGCGTTCCTTTGTGGAAAGCCATATTGGTGATACCACAGCATCCCTTCACCCTTTTGTGTAAGTTCTACAGGGAAGGCAAATGGTGCAATCGCATTTAAAACACAGGTAGAAAGAAACGGGGGGACTTGGAATTTGCTTCTATATCGATGGAAACCCATCGCTTTAAGAGCGATATTAATCCCCGCCCGACCAGAAGACAGGAGTATCACAGGATGGCCAAACCATTCAGAGAGCACCTTCTCGCAAAGTGCAGGATCACTAGGCTCCTGCATATCCGCATGGTCTACAAGCCGCGGATAGTGGGTAACCGAATATTCCTTTCCAGAACTACAGGAAGGAGTAATAAATGGCATCTTCATTTTTATCTTTTCCAAATCAAAATATCTTCGCGTGAATATGAAAAAGGAAGCTCCCTTGGCTGTGGCAAGATATAGGCATCGTATCCCCGTCTCCTCAAATCTTTGAGTAGGCTCAACACGAAACCGTCATCAAGGTATGTTACTGACTCCATCGCGCTGGAAAAAATTGAGGATTGGGCTTGTGTTTCATCATTTTCATGCAACGCTTTCAGTGTCCTGTACTCTTTGGTCACTTTTTCTTCAATTTCTGAGGACTTAAATCGCTGGAACATATCGCCATTTGGGATGTCTGCGAGTAATAGCTTCCCATTATTTTTCAAACTTAAAAGTGCCTTGTCAATAAACTGAAAAGCCTCTTCCGGATCTTTCAGATAATGCATAACTGAGTAGACAACAATACTATCGAAAGTTTCTGTGAGTTCTACCAATGGCCAGCGCCCAGGTATCAATTCCACATTATTCGGCACCCCGAATTCCTTATATCTCTCGATACACTGTTCGTGATCAACTCCAACTGCCCGTGCAACTTGACGAGATAACGGGGTGAGCAAAAGTCCAACCCCGCAGCCAATTTCAAGCATACTACTTTGCGAATTTATTTCCAGTTTTCTAACGACATCCGCAACAATGCTTTCAATATTTTCATTGAACAAACTTCTACCTGATATAAGAACAGGAGTATTTAATTTGCTGGCAGCAACGCCGTATGCTTCAAAGAAGTCCATATACCCTTCGTTTCCTTTATTGACACAGGTGCTCAAAACTCACGCAGCTTCCGTGAATGACGCGATTAAATAACTAACTCTCTGAGGTGAATAATATCGTTTTGCGGAAGTCGACAAATTGGTCCGCCGGGCGGGATACAGCTAACCACCTTCTTTTTGGCCAATATCCCAATGACTAAAGCCATGCTCTCGCAACCAACGATCATATCAGACTCTACAATTTCTTCGATCAACGGCTTACCGTCGCTCAATTTAACAGTGCGGGGGTATTTATCCAAAACCCAATCATACTTACCTGTGTTATCGGAAGGATGCGGGCGAATCACTACGCTTTCGACATAATCACTAAGTACTTGGATATTTCCCAAGAAGTATTCGATTGCATCGAATTCGGTGTATCCCCAATAACGTTCGTTGCCATAGCGCAAACGGGCATGATCTGAAATATTGTCGCAGACAAATAAAACTTTTTTATCTCCCCCATTATCTGAACCTTTGCTTACCTCAAGATCAGCAATTCCCTTCTTGAGTTCAATAAAATACGGATTAGGAACAAGCTGAATTGGGATACCCAGAAAACATTCTCGCGCCAGCCTTTCCGCATCAACATCCCCCACCCATAGCTCGTCGGGAAGATGCTGAATGCCATTGCGCACAAAGCGTTGCGGATAATTTGTCCAGTGATCCAAAAAGGCGACGACGCGCTTTTGCGCATTTTTCGCTAGTGGGATTGCGCGCCACTCTAAATCCGATTGCCAACCAGTTCCACACAGGCACCAGTCGCAGGCTGATATAGCCTCTTCCGAAGTGCATATCTCAACAGTCTCAAACCAGCGTTTGAAAACATTAATTGCCGGCCCCTCTAACACTAATTTGTAACGGATATTATTCTGCGCGACGTAGCTCGCCAATATTTCCGCCCCACCCGCATCATGGGCAACGATGGCCACGATCCCGGAACTATTCATATATTCAATAGCTCAAGGCTGTTCCAGACCTTATGGAATGCCGCAACAATCAAATCGACATCATCCTCGGTGAGATCGTAAACGCACATGCCGAATCCCAGATAGGTTGAATCATTCAATTGTTCTGCCACAGGGCAGATACCCTTGCTGTAATCGACCTCCCGGCGGCAAATATCCGATGTCCAAGGAAAGCCCATAGATCCGTAAGCTATCTTGCGCTGATATAGCGGTAACAGGTGAATGTTCTGGTAATGTTGACTCACAACAACGCCTTCGGCCTGAAGGGCGGCGTGAATGCGTTCCCGGCTGACGCCTAATGCCTCAATATCCAACACCATCGGGTAAACGTAATAAACATGGGTACAGCCCGGTTTCACCACCGGCGTACGAAGGCCGCGCAAGCTATTCAATCCCTCCGTCAGCCTATCAGCCAATGCTTGCCGGGACTGGATAAATCGATCGAGCTTCTTGAGCTGCTCAATCCCCATCGCGCATTCGATCTCTCCAAGCCGGAAGTTATGCCCGATCATATTCGCTAGATTAGTCACCCCTTTGTCGCCGACCACGACTTCAGCATGGTTGCGTATCAGCTGTAGCCGTTCGGCGATCTCGTCATTATCGGTGACCAGCATCCCGCCCTCACCGGTGTGGATATGCTTGTGATAATTGAGGCTGTACCCGCCCACATCGGCGAGAGTGCCGGCATATTTACCTTTATAAAGAGCGCCCGGAGCTTGTGCGGTATCGGAAATAACCTTGAGCCCATGCTTGGCAGCGATTGTCATCAACGCATCCATATCAGCCGATTGGCCGAATATATCAGCCACCATAATAGCCTTGGTGTAGGGCGTAATATTTGCTTCAACCGATTTGGGGTCCAAATTGAAAGTCTCGGGATCAATATCCGCAAACACAGGGATTGCATTCCAATGCAAGATCGCTGTTGCAGTTGCGCTCATGGTCCAAGGCGTCACAATGACTTCGTCGCCCGGCTCTATACCTATCGCACCCACCGCAGCGACAAGGCCTGATGTCCAGGAATTTACCGTGACTGCGTGCTTTACCCCAAAATATTCAGCGCACTGGCGCTCAAACTCTTTTACCTTGGGGCCACCATAAAAATCTTCATGCCATGCGCCCAGAAATTGGGAGAGCACACCGGTTTCGATCACCTGTTTAGCGGCTTCAACTTCTTCTGCGCCGATTGGGTTATAACGTTTAAAAGCGGTTTGAATGGTTTTAGGGCCACCGAACAGTGCGAGTTTCGGATTATTCATACTGCACGTCCTGGTCTATTATAGTTCTTGTGCATTTTGCCTAGCGTATTGTTTAATTTGTTCACAGACACACTGCGCGGCAAGCGCCGATTCACCCGTGCTGGCTAGCGGATCGCCGTGTGTAATAGCCCGATAAATATTGTCGATAGCGTTGAGCATAGCGCTTGGGTATTGCCCCGCTCGGCGAACGCCCGCTTCAAGCGTGCGATAACCTTTGAAGGTTTCGCTATCCTGAACGCGGCGCTCGCGCCAGAACATACCGCCCTCTTCCATCGTCACCGTGCCCTGCGAAAAAACCAGCTGCAGCTCAAAGATTGCATAATCCTCCGCATGACCGCAAGCAAGCAGTACAGGCGTATCCTGTGCCCCCTCCAGCCAGACCGGCACTGTTGGGTCATTGGCAAAAAAATCGTCGATGAGCTTGCCGACCTTAACAATACTCATTGGACCGACAAGCAAATGCAAAAGATCCAGCATATGCGAGCCGTTGTTCGCTATGCCCTTATTATAATAGCCAACCACTGAGCGCAACGCCCCCCATCGGCCTGACTGCATGTCGGATTGAAGTTTTATAACTTCGGCATCCCAGCGGCGTGTGTAATTTACCGCCAGTGGAATATTCAATTGCGCGCATTCCGCAACCAATCTTTTGGTTTCTACGACCGATGTGGTCAACGGTTTTTCGCAGAAAATCAGCTTAGGGCTCAAACGTGAAGCTATTTCGAGATCATGAGCATGACAGTCCGTTGGTGAGCAGATGCTAATCACATCAAATTGATTGCAGGATCCCAAAGCCTCCTGAATTGAGCGGAAACCAACGGCCACGCCCCAAGCAGCCATGAATTCGCTACGCCGGTTGTCGTCCGGCTCAACGCAGGCCGCCAGCCTGAACCGCGCATCGCGGCTGTATGCGCCTGCATGGGTATATGGCAAATATCCCGCCGGACGTCCCTGATCAAAACCGCCGGCAATATTGCCACAGCCCACGATCAGAGCCTGCAAAGGCGCTAAATCGATGCTTGCCGCGCTCATTTAATCAGCTCCCATCCCAGTGCGGTTCCCTTTTTTATATCCTGCTTTACAGACTTGCCCAGCAGTTGTTCCAAGTACTTTGTCGGCAGCCCTAACCCCGGCCGGATTGCGCGCACATTGTCGCGCGTCAACATATCCCCTGCCTCCAGATCTTGCACAATATAGAGTGAGCGACGGAACTGGAGTGATTTTTTCTCGGTCTCAGTCGGGCCGTAACTTACTTGTCCCAGCGCCTGCCAGGCACGCTCGGTTTCCAGCACTAACTGCATCATCTCATCGGGCTCCATCGAAAAAGTACTATCCACTCCACCCTCGGCACGGTTGAGGGTAAAGTGCTTTTCAATGACGGTCGCTCCCAACGCCACACTGGCCACCGATACGCCAATCCCCATCGTATGATCGGAAAGCCCCACTTCGCAGCCAAAAAGCTCACGCATATGAGGGATGGTCAGGATATTGGTGCTTTCGGGCGTAGCCGGGTAAGTGCTGGTGCATTTGAGCAGGACTAAGTCCTTGCAGCCTGCATCACGCGCCGTGCGGATGGTTTCATCGAGCTCAGCGACGGTTGCCATGCCGGTTGAAATGATCAGCGGTTTTCCAGTAGCCGCCACGCGGCGGATCAGCGGCAAATCAGTGTTTTCAAATGATGCGATTTTGTAACACGGCACGTCTAGGCTTTCGAGAAAATCCACTGCCGTGTCATCGAATGGGGTGCTGAAAGCGATAATACCCTGTTCACGCGCTCTATCGAAAATGGGTTTATGCCACTCCCATGGCGTGTAGGCTTCACCGTAGAGCTGGTATAAAGATGCTCCTACCCACAGACTTTTGGCGTCGCTGATATGAAACTCGCGCTCGTCCAGATCCAGCGTCATCGTATCGGGGGTGTAAGTCTGAATTTTCAATGCATGCGCACCGGTCTTGGCGGCCGCATCCACGATCTCAAGGGCTCGTTCAAGCGACTGGTTATGATTACCGGACATCTCGGCGATAATAAAAGGAGCATGGCCTCGTCCGATTGATCTCCCGGCAATCTTGAATACATTATTCATATTATTTAAGTTCCTTAAAATATGAGGTTGACTCAACCTCATATCCAGCGGATAGAAACAGTTGATGTGAACGCTCGTTAGAACCAAGCACATCGGCATGGAGAATGTTAACTTCCAGGCAATGTTGGGCGAACCATATTTCTGCACTGTGCAATAGGTCACGCCCGCAACCTGTAATGCCAGGCACGAGATAAATGGAGACCTCCGCCTGATGATGCTGAATATCAAACCGCACAACACCAACCGGAACGCCGTCGCGCTGGCCGATGAGCAGCACTTTATTCGGATCGGTCAACAGCGAAGCAAACCAGAGACTGTGCTCTTCCCAATTGATGGGGTCGGAATTTCGTGAAACCGCCCTGATCGTCGGATGATTGCGCCAAGCAAACAAGCTCTCTGAATCGTCTGCTGTTGCAGTCCGGATTACAATCCTGCTGCAACTCATGCTGCTAACGACACGTAATGCCCCCCGAGCATCCACGGTCTGCATAGCATTGCGGGAGATAAGTTGCCTCAGGCAACTATTTTCAATCAGGGAACTAATATGGCGCCCGATTATCCGATCAAACTCATAGTCTAGATCAGGGGTGTACATGAAACCTTCTGACGCTGCGTCAGCAATCTGCTTACGCTGATTTTCGGCCGTACAGATGGCTATCGCCGGCAAGCCGAGGCAGCAACGTTCCCATGTTGCACCGCCTCCAGCACCAATCGACAAGTCAGCTGCCGCCATCAACTCAGCCATCCGATTTGTTTGCACATGACACGTAAAATGATGACTAAGACAAGCAGCCTCGATTTCCTTGCGGCAAGGGTGCTGCGCGCCAATCACCACGTCCACATGCGTATCGGCAAGGTCCATATCAATCAATGACTGGATAGCTCGGCCAGTATAGTTATCAGCATCCATACCGCCAAAGAAGATCAGGATGCGTTGAACCGCACCTTTGCGGGGTTTGACTTGTTCGCGGAGTTGCCGGAACTCTTCGCGCAGCAATGCATAGTGCGGGCCAAGCAGCAACAGACAATGATCAGGAATCTTGCCTGCATATCGAGTGCTCATGTCCGCATAATAGTTCTGGTCGATCAGTATGTCACAGTCATGCCGGCGATCGGCAATGTCATCAATCGCCAGAATGTTCCGAGTGACTTCCCGAAGCTTGGCTTCCCAGCGGTAATCCAATGCATAGTGATCAACGATAAGCCAATCCCAGACTCTATCGGACAAAGCCTTAATGGAATCCTTTGCATCCTCTTCCTGACTGCAACCGAGCCAGTGCGCATGAGCCAGTTCATCCAAGTCGGCATCATTTTCAGCGCTATCGAGCATTGCCAACTCATAGCCCTTTGCTGCCAACAGGTTAGCCAAGTATTCCGGCAGATAACGGCTGACGAAACGAATCTGCGCACCACGCTGTGTTAATTCATCCGCCAAAGTCAGGCAGCGCATGAAGTGTCCGGTACCGATCTGAATAGAAGCATCGACACGGAAAGCAATCTTCGGCAATCGCTTCTGCATTGCTTTACTTCCTGCGGCCTATGCAGCAGTCATTCATGTTTAAGCCTTTTGCAGCAAAAACCAAGTACCGTCATCCCCAGGAAAAGCCGAATCGCGTTGATAGCAAAAACCATAATCCACCAACTTCAAGTCGGGATATTTATCCAGCATTTCGCCAGCAAAGTCCCTTTTGAACAAACGATCTGCATGCCCCCGGTAGGGAATGGCTACCGGCGTCGGATTGTAATACTCGGATATTAAAATTAGCCGGTTCGACGCCTGGTATAGTTTTTCGTAAACATTATCAAGCATGTCCGGATTGATATGGATCAGCACACCTTTTATCAATGCGAGATCTACTTTCTCGACAATCGGATATTCGAAGATGGAGCCTCCAAATACATTGCTTTCTCCAATCAGGTTTTTAGCTTGCATTGCAGCATCATGGTTGATTTCCACCGCTTGCAGCTGAATATCCGGATAAAGCAGTTGCAGCGCCCTTAGGTTCATCCCGATGTTCGCGCCAAATTCAAGACAGGATGTCACTGGTCCTGCCTGTCTAAGCGCCGCCGAGAAAAAATTCAGCTTGGAGGCCAAGAGATGCGAACTATTGTTTCGGCCAATGTAATCAGCACCAAACTCGCCTGCCCAGAATTCCTCTTGAGGCGTTTTAAATTTTTCAACCATCTTTAATTATCTCCGACAATTACTTTTTAAAAGGTCTTTACGTAGAGCGATTCATGCCATTAAACGCCGCGTACATCAATTCGGCCCGCTGCCAATCCTCTGCATTATCGATGTCCACCACGCGCCAACTGGGAATCACCAACCCCCTACCGTACTGATGAATGTTTTTTCCCTCCAGCCAAGCTTGTACTCGCCCCCAGTAAAATTGTCCGGCATCGTAATAAGCCGGTTCAAGATCTTGGGTCCGAGTCGATGCATATTGGCTATCAAACGGTTCCATCAGACCGCTCGGCAATTGTCGGAGCGCACGCTGGATCGCTGAAGGATAAGCGGCAACCGGAAAGACATAACCTACATCATTCATCTCCAGCATATGCAGCGCTGCCACAAGATCGGCACTCTGCATAAACGGCACCGCTGGATAAATGCAGCAGACATGATCGACTTGCCACCCCAGTGCCTGACAAGCACCAATAGCATGAGCAACGACGGGAACCGTGGGAGTATAATCGTCCGCCAGTTCTGCCGGCCGTACAAAAGGAACCTCCGCCCCCCACGCCTTTGCCAACTCTGCTATTTCAGCATCATCGGTGGTCACCACAATATGATCGAACAGCCCTGATGCCTTCGCAACCTCAATGGCCCCTGCAATCATAGGCTTTCCGCAGAAATCCTTGATATTCTTGCGGGGGATGCGTTTACTGCCGCCTCTGGCAGGAATAATGGCAATATTCATGCGCCAATCGCCCTCCTCAAAGTGTTAATTACCTGATCTTGTTCAGCCTCCGTCAACATGGGAAACATCGGCAAGCTGATGATTTCTGCATAATACCGTTCAGCTTCTGGGCAATAGCCTGGTTTGAAGCCCAACCGCTGATAATAGGGCTGAAGATAGACCGGTATGTAATGCAAATTAACACCTATGCCTTGCGCTCTGAGCGCTTCGAAAACATCCCGGTGGGTTTTGCCGATGTGTTCGAGTTTTAAGCGAATGATGTATAGGTGAAAGGCGGAATAATTGTCTGGATGTTGCCACGGAATCGCTATCGGCAAATCGCTCAATATTTCATTATATCGCCGAGCAAGCGCATGGCGTAGGGTGACGAATTCATCGAGCCGTTGCATTTGGCTAAGCCCCAACGCGGCATGTATGTCAGTCATACGATAGTTAAAACCAAGATCAATCTGCTGGTAGTACCAAAGTTGTTCAGATGGGCGAAGAATCATATCTGCCGCATCACTAGTGATGCCATGGCTGCGCAGCAATTTCATACGTTTGGCCAATTGTGCATCGTTAGTCAGCGCCATGCCGCCTTCGCCAGCGGTGATGATTTTTACCGGATGAAAACTGAACACTGTTATATCGCTATAGCGACCATTGCCGATGATTTCGCCACGATATTTTCCACCAATCGCGTGCGAGGCATCCTCAATAATTTTGAAGCCGTATTGCTTACTTAGCCGATGAATAGCTTCCATATCGCAGGATTGACCACATAAATGCACCGGGATCACAACTTTGGGCAGACAGCCGGTTTTTTCCGCCTGTGCCAATTTATCGGCCAAACATTCCACGCTCATGTTGTAAGTATGCGGATCAATGTCCACAAAATCGACACTGGCACCACAATACAGCGCACAATTGGCGCTAGCTACAAAGGTAATAGGAGTGGTCCAGACACTGTCGCCCTTGCCTACGCTCAACGCCAAGCAGGCGATATGCAAAGCCGAAGTGGCGCTATTCACGGCAAACGCATATTGTGCGCCGCAATAATTCGCCACTGAATTTTCAAAACTAGGAACCGTCGGGCCTTGCGTCAAAAAATCCGAACGCAACACATCCGCCACGGCCTGAATGTCGGCCTCGCTAATTGTTTGGCGACCATAAGGAATCATAAGCTGCTCGTTTGGCTCAGCTGAGCCTGCGCCGCTATATCTACATTTGCAAGAGTGCTGCGTAAAATGTCTTGATCACGAACATCACCAGTAGAATAGAGCATGCAGGGAACTTGGACTTCTTGGCTCATTCCAAATTGCTTAAGTTCGTCACGCGAATAAATAATCAGTTTTTTAGGTTTACAGCTTCCAAGAATTGTTTTTGTGCAGTGCTTACCAAAAGACCCCGTCCCACCCGTGATCAAAATAGATTTGTTATCAAACATTATTCTTCCTTAACTTGAATATATATTCCAACAACTTGAATATGAGCGCATATTTTTATCAGACTGCTCGAATAGCAGTTCCGTTTTCCTTAAGCAGTTTAGCATCTAAAATCAACTGCGTTTGTCATCCTGCCCTATTTCTTCGCATTCCCCAAGCTTTTTGCTGTCAGGCGCTAATCATCAATTCAAATTAATTTTTAGAATAGATGATCTTTCAATAACTTGCACTCGCTGGGTCACGCCGCACACCAGAGTATAGGGTATGGTATCCGCCCCTAGCGCAATTTCTTCTACCGGCAAACCTTGGCCCCATAAGGTTACTTTATCGCCGGGCTTTGCTTCGGGTTGAGCCGCCAAATCAACAGTAATCATGTCCATGGAAACTCTGCCGATAAGCGGTACGCGCTTGCCGTTAACCAGCACCGGCGTTCCGGCTTTGGCGTAACGGGGATAACCATCGCCATAACCTATCGCGACGACGCCCAGTGTTGTGCTTTTTTCGCACATCCAACGGCCGCCATAGCCGACTGTATCACCTGCTTCGACTTGCTTGACTGCAATCAGCCGTGAATGCAGACTCATAACCGGCTTAAGCCCTAATTCTTGACCCGTGCTGTCGGGAAATGGGGAAACGCCGTATAGCATGATGCCCGGCCGCACCCAGTCAGTTAATGATTGCGGCCAGCCTAATATACCGGCCGAGTTGGCGATGCTGCGCTGGCCTGGATAGGCCGCCACGGTCTCATTAAACTGACGGATCTGTTTCAGCGTCATATCGTCGCTTATATCGTCGGCATTGGCTAAATGAGTCATCAGATTGGCTGACTGCCTAACAATGGCGCAACTTTTCAAACGCTTATAAATGACGCCAAAGTCTTTGGCCTTGAAACCCAACCGGTTCATGCCCGTGTCAATTTTCAGCCAGACCGTAAGCGCTTCCTGCTCTTTCCGAGTTTCTAGGATTTCAAGCTGGGAAAAGGTATGCAGCACTGGCTCCAACTGATACTCCAACAGATCATCCACTTCTGCGGCACAGATAAACCCCTCCAAGACGACAATCCTGTTTTTTAAGCCCGCTTTGCGCAGCCGTATACCTTCATCAGCCCTAGCCACGGCAAAGGCATCAGCATTTTGTAATGCTTCGGCAATGCGCAGCATGCCATGCCCATAGCCATTGGCTTTGACGAGCGCCATCACTTTCGCACCTGGTGCACAACTTCGTACTTTAGCTAAATTATGCTGAACAGCATCCAGATCGAGCACTGCATACGCAGCCGGGCTCATTCATAATCTCCACTGCCATGATAAATCCCGGCAAAATTTTCAAAACGGGTATATTGTCCGAGAAAGGTAAGCCTGACAGTTCCCAGCGGACCATTACGCTGTTTGCCGATAATAACTTCGGCTATGCCTTTGTCGGGGCTGTCTTCATTATATACTTCATCCCGATACACGAACACGATCAAATCCGCATCCTGCTCAATAGCACCCGATTCGCGCAAATCCGACATCATCGGGCGTTTATTGGGCCGCTGTTCCAGATTACGGTTAAGCTGGGATAAGGCAACTACAGGGACGTTCAATTCTTTGGCCAGCGCTTTTAAGCCTCTGGAAATATCGGAAATCTGCTGTACCCGGTTATCGCCACTGGAAGGCGACTGCATCAACTGTAAATAATCCAATACTATCAAACCCAGCGGACCGTGTTCGCGCACTAAACGCCTGGCTCTTGAACGCACCTCGGTCGGCGTTAACGCCGGCGTATCGTCAATGAATAATTTGGTTTCAGCCAACAAGTTGATGGCCGACGTCAAACGCGGCCACTCATCATCCTCCAGCTTTCCGGTTCGGATTCTATGTTGGTCGATACGGCCTAATGAAGACATCATCCTCATCGCTAACGCATCTCCCGGCATTTCCATACTGAATACAGCTACCGGTTTATCGCCTTTAATAGCAATGTTTTCCGCCATATTCATGGCGATAGTAGTTTTACCCATAGAAGGTCGACCAGCCACAATAATCAAGTCGGCTGGCTGCAGTCCTGAGGTCAGCTCATCAAAATCGGTAAATCCTGTGGCTGCCCCCGTGATGGAGCCTTCCTGTTCGAACAGCGTTTCAATTTTATCGACAGCGCGGGCCAAAAGAGATTTAATTGAAGTAAATCCCCCCTGCCCTCGCTGTCTTTGTTCGGCTATTTTAAATACCTGTCGTTCGGCATTTTCAAGCAAATCGGCAGTCTCACGGCCTTCGGTATTGAACGCGGAATCCGAAATCTCTGTGCCGACATGAATCAACTGGCGTAGCACCGACCGGTCTCTGACGATATTGGCGTAAGTTACGATATTCGCGGCACTGGGCGTGTCTTTTGCCAACATGCCTAAATAAGACAATCCGCCGGTGCTTTCAAGCTCACCTATAGATTCCAGGGCTTCCGATATGGTAATCACATCAAATGGAATCTGTTTTTCGGCGAGCTGCTCAATCGTCTTGAAAATCAGTCGGTGATCTCTCCGATAAAAATCGCCTTCCGAAACTTTGTCCGACACGGAATCCCAAGTTTGATTATCCAGCATTAATCCGCCCAAAACCGATTGCTCTGCTTGGATGGAGTTGGGAGGAATTTTTAAGGAATCCAGCGAATAATCACGATCAAACGAATAATTTTCAGACATAGCTCACAGCAATAGAGATGTTAGTTATAAAACACGACATAAAGATCTTAAAAAAGTCCAGAAAGATTATTAACGAAGAAGATGTAACACTGAGAATGTGAAGGGAAATAATTTATCAAGAATAATGTTAGCGTTCACTAATATAATTTTAGCGCGGTTACTTATTAAATATACAGCATTGTTAACATTATAATTAACTTGTATTCCCTAATCCGACAAGAATGTTCAGATGAGTCCGAATAAATCTAAGCATTTGCAAGATATTTATATTCGATATCTACAAGATCGTTGGGCTGGTTTCTCTTAACCATAAGGCACTTTATGCTGCCCGAAAAAATCCTTGGCAATAAAAAATTAGGTCATGCCCAACCAGAGGCGAAAGTTTTCTGCATAATTTCACCTCTATTGATTGCGTGCTTTTCAACACCTTAAGCTTTAATTTGAATTCAAGTGAACATTTGTAACACTCTTTAGGCAGATGAGAACGCCACATTCTTAGATACTTACAATCAGTTTCAAGTTTCGCCCACTGGAAAGGCTAGCGGTACAAAGGCTTGCTTGGCCGTGGGACTTAACCGGCTCGCTTTTTCTTCCAACGCTTCACGTGACGATGTACGACCGTATAAGAGCCAAGATAACCCTCAACCTGGAGACATTCATACAACCGTTGAGCCGTGTACGCCTTTGTTTACGAGGGAAATGGGCTTCTTGTTCCAGCCAGGTTTCTAGCTGATAGTGAAATAAGCCCAGCTTCGGATGGGGTTGATTCTGGCGCTGATAAACAGGCTCTTCAATCGTCTTGAGATGTTTACGGAGGTGGGGCGGGACAGATTAAAGGTATTCGCCAGAGATGTTAGGCCTCATGGTCGACATGAAAACGCCGCCTGATTCCGGCAATAACCTCCAAGGTTCTCCGGTAAAAAACGGACATTCAACAACCTGAGGCGGAAACTTTTAACGCTCTTTCCTCAGGACTCTGGAAAGTTTGGCACGCATTTTAATAAAGCAGTGGGTCTATATGAACAGTGGATACGCAATTAATTGACAACAAATCCAGTGCTTAGCTAGCGCAAAACTATTTGAATTTGGTCTTAACAATACTTCTTATTGTTACATTGATAATGTGCTTAACCAGAAGTTGATTTGCGTTAAAATAGTATAGGTTATTGATATTATAGATTAATTACACTAACTAACTCCGTGTAAGCCACCCAAGAGACCATCAAGTATCATATACGACACAGTCAATCACAAAGTTAGCAGACGAGTGACACTAAGAACTAGAATTTAAGGCCTTAAATTAACAAATTTTATCAAAATTCGGTAAAAAGGAGGAAATCATGATACGCGAATCTAGCTTTGGGCTTCTAGTATTATGCTTCAATATTCGTGTAAACCATTTATGTATTTGAACAATACACTTTCAAATTAAAATGGAATTTTTTGTCGATTTAAAGGAACAAATCTAAAAATCAGTTACTCTAAATATCGGATAGGATTGGAGCGGAATGATAAAGGACTAGCTCTTTTCGTGATACAGTCCTTAAAGCGATATTAAGAATTACAAAGCTCTAAGGACTGAGGATATCCTGCAAGTAATTTTTTACAGGTTTAAAATCGAATTAATCTTCTATATTAGCGATAGGCCTATCAACTAACTCAACATAAGCCATCGGCGCATCATCGCCTGGTCTAAATCCGCATTTCATAATACGCAAATAACCACCAGCTCTATTTTTATAACGCGGACCAAGCTCGTTAAAAAGCTTAGTTACCACATCACGATCACGTAACCGAGAGAAAGCAACACGCCTTTTAGCTACGCTATCTTCTTTAGACAGTGTAATTAAAGGCTCAGCGTAGCTTCTTAATTCTTTCGCTTTTGGTAAGGTTGTTTTTATTAATTCATGCTTAAATAATGAACTAACCATATTGCTAAATAAAGCCTTACGGTGGCTACTATTTATATTGAATTTTCTACCGGATTTACGATGTCTCATTGTAAGAAGACCTAATGTTAATGTGTTATTGCGTGAGTTTGATCTGCAAGGTTTTCAGGAGGCCAGTTTTCTAACCGCATCCCTAAAGATAAACCTTTTAAAGCAAGAATGTCTTTTATTTCTGTTAAAGATTTTTTGCCAAGATTAGGAGTCTTCAATAACTCAACTTCAGTACGTTGAATTAAGTCTCCAATATAAAAAATATTCTCAGCTTTTAAACAATTAGCAGAACGCACTGTTAGCTCGAGATCATCCACAGGACGAAGAAGAACAGGATCAAATATCTCCTCTACTTCAACTTCTTCCTCTGTTTGCTGATCATTTACTTTTTCAAAGTCAACAAAAACAGACAGCTGATCATGAAGTATCGTTGCAGCTAGCTTGATGGTTTCTTCTGGATCAACAGTTCCATTTGTTTCCAGTTCGATTATCAATTTGTCTAAATTAGTTCGTTGCTCAACACGTGTACTTTCAACATGATAAGCAACTTTAACAATCGGACTATATGAAGCATCAAGTTGAAGCGCACCAACAATTAGACCATGTTCAGAGTTTGATTTACGCACACTTACTGGCTCATAACCTCTTCCGCGGCGGACTCTGATCTTCATGTTTAAAACGCCGACTTGTGTCAAGTTAGCTATAACCAAATCAGAATTAATAATTTCCACATCATGCGGAACTATAATATCAGCAGCAGTAACACAGCCAGCGCCATGCTTTGAAAGTGTAAGCTCAACCTCGTCTTTAGAGTGAAGCACAACCGCTAACTTCTTAAGATTAAGCAAAATGTCAATTACATCTTCTTGAACACCCTCAATAGTGGTATATTCATGAAGGACGCCTTCAATTTCAACATCTGTAACTGCGCAGCCAGGAATTGTAGACAGCAGCACCCGGCGTAATGCATTACCAATAGAGTGCCCAAATCCTCTTTCAAGAGGTTCAATAACAATCCTAGAATGATTAGGTGTTTTACTTACGACCTCAACTAATCGAGGCTTCAGCAAGCCAGAAATAGAATTCTGCATTTATATCCCTCGAAACTACGATTATTTAGAGTAAAGCTCAACTACCAACTGCTCATTTATATCACTACCCAAATCTACACGATCTGGTAGTGAGCTAAAAGTACCTGACATTTCTTTAGAATTAACATCAACCCAAGAGGGGAAACCATACTGCTCAGTTACACTCAAAGCATCAACAATTCTTTGTTGTTTTTTCGCTTTCTCTCTAACAGAAAGAACATCGCCTGGTGAAACCTGATAAGAAGGTACATTAATTAAAATATTATTTACTTGAATAGATTTATGACTAACCAACTGACGCGCTTCTGCACGAGTTGAAGCAAAACCCATACGGTAAACAACATTATCTAATCTAGACTCTAATAGGTTCAACAAGTTTTGACCAGTTGCTCCTTTTTTAGAATCTGCTGATTTATAGTAATTTCTAAATTGTTTTTCTAAGATGCCGTATATTCTGCGTAGGCGCTGCTTAGCTCTCAACTGAGTAGCATAATCAGAACTTCTTGTGCGTTTGGTACCATGCTGCCCAGGACGCTGATCCAATTTACACTTGTTTTCTAAAGACTTTCCTCTGCTTTTCAAAAACAGATCCGTGCCTTCTCTTCGACTTAATTTACATGTAGGCCCAAGATATCTTGCCATAACAAACTACTCCAGATTTTTTATACGCGGCGTTTTTTTGGCGGACGACATCCATTATGCGGAATCGGCGTCACATCAACAATATTGTTTATTTTGAATCCCAAATTATTCAGAGAACGCACTGCAGACTCGCGACCCGGACCAGGACCCTTAATCATGACATCAAGATTTTTCATGCCAAACTCTAAAGCAACTGTTCCTGCTTTTTCAGCCGCAACCTGAGCAGCAAAAGGCGTGCTTTTTCTGGATCCACGAAAACCAGATCCTCCTGACGTTGCCCAAGAAAGAGCGTTGCCTTTTCTATCTGTGATAGTTATGATTGTGTTATTGAAAGAAGCATGTACGTGCACAATGCCATCTGCAACTTCTTTTTTTATACGTTTTCTAGAACGATTTTGACTCGCCATTTACTTCAACCTCTTAAAGGAATATCTTATTTTCTAATCGCCTTACGCGGGCCTTTTCGAGTACGAGCATTCGTTCTCGTTCTCTGCCCTCTTAAAGGCAATCCTCTACGATGTCTTATTCCGCGATAGCAACCCAGATCCATCAAACGCTTGATATTCATAGAAACTTCACGACGCAGATCACCTTCCACTGTCATCTTCGAAACCACATTACGAATGGTTTCCAACTGCTCTTCAGTCAGTTCTTTTATTTTAATCGAAGGCGCTATACCCACTTCAACGCAAATTTCACTTGCAGTTTGACGACCAATACCATATATAGCAGTCAATGCGATAACTGCATGTTTATGATCTGGTATATTTATCCCGGCAATACGTGCCATCTAGATACTCCCACTTAATAGTGCTCTAAAGTTAAGCGCCAAATTATAACATTATACGAATAATGGCGCAACAATTATTATCCTTGTCGTTGCTTATGTTTTCCGTCTTCACAGATAACCCTGACAACACCATTTCTTTTTACTACTTTACATTTTCTACAAATCTTTTTTACAGAGGCACGAACTTTCACAACTAACTCCTATACTGCTCTTGTGCAATAATTTATTTTTTTAGATTAGCTTTTTTCATTAAGCCATCATACTGTTGGGACATAACATGAGTTTGCATCTGTGAAATGAAATCCATTACAACCACTACAATAATCAATAAGGAGGTTCCACCAAAATAAAACGGAACATTCCAGTAAACAATCAAAAACTCAGGCAATAAACAAACAAGTGTTATATAAAATGCACCGATTAAGGTTAACCTAGTCATCACTTTATCAATATAAGAACTCGTTTGAAGACCTGGTCTTATTCCGGGTAAAAATGCGCCCGATTTCTTTAAGTTTTCGGCAGTTTCTTTCGAATTGAATACTAAAGCTGTATAAAAGAAACAAAAGAAAATAATAGCCGTTGCATAAAAAATAACATAGACAGGCTGGCCGGGAGATAACATCGTAGCAACATCTTGCAGCCATGAAAATCCTTCACTATTTCCAAACCAGCCAGCTATTGTCGCAGGAAACAAAATGATACTTGATGCAAAAATAGGTGGTATTACACCTGCCATGTTAAGCTTTAATGGCAAAAAACTACTTTGCCCTGCGTACATCTTGCGACCTTGCTGTCTTTTTGGATAATTAATAAGAATTCTTCTCTGCCCTCTCTCAACAAAAACAACTAATGCAGTGACAGAAATAGACAACAAAAATAATAAAATTATAAATGCACCGTTCATTTCCCCGGTTCTTGCCAACTCCAAAGTTCCACCGATTGCTTTAGGTAGTCCAGAAACTATACCAGCAAATATAATCAGAGAAATACCATTACCAATTCCTCGCTCAGTAACCTGCTCTCCAAGCCACATCAAGAAAATAGTACCGGTAACCAGAGTAACCGTCGTAATGACGATAAAACTTATACCTGGACTCAAGACAACGGAAAGCCCCCCAGCTGTCTGATTTTGTAATGCTAAAGAAATACCAATCGCCTGAAAAGTCGCCAAAATAACAGTACCAAAGCGTGTGTACTGTGAAATCTTACGTCGACCGGACTCACCCTCTTTCTTTAGCTGCTCCATTGAAGGAATAACTACAGTCATCAATTGCATTATAATTGACGCTGAAATATAAGGCATTATGCCCAAAGCAAACAAGCTTAACCGCATCAAAGCGCCACCCGAGAACATGTTAAACATATCCAAGATTGAACCACTTTGCTGCTCAAACATAACTGCAAGTGCCTTAGGATCTATTCCAGGCACAGGAATATGGGCACCGACTCTATATACAAAAAAAGCGCCAAGAACAAAAAGCAATCTTGCTTTGAGTTCTGAAAAACCGCCGACCTTCCCAGACACCTGCGCTCTTGAAGTACTCACTTAAACCTCTACTTTGCCGCCAGCAGCTTCGATAGATTCTTTTGCCCCACCAGTTACCTTAATTCCCTTAATTGTAACGGCCTTGTTTAATGCACCTGACTTTATTACTTTAGCTTTTTTGGTAAACACAGGAACGATATTTGCATCAATCAACACCTTAAGATCAATCACATCAACGCTTAACCCATCGAGTTCATTTAATCTAACTTCAGCTGAATATTTGCTGATTAAGGAAGTAAATCCAATCTTTGGTAAACGACGTTGTAAAGGCATTTGACCACCCTCAAAACCAACCTTATGAAAACCACCACTACGGGCTTTTTGTCCCTTATGCCCTCTTCCACAAGTCTTGCCAAGAGTACATCCAATACCTCGTCCTACTCTTTTAGACTTCTTTCTGGCCCCTTCACTTGAACGGATTGTATTTAAAAACATTACACTTCCTCAAATTTTAGCATGTATGATATTTTGTTTATCATTCCACGGTTTTCAGGTGTATTGACCACTACAACCGTCTGGTTGATTTTGCGCAATCCAAGTCCTTTCAAGCAAGCTTGGTGCGCCGGTAAGCGTCCAAATTTGCTTTTTATCATCGTTACACTTAATTTATTGCTAGCCATTGCTACTACCCAATAATTTGTTCAACTGATAAGCCGCGTTTTGCAGCTATTTGGTTAGCACTGTGCATTCCAGTAAGACCATTAATAGTTGCTCTAACAACATTAATAGGATTACTAGTACCTATGCATTTAGCCAATACATTATGAACCCCAACCACTTCAAATACCGCTCTCATTGCGCCACCAGCAATGATGCCTGTACCTTCAGAAGCAGGCTGCATATAAACTTTAGCTGCCCCAGTTGTATTCATAATAGGATATTGCAAGGTATCACCTTTTAGAGAAACTTTACGCATGTTTTTGCGCGCCTGCTCCAGTGATTTTTGGATAGCAATAGGTACTTCGCGTGCTTTACTAACGCCATATCCTACTCTACCTTCACCATCACCAACAACTGTTAGTGCTGTGAATCCAAAAACTCTACCGCCTTTTACAACTTTGGCAACGCGTCTTACATTAACTAATTTTTCTTGCAAACCATCTGCACTAACCTGTGAAGGTGCTGTAGACATTTTATTCCCCTAAAATTTCAAACCGGCTTCACGTGCAGCATCAGCCAATGCTTTAACGCGACCATGATACTTAAATCCTGAACGATCAAAAGCAACTTCGGAAACCCCAGCAGCAATTGCTTTTTGTGCAATAAATTTTCCAACCTCTGCAGCCGCAATCACATTACCAGTATTTTTTAATGTCGATTTAATTTCAGCCTGTGTTGTTGATGCACTTGCCAAAGTTGTCGTTCCATCAGCACTTATAACTTGGGCGTATATATGTTGCGAAGTTTTGTGAATTGACAATCGCGTTGTGCTTAATTTCTTAATTTTACTACGCAATTTTAATGCGCGCTTCATACGAGCTTGTTTCTTATCCATTTCGCTACCTTACTTCTTCTTAGCTTCTTTTCTTGCAACATGTTCATCAGCATATCTGACACCTTTACCTTTATAAGGCTCAGGCGGACGATATGCTCTAATTTTCGCAGCAACTTCGCCTACCAATTGCTTGTCGCTGCCTTTAATCAAAATTTCAGTTTGACTAGGCGTCTCCACTAAAACTCCTTCAGGAACTTCAAAATCAACTGGATGAGAAAAGCCAAGGGCCAAATTGAGTATGTTTCCTTTAGCTTGCGCTCGATAACCAACACCGATTAGAGTTAACTTCTTTTCAAATCCGGCTGATACACCAACAATCATGTTGCTTACGATTGCTCTAGCCGTTCCAGCTTGAGCAGTAGCTTTTTTATCATCTCTATCCCACTGTACTTGGATTACGTTTTCCGCAATACCGAGACTGACAGCTGAATTAATATCATAAGATAATTGACCATTACTTCCTTTTACGGTCACATTATTACCCTCTAGCTTTATATCCACACCGCTTGGGATAATGACTGGAGCCTTAGCAATTCTTGACATAACCTGACCTACACTTTAACAAACAGTACAAATGACTTCACCGCCATGTCCAATTGAACGAGCAGCTCTATCTGTCATAACACCATTCGATGTTGATACGATAGCAATCCCTAACCCGCCAAGAACTTTTGGCAATTCATCCTTAGATTTATAAATACGTAAACCAGGTTTACTAATTCTTTTAATATTTTCAATTACAGGAGTTCCTTTATAGTACTTCAGTTCAATAGTCATTTCTGTATGACTACCTACTGTCTCTAAGGAATAACCTGTTATATAACCTTCTTCTTTTAATACCTTGGCAATGGATACTTTCAGTTTTGATGAAGGTTGCTTAACAACTTTTTTGCCAGCAGATTGACCGTTTCTGATTCGGGTCAGCATATCTGCGACTGGGTCTGTCATACTCATGTTATAATCTCTCTAAACTTGATCTAAAAGATCTTACCAACTTGCCTTTACCAAGCCTGGCACATCGCCACGCATTGTCGCTTCTCTTAGTTTATTCCGACTAAGGCCAAACTTACGGTAATAACCATGCGGACGTCCGGTTAAATTACAACGGTTACGTACTCTTGACGCACTAGAGTCTCTCGGTAGTTTTTGAAGTTGTAAATGAGCAGATTCTTTATCTTCAAATGAAGCACCCGGATCCCTGATAATTTCTTTCAGCGATTTACGTTTGATATCATATTTTTGTACTAATTTTTTACGCTTATCTTCACGCGCAATCATTGATTTTTTTGCCATTTTAAAATTGCCCTTTAGTTCTTAAATGGAAAATTAAAAAGCTTTAACAACGCCAAACCTTCTTCATTAGTTTGAGCTGTTGTTGTGATAGTTATATCCATGCCGCGCAAAGCATCAATTTTGTCATAATCAATTTCCGGAAAAATGATTTGCTCTTTAACGCCCATTGAATAATTACCACGCCCATCAAAGCTTTTAGGGCTTAATCCTCTAAAATCGCGGATCCGAGGAATAGAAATATTTATTAATCGATCTAAAAATTCATACATTCTATCGCTACGCAAAGTAACTTTACAACCAATAGGCATATCATCACGAATTTTAAACCCTGCGATAGATTTTCTTGCCAGTGTAACAACTGGTTTTTGACCTGAAATCTTTTCCATGTCGCTAACTGCAGATTGCAGAACCTTCTTATCAGCAACTGCACCGCCAACACCCATATTAAGTGTGATTTTTGTAATTCGCGGTGCCTGCATTATAGAACTGTACCCAAACTGTTCTACTAATGCTGGAAGGATTTTTTCTTTATATACGGTTTCTAGTCTAGCCATGATTTTTATCTACACCTACACATCAACAACTTCATTTGTTGACTTAAAATATCTGACTTTTTTTCCATCTTCTAGAAACTTAAAGCCGACACGATCCGCTTTTTTAGTTGCGGGATTATATAATCCAATATTGGAAATATTAATCGGCATATCCTTGACAATTATGCCACCTGAAACCCCTGCATTTGGGTTTGGTTTTTGGTTCTTTTTTACTTGATTAATCCCTTCAATCAAAACTTTATTATTCTTTAAAACCTTACTTACTCTACCGCTCTTACCTTTATCCTTACCGGTACGAACGACAACTTCATCGCCTTGTTTAATTTTTTGCATTTTTAAACCCTACCTTATAAAACTTCAGGAGCTAACGAGATTATTTTCATAAACTTCTCGCCTCTAAGCTCACGTGTTACAGGGCC
The DNA here is from genome assembly GCA_036560465.1 of Methylobacter sp. GTDB lineage: Bacteria > Pseudomonadota > Gammaproteobacteria > Methylococcales > Methylomonadaceae > Methylobacter_A. Next base: position 42,319 of record DATBRD010000022.1, read on the forward strand.
AAAAATACGCGTACCGAGCGGCTGTAAATTATTATTCAAAATAACTGCAGCGTTGCCGTCAAAGCGGATAACTGAACCATCCGGTCTGCGAACACCTTTACAAGTTCTAACGACCAGTGCGTTATAAACTTCGCCTTTTTTCACTCTACCGCGTGGGATGGCATCTTTAATACTGACCTTAATGATATCACCAATGCCAGCATAACGCCTATGAGACCCACCCAACACTTTGATACACATGACCCTTTTTGCACCGCTATTATCGGCGACGTCAAGGTTAGTTTGCATCTGAATCATGATTTATTCCTAATTATCTGTTTATTAAATAGCTTGATAATGCTATTTGTTAGCGCTTTCTAAGACCTGAACCAACATAAAGGTTTTATTCTTAGACATAGGTCTGCATGATGTAATGGATACTACGTCACCTTCATGGCAAACATTTTGTTCATCATGAGCCATCATTTTAGTTGAACGCTTAATGTATTTTCCGTAAACAGGATGTTTTACAACTCGCTCTACTAAAACTGTAATAGTTTTGTCCATCTTATTACTAACAACCCGACCAGTAATCGTCCGCAACTTAGTTACATTCTCACTCATTTTATGCGCTCGCCATTTCGTTTAATATGGTATGGATACGTGCAACATCACGCCTAACCTTTTTTACCTGATCGGGCTTGGACAGCTGACCTGTACCTTTTTGCATTTTAAGATTAAATTGTTCACGAGACAATTCGAGCAACATTGCCCCTAATTCGTCTTTAGATTTTTGGCGTAATTCATTTACTTTCATTACATTATTGTCCGAGCAGTAAAAAGTGTCTTTAAAGGTAGTTTAGCAGCGCCTAAAGCGAATGCTTCACGAGCCAATTCCTCAGAAACACCCTGTATTTCATACAACATTGTTCCAGGCTTAACTTGTGCAACCCAATATTCTACACTACCTTTCCCTTTTCCCATACGAACTTCTAATGGTTTTTTTGTAATTGGCTTATCTGGGAAGATTCTAATCCATATTTTACCGCCACGCTTGACATGCCGGGTGATAGTTCTTCGCGCCGATTCAATCTGACGTGCAGTAAGTCTACCGCGCTCAACTGATTTAAGGCCAAAATCACCAAAACTTACTGATGATCCACGTACGGCAGTACCGTTATTTCTGCCTTTATGTTGTTTACGGAACTTGGTTCTTTTAGGTTGAAGCATTTTCTCTATCCCTTCAACTATTTCTTAGATTCTGAATTAATAGATGCTATATGTGCATCCATATCGAATACCTCGCCCTTGAATATCCACACTTTGATGCCGATAATTCCGTAGGTAGTATGTGCTTCAGCTGTTGCATAATCGATGTCTGCCCGTAATGTATGCAGAGGAACTCGACCCTCTCTATACCATTCACTTCGAGCAATTTCAGCGCCGTTTAATCGACCGCCAACATTGATTTTAATACCTTCGGCGCCCAAACGCATTGTGTTTGTTACAGCACGTTTCATTGCACGACGATACATTATTCTTTTTTCTAGCTGCTGAGCAACACCTTCAGCAACGAGCTGAGCATCAAGTTCTGGCTTTCTAATCTCTTCAACATTAAGTTGAACAGGAATACCCATCATCTTTGATACTGCTTGTCTTAATGTTTCAATATCTTCGCCTTTTTTACCTATTACAATACCCGGTCTTGCGGTATGTACTGTAATATGCGCGTTATTAGGCGGACGATTAATCTGAATACGACTTACAGAAGCATGAGCTAATTTTTTCTTGATAAATTCTCTGACTGTCAAGTCTTGGTGCAGGAAAACTGAATAATCCTGATTACTTGCATACCATCTTGAATTCCAATCTTTTACAATACCAAGGCGTATACCTGTTGGATGTACCTTTTGACCCATTTTCTGCCCCTACTCGTATTCTGCGACTTTAACTGTAATATGGCAGGTTCTTTTAAGGATGTGATTTGCACGTCCTTTAGCTCTTGCCTTGAATCTTTTCATGGTCGCACCTTCATTTACATAAACGGTCGACACTTTTAATTCATCAATATCTGCGCTTTCATTATGCTCTGCATTAGCAATAGCAGATTCAAGAATTTTTTTAATAATCGCAGCAGCTTTTTTTGAGCTGAACTTCAATGTGTTCAACGCCTTTTCAACTGGCATACCACGTATCTGGTCACCTACTAATCGCGCTTTTTGCGCAGACAGCGGAGCATTTTTTAATTTTGCTGAAACTTCCATAACACAACCTATCTAGATTTCTTATCAGCCACATGGCCTTTATATGTGCGAGTTGGCGAAAACTCACCTAATTTATGCCCGACCATATTCTCCGAAATCAGAACAGGTATGTGCAGGCGCCCATTATGGATTGCAATAGTTAAACCTAACATATCAGGTATAATCATTGATCTTCTTGACCATGTTTTAATCGGTTTCCGATTATTTGTACTTACAGCATCTTCAACTTTTTTAAGCAGATGATGATCAATAAACGGACCTTTTTTAATTGAACGCGGCACAATAATTCCTCTCTATTTGAGCTTACGACGTCTGATAATCATATTATCAGTACGTTTGTTGTTTCTGGTTTTATACCCTTTAGTTGGCATGCCCCAAGGTGATACGGGATGTCTACCGCCAGATGTTCGACCTTCACCACCACCATGCGGATGATCAACTGGATTCATTACAACGCCTCGAACAGTGGGACGAACACCGCGCCACCTTGATGCGCCAGCCTTTCCAAGAGATATCAAGCTGTGCTCTGAATTAGAAACCTCTCCGATTACAGCGCGACAATCGGCCAAAACTTTACGCATTTCACCTGATCTTAATCTAAGAGTGGCATGAGCGCCGTCTTTGGCTACTAATTGTACAGATGTGCCGGCACTTCGGGCAACTTGCGCCCCTTTACCTGGCTTCAATTCCACACAATGTACGGTGGTACCCATTGGTATATTCCTTAACGGCATGCAATTGCCCGGCTTAATTGCGGTCGCTTCCGAAGAAAGAATTTCCTGCCCAACTTCAAGCCCTTTAGGAGCAATGATGTATCTACGCTCGCCATCCTTAAATAATATCAAGGCAATATTAGCAGTTCTGTTAGGATCATATTCAAGACGCTCAACAACGGCAGGGATATTGATTTTATTTCTTTTAAAATCAATCATCCGATAGTGCTGTTTGTGACCACCACCTACATGACGCGTTGTAATACGCCCCTGATTATTACGACCGCCACTTTTGCTATTCTTACTTAACAAAGGCGCATAGGGTTTTCCTTTATGCAAATCATCATTTTTGATCCGCACTACAAACCGTGAACCCGGTGACGTCGGTTTAGACTTTACAATAGCCATGCTTTCTACCGTTTCCTATTGATCTTTTAAAACTTAAATTATTAAGCAGCAGAGAAATCTATATCATGACCAGGCTTTAGTTTTACATAAGCCTTTTTCCAATCAGATCGTTGTCCCAATGAACCGCCAAATCTTTTTTGCTTGCCTTTAACGTTTAAAACTTGAACTGAATCAACCTCAACGCTAAACATTAGTTCCACTGCACTTTTTACTTGTTTTTTTGTTGCATTTTTTTGCACTTTAAAAACAAACCGATTGTTTTTTTCTGCAGCAATTGTGCTCTTCTCAGATATAATCGGAGCTTGTAGCACACCCGCCAAGTGATATTTATTTAAACTCACGCCAAGCGCTCCTCTATTTGCTTCAACGCACCCGGTGTAGCAATAACTTTGTCAGCTGAAACCAATAGTAATGGACTTAAATTGGCCGCCTCAATCACTTCTACGTAGGGTATGTTTCTTGACGCCAAAGCTAAATTTACATCAACACTCTCAACAATAATCAGAATGCGCTTTGCGCCAATATCTTTTATTTTTGCACTTAATTCTTTGGTTTTTGAACTTGAAGGCAAAATATCATTACTAACGACTAACCGATGTTGTCTAACCAGCTCGGACAAGATGGATCGAACTCCAACTCTAAACATCTTTTTGTTCAGTTTTTGCTCGTAATTTCTTGGCCTTGCTGCAAAAGTAACACCACCAGTTCTCCAAACCGGACTACGGGTTGTACCAGATCTAGCTCGACCCGTTCCTTTTTGTCTCCATGGTTTTGTACCACCACCACTTACATCGGATCGTGTCTTCTGCGCCTTTGTTCCAGCACGAGCACCAGCCAGATGCCTAACAACCAATTGGTGAACCAAAGTTTCATTAAATGTCTGCCCAAAAATAGCCTCAGCTACTTCTAAGCTTCCTGAAGAGTCTTGTTCGTTTAAAGCAGGTATTTGCAAACTCATAGCTTAACCTTTATTTCGCATTTTCATAGCAGGTGTTATAACTACATCACCGCCTTTAGCGCCAGGCACAGCGCCCTTTACTAAAATTAAATTTCTTGCCGCATCAATTGAATGAATAGTCAAATTTTGCACTGTAACTTTTTCAGCACCCATATGACCCTCCATTTTTTTTCCTTTAAAAACACGACCAGGAGTTTGACACATACCGATGGAACCCAAAACTCTATGTGAGCGCGAGTTACCATGTGTTGCATCCTGCATACTGAAATTGTGACGTTTTATACCACCAGCAAAGCCTTTACCAATGCTTTTTCCCTGAACATCAACAACTTGACCAGCAGAAAAAACGTCTGTTGTCAGTTGTGAGCCAACAGCCAAATCCTCACCTTCACCATCTTCGAGTCTAAACTCCCACAGGCCACGGCCCGCTGTCATATTGGCAGCTGCATAATGACCAGCCATTGCTTTATTGACTCTAGAAGATTTCTTTTCGCCCGCTGCCACTTGAACCGAACGATAGCCATCAACCTCAATGCCTTTAACTTGAGTAACTCTGTTTGAGTCAATCTGGAGCACAGTAACTGGTACTGACGAACCATCTTCACAAAAAACTCTGGTCATACCACATTTACGACCTATAAGACCTATTGACATCTGCCAATTCCTCTGCTTTTTTAATTCAATTTTATTTGAACATCAACACCAGCTGCAAGATCCAACTTCATCAATGCATCTACGGTTTTTTCTGTTGGTTCAACGATATCCAATAATCTTTTATACGTTCTCAATTCATATTGATCCCTGGCATCTTTATTTACGTGCGGAGAAATCAAAATAGTGAAACGTTCTTTTTTAGTAGGCAATGGAATAGGACCCTTTACTTGGGCGCCAGTTCTTCTTGCTGTTTCTACTATCTCACCAGCCGATTGATCAATTAACTTATGATCAAATGATTTCAAACGGATTCTGATAGTTTGATTAGACATATTTATATTACTCGATTATTGATGCAACAACGCCCGCACCTACTGTACGACCACCCTCACGGATTGCAAAACGCAACCCTTCTTCCATGGCGATCGGTGAAATCAGCTTTACTTTTACCGAAATGTTATCGCCAGGCATTACCATTTCAACGCCTTC
>DATBRD010000023.1:0-4887 GCA_036560465.1 Methylobacter sp.
GGACTTTGAGTGTTATCAATCAATAAAACTTAAAAGTCCTTACCGATCCAGAATGGCTCACCGCATGGGTTTATTTAAGCTGAATTGCGCTTAAACGCCGACCATTTCATTTTTTGAGAGTTTTTACACGGCCTGGGTCGATTTCGGTCTTTTGCGAATGACGAAGTTCGGCCATTTTCCGACATTCAATTTGCATAGAAACCACAGTTATGAGCGGCAGTTTTGGAGCGCTAAGGAGACATGGCTATAGCCTTCCAGATTCGATTCGGTTCCTGCCATTTTGTTTGGCAGCATAAAGCAGTTTGTCCACGGCTTCGATGAAGTTTTTGGGTTCCATCTCGGCAGGTGGGTTGATGGTTCCAACACCTAGGCTGGCAGTGACAAACTGACTGACAGCCGATTTTTCATGGGGGATTCTCAGTTTTTCGATGAGGCGATGACAACGTTCGGCAACCTTCAGCGCGGCACTTTCATCTGTTTCCGGGAGCAACAGAACAAACTCCTCACCGCCAAAACGTGCAGCGATGTCTCTTGGGCGAACAGCTGCAAGATTCAGTGTCTGGGCAACGTTCGTCAAGCACTTGTCACCCTGAATATGACCATAGCGGTCATTGTATTGCTTAAAAAAATCGATATCGAGCACGATTAGCGAGAGTGGCTGGTTGCTGCGGCGTGCACTGACCCACTCGGTATCCAGGCTTGAATCGAACCTGCGCCGATTGGCAATACCCGTCAGTCCGTCTTTAAACGAGAGGGCTTCCAATTCTTTTTGCAGGCTGATTAACTTCTCTTCAGTCTTTTTTCGTTCGCTAATGTCGAACATAAAGCCAATTAAGGAATCAACGTCTCCTTTCTCGTTGCGTACCACGTGCACGACATCGCGAATCCAGACATAACCGTTGTCCTTAGTCAGCGCGCGGTAGTCGGCTTCGTGGTCCACACCGGCCTTCGATTGCGAAATACAAAAATTCACCACATATTCCCGGTCCTCTGGGTGTATGCGCATCGCCCAGTCTTCTGCGGATACCCAACTATTCTGGCTCCAGCCCAATAAAGGGTCTATCTGCGGGCCAATGTAGGCAAACTTCATGCTGGCCCAGTCGATCTTCCAAGGGATTGCCTTGGTCGACTCCAGTAGGGTTTTGTAAACCGCATTGTCGCTATTGAGTTCGTCACCCAGTTCAGACATGCTGTGCTCCTATTTGAATCTTATGCATTTTCTTATAAACCCTTCATCGTTAAATTAGTGTGCACGGTGGGTGTTGCGCTCCAATACCAGCAGAAAAAACCATTGTTTGTCAATCAGCACCGAATAATTGCCAGACAACAGCGCCAAGATTTCCAGTTAGAAATGACTGCCCGGTTGACCTATAAATATCTTTATTTCTTTTTTACAGCCACGGCAATTGGCTGCACCCTAACTCCCCTTTAGAAAGGGCTATCCTGCGGTCCAGTTTTCAAGCAACAGAGCCGATTTGTAGCGACTGTCTGTAATAAATGATTGATAAGTCATAAGCTTTAATAACTCTGTAACAAGCGCTCCTTATGCTTCCGTTGCCAGTAGCCAATAGGCTTACTGCGCTTCCATATTCTTGGCACTTTGTAATTTAGGAGCAGCGACAGATGAAAAATAAGAAGACCTTACGCCTGCGCCCCCTCGTGGCGGCGATGGCAAGCGTTTCGATGATGTCCGCCGTTACGCACGCAGAAGAAGCAAGTGAAACCGCAACCCCAATAAAGCATGTTATCGTTTTAATCGGCGAAAATCATACCTTCGACAATCTCTATGGCGTTTATGAGCCTAAAGCTGGACAAACTATCGACAATCTGCTCAGCAAGGGGGTCGTTAAGGAAGATGGAACCCCGGGGGAGCATTTCGATTTGGCGAAGCAAAGAATCGGTGTCGACACTGACAAGTATCACGTCGTAACCGAATCCGACGGCGATTACGACGTCAGCCTGCCGCAGCCCTACACGACCTACGCAATTGGTCAGCCTGGCGGCGTACCGGATACGCGCTTCCCAGTCGGCTTGCCGAACGGTCCTTTCCAAATCAGCAACTATGTAGCTTACAATGCGTATACTGGCGACCCGGTACATCGGTTCTTCCAGATGTGGCAGGATATCGACGGCGGCAAAAACGATAAGTTCGTCTGGGTCGAGGAATCCATCGGCACCGGCTCCAATGGCACACCTTATCCAACCGGCGGGTTTAACCCCAAGGAAGGTGCCATCTCCATGGGCTTTTACAACATGAACACCGGCGATGCACCGATATTCAAGGCGCTCGCCGACGAATACGCCATCAGCGATAATTATCACCAGGCCATCATGGGTGGCACCGGCGCCAATTTCCAGGCGCTGGTTACCGGCGATGCGGCATTCTTTACTGATCCCATCAGGCTCGACGGTTCTCCCGCAAAGCCTTGGCATAACCAAATCGAAAACCCTGACCCGGTGGCCGGCACCAATAACTACTATACGCAGGATGGTTACGGCGGGGGCTCTTATGTGAATTGCGCCGACGCGACACAACCCGGTGTAGCCGCCGTCAACGGCGAACTCAAAGCCCAAGGCGTCAAGCATAACAACTGCGAAAAGGACCACTACTATCTGGTAAACAACTACAACATGTATTGGAACCAGACCAGCAGCAATCCGCGCGCGCTCGGAGCAAACAAATTCACCTTGCCGCCGCAAAGCATTCCCACTATCGCCGACGTCTTGACCGCCCATGGCGTGTCCTGGAAATACTACAGCGCCGACCGCGGCGACGATGCAACGGCGTATGCTGCTACCGTTAACGGCGTATCGTTGTTGTTCCACTCCTATTGCGGCATTTGCGATCCGCTGACCGGATTCTCCAGCATCATGAAGAATCCGTCGGAAGAAGCCAAGCTGCAAAATTACGGTGCCTTTCTGGCCGATGTCAAGAACGGCACTCTGCCCGCCGTCTCTTATGTCCGTCCGTTCGAGGCCCTGGCCGGCCACCCGGCCGACTCGACAGCCGACCTGTACGAGAAGTTCCTGCAAGACCTGATCGCTCAGGTCAAGAGCAATCCGGACCTTTGGGCATCCACGGCCATCATCATCACCACGGATGAGGGCGGCGGCTATTATGACTCCGGCTATGTTCAGGCGGTCGACTTCTTCGGCGACGGCACGCGCATTCCGCTGCTCGTGGTATCGCCCTATGCCAAGCAAGGCCACGTTGACCATACTTACAACGATCATGCATCGATACTGAAGTTCATCGAAAAGAACTGGAAGTTGCCGGCCATATCGAAGCGCAGCCGCGATAATCTCCCGAACCCGGTCGCCAGTAAGGAGAATCCGTACAAACCGGTTAACGGACCGGCTGTTGGCGATTTGATGACGCTGTTCGACTTCGATGGCAATGACAAGGTAGCCGCCAGTCAAAACCATGGTGAGAAGCATGGCAAATAAAGTCCTGCGTCAAGGATAGTTGTCAGTCTGGCTGAATCGTGGATTGCGGTTCAGCCAGCAACGATACAATTACTTTCACAATATCTGTAACAGTCAGATGCTAATGGGTTACCCATTGCCCCAATTTTTAACGGTACCTCACTGTCGGACTGGTCGTTCTAAACTCATCATTTATTCGGCTTGAGATAGTCAATGTCTGATGCAATAGAGACTCATTTTGTCAGTTACCAGATTAAGTCCAGACTTTTACCCATTAAGAGATATCACGTGCAACCGTCAGGCACATAAAAAGCCAGCCTTGGTGGGCATAACTTTTTCAGGTTTCGGCTTACTCTGTTTAAGGGAGTGGCAATGAAAACACAAAAAGCAAAAAAAAGCCCCTTCATTCAGGGGCTGCAATAGGTAGAGTCGAGAAACTAATTTAAAATTCATGGAAAGCTTCAAAAGCCCTTGCTACAGATAGTACAACCAATTTGTTACAGCTTTATGAATAAAAAGAAAAAGCCGCTTGTTAAAAGGACTGCTAGAGAGTCCGTTATTACTCTTAAGCGTTAATTGTTCTGATTTATGATGCATGCGATACACGAGTTTCCTTGCTTGTGAGGCGTCCTTATCCAGACGCTATAGCTGATTTTTTGCAATTTGATAAACGATTTATTACAGATTGGTGAATGATAAAAAGCGCCATTCAGTGTAAAACTCTAAATTTGATCTAAATGAAAACCTATACCATTCGTCCACTGGACATCAATTCATCCTCATTATCTGATGCGGTCGACTTGCTGCATTCTAACTGCCCAAGTGAATCTAACCGTTATGAGCAAAGCAGGTTAATAGCTGAGATAGGCGCAACCGATGCTCCGCCTTTTTATAAAAAATTCTTCGGCGCCTATCTGATCGATGGGACATTGATCGGCGTGGGTGGCGTTAAGGCTGCTGATTGGGCTTCAGATACCCATCTACTCTACATGACGGCAGTGGATCAGAACCATCGGGGTAAAGGCATAGGAACTGATTTAGAAAGTATCCGCATACAGTGGGTGCATGAAAACTTTCCTCGCGGACGCTGCCTGGTGAGTACCAAACATAAAAAACGCTTTGAGCGTCGGGGTTTCAAGACGGTGAGCGAAGTTAACCATAGACACCTTATGGTCTTGGAGTTCTAACCTGAGCACAGGCTTAGGAAGTGTTTCGCATTGATATAAAATTAGATTAACTGCTCGAGGATTTGCAGCCTCTCGCAAGAGGTATGAGAGCCCGCGTAGGGTCGGTTTTTTGTCTGACTGAATGGCGAAATCCGGCCCAGACCGTGTCAAAACGCTGACTTTGATATAATGAGGTCAACTTGTTGATGAGGCCAGCGGATGAAACGTTTCATTGAAGGCGAATGCCGTACACAAACTACGCTCCTGCCGGAAAGTATCGATGACTATATTGCCG
>DATBRD010000024.1:0-10368 GCA_036560465.1 Methylobacter sp.
AAATTTTGCCACTTTTATAACAAAAGAGCGTCTAAAGTTTCCAGCGACTAACCACTATCATTTTGATAGTATTACATATGTCAATTTTATGACTGGAAAACTCAGCGCTCAATCGTGGCAAAGATTGAAAGCCGTTTTCCAGCTTAGATTTTCCAGCAGCTAACCATTCTCATGTTGATAGCATTACATATATCAATTTTATGACTGGATAACTCAACGCTGATCGGTGGTAAATATTAAAAGCCGTTTTCCAGTCAAGGCCTCATACACTCGTTGGAAGACGAGAAAATATTAAAGCATGGAGTACTGTATGGTAAATATGGACAGACTATGCAGGAAGACCTTGATATTCACTTAGCTAATGATACCCAAGATATTTAATTTAAAATTATTGGATATTTATATCTCCAATAAAAATTATCAATCACATAAGCTGAAGCCGCTAAATAAAGCGTATACCAGTCATTCCCGTAAGCCGTAGTCAGATGAGTGTAACTAAACCAGGCAAACCATGAGGTTCGCCTGGCTTTTAAGAAACACTAAAAAATCAAGTGCAAGCGGAAACTGTCGAATCTTTTCATTATTTGTGTCATTAATTTTTCACTTTTTTGGCACACTTTTCACTTTTTGTGGCACCCGACACCGCTATCAGCGGACCATTTCGAAGCTCGTTTAAAAATTTATGAGATCTGACAATGAAAACTGAGAATTCAGAAATTATGAGATTTCATTTCACAATTATGAGATTTATTTCATAAATTATGAGATCTGACACCGTGTCAGATCTCATAATTTATGAAACATACACCTCTATGTCTTTCAATCAGTTACAGAAATTATGAGATTCCGGTTTTCGTAAAAAATCTCATAATTAAAGGTAAAAATCTAACGAAATCTCACAATTTATGAAATCCCGGCTGAGCCATTGATTCCGATATGATTATGCCTGTGTTTATGTTGTCTTTTGGTAATGTTGAACTGGTTCTATCGGCCACTTTGCGACATTCAAGATTTTCAGTGTAGGCGGCTATAACACAGAAATCTGTCGTTCAACGTGCTAATTCAGGAGCACGTCCGCTTGTCAGCGCGTCCCCTGGAACGGTGGGTTAGCCCCGTTGTTGCCAAAGAGCCCAGATGTCGTTTGCGAGTTTAATGTAACGACCACGATCACCGGCATCGTCTTTTCCAAACCATCGCTGAAATTCCTCATGGACCACTGTGACAACATCGTCGGCGGATGTGCAGGTCTGCAATCTGGGAATTACGGTGCCTGCCTCGGGGTCATATTCGTCGGTATTTGTCCCGAAGTTGATAGCAATGGGATCGTGCTCAAACATGACCTTCGATACGGCAGCGAAGAATTGTGGATCTGTAGTTTGCACCTCTTGGCGCGCTGCACGTTCTTCTTCTATGCGCGCGGCGACATCGGGCGGAAAACCAGCTGTGTTGGGCTGTGCGTCTTTGGCGGACTTGCCTTTGAGCACGAACACGCCGACAAGAATCAATGCAGCAATAGCAACAGTAATTGCGATGAGCTTCATAAAGGGGGCTAACGCTCAGCTAACTGGACGCGGCGCACCGGAGCTTGAAGGAAAACCGCACTGCTTTCCGTGCTCCGGCTGAGTGTTGGGTTATGGGTCATTGATCGGCCTCCTCTTTGTACCAAATGATCCCTTGCTCAGGGTTCTCAATGCTATCGGAATTCTCAATTTCCTCAATTTCCTCTGCAAATAGCACGGGCGGTGTATCAGGCAAGTTGCGAAGTTTAGCCTTTATTTCTTCGTGTTTTCGAAGTGATGCGACAGCTTTGAGCTCCGCTTCATCCGATGTGCCAGCTTCAACAAAGCGCGCCGTAAAAAAACCATGAGGCGCAAGACCATCGCCAAGGTCTAGAAGGAAATTGCTGCCATTGAGTAAGACGCGGTATTTATTCATAACACATAGCGTTTGACATAAGGGGTGCGCTTTAGCGCGCCCGCTTGATGGATGGGTTAGGCTTGGCTGGCATTTAGATTGGCTCTAAGTCGCTGGGAAATTTTGAGGCTTCAACCCATTCCGCCTCGGAAACATCTTCGCTATTATTGCGACGATGCCAAGCGCGATTTAGATGAGAATAAACATGTCCTAGATCAATCCTTAAATTGGCTTCATTGTATTCTGGGTCATTTTGAATTTCCGCGATGAGATTGCTCAGATGCTTCTTTGCATCGTCTAGCTCATACATCAGCATGGCCCATGCCAACAGGATTTTGTTCTTTATTTATCATCGCCGAGTTAATTATGCCTAACGTGGAGCTAAGGAGCTGCGCGCTTTTGGGCGGCCCCGCTTGAGCGAAGGGTAAGATGCGACTCAACAAGGCTAACAAAAGTTTTAGGGCTGCGTGGGTACAGCACGTATGAGGATTTTAGTCCCCGTAGCCTGATGAGAACGCCGCCCAGAGAAAGAAAGTCTTGCTTCCATATGACCTCAGCAATATCGTGATAGGGAATAACTGTCGTTGAAAACCCGCGCATGATCATAAAATCAGAATAAAGCGCTACACGCGTAAATGGCATATTGGTTCCGACACCGATTCCAAAACCTCTAGAACCAACTGAACATCTCTGCTGCCAGAGAGGCTTTAAATTTTGCTCAGCAGGCGCTCTACGAAAACTGTTAATAAGAGGCCAGAGCAGCACACCTGTCACCACAAGAAGAACCACAACGAGGCCTAGAAAAGAATTCATAGTATTTAACGTGACGCAAAGGAGTGCGCCATAGGCGCGTCCCAGCGACCGAGAGGAGCGAATTTAAGCGCAGGGTTAGACGGCTCATGGCTAACAATGTGCTTTAAAGTATCACTAAGTTTTAGCATTTTATTCACTAATAGATGAGACGACACGCTGACCACACCGTACGCATTTACCCTCAACAAAGATTTGCCCATCCTCTTCGTATTCAACCGGCTGAGTAAGCCCCAAGTCCGCCTTGACGCAGCAATCGCACCATGTGTTTTCGGCCAGCCAACGCTGTTCCTGTATGTCTCGACTACTAAAGTTGCGTTCAATACGTGCCATCGAATAGGTGCCTTCTGACGTTTGAGCTCAGGCTGCGGCCCGTCAGGGTCGTCGCGCCTGCAGCGAATGGTTATGCGCCTGTGCGCAAAAACTACTCTGAATTGAGTAGAGACTCATCGAACCAAACATCCTCGTAATTCGATCCGTCGATCAGGAACCGAAACCCCGGCGGGAGACTCAAGTACTCCTCTGTTTCCGGAAAATACTCGCCTATGTGCTCGACATGGAGAGGAGAAAACGCGTCTGAGTCCTGCGGCAATTCTGAACCACACCAGATATACCAACCATTGGTCCCATTTTCTGGCTGATGACGCAGGCCATTTATTGGGGTCTTGCCCAACGTCCCGAGCGCGATGCCCAACTTTGTTTTCTTCTTGGGTGGTTCCGGCGAAACGCCTTGCCACTCACAGACAGTTTGTTCTTTGGAAACACGCATATTCATTCCAGGCGCATAACGTAGAGCTAATCGGCGCTGCACGGCTTTATCATGCAGCGTCCAGCGACAGACGGGAGCGAACTTGAGCGCAGGGTCAGCGGTTTCAACCTTTGTATGGCTGGTAATTTTCAAATTCCCACTCCATGTAATTACATAGTACCTTAGCAGCTTCCTCCCACGAATTTGCGGAGATGCTTGATGCAAGCCGCTCAACCATACGGCGTGTTTCCTGCCACGAGAACTCAGGCATCAGAAGGTACCCTCTGCTCCAACGTATTTCTGGGTGTTCGATCAGGAACTTTGGTGTAACAACTAGAAAGTTGAATTGATCTGAGCCATCCGAACCTTTGGTGCCAATGTCGGCAAACATGTTTACGGCACAACACTCCGGATCATCTGGGAGTTCCGGTTCATTCAACTCAGTGCTGAAGATTCCTTTCAGTTCGATACACATAGGATTCTGACCGCTAACGTAAATTAGACACCTATAAAGCTGTCTATCTCAATAAATACACCTGGTCGAGTAAGATAGCCAGCGTTTGGTGAACTGAAAGCATCTACTTGTATCAGAGCTATTTTCCAGCCAAGACGAACCAGTCCACATGTTTGAATTCGACGCAAAATAAATCATCCGATGGTTTACGTCAAGGCAACAGTAAAAATATGTGATTTATATTCAGTAAGTTAATGCTTACGTAAAACAAAGAGGTATAGGTTAGGCGGTAAATGTATCCCAGCAAGAATGCGTAAAAATATTGAGTTACACTAACCCAGCTTACGACCCTAAAATCGACATTCCGCTTTCCGTGAATGTACCGCCGTTCGAAAATCAAACTTGACAGGCCGGTTTGGATCCAGACCGTGTCAAAACCCAAAAGTCGAGAAAACGGTGGAAATATTATGTCAGATGTTGAGCCAAATACTGATATTTGTGGAATCAGCTGATGAGAAATGACGCATTTATGGACATTCAGTGGAGTCGTTTCAGCTCCCGACGGATTCAGGCATGCGTTTTGACACACTCTCGGTCGAACTGCGCCATTCACAAAAGTCCGAGTTCGACCCGGACGGTGAGATGGTGAAGTATTTCTTTTGAAAATGATAACGTGCCGCTAAAGGGCGATGCGCTCTTTTTCGCTGTCTCCCTTGAGTTCAGAGTTAGCCCTACTCATGGAGGAACACCGGTGAATTGAAATTAAAAAGTAAGAACTGCCATTGACCCGACAATTGAATTAAGCGTATCGCGATCCGCGCTTCACCATTTTCAAATTTGGCTGTAGCAACATAAGCAGCGGTTGTAACCTTGCCGTTTTGGGTTGTGTAGGAAATGTTGGCGTCGCCTTTTACGTCGCCGAAGCTTTGCATAGCTCCTAGCTTTGAAAGCTTTTGGAACAACTGGTCAAGCTGCTCGGGTTTTTCGTTGATCACTTTGAGTAGTTGCGGTGATGACCGTTTCAGCAACTCGTCTTTCGACCATGTGGAAATGATCGCTGGAACATTGTCCTCCACGTATGCCTTGCTCGATGCGTCAAGATCCTTGCCTTGATACGCGGAATATCCGATAAAACCGGCAACCGCAAGAACAAGCAGCAAAAAGCATCCGCCAACAATTGAGAGAAACTTTTTCATTTTGTGCTTTATTGGTAGATAGGCATAAAAGGGCTAACGTGAAGCTAATGGGCGACGCGCTTTTGCGTCGTCTCATTTGATGGATGGGGCAGCTTGATATCAACCTTGTGTAGTCCCGCTATTGCTGCGGCGGATATGGCAACTGAGTCTGGCTCTTCCATCAGCTCAGCCAACACAGTTGCAGCATGGCCTTGAATTTCTGTATTCATAAGATACCCCGGCAGCCTCTCAACGTACGGCAGAAAACGGTAGTGTGGCATAAAAAATCGCCAAGATATGTCAGCCAATGCTGAAGTTTATGTAAGCCTAAGACTATCCCCATGTCTACCATTTATGGTGGAGGGGGGTCAATTGTTAAGCATCCGTTCACGTCATGCATCACATCATATTCCACAAAGATTCTTAACTAGAAGAATCTTGTTAGTGAACATCAATTGACTCAAGTTGTTTATGGAGAAATACAAATGAAAAAGCTGATCTTATTGATCCCATTACTCGCTATGGCTGCGTTCTATTCGTCTCAATCTTACGCTGATGATGACGATTGGGACGGTGGTTATTATGCTCAACCGCAAATCAACTACTATTACTCGCCGCCACCCGTTTATAACTATTACCCCCAGCCTCAAGTCAACTATTACTATCCTCAGCCGCAAGTTAATTATTATCCAGCACCACCCCAACATTATGCCTATGACCAACGCTCTCACCAGGGGTTAGCCGGCGGTGTTCTAGGTAGCGTTTTTGGCTATGAAATGGGCGCCGGTAATCCGCTGGCTACAGGCTTGGGTGCTACTGCCGGTTCATTTCTTGGCAACGGTTTTTAGAAACGGATTAGGCAGCCTCAATAGCGGGGAAAAGGAGTTTTTTCTGAGTATGAACGTACCTCTTTTTTACTGAAAATACCCGATTTTTAACGTGACCATTATTTGTAGAGTGGATCAGGCTCTACTTAGAGTGTTTTAGATTGGAAAACTTATTGCCTAAGAATGTGCCTAATAATAGTGAGAGGAACATAAAAATTGTTGAAAGTCCTTTCTGCAATTCTGATAGGTCAAATTGATTTCCAACCCACCAGATACATTTGGCTAAAATTATTACAATTCCGATAAATAAAAAATAAGGCAAAAATTTGGCATGAAGTGACGCAGGGCATTGAAGTTTCTTAAAATAAAAACCCATGAATCCTGCGAATGCACCAAGTAAAACATGCAATAAGAAATAAAAAGCCATCATAATTAATTACCATGACCTCCATAGGAAGGCGACACTTGACTATTAATTGCAGCGCCTGTGCCTATTGCAGCAGTAGTTCCAGCACCAGATCCGATAGCAATTGCTTCTTGTGCCGCCCCACCGCTCGTTAACGCAGTTAATGATTGAGACAAACCAACTGCATTTCCAACTATTCCGGCTATGCTTGCGATAGCGCCTTGAACTGCAACCTGTGCAGGATCTACTGTACCGCTTGTAACTGCCTGAACAGCAGCATTAGCACCTGCTCCGGCAAGGCCATTACGAATTGCACCTTTAGCGTTCAACATTAGAAAACGGCTTGCAATATTTGTCATGATTGAGCGCTAAGTTTTCCAGTCATAAAATTAACATGTGTAATAGTATCAATATGATAGTGGTTAGCTACTGGAAGTTTAAACGCTCTTTTGTTGTTAAAGCGGCAAAATTTAGACGCCGTTTTCCACCTTTCGGTAATATAAACCTTGCCAATGACTCCTTAATATTTCTGGCCCATTGTGCTAATTCTCTTGAATTGGTGGAGCATCGATTGTTAATTTACATCCCTAATCGCATCTGTACAAATACGCCCAACCTCATTGGTTTGAGTAGTTAAGAATTTAGGATAATAAACCCAATATTCATTCGGGTTTGCGGAATCTTTTTGCAAATCCAATTGTAGAGTCCCTCTCACCGTATTAACTATTAGCTGATAGTTTTTAGTTGGATGAGAATGGTGCGCTGGTGTATTACACATATTTTTGAGCGCAGAAACAAGAATGGCTGGGTTACTTATTTGACCTCCATTTATGCTCACCGATACAACTTGTTCAGATAGTATCGATCTTATTTCATCAACTGCACCAGATTTAATAATGGTGACAGACGCGAATTCACCAGCGACGATGCTAAGAAAGATAGCGAGCGCTATGGTGAATCCGCGAGACTTAAGTTTAGGTTTTAGCGCTGTTTTTTTTGAAAACCGAATAATAGAAATTTGAAAAAATGCCGCAACTCCCAACGCAACGAGTCCACCTGTAAATATTATCGGTTGCAAAGGTGTAATTACACTATCAAGTTGTTGCGCGAAATCGTCCATACTACTTACAATTAGAACATAATGCTTTCTGGGCTTGGTTCAGCAAAGAGTTAATTAATTCACTCCAAGTAGTTGCTTGAATGTCTGTCCAAGTTGCACCACCTAATGCTGACATACCTTCGCCTGCACCAAGTGTAAGGCCGCCGCCGTAAACTGATCCATCAGGCGCTATAAATCCATCTATCGTAGCCTGGAGTTCAGCTCCAATATTGAAACTGTCATTGTAAAACCATCCACTAAGGTCATTGATAGTTGCTGCCGAAGAAACTTGTACCGAAACTCCCCCGCCAATGTCTAATCCAGTTCCAACAGCAGCCCCACCATATTCGTAAGTACCAACATTACCTTCTGTATCTAATGCTATACCAGATCCCCCAATCGCACCCCCAGAACCACCAGTGGCAGTGCCAGCAACTCCGATTTGCAATGTCCATAATCCTAAAGGATCGGTATGCCTTAATGGGTTGTTTCTAACATAGGTGTAAGTATTAGTCCCTCCAGCCAAGCCAATCGGATCACTTTCGATATAGCGCCCGGTACCCGGATCATAATCCCTGAAGGTATTGTAGTGTAACCCAGTTTCCTTGTCGTAGTACTGGCCCGGAAAGCGCAGGTTGTAGATGAAGCGTTGGCCGTCGCGATCGGGATCTTCGTCGACGTGATGGCCGGAGGCCGAACGGTCATGGCTTTCGTGCTCGGCCGTGACGCCGAACGGATCGCTGTCCCAGCGCCAGACAACTCTTCCCATGGCGTTGGTGATCGCCCGCGGGCTGTTCAGGTGGTCGGCATAGACGAAGTAGTGCTGCTCTCCCGCCAGTACCGCCACCGGCAACTCGCCCAGCCAGACCGTTTCCTGCAAGGGCTGGCCGTGGTGGTTGTATTCGCCCAGCAAATGCCCGGCCTCGTCATAGACGAAATAGCTGCCGGCTGGCGTTTCCCGGTCAGGATCCTGCCCGGCTTGGTGCGCCTCAGGCGCATGGCCATAATCGCCCGATTTGCCGTCAGGGTCTTGGGTCCGTTCCGGGGCGCGGCCGTGGAGCTTGGCCACCCGCTGGCCCAGGCCATTGATCCGGTACTGTTCCACCTGGCTGACGCTGGACGCCTGCACCAGACGGCCCCGGCCGTCATAGCGAAACTGGTGATAGCCGTCGCTGGTAATGTGGCCGGCGGCATCATACGTGTAGTGCTTCAGTGTCTGGCGGTTGCCGTCGGTGATGGCCAACAGACGGTTGCTGGACGGATCGAGGCTCAAGTACTGGCTGTGTGCGCCATTGAGCTGCTCGGTGCGGTTGCCGTTGGCGTCGTAACTATAACCGGTCTGTGTGACCGGATCGCTGGCGTTCGTGAGCCGGCCCAGGGCATCGTAAGCAAAACTCTGGTCGTAGTTAAGATCGGAATCCAGGTAGTCGGTGATGCGCCCGGCCGTATCATACGTCAGCTGCCGTGACCGATCGCCCAGGTCATAAGCAATCAGGCGGCCATCGAGGTCAAAGTCGCGGCGAGTGCTGACGCCATTGCCGAACGCCCAATCTTTGGCGGGACCAAACGGTTCATAGCGGATGCCGCTGAGCAACGGCGAGCCGTTGGCGTCCATCGCGCTGATCTGGCCGCTGCTGTCATAGGCCAGGTGGACGACCTGGCCGGAAGGATAAGTCAAGGTGCTCAGCTGGCCGTTGCGGTTATAGCCGTATCGGGTGGCCAAGGTCAGAGAACCGCTCGTGAAAGTCTTGCTGGTGACTCCGCCCTGTAAATTATAAGTCCACCGGGTCGTCCCGGTTTCATCGGTCATCTGGGTCAGATGGCCGAGTCCGTTGCGGCCCTGGTCGTAAGTGAAAGTGATCGGTGTTTGGCTGCCGTACGTCAGTTGCGTGACGCGATTTAAGGCGTCGTAATGGTAATGGACAGTCTGCCCCCGGGCATCGATGCGGCTCAACGGATTGCCGGCGGCGTCATAGCCGATTTCGCTGGTTCCGGTATCCGGGCTGTCGATGGCCAGCCGATTGCCGAAGCCGTCATAGCTATAATCGGTTTGGTGCGCCAAGGGATCCACCACTGAAAGTGGATGGTTATGGCTGTCGTATCTGACTTGGGTTGCTTTGCCGGTCGGGTCAATGCTTTTGATCAAACGGTTGAGCGGATCATACCCAAGCGTTGTTTTATTGTTCAGTGGATCCGTCACGCGGGTGGCATTGCCGTTGGCGTCATAGCCAAAGCTTACGGTCTGGTTTTGAGAACCCAGGGTTTTGGCCAGGCGGCTGAGGCCGTCAAAAACCTGAGTACGAGTGCGGGCCAGGGTATTGGCAGGATCGAAAACCTGGGTGTTCAGGCGGTTACCCATCTTATCCAGCGTATAATCAATATGATTGCCCAGCGCATCGGCAATGCTGACCAGCCGGTGGGCGTCATCGTAGCGGTACGCAATCGTGGCGGCGTCCGGCAAAGTGATGTCAATCAGCTGCCCGGCCGCATCGTAGCGATAACGCGTGACTTCGGTGCCGACAATCGAGGCCACTGGCCTGCCGCGCAGGTCGTATTCAAAAGTGGTGACCAAGCCATTGGGGTCTTTGAGGGCTAACGGCTGGCCGTCGGCATTGTAGCTGGTGAGGGTTGCCACATGGCCCAGGGCATCGGTCACGGTAGCGAGGTTGCCTTGTCCGTCATAGGTCAAGCGAGTGACATCATTGACATCAGTGCGCGGCCCGTCGAGCGTTAACGGCTGGCCGTTGGCGTTGTAGGTCAGCGTCCAGGTTTTGGTTTGGGCATCGGCAGTGACGGTTTTTTGCAGCAGATTGCCTTGGGCATCGTAACTGAAACGGGTGCTCCGGTTGGGCTCGACAATCTCGACCGGCAAGCGGAAAGTCGGGTGCCACGCGGTGGTTGTGGTGCGTGCCTGCGGAGTACCGGCCGCTTCCGT
>DATBRD010000025.1:0-4329 GCA_036560465.1 Methylobacter sp.
GAGCATTATTGATTATTTGGCTTTTTATAATGGAAAACGCATGCACTCAAAACTAAGCTATCAATCCCCGCTGGAATTTGAACGGGAATTCTATAGGAAGACTGCTTAAGAAAGTGTCCTGTTTTAGTTGACCATTACAGAATCAGATGGAGTGATAGTCCGCAATGGGGCGAACTACGTTACTCATTAATAAGCAAGCTCGGCCTTAGGTAACCTTCGTTAAAAAGTTAAAACTGTCTTTCACAGGGCTCGCCATCATTGTCGCCATCCATTTTTGTACCTGGGCAATTGCGTAAATAAAATAACGCTTCATCGTAAGAACTCATTTCCGAACAATACACCTTGCCTTGGCATTGAAACGCTTCAGCCAATTTGGGTGGTTCAGCGATATCTGTTACCTCTGCTATTTCTGACTTAGAGCTATCTGGATAGGATTTCTGATGGGTTATTTTGCTATAAACCGCAGCCACAATCATGACGATCAGCATGATTGGAATAATCTTACTACCTTTTTTTGCGCGCATTGATCGAGTGGTTCTGGGTACATACGCATTACGTGCCGGATGATTTGCCCTCTCCGGTTTGGCTGTTCTGGCTATTGGGACCAAAGCCAGTATTTGAGGTACCCCTTCGATTTTGGCATTGATAGCACGCGTTTTACCCTTATCATCGAAGATAGTCTCATAGTGGATAATATCACCCACTCTGGGTGCCCGGCTCATACTCTTTAATGCCGAAATGTGAATAAAAATATCCACGTTGTCATGATCAGGCTTTATGAAACCAAACCCTCTGTTTTCATTCCAGCGAACCAATTTGCCTTTTTTATTGTTTTCTATAGCCACTGCTTAACCTGTATTACCAAATCGATGATATTTATTTGATGGGCGCGCAACTAAAACTAGAGTATGGGGTGGCATAGGTCAAGTGTATAAATCTTTATCATTCTAAAGAGTGTGCTTTCATTAACCCTTATTACACCCGCGCGGAATAAGCCATGAGGAACTGGGCTTATCGTGTTTCGCGTAATCCGCCACCGGAATTCTTTCCCCGGTGATGACTTCAATGTCAGCCACTGTCACAAGGTAACGATCCAGGTTTTTCTTGGTAGCCTCGGTGCTATTTGGCACAATCCAGGCAATAGCGCGTTCATCTTGCCCTGCCCCGCGTATGATGACTTTCCAAAAAGCATCCGGAGTTTTGACGCCATGTGACTCAACAAAATAATCATCGGCGGGATTGTTGCCCCAGATCACGCCGCCAAGCACCAGCAACTCGTCAATGTCCCGGTAGCATTCGATAATTTCCTCAGTCAGCAGCCAGGCACCTCGATTCATTTGCGAGGTCTGGGGCAACACATTGGTCATGTAATTGGATTGTTTGATCGCCACGTCCGAGCTGTCCAAGTGATTGGCCGGCACTTGATGACCGCGATCATAATCATGTCCGTATCCTTTGGTGGCTTTTTGCTGGCATTCCGGCGGCACATGCGGGTCAAGGAAGAAATCCTGGTAACGCTTAAAACTCCCGGTATCGTGCTGGGCGTTATACCTGAATTTGGTGGGGCCCCGCTTAGAGCAATCGAGCCAGAGCGTGAAACCTTCGTAATCCAGCTTCAATAGGTCGCCGGTTCTGGCGATGTCTGCTGAGGTATGGCTTACTGCGCTATCAACCGGTTTTGGAGATATGACGGCTTCTTTTGCGTCCTTTTTGGAATAAGACTGATGGCAATGGTATTCGCCGGTTTTCCGGTTGGTATGACAGCCTTCGCCATTGGTTGCGCCAGGGTGAGCGCTTGCTGGATGATAGAGTGGCAGTGCCCATAATAAGGCAACGGCCCAAGTCCAGATGCTGAAGTTATTTCTCATTAAGGTGTTTCCAGAGTTGGTGAATCATTTGCAGCGAAGCGTCATCGGCAGTTCCGTATTCGATGACTAAGCGGCTGTCCGGCCGGTGAAGTTCAAAGCCATTCCGGATAGCGAGTCCCAGTGAAAAATGGAAATCCATGAGGTCCTGTTCCGGGGGTGTTGGCCAGGGTCCGTGTATCGCTATCCGATAAAATAACGATCAGCCGTTCAGCCGCTTCATCGACGGTCGATGGTGCTGGCATGCGCAGAAAGTAAGCTGTCCAATTATTAGCCAATTTAAGTAACATTCCAATAAAAGCAGAGAGTTAAAAGCGCTACCAATATGTTGACCACAAGCTTATCCACAGTTTTTGTGTATAAGTAAAACTACTTAGATTATTGCTCCCAAAAGCCAAACAAAAACTGAATTATATTGAAAATGCTCGGCAACCGCCTCTGGGGCTGCCGTTCAATGAAAGCGAACGCACCTGTCATGCGTCTCGACGACTTTGCAACCACTCCAAAGCTTGCTGTTTATCCCCATACACAAAATGTCGCACTTTGGCGTGCACAAAATGACTCACAATAGCCGGCAGGATCGTCAGAAATTGACTGTCGGTGACTGCCGCTAGCTTGGCAATGTGTTGGTGGTGGTTTTTAACGAACTTCAGGTGGGACAACAACGCGGCAAAGTCCGCCCAGCCGGGAAAAGATTCTGTGAAGATCAACACGCCATGCAGCTCGCCTTCAGATTCGATATAAGGATCGACGAGTTGAGCGAGCGACTCGAAATCCGCTTGTTGCAGCGGTCCTTCAGGCGTGATGATCAGAATGCCCTGGTCTCGTAATAGTTCTGCGTGAATCATGAAAAATCTCCTGAATGGCTGGCCAAGCGTGACTGAATGATAGGCGCAAAATTGCCTAGTTATTGTCGGTAGCTGCGCATTTGTCCGACTAAGACGCCCTGAATGTCGACTTGATCCGGGTGGTAGGTCATCGTCGTCATGCTGGCATTGGCTGGGATTAATCGCACTTCTCCTGGAGACTGCTCGAGGTATTTTAGCGTGGCTTCGGCTTTTTCGATCAGCGCCACCACGATCTCGCCGTTTCTGGCAACACTGCGCTGCTCGATAATCACCCAGTCGCCGTCGAATATCCCCGCCTCAACCATCGAATCCCCCTGAACCTGCAACACATAACAAGGCTTATCGCTTTTCAGCAGTTCCGGCACGGCCATGTAGTGGATGTTTTCCAAAGCTTCGATCGGTCTGCCGGCAGCAATCTTGCCGACAAACGGCAGCGAATGTTCACAAGCAGTATAGTTTCTCTCGGCTTTCGTGGATAAACGGATGCCGCCTTGCTTGTTGCCGGCGAACGGCTCGACCAAACCCGCCGCAATCAGCGCCATGATATGCTTGTACAGTGAACCGCGCGAGGCCATGCCCAACGCTGCGCACAGTTCGTCCAGCGTGGGCGGATGGAAAAAGCTTTCGTAGTTGTCACGCAGGAAAGCAAAGATTTCCCGCTGCCGCCGGGTTAAGGTGTCCATAGTGCTCCTTTCATTTATTTTTTGTCAGTTTACCGTAAACCGCCTAGAATGCCCTAAAAAGAGAACAAAAATAGAACAAGAATAATCCCTTTTTTTGGAGCGTATGATGGATCAATGGCTGACTCACCACTTCCCGATGGACCTCTGGCGACTGGCGACGCTACGGCGACAGGTGCTGCTGCCGCTGTTTACCGGAAAGGTGGCGGCCGGCTTCCCGTCGCCGGCCGACGATTACATCGAGAAAACCCTGGACCTGAACGAGTTGCTGGTCAAGAAACCGGCCGCCACGTTTTTCGCGCGGGCGCAAGGCGAATCAATGCTCGGCGCCGGCATCCACCCGAACGATATTCTGGTCGTGGACCGCTCCATCGACCCGGTGCCGGGCCACATCGTGATCTGCGCACTGAACGGCGAATTGACCGTCAAGCGCCTGGCCAAAGACGGCGAGTGCTGGCAGCTCAAGGCAGAGAATCCGGCCTATCCTGATCTTGTTATTCACGATGACCTGGAACTGGTGATCTGGGGCGTGGTGACCAGCGTCATCCATCCGCTGTGATGCCGCCGCTGATCGCCTTGGTCGACTGCAATAATTTTTACGTTTCGTGTGAGCGTGCGTTCCGGCCCGATTTGATCGGCAAGCCGGTGGCCGTGCTCAGTAACAACGATGGCTGTATCGTCGCCCGCAGCCAGGAAGTCAAGGCGCTGGGTATCAAGATGGGCGTGCCACTCTTTCAAATCCAGCAGCTGGTTAACCGGCATCAGATCCAGCTGTTTTCATCCAACTACAGTCTGTAGTAAGTTATTTGGAATCAAAAATTGTTGATGCAATAATCTACCGACAACGGCTTTAGTTTTGAGAGGAGTCACTCATTTATGACCAATCTCATTTGGGAACGTTACCCCAATTTATCTGGAAACCAGCATGGTAAATCA
>DATBRD010000026.1:0-22701 GCA_036560465.1 Methylobacter sp.
TGATTAACCGTGCCTCATGCCCCAACTTGAGCAATTCCCGCGCCCAGTAGTGTGCCCCGCCGCAGGCTTCCAAGCCAATCAAGCAAGGCGACACGTTAGCGAAAAAAGCCAACACCTGCCCCCGTTTGAGTTGTTTGCGAATCGCGACTTTTCCGTTCGCGTCCACGCCGTGAATCTGAAAAACGCTTTTTGCACTATCTAAACCGATTGTCGTAACATTCATGGCGGATTCCTCTTCTTCATTTAAGGGGTTGTTACTTTCTTCCACTTTGGCACATCGCGATGCCGCTGGGAAGAGGAGGAGTCCATACCATTATCCTACGCGGCTAAAATCTACCCCAACATCAACCCCTGCAACACCTTAATCTCATCCCTGATCTTTGCCGCCTGCTCAAATTCAAGATTTTTTGCATGCTTGTACATGGCTTCTTCCAGTTGCTTCAGCTTCTTGCCTGCCTGTTTGGGCGTCATGGCTGCCTTATAGTCGGCCGGGAATTCGGCGACTTTATCCAGCAGTTTGTTGCCGTTGGTCATGCCGGCGCCGGGTATCGATACCTGAAGAATGTCAGTGACCGACTTGAAAATGGTCTTCGGCTCGATATGATGTTCGATATTGAACTTGTGCTGTTTTTCACGGCGGCGTTCGGTTTCATCGATCGCCTGCTGCATTGATTTGGTAATCTTGTCGCCGTACAAAATGGCTTTGCCGTTGACATTCCGCGCGGCCCGGCCGATGGTTTGCACCAGCGACACGACCGAACGCAGGAAGCCTTCCTTGTCGGCATCCAGTATCGCAACCAACGACACTTCCGGTATATCCAATCCTTCGCGCAGCAGGTTGATGCCGACCAGCACGTCGAACTGCCCCAGCCGCAAGTCCCGAATGATTTCGACGCGTTCCACAGTATCGATGTCGGAATGCAGATAACGCACCCGCACCCCATGCTCCATCAAATATTCGGTCAAGTCTTCCGACATGCGTTTGGTCAGCGTGGTGACCAGCACCCGCTCTTTGACCGCAACGCGCTTATTGATTTCCGATAACAAGTCATCGACCTGCGTGGTCGCCGGGCGCACTTCCACGATCGGATCAAGCAAGCCGGTCGGCCTGACCACTTGCTCGGCAAATACGCCGGAATGCTCCCGTTCGTAGGGTCCGGGCGTCGCCGAGATATAAATGCGTTGCGGCGCTCTGGCATCGAATTCTTCAAACGTCAACGGGCGGTTATCCAGCGCGGAAGGCAGCCTGAAGCCATATTCGACCAGCGTTTCCTTGCGCGACCGGTCACCCTTATACATGGCGCCGATCTGCGGCACGGAGACGTGGCTCTCATCAAGGATCACCAGCGCATTGTTGCGCAAGTAATCGAACATGGTCGGCGGCGACTCGCCCGCGCTTCTTCCGGACAAGTGGCGGGAATAGTTTTCGATGCCGGAGCAATAGCCGATTTCCAGGATCATCTCAATATCGAACATCGTCCGCTGTTCCAAGCGCTGAGCTTCGACCAGTTTGTCCTGCGAACGCAACTGCTCGAGGCGCTCCTTGAGTTCTATCTTGATCTTTTCAACCGCTTCTAATAATTGCTCTCGCGGCGTCACATAATGGCTTTTGGGATAAACCGTAAAGCGCGCCAGCCGCCGGGTGATTTCGCCGGTCAGCGGGTCGAACAGCGACAAGCGTTCCACCTCGTCATCGAACAATTCTATCCGTAACGCCTCGCTTTCCGACTCGGCCGGGAACACGTCGATGACCTCGCCGCGCACCCGGTAGGTTGCCCGGCGTAGTTCGATGTCGTTGCGGGTATATTGCATTTCCGCCAGCCGCCGTAGGATGTCGCGCTGGTTAATCATGTCGCCTTTGACCAGATGCAACACCATTTGGAAATACGATTCCGGCTCGCCCAAACCGTAAATCGCCGAAACCGTGGCGACGACGATCGTATCCTCCCGTTCGATTAAGGCCTTGGTCGCCGACAAGCGCATCTGTTCGATATGCTCGTTAATCGCCGCATCCTTGTCGATGAAAGTATCGGATGCCGGGACATACGCTTCCGGCTGGTAATAGTCGTAATAGGAGACGAAATACTCGACGCTGTTTTCTGGGAAAAATTCCTTCATTTCGCCGTATAGCTGGGCGGCCAGGGTTTTATTGGGCGCCATGATCATCGCCGGGCGCTGCACCTCGTTAATCACATTGGCTATCGTGAAGGTTTTGCCGGAACCGGTCACGCCCAGCAAGGTCTGATGCACTTCACCATCGCTCAAGCCTTCGACCAAGGCTTTGATCGCGGTAGGCTGGTCACCGGCAGGCTGAAACCGGCTGTGGATTTTAAACTTCTTTTTCACTTAAGCTTCTCAATAAACATGTATTTTTAACACCTTGTGTTAGTAAGCCATTATACATAGGGTATAATCCGCTTCACCTTTGACATTGATTTTACACGGGGAAACATGAGCATCAAACTTTCTAACAGAGTCCAGGCAGTTAAACCATCACCGACTTTGGCGATTACCGCCAGAGCGGCGCAAATGCGTGCTGCGGGCAAAGACATTGTCGGCCTTGGCGCCGGTGAGCCGGATTTTGATACCCCGGATCATATTAAGGCGGCCGGCATTAAGGCGATCGAAAGCGGTCAAACCAAATACACTGCCGTCGACGGCATCGCCAGCCTGAAAAAAGCGATTATCGCCAAGTACAAAAACGATAACGGCCTTGATTATCAAGCCAACCAGGTCCTGGTTTCTTGTGGCGGCAAGCAAAGCTCGTACAACTTGTGTCAGGCCCTGCTGAATCCGGGCGATGAAGTGATTATTCCTGCGCCGTACTGGGTATCATACCCTGACATGGTGCTGCTGGCCGACGGCGTGCCGGTGATTATCGAAACGACCCAGGCGCAGCGGTTTAAAATCACGCCGGAACAATTGCGTGCGGCGATTACCGATAAAACCCGCTTGATCTTCATCAATAGCCCATCCAATCCGTCCGGTGTTGCCTATAGTTTGGAAGAGCTTAAAGCGCTGGGCGATGTGCTTAAGGATTTCCCAAACATCATCATCGCCACCGACGATATGTACGAACATACCCTGTGGAAAAAAGGTACGTTTGTGAACATCCTGAATGCTCATCCCGATCTTTATGAGCGCACTGTGGTCATGAACGGCGTATCTAAAGCTTATTCAATGACTGGCTGGCGTATCGGTTATGCGGCAGGTCCTGCCGATTTGATGGAGGCGATGACGACAATTCAGTCGCAAAGCACCTCGAACCCGACATCGATTTCGCAACATGCCGCCGAAGCCGCGTTAACCGGCGACCAAAGCTTTATCGACGGCATGTGCGCCGAATTCAAAAAGCGCCATGATTATGTAGTTAACGAATTGAACAGTATTGACGGCGTAGAATGCATGGAAACCGACGGTACTTTCTATGTGTTCCCTAACGTCGAAAAGCTGATTGCCCGACTGGATAACATCAACGACGACCTTGGCTTTTCCGAATATCTGATCGAAGAAGCCGGTGTTGCGCTGGTGCCGGGTTCAGCATTCGGCACGCCGGGGCATATCCGGATTTCGATAGCGACCAGCATGGAGAATTTGCAAAAGGCTATGGAACGAATCAAGAAAGCAATTTAGGTTTTTTGGCAGGATGGGTACGACTGCAAGGATGCAGGAGGTAGAATTGCGTCTGAAACAGCGATCGAGAGCACCAACAGTAGGCGCTTTAGGCGTAGCTTCCGCTCCTGCTCACGCTAAGTACCTACATCCATGTAGGCAACGCAGGGAGCAGTTGCCGAGAGGCTTTGACCGAAACCCATCGTAATCAACCACCGATGCTATGGGCTTCACTTCGTGCTTTATAAGTCGCGTTGTTTTACCTATCCTATCCAGCTAACTATTTACCATTTGCATTCTTTGCTCCTATGAACACTCATCCAACGACCAATTATTTTCGTAATGACATTTTGCTTAAGCGTCCGTATATTCAGCTCGAATGGTGTCAAGCAGCACTGCTCAACCCGGTCCGCCGGGATATTCAGCCAGATGGGCGCATTCGCCATTGGGTGTTTGTGCCTGAATTGAACAAATATTTACGGGTGGTAACGTTGAGTGATGGCGTTACCTTACATAATGCCTTTCCAGATCGGAGGTTTAAACTATGAAACTGAGCTACGATAAAGAAACCGATTCGCTATACATTCATCTATCCAATACGCCATCAGTAGATTCCGACGAGGTCGCTGATGGCGTAGTGCTGGATTTTGACGGCAATGGCATACTTGTTGGGATTGATGTGCAGCATGCCAGTGAGAAGACCGATATTCAGTCTGTATCATTGTTGCATCTGCCTTTGAATGATTTGCAGGCGGCTTGAAGCATGTCCACTACAAAGACATATAAATGCAACTAACACTGGTTCACACACCAAAAGATATTCCCCCCAGCCTGAAGAGTGCTTGTCGCCTCTTATCTGAGCATGAACCAGTGTTTGTAAATGTGGTTTCACCGTCATGGGCTTTACCCAATAAATGCGCTTTCAACGCAAAACGATATGTTGAAGAGCATGGGGGTGAGACCATATTTGGTTGGGCTGTAACAGTGTGGGATAAAGTTCTGCTAGATTGAATTGGGCACGCCGTAGTTAGGCATGATGATGAGTTTATTGATGTTACACCGAATAAATACAACGATAAAAAGCTGTTGTTCGTTCGGGATGATGAAATAATTTTTGACTATTCTAATGAAATGTCTCGTATGCCATCAACGACCATTGCTATATCTTCATCAAAGGAAGTAAAAAGGCTGGTTAATGTTGAGAATGAAATATACAGCATTAAAACAAAATACCCTGTTACTAGTGGGTCTATAGCGTTGACAGCTGATGACGGAAAGCATATTTCAAGGTTAGAAGATGAAAAACAAAGGATAGTCTCAAAAATCATAATTGATCACACGCATCATAATGATCCTTGTGTATGTGGTAGTGGCAGAAAATTTCGGAAGTGTTGTCAAAATGCATTTTAGTAGGTAACCCAAGAGCCTGTTTATGCCAAATTCAGGCACCTTTTTTTGCAATGCTTTGTTGTAAGTAGCCTGGATGGAGCTTGCGGAATTCGGGACTTCGTGACTCCGATCACCCGTATTTACGCTACATACGGGCTACGCAACTTTTTGGTAGGATGGATGGGTACGACTGCAAGGATGCAGGAGGTGCGACCCAAGGACGGGGGAGGTAGAATTGCGTCTGAAACAGCAATCGAGAGCACCAACAGTAGGCGCTTTAGGCGCAGCTTCCGCTCTTCGGTAACTGCTCCTTGCGTTGCTCTACCTCCTGCATCCATGCAGTCGTGCTCACGCTAAGTACCTACATCCATGTAGGCAACGCAGGGAGCAGTTGCCGAGAGGCTTTGGCCGAAACCCATCATATCAGACTAATTAATCCTCCAATTCATGACCGCAGTGCTTGCAATAATCGGCATCAAAATCATGCCCTGTCCGGCCGCAACCGGGACAGGCGTCATTCCTGACTTTTTCCTCCGAGTGTGTCCTGATCAACTCAGCGCTATAGATGCCGGTGGGTACGGCGATAATGCCGTAGCCCATGATCATGATTGCTGATGCGAGCAGTTGGCCCAGCGGGGTTTGTGGGGAGATATCGCCATAGCCGACCGTGGTCAGCGTCACAATGGCCCAATAGACTGATCTTGGGATGCTGGTAAAGCCGGCTTCCCGGCTTTCCACGACGTACACTAGCGAGCCGAACACAACCACCAGCATGAGTACAGCATAAAGGAACACCATGATTTTACGCAGGCTTTTGTTCAATGCCGTCATCATGATCTCAGCTTCGTCCATGTAGGCTGACAGTTTAAGAATACGAAAAACCCGAAGTAGCCGCAATATGCGTATCGCGAGCATGGGCTGCGCGCCGGGAAACAGCAGAATCAGGTAGCTGGGCAGTACTGACACCAAATCGACCAAGCCAAAGAAGCTCTTGAAATACAGTAGGGGCTGGCGAACGCTGATCAAGCGTAACCCGTACTCCAATGTGAACAGCAGCGTAAATAGCCATTCAATGATATTCAAGGCTCGCTCATGTTGGTTTCGGAACGCTTCCACGCTATCAAGCATGATCACTATCACGCTGAGCACGATGCTGATGCTCAAAATGACATCGAACGCCTTGCCCATAGTTGTTTCGGAGCCGAAAACCACGGTATTGAGTGTTTCCCGCCATGGCGATAGCGTTTCGCCGTCATTATAAGAACTGTATTTCGTTCTTGGCGTTTTTCGTGTACGCATGACTTTAGATTTGCCAGTATCTGAAACAACCGACCGTATGATCATTGATCATTCCGGTCGCCTGCGTATAGCCCGGCAGGTTGGTTAATTCACCACGAAGACACGAAAAGCATGATGTTTTCATCTTGGCTTTATGTTCTTCGTGATGATATGTCTTAAGATGATTCTTAGGGCTAGGGTTTCTGCGCTCACTATCAAGCCTACCAAGTCCCGGTATTTTCCATACAAAGCCATTTCTCCGAAGGTATCAACGGCGCATCTTTTTGCAACAGCTCGATAGAAATCTGATCCGGCGAGCGTATAAACGCCATATGCCCGTCACGCGGCGGGCGGTTGATGACCACGCCTGCATCCATCAATCTCTGGCAGGTTTCGTAAATGTTATCGACTTCAAAAGCCAGATGGCCGAAATTGCGCCCGCCGTCATAATCCTCGGTATCCCAGTTGTAAGTCAGCTCCAGCAACGGCGCGTGCATTTTTTCAGCCTGGTAGGTATCTTCCGGCGCATGCAGATAGACCAGCGTGTAGCGTCCTTCCTCGCTGTTCATTCTGTGGTGTTCAATCAAACCGAGCTTGTTGCAATAAAAATCGAGTGATTCATCCAGGTTATGAACCCGAACCATGGTATGTAAATAACGCATAGTGTTTCTCCTTATGAATACTTGGTTTTAATTTCAGCATGGCGAAAACAATCGATGGTGTGATCATTGACCATGCCGGTCGCTTGCATATAAGCATAACAAATGGTGCTGCCGACAAACTTGAAGCCGCGCTTTTTAAGATCCTTGCTCATCAACTCGGATATGGGTGTAGAAGCCGGGATTTCGGCGGCATTTTTCCATGCGTTATGCTGCGGCCTGTTGTCGACAAATTGCCAGATATAGCTATTAAAACTGCCGAAAGCCTGCTGAACCTTCAAAAAAGCCTGGGCGTTGATGACCGCCGCATTAACCTTCAGTTTGTTTCTTACTATATCCGGATTAACCAACAAGGAATTGATTTTTTCAGCATCGTACCCCGCAATTCTTTCGGCATCAAAATTATCGAAGGCTAATCGGTAACCAGCGCGTTTATTCAAAATAGTTGACCAGCTTAAACCGGCCTGTGCGCCTTCGAGAATAAGAAACTCAAACAGCAGCCGGTCGTCATGCACCGGCACGCCCCATTCAAGATCGTGATATTGCTGTTCGGACGGGCTGGAAAGTGCCCATTTGCATTTTTTCATTGGTGTTTCCGACGGACGTTAAAATTCTCAATGCGTTGGTTGCCATATAGCAGGAGTGCAGGCTTTGCCTGCAAGCAAGGCGTTGTAGTTACTCGCAGGCAAAGCCTGCACTCCATCCTTACGTTGATGCCCGGCGGTTGACAATCCCGACCTCAAACCGCATCATCGATCCAGTTTATCTACTAGCCATTTTATCCCATGAGTAATGACAACCTGCAAATCCGTCGCATCGCTATCGATACCTATCATGAGAACGTCGCTTACCTGCATCGGGAATGCGGCATTTATCGGGCGGAAGGTTTTCAGGCGTTGTCTAAAATTCTGGTCAGCTGCAACGGCACCAAGGTGGTTGCGGTGCTTAACGTAGTCGATGACTCGTCCATCGTTCTGCCGGGAGAACTGGGGCTATCCGAGCAGGCATTCCAGCAGCTTAATGCCGCCGATGGCAGTCTGGTTACGGTCAATCACGCGGAACATCCACAGTCTATGGATGCGGTGCGCCGCAAAATCAACGGTGAGCGTCTCAGCCAGGACGATTTTAACAGCATCACCAAGGATATCGCCGAAACCCGCTATTCGAAAATGGAAATGGCTGCATTCCTGGTTGCAACCGGGCAAAACAATCTCGATCGGGATGAGCTGTTTTTTCTTACTCGCGCCATGTTGCAGTCCGGCGACCGGATGAACTGGCATGAATCGCTGGTCGCCGACAAGCACTGCATCGGCGGCATCCCCGGCAATCGCACTTCGATGCTGGTCGTGCCTATTGTTGCCGCGCACGGCATGCTGATACCGAAAACCTCAAGTCGCGCGATAACTTCTCCAGCGGGTACGGCCGACACCATGGAAGTACTGGCCGAGGTCAACCTGTCTCCTGATCAGCTTCATGACATCGTGCGCCAGGAGCGTGGCTGTCTGGCCTGGGGCGGCACAGCCAGGCTGGCGCCGGTCGATGACATGCTGATTTCCGTTGAACGTCCGCTGGGCATTGATTCTCAGGGGCAAATGGTGGCATCGATCCTGTCCAAAAAACTGGCCGCAGGTGCCACGCATTTGCTTATCGATATTCCGGTCGGCCCCACGGCTAAAGTGCGGCACATGAACCAGGCGCTGGCCTTGCGCAAACTGTTTGAGTTTGTCGGCGACCGGCTGAACATTCATCTGGAAGTGATGATCACCGACGGCCGGCAACCGATAGGACGGGGCATAGGCCCGATACTGGAAGCCCGGGACGTTATGCAGGTGCTGCATAACGAGCCTGATGCGCCGTTCGATCTACGCCAAAAGTCCTTGCAGCTGGCCGGCAGGGTCATTGAATTCGACCCCGATGTGCGCGGCGGCCAAGGCTATGCGATCGCCCGCGACATTCTTGAATCGGGCCGGGCCGGGGCTAAAATGAATGCATTGATTCGGGCGCAAGGTGAAAAGATAATCGACCTGCATCCCGGCAGTCTTTGTCATGAGATTGTTGCCGACAGTGCCGGAATAGTCACGAGCATCGACAACTTTCAAATGGCAAAAATAGCCGGACTTGCCGGCGCGCCGAAAATAAAAAAAGCGGGCGTCGATTTATTGAAAAAACTGGGCGACCCGGTGCAAAAAGGCGAAACCTTATACCGGATCTATGCCGAATATCAGACCGATTTTAGATTTGCCAAGGAGTTAGCCGCCCAAAACAATGGCTACACGATAGGCAGCGAAGAACAGATTATCAAATCATTACTTGCCATTTAATCTGGAAAAATTTCAGTCCATGATCATCCTAGCTTTCCCCGATTACTTAAGTCAGGCGCAACGTCTGGCGGCCCGACTTGACGTACCGCTGGCGGAGGTTGTTGTGCATCATTTCCCTGATAGCGAAAGCCTGGTTCGCCTACCACAATTGTTGCCGGAACACGTGATAGTCTGCCGCAGCCTTAACCAGCCCAACGACAAATTGATTGAGCTGATGCTGTGCGCCGTCACCGCGCGGGAATTAGGCGCCAAGCGCCTGACTCTGGTCGCGCCTTATTTAAGCTACATGCGCCAGGATATCGCTAACCAGCCCGGTGAGGCGGTCAGTCAGCGTATCGTCGGCAAACTGCTTGCTGAGCTGTTTGACGATGTGCTCACCGTAGACCCGCATTTGCATCGTATCTCATCACTAACCCAGGCGATTCCGATAAAAAACGCGATCAGCCTTACCGCCGCCAATGAAATCGGGGCTTTTTTAAAACGGCAATTCAAGAGTGCAATACTGTTGGGGCCGGATAGCGAATCAAAACAGTGGGTTGCCGCTATCGCCGAAGACATCGGTTTTGATTATGCCATTGCCCAAAAAAAACGGTTAGGCGACAAGCAGGTAGAAATGATCTTGCAGGATTGCGATTACCGAAACAAACCGGTGATTATCATCGACGACATGGCCAGTACCGGCAGGACAATTGCCAAGGCAGTCGTATTGCTGCAAGCGGCAGGCAGCAAGGATATTTATGCAGTCATTACCCATGCCCTGTTTTGTGACGATGCTTATGACCATATCCTTAAGGCCGGCGTCAAAAACATCTGGAGTACCGACAGCATTGACCATCCCAGCGCCTGCATCAAGCTTGACGCTTTGCTGGCGGACGCGGTTAAGTCCATTGCTTGATAAAGCGTTGACAGACCCCCGGGCCTGTTAATAGACTGAGATTTTTTTACAGTAACGATAAGCTGTAAGCTTGCCGGCCATTGCTCACCGCGATTTAATAACTTTATAAGGAACTTAATTTATGCGTATTAAAAACTGGCTGATTGCCGTCTTATTTCTCGTATCCCCTTCACTCTATGCGCACACCGGAGGGCAGATCGACCACAGTTTGGTTAGCGGTATGCTGCATCCTTTAACCGGAATCGATCATTTGCTGGTATTGCTGGCGGTCGGCCTGATTGCAGCCAAGCAGGGCGGTAAAGCGGTGTTTGCATTTCCAGCTGTCTTTTTCGGACTGATGGCTGCCGGCGCGCTGCTTAGCACTGTCGCCGTGCAAATCCCGTTTGTTGAATCGTTAATCGCCTTATCACTGGTTGCGTTTGGTTTGCTGGTCATTGCCAACGATAGGCTTCGTGCCTCAACCCATCCTATAATCCTCTTTCTGGGAGTATCGTTTTTTGCCGTATTCCATGGCTATGCGCATGCCGAGGAAATTCCAGCCGAATCCAGCGCCATCTGGTATTTCTCATCGTTAATGTTGATGAGTCTGGCCATTTGTCTTGGCGGTTGCATCATCGGACTGAAAACCGGCAAGCGCATGAACTATCTGTTTTCATTGATATGCTTAAGCAGCGGCTTGTATTATTTAACTGCCGGTTAGCAGGTTACGAACAAATAGCGCTCCGTTAAATAAAGAACTTCTTTAAAATAGCCGGTTCGACAACGGCTATTTTCCAAATACAGTCGAAAAACCAATTTCGCATAAAACCGGGGCTGCTATGCTCCGCTATTTCCCAAGCAGGATAAATCCCATTGCGTAACACCCATCAAGAAGTTGTGCCGTCAAGAATCGATTATATTGACGCTTGGCGGTTTTTGGCCGTCCTCATGGTCATCCAGTCGCATGTTTTTGTTTACAGCGGCTTAAAGATAAATTATTTGACACCTTACTTGGATCAACTGGACCGGCTAGGCGAACTGGGGGTTTTGGTCTTTTTTGTCATCAGCGGTTTTGTGATTTGCTCCGGTCTGGTTGCAGAAAAAAGCCGCACGGGTACGGTTTGTTTATCCGCATTTTATGTGCGCCGGTTTTACCGGATTATTCCGCCGCTTTGGCTGTATTTGTCCTGTCTATTAATACTTGGGACGGCGGGCATCATTGAAATATCGCCGCAACAGGCGCTCACCTCGGCCTCGTTCTTATGTAATATGCCGTTTCCCGATGGCTGCTCCTGGTTTGCCGGGCACACCTGGACGCTGGCTTATGAGGAGCAGTTTTACCTGCTATTTCCGCTTTTGATCCTGTTTGTACCGCTGATCAATAACAGTCTGCGCTTTGCAATTGCAATAGGCCTTCTGGCTATGGGCTCGGTGTTATTGAACAGAACAGGCCATCTGTTTACGGGCGAATATCTCATGTATTTTATTTTTCTGCTTACCGGTTGCTGTTCCGCGCTGTTGCCTAAAAATATCATCAGCCGTATTTATCAAATGCACGTTGCCGTCTGGCTAACCGTTATTGCTCTGTTGCTGATTTGTGTCGGCTATTTGCCGGATGGAATCGAAAAACAGGTCAAGACGCTCTGTTACCCGCTGCTGATTCTACTGACGGTGCTGGGCACGCCCGTACAGACTAAAGCGATTGCCCTGGTTTTTAAGAACAGGCTGCTCTGCTACTTAGGGAGAATATCCTACACGGTCTATTTGTGGCAGGAATTAGTGACGGGAAATTATGTCGGGGGCTTAACCTTCGTTTATATCGCTGCCGTTTTTGTCTTTGCGATGATTTCGTATCGGTATATTGAATTGCCGTTTCAAAGAAAGGCGGCTTTGATGTCCGACGGCTTGAAAGCCGCCGCTGCTGAGTCAGTGTTAATTGGGTATAAGCGAGACCGGCAATGCTGAACCCTCGTTCGGAAAGGCCGAGGGTTCTTGCCGCTAACTATTCCGGTTGAGCCGCAAAACTATGCACCCATGCCAGAGCATCCTCGTTCCAGGTCATTCCGGCATGCATCTTTAAAATGATATCCCGGTACATTTCAAGGCTGGGATAGCCTTCCGCCTGGGCATCGGCATCGGTCATGTCGCCTAAACGCTGACGTTTTAAATCAGTAACAACAAAAGCCATCCCGTCCAGCTCGAAAGTTTCTCCGGGCCAGCCATAGACGCCGTCACGGCGTTGTTGCGTTTTTATTCCGGCTTTCGCCGCTTCTACCAATTTTGCATGAGTGACCAAGCGATCTATCGAGCAGGTTTTTTCGGGATAAGCTTCCATTGTTGGTCCTAAATCTAAATAAAAAACCTATTGTACACCAAGCAAACCCGTCCTGTAGCCACGGCCGGTAGCCATTTTTTGATGACCTAAGCTAATTCCGAAGTTAGCCGATATCGGCTTTAACTGAAGACCGCGAAATATGAAAGTGAGCCGTCGGGCAGAGATTGCCGGAATAGGTATTCATACGGATAAACTCAGTCTACGTAGTTTGTTAATCTATGCATCGACAAGAAAGGCTGGATGCCAAGTTTGTCGTATTATCTCTCTTACAAAGACCACCTGGGGTCTGCCCCCCTTTCTCTCTGGGGTGGTCTTTTTTTTGAGAGATATTCTTACCTTTCGTCACCCTAATTGCTCCGCGCGTTATTCCTGAAAAATCCTCAGCGACCTGATTCTGTTGATAGCGGCAGCCAGCTCATATTTGCGCGGCATGGAAAGAGTGCCCGGATAATCAGGCTGCAAGCAATCTAATCCATGCTTGTTTATTTCATTTTCCAGCCAGTCTATCCAGAAGCGGATGGTCTCGGGTCTATCTCCCGACTGCTTTAATTTCATCCGTAACGTCAAAAGACAATAGCCGATGGCTAGAATCTGCGGCGCTTCTGCGATTTGCGCGACAGCCTCCAGATTAATCAAATCCATGCCGTATTCGAGCTGCCTTGGCGCGTTGCGCAAATCTTTTATGCGTTTGGGAATCGTCTTGTTCAGGCGCTGATTGATATAGCGGGGATCGAAATTATCAGTTGCCAGACGGCGTGATATAGCAAAGTCGTGGATCAACATGTCTTCCTCCGCTATCGGTCCAAGCCTGTCGCGTACCTTGGCGGTAATATCATCGCAATAGTAATTGTCCATCAGTAGACAGGTATCGGCTTTCTGCAAAAAATAACCCAGGCCGCCGACCACGAAAATCATCGACACATGATGTTTTTCCCATAGCGACCGCACTGTTGAATAAAGCGGCTTGATCGGCTCCTGTGCGTCATCCAGAATTTTTTTGATTAACTCATCGCGGACCAGAAAATTGGTTGCGCAGGTATCTTCATCAAACAGCAGCAAGCGGCTGCCGCTCTCAATGGCTTCGACAATATTAGCCGCTTGCGAGGTGCTGCCGCTGGCATTATCAGACGAAAAACAACCGGTTTTAAGGCCATTCGGCAGATCGCGGATAAAAGGGCTGATGTCGACATTACGAATGCTGCGGCCTTCTTCGGCCCGGATAAAAAAAGCATCTTCGCGGGTTACTACATATTCCCGCCCGTCTCCGGGAATATGCGCATAAACCCCGGCTAAAATCGTCTGCATCAACGTCGACTTACCATGATAGCCTCCGCCGGTAATGCAGGTGATGCCCTCCTTAATACCCATGCCGGCTATGCTGCGGCCATCCGCTAAGGGAATTTTGAGTTGTAACGATGCGGGGGATTGAAAGGTTTTAACAAGCTCAGACATGGATGGTCGGTCATCGACGCCGCTATGCCGCGGTAGCCTGGCGTCATTGGCGATAAAAGCGACCAGTTCATGTTGCCGCATAAACTGAACGATTTCGGCACGTATTTTTTGCACATCGACAAACTGCTGGAGCAGCGTTCTGGTTTGTTCCTCGTAGTGTTGATAAAAAAACGTAGCGTCAACAATTGCCGTCAGTTCCTGATTGAACATGATCCACGCCTGCTCGGCATCAAAAACGCCTCCGCCTTCTCCTTTAGCAGGCAGGCTGATGACAAAGCGCAAATAAATGGCTTCGTCATCGAACAAAACGCTATCCCTGCTCAGCATCTTTTGGCTCAAGGCAATGGTGCTAAAAGAACCGCTGCCGTCCTTGCCGCGATTTTGCTGTGCAAACTCGTCAATGCTGTAACGAAAACGCCGGATCAAAAAATCGGCCACCGCCAACTTGCACTCTGCGGTCTTGAAAAACTCCTCGGGGATTTTGCTGTCCTGCAACGCTATTTTTATCGAGGCAATGGAAGCAGGGTTGGCGCCGGGGCTACCCTGCATTTTGAGAAAGCTGAGTTCAAATCGGGGAAAATGATAAGAACCGCGCAGTTTTTGGATGGTGTGAAAAGGCTGGTTGGCGATAGAAGCGAGCAAGTTATGTAATTGGTGCACATTCCCTCCTGCTTTGTACTTCAAAAACCGGGCAAGTTAGCTTCCTTTTACCAGGTTGCCATGATAATCCGTTTCAGCAACCAGCTTCATTTTCACCAAATGGTCATCGATGCCCAAGGTCTTAAAAGCGGCCTTTATGCCCATTGCTTTTACGGCATCAACAGAGCCGAACCTGAAACCAAACAGCTTATTTTTCTTGCCTTCGGGAAAGCTGTGCATTATTTGAGCAATGCGATCATCAATCAGCGTCCTTGCTTTGTTCAGCTCTGTAGCCGCTTCCGGTTTCAAGCCGGGGAACAGTTGCTTTTCCGGTAGTTGAACGGCTGCTGCCTTCAACTCCGGTTGCAGCCGTTTGCGTATATCCGCCAGTTTTTTACTTTGCCCATGAGCCACCAGCAAGTTACGCTCAGTAACGCTCACCTTTTGCCGGTCTGCCGCGGGCATCTCGGATATTTTTTTCATCAACTAGAACGGGATGTCGTCATCATACGGCGCATCAAAATTGTCATGGCTTGGAGCTTGTTGGGCGGATGGCTGTGAAGGCTGATAGCTTTGTTGTTGGTTTGACTCGTTTCTTTTGCCGACTAAATCAATAATATTGGCGTTAAGCTCCAGGCTGGTTTTGGTCGAGCCGTCTTGCGCCCGATACTCACTTTGGCTCAGTTCGCCTGAGACAAACACTTGCTGGCCTTTTTTCAGGTAGTTTTGCAGCTGGCCTTCTGCGCGCTTGCCCCATACCGCACATCTGATCCATAAGGTTTGCTGCTTGTCGCCAAAGCCGATATTGTTGGCTACGGTAACGTTCAATACCGCTTGGCCTGACGGTAAATAGCGGACTTCCGCATCACGGCCGACAGTGCCGGTAAAACTAAATACGTTGCTCATATTTTTCTCAATGATAGTTGGTAATACGGCTATTATCGACTGGTTCGGATCAAAAAGAAAATGCAAAACCTCGGATCGGTTTGATTATTGCCGATAAGTCTAGTTGCGGCGGTTCCAGGGATAATTTCGCCTTCCGCCCGACAGCTTGAGATTATCTGTAATAGTACGGTCTGTAATGGTACGGATAGAAATCCAGCTTTAAAAAAACAGATACTAGTCATCAAGATAGCGGCAATTTAATTTAGCTCAACATCAGTAACAAACAAATGCATTCATTCAGATTGTTTATTAGGCTGACTTTGGTTATTTAGGTTGTTAGCTTTTGGTCAAAATGCGCATATTGTTTTTGCTGAAAGAACAGAGGTGCGCAGTGATCAAAACGATAATTTTTTGTGCGGATGGAACCTGGAACGGCT
The DNA here is from genome assembly GCA_036560465.1 of Methylobacter sp. Lineage (GTDB taxonomy): Bacteria > Pseudomonadota > Gammaproteobacteria > Methylococcales > Methylomonadaceae > Methylobacter_A. The sequence goes on from DATBRD010000026.1 coordinate 15,882, forward strand.
CGGAGCAGGATGACAACGACGGTGTTCCCAAGTTGACCAACGTTTATAAGCTGTTTTCCGGCATTGCAGGGACGCTGATTGTGAATGCCGCGAAAGAACAGGAAAAGGAGCTGAAGAAAAGCGATGCCGTGGTACAGGTGGCAAAGTACATTCATGGCGTTGGCGACTTTCATACCCCGATTCGTCATCTTTTTGGCGGCGCTTTCGGCTCCGGCATGATCAAGAGAATTGTCCGGGGTTACACCTTTATTTCACGCAATTATGAGCCTGGCGATGCCATTGTCATCGTGGGCTTCAGTCGTGGGGCGTACACGGCTCGTGCGCTTACAGGGCTGATCGCTTCGCAAGGGCTGCTGGCTAAGCACCTGACAGCGGATAAAGAGTGTGCGTACCGGGCAGGAGCCAAAGCCTGGTACCGCCACCAGGAAAAGGCATGCCGGAAAATGGGGCTACTGCAAACGTTTGCCTCGGCGCTGGCGGACCTGCCGGATTTCGTATCCAAGGACAAATTAAAGGACGAAGACCTCGTTGAGGTTGACTCCATTGCTGCCGTCGGCGTCTGGGATACGGTGGGGGCATTGGGATTGCCGCACTATATCCGCGACCCGAATGTAGATGCGTTCAAATTTGCCGACACCAAGCTGAGCCTCAAAGTGCAGAACGGCTTTCATGCTGTGGCACTGGACGAGCAGCGTCTGGCTTTTACGCCTTCGCTCTGGGAGCAGGCGGCTAATGTAGATCAAGTTGTCTTTCCCGGCGCACACGCGGATGTGGGGGGCGGTTATCCATTGGCAAACAATGAAAGCGGACTATCTGATATTGCTCTTCAGTGGATGGCGAAGCATTTGCAAGACGTTGGAGTTCAGTTTAACTCTCCCATCTGTCAGGGTTTTTGCCCTGATCCATTAGGTACTGCTCACCAGCCTTGGCGCCATCCACCTTTTAATCTTCCAGGGAGCACACAGCCACGGGATTTCACAAAAGCATGGGTTACTGGACATCCGTCCATCAATGAGCGGATGGGGAAACTTGTGATTCACGAACCGAATGCATCTCCAAGTCCTTATACACCTAAGAATTGGCCCTAAATTGGCTAGTTAAGTTTGCGTAGAGGAGGAAATATGAATAATAACGGCAAAAATTCTTCATTTTCTGATAATAAAGTGGCTGGAGATGAGCTTAACAAGGCGTGTTCAAATCAGCAGAAATGGGCCGATTTACTCGAACGCAATCCAGGGTGGGATAAACTGTTCGCGCGTAAGCCGGAATTGTTCGAACCCTTCGTCAGCAATCTGGAGTGGGCCGAGCGATTGGCTAACGATGAAGAATGGAACAGGTTATTCGCAGATTGTCCGGAGTGGGCCATCGTATCAGCTACCGAACTTGCAAAGATTAAGAAGCGTCGAAATCGACATCAACCGGATGACAATAAAGCTCAAGACAATACTGACAGTAATGACGTTAAGGACTTAGTGGGCCTTGCGTTTTCAGGGGGCGGTATCCGTAGCGCTTCCTTCGGGTTAGGGGTATTGGAAGCGCTGAAAGACTGTGATCTGCTCAACAAAGTCGATTATTTATCGACAGTATCCGGCGGCGGCTATATCGGTGCATGGCTGAGCGCTAATTGTAAACGAACAACCGATGATTCCGGAAAATCCGGATGGCTGGAAAAAGGATGTACGGAATGGAATGAGTCCATCAAGCATTTACGCCGCTATTCCAACTATCTTTCGCCCGAAGTGGGCTTTTTTAGCGCCGACACTTGGACAATGGCGGCCGTTTGGCTGCGCAATACCCTGCTGGTACAACTGACGGTTATTCTTGGCATTGCGGTATTGCTGTTGCTGCCGCCGCTTTTATTGTTTTCTCTTTTTGAATGGTGGCCTGATGGCGGGAATTGGCGTTGGTTAATCATAGCTTTATCTATCTTGGGTATTGCCGGTATTGCCGGAAACAACTGGCGACTTAATAGAGACAAAATTTCATCCCTGGATAGCAGTATTTGGTGGAGTTGGTCTTTGTTATCTGTCGTTTGTCTAATAGCCGCTATCGTTATTGCCTACCGATTTAATTTTAACCCTTTCCGTTACGAGAGCGAGCTCAGAAGCCCCAGGGGCTTTCTTGTTGTGGATGCGGTTATAGCGTTTTTATTGGTTAAAGCCGGCTTCTTTGTTCTTCCGGGAGCAATGAAGCTGTTCAACCGTTTGGATAATTCCAAATTCAACATGAATTACACTCAGGGAATGGTCCAATGGCTCATCGTGTTACCGACGATGGTTATCGGTTTTTTTGTGGCAGCGATCCTTTGGCACCAAAGCAGGTCAAAATTAATAGCTAGCTGGAACTCATTCGGCGATTATTTCACTCAAGCTTGGGAATATTGGCCCTTCCTGCTTACAGTTATGTTTGCATCCCTTTTTTTACTTTCATTCTGCTGCATAAGAAGTGAGAGGAACCAAGAGCAATCGCGAACTTCGAAGGCATTATCGCTGTTAGAAAGGTTGGTTATCGCCTTGGTTACGCCATTACCGGCAATGCTGGTATTGTACAGTTTGCTTGCAGTTATCATGCTGCTGCTCCATAAGCCGCTAAACCCGCGTGCTGAAGCTTTTGTTTGGACGCCGCTGCTTGTGAGCTTCGCGTTCTTGCTGACGATTATTATGCTGCTAGGTATATTGGGGCGAGAAACAAGAGAAGGCATACGGGAATGGTGGAGCCGGTTTGGCGCATGGTTGGCAATTTACGGTTTCGGGGGAACCGTAGTGCTTGTTGTCGCAGTTTACGGGCCAGGAGTGGCCGATGCTTCGGCTTTATGGTGGCAAGGCATTTTGGGCGGGAGTTGGATAGGTACAAGCCTGGCCGGTGTTTTCGCCGGAAAGTCAGGTGCGACTATGGGATCATCCGCCAATAACATTAGCGTCAAGATGCTAGAGTTGGTAGCGAAAATTGCGCCGTTCGTGTTTATTGCAGGTTTGCTGGTTGTAGTTTCTACCGTATTGCACTTTATTGTTATGAGGATGAGCCAGAGCTATTGCGCTGGAATTTGGTCGGATTCTGGGTGGGTTACACTTAAGCCTTTGAATGATGCATTCAGACACTGGGACTGGGCCGAGGGTAGGCCGGTTTGCGGGGTGAGTCCTGCTGTAGCTTTCATTGTCGGCATATTATGCCTTATTGGATTTTTACTGCTTACGTGGCGCGTTGATATTAACGAATTTAGTTTGGACGCTTTTTATCGCAACAGGCTGGCACGCTGCTATCTCGGTGCAACTCGTCGGTTAGCCGAACGCAATCCACAGAATTTTACCGGATTTGATGATAAAGACGACCTGCCGTTATCGGATTTGGCCGAATCTGACGGCCCTTTGCATATTATAAATTGTTCGCTGAATTTGGGTGGATCCAAGGATTTAGAGTTACATACCCGGCACAGTGCAATCTTCACTTTCACGCCGCTTTATTACGGAAGCAGTTATAGGATGAAAGGCAAAGGCCTGCCCGTCAATGGCGTAGAAATCGGATACACCGCCACCAATAAATATAGCGATAAGCATTACCAGCCGACCTTGGGGCAGGCCATTGCGGTATCCGGCGCCGCCGCCAGTCCCAATATGGGTTATCACACATCGCCCGTCACGGCATTCCTGATGACGCTGTTCAATGCGCGTTTGGGCGGGTGGTTCCCGAACCCGCGCGAGACTTGCGTCAATAGGTCATCGCCACGGTTTAGCATGAAATATTTACTGATGGAGCTGTTCGGTTTGGCTAATGAGCGATCAACTTATTTATCGGTTTCCGATGGCGGACACTTTGAGAATCTGGCCGCGTATGAGCTGGTCAAACGTAAATGCAAAGTCATCATCATTAGCGACGCAGAGTGTGATCCCAAATTTCAGTTCGAAGGTTTAGGGACTTTGATACGCATGTGCGAGGTCGATTTTGGGACGAAGATCGAAATCGATGTCAGCTCTATTCGACCGCATGGAAAACCCTCCTGGAGTCACAACCGTTGTGCGGTAGGCAAAATTACTTATAAAAATGAATCGGATAAGGATAAATCGGAAGGGATATTAATTTACATAAAAGCCTCGATGAATGGCCAAGAAAATACCGCGGTTATGCAGTACAAGTTGGCTCATCAGGACTTTCCTCATGATTCAACCGCTGACCAGTTTTATGGCGAAGACCAGTTCGAGAGCTACCGCAGCTTGGGGTATGACATTACTCGGTGCGCTTTTGATCGTGTAATACAACAGGATTGTCTGGTCGATCCGAAACCGGACATGATTGATTGTGCAAAAAAGCTCAAAAACATGTTCTCGCCGATACTCCCAAACATCGGGTAATTTTTCTGTCATGCCGACGATGCATGGAGCTTCTATCCGAGCTAAACGAAAATCAAAACCGGGTGGGTATAGAGCTGAACAATACTGATCCGCGGACCAGGTATGGACGTGGTTTAAGGATTACGGGAACATCCACAGCATCCATCCGGTGCGATGTTTGCTTCACGAGCTCGGGAGAAATCTTGCAGTTCCGGTGATCAGATTGGAACAGTGAAGTGAATATGTCCTTTACCAGAAGAAAGTTTATACTTGCTGCATCATCGCTTGGGTCGCTCATTACGACTAGCCCGCTGAATGCATTCGCCCAGGCCGGTAGTGAAGGCTCAGAAGTCCTTCATGCACAGAACAAGCAGGTGCAAGACCTTGGGTAAAAATTGAATATGAAAGGCATAGCCGACATTCTTTTGCAGTAAGATTTTTCACCGTGTAATTTCCAATACCAATGAGATTTTTATAATGAGACAACTATCTAGAATCATTTATACCTTGGCCGGATTGATTTTTACTTGCCAGGCATTGGCTGATGAACCGGTTTGGAGCGCTTCAGGATTCAAAATGCCGGAATCGGCCGAATATGATGCCGCCCATGATCGATTCTATGTCTCGAATGTGAATGGCGGCGTCATGGAACAAGATGGAAATGGCAGCATCAGTTTACTTGACGGCAACGGCAAGTTAATCAATGTGGACTGGATTACCGGGTTGCATTCACCCAAAGGACTTGCCCTGCACAACAACAAGCTCTATGTCGCCGACGTCAAGCAGTTGGTGGTCATTAATGTTGACAGCGGAAAGTTAGTGGCTCGCTATGAGGCGAACGATTCCAAGGTGCTCAACGGTATCGCGATCAATAAAGAAGGAAAAGTCTTTGTATCGGATTGGACTGGGAACCGGATTTACACCTTGGAGGATGGCGAACTGAAAATATGGCTGGAAAATCCCGAACTGAATTCGCCCAATGGGCTCTGGGCGGATAAGACTCACCTTTATGTGGCCAGTTGGGGACAGAATCCAAGGGACGATTTCACTACGGAAACCTCTGGAAACATCAAAAAAATATCCCTGAAAACCCAACAGATCGAGACGCTTGATCATGAAGGCCAGTGGCTTAATTTGGACGGCATTGCCCGCTATGCCAAGAACAAATGGCTGGTCAGCGACTTTCTCAAAGGAGAGATTTTGCTGATCAATAAAAGCGGCCATATTGAAAAGTCATTGCCATCCAAAAAGAGTTCAGCCGATTTTTACTACATACCTGAAAAACACCTGATTGTTGTCCCGCTGCTTATGGAAAACCAGGTGGTGGCTTACCGAGTGGACTGATAATGCCCCAGCTATAAAATAAAAGAGCGGTGATAACGACGGGGGCAGCGAAGGCGTTCGTTGAAAATGGCGCCGATGTCGTCATCATCATCCGCAGTGAGAAAAAACTGGAGGATGTGCGCTCTTGGCTATGAGCGATCGCAAGGTGCATTACATCGCAGCCGATTTGTCGGATGTTTCGGCGGTTTCAGAAACCGCCCAAGCATATTGCCGAGCTATGGCCGGATATCGATGTTCCGGTCAGCAATGCAGGCGCGGCACTATTTTCACCGTTTGAAAAGGTAATGCTTGATGAGTTGGATGCACTGATAGCGCTTGACGTTAAAGCACCCTACCTTTTTATAAGAGCCAGAGCATTTCAAATACGAGCTGCTGCATATAGAATTATTTACGCTGCGTCGACTAATCTTTCGGGGTGTAGCGCCCAGCCGTCTTGCTCAAAAAATCCAGTTGTTGCTGAAAGCGCCGACATGAACGGCACATAAAAATATGCGTCCGTACTGCCCATCGTTCCCGCCATGTCAATCGACGATCCATGCTTTCTGACAACAGTTCACTAGTATCTTTACAGGTTTTCATATTGACCCATTTGTATTAAACCAACGTTGCTCCAAGCACTCACGCAAACCAAGCCGTGCCCGGTGCAAATAAACGCGGCAAGCGCTGTGGCTGATGTTCATGTCTTGGCAAATATCGTCTGTTTCAAGCCCGACCATTTCCCTCAATAAAAATGCGCGAGCATGTAGCTCGGGTAAGTTCTTTGAGCACCAGTCGAAAATATCCCAAAACTCGTTTTGTTCCAAGGCATGATCCGGTTGTTTCCATTCTGCTGGCGTACCGATCCAATGGCCTTTTTTGTCAAAGATCAGTTGTTCTATGGCTTCGTTGGGATCTTTTTCATCGCCACCGAAGTGGTCATCTATCGAAAGCTGTTTTTCAACTGCGCGATAATGATCAGCAATTTTATGTTTCAGAATGCCGATCAACCATGTTCTCAGGGCTGATTCATTCCCAGGGTGTGTAAAAACGCCTCATCTGTTAACATAAGCTCACGGCCATCAACCGGGAGTGCAAATGAAACGCTTCATTCAAAGTACCGACCGAACCCAGGTCACCCTATTTCCTGAGCAACTGGAAGATTATGTGGGTGA
>DATBRD010000027.1:0-23903 GCA_036560465.1 Methylobacter sp.
AACCGGTCCAACCCGTTTGTCAAGCTCCCTGTCCACTTTATTTCCTGCCCTCGACGTCCGGTCAAGGCTGCCGGGGCTGCCTGCCCCGAAAGAACTGCGCATTCTACAGCCTTTACAGCCCGCGTCAAGAAATTATTTCTACTCGAGCAAACTTTCGTTTTCCTACCTGATAAACATGCTGACTTCCTACCGAGATATCCAGCTTTGGATCGGAAATTTTTTCTCCATCAATTTTTACAGCTCCTTGTTTTATCATACGGATAGCCTCAGATGTACTCTCCGTTAATCCGGCATCTTTTAGTAAATTTGCTATTCCGTAACCCGCGCCGTCAGCTTTTAACTCCAGCTCTTCCATTTCATCAGGCATCGCGCCCCGCTGAAACCTGGCTTCGAAATTTTCCAGCGCTTTGACAGCAGCTGATGCATCATGAAATCTTTCAATAATTTCCTGAGCTAACTTCACTTTATAGTTTCTCGGATTTGCCCCTTGTCTGCATTCTTCTGCCCATGCCTTTATTTCAGTCATAGGCCTAAAACTTAACAATTCGAAGTAACGCCACATCAATTCATCAGATATGGACATTAATTTACCAAACATGTCATCCGCAGAATCAGCTATGCCCACATAATTATTCAGTGACTTGGACATTTTTTGTACACCGTCCAGCCCTTCTAAAATCGGCATCGTCATCACGACTTGCGGCTTTTGCCCAAAAGCCTCTTGCAACTGCCGCCCAACCAGCAAGTTAAACTTCTGATCTGTTCCGCCCAATTCCACATCAGCCTTCATCGCCACCGAGTCATAACCTTGGATTAAAGGGTATAAAAATTCATGTATCGCAATGGGCTGCCCGCCTTTAAAGCGTTTGCTAAAATCATCTCGCTCCAGCATTCTGGCAACGGTATGCTTTGCAGCCAACTGAATTAAATCAGCCGGTGACATTGCATTCATCCAGCTGGAATTAAACATCACCAACGTTCTAGCCGGATCCAGGATTTTAAATATCTGCTCTTCATAAGTTCTTGCATTATCAATCACTTCGTCTCGAGTCAACGGCTTACGCGTTACGTTTTTGCCTGTTGGGTCACCGATCATTCCGGTAAAATCACCAATCAGAAATAGCACCTCATGCCCCAACTCCTGAAATTGCTTCAGTTTATTGATCAATACCGTATGCCCCAAATGCAGATCAGGAGCTGTCGGATCAAAACCCGCCTTAATCCGAAGGGGACGCCCCTCTTCCAGTTTTTTAATTAATTCCTGCTTGATTAAAACTTCATCAGTTCCTCTTAGAAGATGTTCCAATACGTCCTCTTGCAATTTCTTTCTCCAAAATATGTACAAATTATTCATTATAGAATTAATAACCAGCTGCGTTGAATAAAACTTTTATACAGCCTAAAATTGGTAAAAGTACGTAAAAGCACTTAAAATGAAACTGTGAATCTATTAAGTATTTTCTGATTTATCTAACTTCAATTACTTAGCGTAGCCTAGTGAAAAATAGAATCTATACCTCTTTGCTCTTTGGAATTAGCATAGCTTTTTCAATAACCGGCCACACGCAGACAAAAGCAGAAAGCAAACACACAACAACCAAGACTATTTCTGCCACAACTTCTCATTCAAAACCCACAATACCTAGTGATAAAAAACTTGCTGTTGCGGTTAAAACCAAGCCGAACAATAAAAAAGAGCCAGTTTCATCAAAAACCGCCAGCAAAAATAATGCTATTGCTACGGCCGAGCAAACTGTCGGCAAAGAAACCGCTGTAGTACCTAAAGCTGTTACTAGAAATCAGCCTACCGTTTCCACTAAGCTAAAAAACAATAAGCAACCTATTACAGCTACCAAGCCTGTTGAGAAAGAACAAACTAACGTTTCTACCAAGCTAAAGCACAACAAAGAATCCATTGCCTCATCCAAATCGAATCACATAGCGCACACTATTGAGCCTGTTGATCAGTCCGCCAGAAAACGTACCGTTATTTCTTCCAAGTCGATCGAATCGACATCTATAAAGCCCGTTAATGATGGAAAATCCGATAGGAATACCCGGACTAGGTTGAACCTGGACAACATTGGATTAAATCCAGTTGTTTCCACAAATAATGACAGTCAATTTCACCCCATTTCAATTGCTCGTCCACAACCGACGACAATTAACACTGCACATGTATCGATAGAAACCTCCTTATTTCTGGATGGACTCGAAGCCGACCTATCTAAAGAACTTCTTTTGCAACTTACCGAGATTTTTGCATGGGATATTGATTTTGCTACCAACTTACGCCCTGGCGACCAATTCACAGTTGTTTATGGAAAAAAAATAGTTAATGGCAAAGAAACGGATACTGATGAAATTATTGCCGCCGAGTTTATTAACCAGGGCTCCTCATATGCAGCAGTCCGATATATAGATGAATCCGGCAATGCCAGTTATTACACGCCTGATGGACAATCCATGCAAAGAGCTTTTTTAAGTGCGCCGGTCGATTTTATAAAGATAAGTTCACCTTTTGACCCGCACCGCAAACACCCCATTCTTAATAGAATTCGTGCTCATAAAGGTATCGACTATGCAGCAAGAACCGGAACACCTGTAAAAACAACCGGAGATGGCACCGTTACCTTTTGCGGTCGCAATGGTGCTTATGGACAAGTCGTCATTATTGAACATAACGACCACTATGAAACGCTTTATGCACATATGTCCGGTTTTATGAAAGGCTTAACGGTTGGCAGTCATGTCAAGCAAGGCGATGTTATCGGCTATGTTGGCCAAAGCGGTCTGGCTACCGGCCCACATTTGCATTACGAATTCCACGTCGATGGAGTTTATCGCAATCCGGAGACGGTCAAAATACCGCACTCGCTACCTATCAGCGGTGAATTACTGGCTGACTTCAGAACCCAAACCCAGACTTACATTGCACAACTTAATCAGGCCAAAGCCAAAAGTCTACTAGCTAAAACCCCTCCGGCAATTGCTCCCGATATTGCCCTACCTCCATCATCAGCACAACCTTCTAATTACGATTAATTAGAGCAATGCCAGAGTTTTATATTGGACTCATGTCCGGAACCAGCCTGGATGGCATTGACGCGGCTCTTGTTGATTTTAAAGACAACAAAGTCCAGCTTGTCAGTTTTGAATACCTGCCTTTCCCTGAGGACATTCGAAGCGCCATCCAACGGCTCAGCAAGCCTGATGCGCTAATCTCGCTCAAGGAATACGGCGCTATGGATGCCCGCCTTGGCTACTTGTTTGCAGATATTGTTAATACCTTGCTTGCTAAAACTGATATTCCCATGTCATCAGTCAAAGCCATCGGTAGCCATGGACTAACCGTTTACCATGCGCCCGAAATTAAATTCCCTTTTTCCCTGCAAATTGGCGATCCCAACGTGATTGCCGAACTTACCGGCATTACTACCGTAGCTGATTTCAGGCGGCGGGATATTGCAGCTAAAGGTCAAGGCGCACCGCTGGTTCCGGCGTTCCATCAAGCCGTCTTCCAGCATCCGGATGAACATCGCTGTATTGTAAATATCGGCGGCATAGCCAATATTACCGTTTTGCCTAAACATCAGCCCTCTGCTGTCATCGGCTTTGATACCGGTCCCGGCAACACCTTAATGGATCTCTGGATCAAACTGCACCGGAACCTGCCGTATGATAAAAACGGAGCTTGGGCTAAAACCGGAAAAATTGACCACGACTTGGTGGAACTTTTAAAACAAGACGCTTATTTCAACTCCGCCCCACCAAAAAGCACCGGCAAAGAATATTTTTCGCTTCCCTGGATTTATCAGTACTTCGACGCCTTCAGCTTCAAACCTGAAGACATACAGGCCAGTCTGTGTTTTTTAACGGCAATAACAATTTGCGATGCCATCAAAGAGCATGCACCGGCTACTGAGCACATATTGATCTGCGGCGGCGGCATTCATAATGACTATTTATTGGAGCTCATCCAGCAAAACATAAGCTGTCCGGTTGAATCAACTGAGCAGTATGGCCTTCATCCCGATCATGTTGAGGCCGTAGCTTTCGCATGGTTAGCCAGACAAACGTTAAACCATCTACCGGGCAATCTTAAAGAAGTCACAGGAGCGATTGACTCTGTTATTCTTGGGGGAATTTATCAAGGAAACAAAAAGGACGCAGCTTCCGCTCCTGCTGACGCTAAGCACCTACATCCCTGTAGGTAACTCCTGTCGCCCGTCAAGGAGGGGAGGACTATAAATCAGCTATGCTGAAAATGACGATCCGCAACCGCAGGTAGTGGTCGCGTTAGGATTACGGATAACGAACTGGGCGCCCGACAAATCTTCTTTATAGTCGATTTCAGCGCCGGTTAAATATTGAATACTCATCGAGTCGATCAATACTGTGACACCGCCGTTTTCAACGCAAGTATCATCTTCATTGACTTCTTCATCAAAAGTAAAGCCATATTGAAATCCCGAACAGCCGCCGCCTGAAACATAAACCCTCAGTTTCAGATTATCATTGCCTTCCTCGGCAATTAATTCACCCACCTTGGAGGCAGCGCTGTCGGTAAAAACGATTGGATTAGACATACATGTAACACTATAAAAATGAAGTTGGAAGAAATTATGACTATACCTAGCTTTTTAGTCAACAATTATGAATGGATATTCAACTGCTTCTTTGACACTTATGGATAAAGCGCAATCGTCTTTAATCCCGCGTCTTCCTTTAGCCCGAACATCAGATTCATATTTTGCACAGCCTGCCCCGCCGCGCCTTTAACCAGGTTATCAATCACCGACAGCACTACGATGGTTTGACCGCCCTGCGGCTGGTGAATCGAAATCTGGCAATTATTGCTGCCCCGCACATTCCGAGTATCTGGATGCGAACCTTGCGGCAATACGTCAACAAACGCCTCATCAGCGTATCTTTTTTCATACAAAGCCTGCACGGTATCCAGACTTCCATGCGCTTGGCCGTATAATGTGGCGTGTATGCCACGAATCATCGGCGTTAGATGCGGCACGAAGGTTAACCCGACCGATTTTCCGGAGACAAGCTCAAGCCCTTGCCTGATTTCCGGTAGATGCCTATGACCGCCGACGGCATAAGCCTTAAAGCTCTCACCGGTTTCACTCATTAACGTCGCCAGCTCCGCTTTGCGCCCTGCCCCGCTGACACCGGACTTAACATCGGCAATCAAATGATTAGCATCGACCAAGTCGTTCTCAAGCAACGGTAAAAAACCCAGCTGCACGGCTGTTGGATAGCAGCCTGGACAGGCGATTAAATTAGCTTTTTTAATCGCCTCGCGATTCACTTCCGGCAAGCCATAAACCGCCTCGGCGATTAAATCGGGGCACGCATGTTCCATGCCGTACCACTTGCCCCAGTCCTTGGCATCTTTCAACCTGAAATCCGCCGAAAGATCGATCACCTTAACGCCACGCGCCAACAACTGCTCTGCCATCAGCATCGCAGTGCCATTCGGAGTCGCAAAAAACACCACATCGCACTCGGCCAAAGTTTCAACTTCGGGCAGGCTAAATACCGCCTTGATAGCACCGCGCAGGCTGGGATAAAGCGCATCCACCCTAACTCCCGCATCGGCGCGCGAAGTGACGACCGACACTTCAACGTCCACATGCAACGCTAAAATCCGCAATAGCTCAACACCGGTGTATCCGGTTCCGCCCACAATACCTGCACGAATCATCTGCTTTATCCTACCCACACATTGTTTATGAAAATAACTGGGGCATATAATAACCGCAACTTGGATAATTGACGATGTTGTACCTATGCCGTTTCCCGGACAAATGATTGCTATTGAAATAGAAAACGGAGCGTTAAAACCAGTCAGGCGCGAGATGCCAACGCCATCCGCTAACCAGGTATTAATCAAGGTCGCTGCCGCAGGCGTTAGCCGGCCCGATGTGATGCAACGTAAAGACCTGTATCCGCCCCCGTCCGGCGCATCTGATATTCCGGGGCTTGAAGTCGCAGGCATCATTCAAGCGCTAGGCGACAATATCAACCATTTAAATATAGGTGACAGAGTCTGCGCGCTGGTAACTGGCGGCGGTTACGCCGAATATTGCCTTGCCGCGGCCGCGCTATGCCTGCCCGTACCTGAAGGTCTGTCCTTTACCCAGGCCGCTGCATTACCGGAAACTTTCTTTACCGTATGGAGCAATGTTTTCGACCGCGCCCATTTACAGCCCGGAGAAACGCTATTAGTACATGGAGGCACCAGCGGCATAGGCACGACGGCCATACAACTGGCCAAAACCTTTAACGCCAACGTTATCATCACCGCCGGCTCAAAGGCTAAATGCGAATTTTGCCTGCAACTGGGTGCCGATGCGACCATCAACTATAAAGAGCAGGATTTTGTTGAGGAAGTAATGCGCGTTACCGGCAATAAAGGCGTCGACGTTATTCTGGATATGATCGGCGGCGACTATTTTCCGCGCAATCTAAAATGCATGGCTGACGATGCCCGACTGGTGCAAATCGCCGTTCAAAACGGCCCGAAAGCCGAAATAAACCTAGTGCCTGTCATGCTTAAACGGCTCACCATCACCGGCTCGACCTTAAGAGCCCGGAACGATGTCTTTAAAAAAGCAATCGCAGATAAGTTGCTTGAAAAAGTCTGGCCTTTATTAACATCCGGCCAGATTAAACCGATTATACATTCAACTTTTGCACTTACCGATGCCGCCTTAGCCCATCAACTTATGGAAAGCAGCCAGCACATCGGCAAAATCATCTTAACGGTATAAAACATGACCTACACCACACTCATTTCTACAGACACACTTAACCAACAACTTAACAACCCCAACTGGGTCATCGTTGACTGCCGCTTTTCACTAGCAGATACAGAAGCCGGTGCCAAAGCCTATCGACACGGACACATCCCCAATGCCCGCTATGCCCATCTGGATAAAGACTTGTCCTCGGCAATCACCGATTTTACCGGACGCCATCCGTTGCCGAACTTTGCTTTATTGGCAAAAAAACTCGGCGACTGGGGCATAACTAATACTAGCCAAGTAGCTGCTTATGATGATGCCGGCGGCGCTTTTGCAGGTCGACTGTGGTGGTTACTAAAAAGTATGGGGCATGATAAGGTCGCCGTATTGAATGGGGGCATCAAGCAATGGCAAAAACAAGGCCTCCCCGTCACCACAACCTTGCCCACCATTAAGCCATCCACATTCAGAGCATATCTGGATGAGTCAGCATGGCTTAATGCCGTACAAGTGGAAAACAATTTAGCTCAAAAAGCCATTTGCCTGATCGATGCCAGAACCCCTGAGCGCTATCGCGGCGAACAAGAACCGATCGACCCCGTTGCTGGCCATATACCCGGTGCATTAAACCGAGCCTTTCAATTAAATCTGGACAGCAATGGTTTGTTTTTATCGACGGAAAAATTGCGCGAACAATTTAAACGACTTATAGGTACAACTGCGCCCGAACAAGTGGTTCATTATTGCGGCTCCGGCGTAACCGCCTGCCATAATTTGTTGGCGATGGAATATGCCGGATTAACCGGTTCCAAGCTTTATGCAGGATCATGGAGCGAGTGGATCAGGAATAAAAACCGGACGGTTGCTAAAAACTAAACTTTCTACTCATCATTTAAGCGCCCGCGTAGTCGGCATGGCTACGGCGAATACGGATATTGCATAGGCTATGGATGGCCTGATGTGGGAACCATGTCGACATTCATAATTTCGGCCCGCGTTAAATCCCGTAAATTTTACGTTTGCGCCAGAATGTTGCCCTGCTCATGCCCAGCGAGCGGGCAGCCTGGGTAACCATGCCATTGCTCTGCTCCAGCGCTTGGCGGATAGCGGCAGATTCCTCTGCCGCTGATAGTGGCGAGTTCTGCACGGGTTGCGGCTCAATGGCACGGGATTCCCTAAACTCAGGAGGTAGCTCAGAGCAGCGCAAGGTTGTCCCTCTGCCTACCGCAAAAGCATATTCCACAACATTTTGTAGCTCCCTGATATTACCCGGCCACGCATAGTCCAACAAAGCCCGCATAGCCTGCGGATCGATTTTTTCTATTTTCCTGAAATGGGCGGCATTATGTTCTTGAATAAAATGCCAGATAAGCAACCCTATATCTTCTCTACGATCCCGTAACGGCGGAATAAAAATGGGCACGACCCTGAGCCGGTACATCAGGTCCTCGCGGAATCGCCCCATTTTTACTTCCTCTCTTAACGAACGATGGGTCGCGGCGACAATGCGCACATCGACGTCAATCGACCGGTCGCCGCCTACTGGAATATAGTTCCTTTCCTGTAGAACCCGGAGCAGTTTGGCCTGCAATTCAAGCGGCAATTCGGCCACTTCATCAAGAAACAGCGTTCCGCCGTGCGCACGCTGAAACACGCCGCTATGATCCTTGATCGCACCGGTAAACGCGCCGCGCACATGCCCGAACAACTCGCTGTCCAGCAGACTACTGGACAAAGCCGCGCAATTGATTGCCAGAAAAGGCGCCTTGCGCCGGACGCTCAGATCGTGGATGGCCTTGGCAACCAACTCTTTGCCGGAACCGCTCTCCCCTCTTACTAAGACCGTGACATCTGTTTCTGCGGCATTTTGAATAATCTGAAAAACCGCCTGCATGGCTGGTGAGCGGCTTAATAGGCCATGAAAACCCTGTTTTCCAGGTTCAGAAGCTTCTCTTGAGACTTTCGACAAAGCCATGTTTGCCGAACGCTCCGGAACAGGTAGCAGCAGCCCCAGGCCGCCAGCAAAAGCACCTTGCTGATCATGCAAAATCTGGGTAATTTTTTCCAGCTCAACTTTACCGCCATCAGTTTGAAATATTGTTATAAGTTGCTTTTTATGGTCGTCGCTATCAGTAATGGCATATTCTTGCTTACAGGGTTTTTCTGTAACATCTTTGGCGTACAATCCGGATAACTGCTCCGCGCCCCGGCTCCAATAAATAACCTGTTGATTACGGTCAACGATGTACAGAGCTGCAACATCGCATAGAGCTAGCAGTTTTAAAAATAACGACTGTAACGACTGCTGTGCCAGCCAGACGGATAAGGATTCGGAAAGCTGTTTCGTTTGTTTCACAAATGTCTCACTGAATCAAATAAATGTTTCACTGAAACAATACATGAAACATTTACAAGACACAAGCAGCAAAATTCAAGATCAAAAAGCCTAGATTCTGCTACTTGTCTTTAATTTTAACTTTTTGGCACGGGCTTTGCTTTAAGCATAAATATCAAACAACCAAAACCGGAGAGTCATCATGCTGTTCAAACAATTATTCGACCAGGAAACCTGGACTTACACCTATTTAATTGCTGATCCAGTCAGTAAAGACGCCATCCTCATTGATCCGGTTAATACCCATATCGACGAGTATATTGAGCTGCTGGCAGCACACGGACTGCAACTGAAATATTCTCTGGAAACCCATGTTCATGCCGACCATATCACCGCAAGCGGCTTGCTGCGCCAACGTTTGGGAGCCCAAACAGCGGTCAGCGGACTGTGCGGCGCGGAAAACGCCGACATTCAGATGCAGGACGGCGATATTTTTAAATTTGCCGGCAACGAACAAATCAAGGTCATCGCCACACCGGGGCATACTCGCGGCAGTGTTTCTTTTTTATGGCGCGACCGTTTGTTTACCGGCGACTCTTTATTAATAGGCGGTTGCGGACGCACCGACTTCCAGGGCGGCGATGCCGGAGCTCTTTATGATTGCATTACCCAACGCTTGTTTACGCTGCCGGGTGAAACGCTGGTCTATCCGGGCCACGACTATCAACAGCGCTGGGTGAGTTGCATCATGCAGGAACGCACCAGCAACGCGCGGCTGGCAGGCAAAACCCGCGAGCAGTTTATCGAGATTATGAACAACCTGAACTTACCCAAGCCCCGGTTAATTGACGAGGCAGTGCCCGCCAACCGGTATTGCGGTTTGGATGAAAATGAGCGCCAGGATGCTGTAGCGCTCAGGGACGCAACGCCGCCTGTTCGCGCTACTACCAAAACCGAAGATTTGGTGGCAGCCGCTAAGCAACAAATTGTTGAAATCGATGTCGCCAAAGCGAAACAACTGCTTGCGGAAGACAATATCGTGCTTATCGATACCCGCGAAGAGAGCGAATATGCCGCCGGACACGTTGACGGGGCATTATTGGTACCGCGTGGCATGCTGGAATTCAAAATCGGCAACATGCCAGAACTGGCCGACAAATCGAAAGCGGTACTCATATATTGCCGCTTGGGCAACCGCTCGGCATTGGCTGCGCAGACCATGCAGCAATTGGGTTACACTAATGTTCTGTCTATGGCCGGCGGATTTGAGGCTTGGAAAAAAAGCCAAACGTCATAGGACACTACCCTATAAAGAGAAAATGGGTATATGGCAAAGTATGTGCTGCCGTCCACTTTTGCCGTGTACCGAAACTTTCCACTAACTACGAATTATGAGGAATTTATGTCAAACAAACACCATACCGTACTAATCATCGGCGGAGGCGCCGCCGGCGTTTCTGTCGCCAACAACATGCGCCGCCAGAATGCCGATATTGATATCGCCATCGTTGAACCGTCTGAAGTCCACTACTACCAGCCGGGCTTCACCATTGTCGGCGGCGGCGCGTATACCTTAAAAGAAACCGTCCGCAACGAAGCCGACTTGATTCACCCATCTGTCACTTGGATCAAGGATTACGCGGAAACTTTTCAACCGGACGACAACAGCGTCAGCTTACGCTCCGGCGATACCGTCAGTTATGATTATCTGGTCGTCTGCCCCGGCTTACAACTGGATTGGGAAAAGATTGAAGGCTTGAAAGAAACGCTGAACAAGAACAATGTGTGCAGCAATTATTCCGCCGAGACCGTGGAATACACCTGGGAATGTATCCAGAATATTAAGGAAGGCACCGCACTGTTCACCCAGCCGCCGATGCCGATCAAATGTGCTGGTGCGCCGCAAAAAATCATGTACCTGGCGGCGGACCGCTTCCGTAAAAGAGGCACGCTGGACAAATTCAATATTGAATTTTTCAATGCCGGCCCAGCCCTGTTCGGCGTACCGTTTTTCGCCAAAGCATTAAGCAAAGTCGTTGCTGAGTACGGCATTAAAACCAATTTCAACCATAATCTGGTCGCGATCGACGGCCCGGCTAAAATCGCCACTTTCGAAACCACCGACATCGAAGGCAACAAGCAGCGGGTTACCAAAGCGTTCGATATGATTCATGTCACGCCACCACAAAGCGCGCCGGATTTCATTAAAAAAAGCCCTCTAGCCAATGCCGCCGGCTGGGTTGATGTCAATCCTAACACCCTGCAGCATACTAAATACGGCAATATTTTCGGTCTGGGCGATGCCGGATCGACACCTAATGCTAAAACCGCCGCAGCGGTGCGCAAGCAGGTTCCGGTCGTGGTTGACAATATTCTTAGCCTGAAGAACAGCAAGGATGTCCAAGGAGGCTATGACGGCTACGGCTCATGCCCATTGACCACCTCATTAGGTAAAGTGATGCTGGCTGAGTTTGCCTATGATGGCAAGGTAACACCCTCTTTCCCTTTGCTGGATCCAAGAAAACCCCGTTCTATCTGGTGGTGGGGCAAAACCACAGGCTTTCCTTGGCTGTACTGGCATTTGATGCTCAAAGGCTACCGTATCGATATTCCTCATTTGGAATGCTATGCCAAACGGTTTATGAAAGACGAATAAATTATTAGGCGAAAGGCAAAAACTCTCTTTGCATTTTTATACCTTTCGCCTTTTTTTACCCTGTCCTTTCGCTTTTCTCTTCACCATGCCCAATAATTCACGTTTAACACAGTTATTTCCGATTGTGGAGTGGCTAAAATCCTACACTCGCCAGGAATTCAACAGCGATTTGTTCGCCGGCGTCATTACCGCGATTTTGCTGGTCCCACAAGGGATTGCCTACGCGATCCTGGCCGGTTTGCCGCCGCAACTTGGGCTCTACGCCAGCATCCTGCCGCCGGTGCTGTATGCGCTGCTGGGCACCAGTCGCACCCTGTCGGTGGGACCGGTTTCGATTGCCGCGATTATGATTGCCAGCGCCCTGAGCGCGCCGGAAGTCAGCGTGTTGGGCAACCCTGTGCAAAGCGCCCTGATTCTGTCGGCGGAAAGCGGGCTTATTATGTTGCTGATGGCTCTGTTTCGCATGGGCGGACTGGTCAATTTTATCAGCCATCCGGTGCTCACCGGCTTTACCAGCGGCGCCTCACTGTTGATTATCGGCAGCCAATTACCGCAGTTGTTCGGCTTAAAAACCCCTACTTGCGACTTTGATGTTGCCTACTACAGCCAATATCTTTCAGGCATCGTGCCGGCTACTTTGTTAATCGGCCTGAGCGCGATCGGCCTACTGGTATTTTTCAGCAAGCCACTGGTTTTCATGCTAAAAAAAATCGGCATGCAAGCTTCTCTAATCACTGCGATCAGCAAATGCGGGCCGTTATTAACCATTATGCTGGCAACCTTGGCCGTCGGTTACTTTGATCTGGCAGGCCGACAGAGTGTGCCTGTTGTAGGCAAGGTTCCATCGGGTTTCCCTGAGTTAATCCTTGATTTTTCCCCTGCCGAAAAATGGTACATATTACTACCCTATTCCGGCTTTATCGCTTTGATTGCCTATGTGGAAAGCGTTGCCATTGCCAAGGTTACCGCCAATTTCAGAGGCGAAAAAATCATCTCTAATCAAGAATTAATTGCGCTGGGTGCCGCCAATCTGGCTGCCGCCATTTCCGGCGGGATGCCGGTAGCCGGTGGATTTAGCCGCACTATGGTAAATTTTGCTGCCGGCGCGCGTACTCAAATGGCCATGCTGATCGCCGCCGCTATTCTTGCGCTGGCAGTCGTCTTCTTTAGCCCGTGGTTTGAAAACATCCCCAAAGCGGCGCTGGCTGCAATCATTCTGGTCGCCATCACGCCATTGGTAAAACTGAACGACATTGCGCACACTTGGCGTTATGACCGCGGCGATGGCATCGCCGAAATTGCCACTTTACTGGGGGTTTTAGTCTACGGCATTGAAGAAGGCATCACGCTGGGCATTATCCTGACTCTGGTCAGCCACTTGCGCAAAACCAGCCAGCCTCATATTGCCGTGGTCGGGCGCATACCCGGCACTGAGCATTACCGCAATATCAAACGTCATAATGTGGAAACCTGGCCTCACCTGCTGTTGTTGCGTATTGATGAAAGCATCACTTTTGCCAATATCAATTATATCGAAGAGTTTATCAACGCCAAGTTAAGACAGCAGCCGGGCATCAAACATATTGTGCTTATTTTTACCTCGATTAGCGATATAGACGCCACGGCGCTGGAGGAACTGGAAAAACTGAACCGTACTTTGCAAGCCTCAAAAACGACCTTGCATATTTCGGAAGCGAAAGGCCCGGTACTCGATAAGCTTGAAAAAACCGATTTTCTCAGGCAACTGCAACCCGGCAGGGTATTTTTCCATACCGAAGATGCAGTTAGGGGGCTATGTAAGCCAATATCTCAGGCTGACGAATAAATCCGTAAAGATCATAACAACCTGTATCATCCCTGTGTCATTACTGCTATTTCGAGAACCCGATAAAGCGCCGATAAGGCGAGCCCTGCTTCCAGGTGAAAGCCTCGGTGTAGTAATGCATCAACGCCAGATAACCCAGTAAACCCAGGGTAATCGCTTTACGAATCTCCACACCGAAAAAGAGCTCGGTTATAGCGTTGATCGCACTATCGCCGTAAGACTGCAGCACAAACGCCAGCGCAATGGAACATAAGGGCAACACGATAAACACAGGCAAATGGCAGCGCGCCGCATAGCGGTACATAAAATTCTGCGGTTGCCGATGATGTTTGTTGTAATCGTGAACCACATAGAAAATATAGGCCGTCACGTCATGCACCAGCCTTGGTATCAAGATTGCGAGAAAGTAATACTGCTGAATAAATAGATAGAAACTGCTTAATACCAATAAAACATTAAACCACAGAAAATACCGGCCGAATTGCGTGGTCAGATAGCGCTCGCACAGCAGAGCGATACAGACCAATCCTACGCACAAACCACCCGCAACCAGTTTTACCCAATCCAGCAGTTGCACATCCAGGCTGTTCTTCATAAATATTCCAATATAAATAAAGATGCCCGCCGTTACACTCATCCACAGCAGCAGATAAAAAACCCAATCGGGCAGACGGTATAAGCTACGCCCCACGCCCAGTTGTTGTTTAAGCACGTGATATACGGTCCAGGCCGCTACCGTCACGTAAAGCGCTTTATAGGGAATAAACAGGCTGCCGACACCGAAAACCACGATAATGGCCGCCGTCATCAAAATGATTTTCAGCTTATACAATTTCAGGTATTCGGTATTGCTCACCAGCAAGATGGAACTGGCGACAATATGCGGCGTTCCAAAAACGACTTGAAACAATAAAAAGTGTTTCGGATTACTTGGCAAATTCTGCTGTAAAAAGCCCTGCCAAAACCAACCATCAAACAACTGCAACAATAAGCACAAGGGAATAATTGCATACAGCCCCAACAACAGTCGGAACGAGACGGTCAGTTGGTTATCATCAGTTATATCTTGAGCTGAAATGGCTTGGGCAGACATAAAACCATCCTCCTGTTATTGTTGTATTTTTCAGTCAGAATTAATATAAGCTATTGTTTTAGATGACACGCTAAGCAGTGAATTAAAGTTCACCACTCGCTTTTTAGCGTGCTTACATGATACACCACGAGATTGTTTGGGAAAACACGTGCACAAAAAAGCCGGTGTTACCCGGCCTTGATAGTTTTGTTTTACACAGTTTGATTCCCTAATCCTTCACAGGGTAATACGATCAAAAAAACTGCTTCGTATTACCCTAGCTCTTGAAAATCGCCTGTGTTTACGTTTGAAGAAATGCTCAGTTGAAAGCCTTAATCAAAGGCTCAAATTTGCGCCGCGAGCTTATCGGTCAGCGCAAACATTGATTCAGCTTTATCCGAAACAAAAATAAAGGTTTTTTAAACCTTCCACGCCGTTTTGTTGATATAACTGAAAATAATCACGTAAAGTAGTTTCACAAATGCCTACCAATAAAGCAATCTTATGATTAGACAAGCCGCGACTTTTTAGCCACAGGGCTTGTAGACGTCGACGAACTAGCGGAACGGGGTGGACGTGTCTTTCCTTTTTTAAAATTCCTAATGTTTCTGAAGTAAATTCAATATGTGCTGTCATAATAATTCTACTCACAAAAATAATCACAAAAAGCTTCAAAACGCAGATGAAGGGTTTAAAACCGAAAGAGAAGTAAAACTACTTTTTTGTTCCTCTTTAGGGTTCTAATTATCATCAATGGACGGTGATATAGCTTAATCGTTAACTTAGCGTTTGAGGATATGTACGAATACTTATGTCGCTACTAGTTAATCTTACTAATTGATTCTCTTGAGTTCTTACATAGAATGCGACATTCGCAATTAACTTTATTTATGAGGTTAAAATGAAGCTAATCAATGAATCAGTGCTGGAAATGACCATCAACTTCTTGAAAGACGTCCGAGATGATAATGGAGTTTGTCTTGTCGGTTTGATAGAAGATCTTGAGCATATAATGCAGACGCCCAGCGTGTGTACTGAAGATCAACCCAAAAATATCCGGAAACGCAGATTAAGCGATCAAGAGGATTAGGTAGGGTACCGGTTAACTGAAAATAGAATCCAAGAGCAAAAACCTCGTAATCACTAGCTTCGTTCGCCCCAACATGAATGTTGAGGTCTATGGAACAGCCGAAATACGTAACGGTACTGATTTATTATGGCTGGCAAATAAGAAATACTTCATCGCACGTTTTGGATCTTTCCAAAGCGTACATGCTCCCTATCGACCCTCCCCGGGTCACGGGCCCTTCCTGGGCCATTTGATAATGCCCTTCATGAATAGAAGGGCGTTCTTTTTGCTAAACCCACACCAGTGCCCCTGAAATGGCTGAAGTTATTGAGCATCTCAACATCTGCTCAAAACCTAAAACAATATAAGGCTTTTAATCACATACATATCATCAGCTTGTAACGAATATGAAAAATTCTCTTTTTTCTATTCCAGTCTCAGCAAGCAAGTTGCACTGACTCTCGTTCAGATCACCCCGCCTAAAAAATCAGCCGATAATAATCGAACCAAACAAGAGTTACTCTATCTTGCACGGCGTCATCAACTGGCAATTTGAGCCTGTGATTATGACCGGCGAAAAATGGAAATTATTTCTATAAGTAATGGTACCTATGTTTTATTCCAAATCTGCACTATAGAATAAACCTACCAATTTCTGAGGAGGAATGGTCGCCAAGTTCAATTACAAGAAGAACATCTTGGCGGGTAAAGCCCGGACTCACTAGTGAGTCCGGGCTTTTTTTATGGTCGCTATAAATCAAAACACGACCTCCTATAGATAAGCCACTGATTATTATAAGCTCTCCTAAATCAGGAACTAATACCCAACTTCATTGAGCTGCATTCCAGCCTTGGTAAATTAAGGCAAGACATGCTTTTTACCTTGGTGATTATTGAAAAATCATTAACCGAATAGCACTTCTGTTCTTCTACCTCACCTAGATAAGCCTACAGGCAATCACTGTCCGCGATCTGACAAAGTTGCCAACGTTTGTGCTCGCCTCCGGCATAAATTTTGTCAAGCTAACGTTCAAGTTATGGAAAATAATGTTCAGAACTGCGACATAACCAAAAGCCATACGCATTTGCTTCCAATTTGCTGGTTTGATTGGGAACGCTTGAAATAATATTTAATATTCAGTCAGAATATTAAGTTAAACTGATCGAATCCAACCACCTTCAAGCTCCGCCTTTAGTTTTTTTAGGATAACCCTGCTCATGACATTTCAGCTACACCCTCGCCTGAAACAGGATTGCATAGCCGTTGGCCGTTTTGAGCTGTGTCGATTATTAATGATGAATGACAACCAATATCCCTGGTTTATATTGGTTCCGGAACGAGCGGACTTGCAGGAAATTTACCAGCTGAGTAAAGCTGAGCGTGAATTACTGGCGGAAGAATCGAGCAATCTTGCCGAAAATCTGGCGGCGCTTTATAAAGCGGACAAAATGAATATTGCCGCAATAGGCAATATGGTCCCGCAACTGCATATCCACCATATAGTCCGCTATCAGACTGATAAAGCCTGGCCGGCGCCGGTCTGGGGAAAATTCGCTGCCGAGCCTTACACAGACCGGCAGATTGCAGACAACATAGCTCGCGTTAAAGCCCAGCTGGGCATGTAAAACAGGCACAAGCCCTCATGCTTTAAATATCTTAATCAACTAAGAACTCAGTAAAATAAGCCTCTTTAAATCCCCCGGCATGCTCGGCCTTATCCTCTTCGGAATGCTCTTTCTCAGCGGGTTCACCGTGGCCTTTGTCACCTTCCTCCATCTTTGCCAGCGTCTTACGAATAACATCTGTCGTTTCCTGCCGCAAAGCTTCGCGCTGTTCCATCGTTTGCAGTCCTTCAGACGGCCTACCGCTGTAGAGCATGATCAATTCGTGCCTTAATGCGGGCATGTGCTTTTTTACCGCCGCGATAGTGCCGGCACCTTCAACCAATAATTGAACATTTATCAGCAAAAACTTTTTTGGTTCCGCCAAATTAACGGTAAACTTAGGAGTCATTTCCAGATACTTTACGCCGGCTTCTGCTTCCGATTCTTTGGCTCCTTCATTCGCAACAGCAGCGGACATGAACAGAAGACTTAATATCACAACTAATAACCGCATAACAGACTCCGTGTAACTGGAAAATAATGGTCTAGTATAAGGCCAACCCTATCAATTTTAAAACAAATCCAATACTGACAAGGTAATGACAATTAATCCCCCCATCGGCCCGATAATGCTGGACGTTGCAGGCTTAACCCTGGCACAAGACGAAAAAGAAAAAATCAATCATCCCAATACCGGGGCGGTCATTCTTTTTTCGCGCAATTATCAAGATCCCGAGCAAGTTACCGAGTTGATTAATCAAATTCGCGCAGCGCGTAATGGCAATATACTGATCGCTGTCGATCAGGAAGGCGGCAGAGTGCAACGCTTCCGACACGGTTTCACCCGTTTGCCGTCTGCGGACAGCTATGCACAAAGCCCGGAGCTGGCAGAATCGGCAGGCTGGCTGATGGCTGCCGAATTACTGGCTGTCGGCGTTGATTTCAGCTTTGCGCCGGTCCTTGATATTGATTGCGGCGTGAGTGAAATCATCGGCAACCGTTCGTTTTCAACCGATCCGGCCCTTGCCACACGCCTTTCAAGCTTATTTAGAAAAGGCATGAATGAAGCAGGCATGGCCGCAACCGGCAAGCATTTTCCCGGACACGGCGCAGTAGCTTTAGACTCACATCTGACCCTGCCAATTGACGAGAGAGACCTGGACAGCATCAGGGCAAAAGACCTGGTACCCTTTAAACAACTGATCGAGGAAGGCCTGGAAGGCATCATGCCTGCGCATGTAGTCTATCCAAAAGTCGACCCGAATCCGGCCGGTTTTTCGCCGTTCTGGATACAGCAGATTTTACGCAAGGAATTGAACTTCAACGGCACCGTGTTCAGCGACGACTTGAGCATGGAAGGCGCGGCGTCGGTCGGCGACTTCCCGGAACGCGCCAGACTGGCTCAACTGGCCGGTTGCGACATGATCCTGGTTTGCAACAACCCGGTCGCTGCCGAGCAGGTGCTTGAGGCTTTGCCGGTAACTCAAGACCCCGTCAGGGAACAACGGCTTAGCCGTATGCAGGGTAAACCGCAGATGAACCGGGAGCAACTAATGCGTACCGAAAAATGGCAACAATTATCAACACTCATTAATAATACCTATAACCATGCTTGAAGAAATCAGACACATCCAGGCAACCGCCGATTTACTGCATAGCGAACAGGAAATTGAAGCCGCCATCGATAAAATGGCTCAGGAAATCAACATTGCGCTTGCTGATCGCAATCCGCTATTACTCTGCGTCATGAACGGCGGCATCGTTACCTTTGGCAAGTTACTGACCCGGTTAAACATCCCGCTAACTATTGATGCAATCAACGCCAGCCGCTACCAAAATCTGACATCGGGCGGCAATATAGAATGGCTGGTTAAACCAGTAACATCGCTTAAAGGCCGGACGGTACTGCTCGTGGACGACATACTCGATGAAGGCATCACCCTTCAAGCAATTTGCCAATATTGCCGGGAACAAGGCGCGACAGCCGTTTACAGCGCCGTGCTGGTGGATAAAATACTCGACCATCAAAAGCCGGTCACCGCCGATTTCATCGGCCTGAAAGTGGAAAACCGTTATGTGTTCGGCTACGGCATGGACTACAAAGGCTATCTACGCAACGCACCGGGCATCTACGCCTGCAAGGAATAAATATCATGACTCAACTAGCCATTATCGGCGGCACCGGCCTGACCCAACTTAGCGATTTAAAAATCATCAAACGTGAGCAGCTGAGCACGCCTTACGGTTCGCCATCAGCCGAGTTTGTTACCGGGGAACTGAACAACACCCAGATTATCTTCCTGGCCAGACACGGCAATCCGCACACCATCGCCCCGCATAAAATAAATTATCAGGCTAATATTTGGGGTCTTAAGCAGCTTGGCGTTGAGCAGATCATTGCCGTCGCCGCAGTAGGAGGCATTACCAGCGAAATGGTTCCTGCGCATATCGCCATCCCGGACCAGATTATTGATTACAGCTATGGCCGAATGCATACTTTTTTTGAAGATGAGACGGTCACGCACATAGACTTTACCTGTCCGTACAGCCAAAAACTGCGTTCCCGCCTGATTAGCGCCGCCGCTAAAGTCAACATAAAGATCAGCCCGATAGGCACCTACGGCTGCACCCAAGGCCCGCGCCTTGAAACCGCCGCAGAAATTCAGCGTATGGAAAGAGACGGCTGCGACCTGGTCGGCATGACCGGTATGCCGGAAGCCGCGCTAGCTAAAGAACTGGGTATGGATTATGCCGCTATCAACGTAGTCGCCAATTGGGCCGCAGGAAAATCGGAAGGGGAAATAACCATGGAAGAAATTGAGCGGCACCTTCATAAAGGCATGGCGGATACCGCTGCATTACTAAAAGCTTTTGTAGGTTAAGGCTTAATGGTGACAGCCCGCGCCATGGATATGTCCATGCTCGGCTTCTTCTTTAGTCGCCGGTCTAACGTCCACAACTTCCACATCAAAAGTTAAAGCCATACCTGCCAGCGGATGATTGCCGTCAATGGTAATATCATCGCCATCGATCTTAACGATGGTGACTTCGCCGGAACCGGAACTGACGTCAGCATGGAACATCATGCCGACTTCAAGCTCATCAATGCCTTCAAACATTGACCGTGGGATTACCTGAATCATCTCGTCATGTTGTTCGCCATAAGCATCTTTGGCCTCAATGCGCACATTAAATTTGTCGCCGACGGCTTTGCCGGTCAGTGCCGCTTCCAGACCCGGAATGATATTTCCAGTACCGTGCAGATAAACCAAGGCATCATCACCTTTCGAACTATCCAGTACTTCGCCGTCATCATTAGTCAAAGTATAGTGAATTGAGACAGCCATATTGTCAGCTACTTGCATGATAAAACCTTTTTCGTAATTTATAAAAGCCGTCTATGATAAAGAGTTGCAGCTATTTTGTCTGAAAAATTATTTAATCCATCATAATTATCTACAGGAAACCCATCATGTCGCGCTGGAGACCGCCGAGGCCAAAGTCATCCCCTTACATCACGCCGGAAGGCTATCAAACGCTGGAGGTTGAATTGAAAGACCTATGGACCAAGCGCAAAGAGGTTACCCAGGCTCTATCGGCAGCGGCAGCGGAAGGCGATCGCTCGGAAAACGCAGAATATATCTACCGTAAAAAAGAATTACGCGGCATAGACCGGCGCATTCATTATCTGCAAAAACGCCTGCCCAACCTTAATGTCGTATCCCAACCGCCTGACGATCAGGACAGGATTTTTTTCAGCGCTTGGGTGACGTTGGAGAATGAAACCGGTGAAGAGATGACTTATCGCATTGTCGGACCAGATGAACTTGATCCTAAAAAACGATACATCAGCCTCGATTCGCCGCTGGCAAGAGCGCTACTTAAAAAGACTTTTGACGATGAAGTCGCCATTAAGAATGAGCTTAAAGAGACTCGGTACATAGTCGTTGATATTCATTATGGCAACAGGTGAATCGTTTTGGAACCGTTCAGAACCTATTCCGTAGCACAGGCTTTAACCCTCAAAAAAGCATTATTTGAGGCTGAAATAAAGAATTATGATTGCAATAAATGCAGCAGCATATATAATACGCCGGGTTAGGAGAGGTGGCTGAGCGGCCGAAAGCGGCGGTCTTGAAAACCGTTGAGGGTTGATCCCCTCCCAGGGTTCGAATCCCTGCCTCTCCGCCATATATACAAAATAACCGATTGTTCTTTAAGGACTATCGGTTTTTTTATGCCTGCTTGCCCTACTTTGTGCGTTGGCTCACACTGAACCTCGCTGAACAAAACACGCTCAACCTCTGCCGGTCACTACGCACAAAACCAGTGTTACTCTGCTCTAAATTGAATATCGTTTATTAGACTCACTAATGGGTATTAATTCAGATTTGACCTGACAATTTTAAAAAAAACCTCTAGCTGAACCAAACATTGCCTGACGGCTATCGACCGAGGCTGTGTCAAAACACGTGATCGTATCTATCTGAAGTGAAAATTACTCCACTAAGTAGCTTAAAATGAGCGTTTTCTTAATAATTAACTCCACAGTAATCGGTATTTCGCTCGATAACCGGCGTGACTAAACCACCGACTTTTCGAATTCTACGTTTTGACACAGCCTGGGCCATTTGCTGACAGTCACATTTTGTCTAGTGTTATGTTGAATTAGGGATTTTTAAGTAAAAAAAAAGCCGCTCTATAGCGGCTTTTTAAAACTGGCGGGGGTGTGTCAATCCTCAACAACCAAAATTTACTAGGTGATAACGTTTTAAGTTGGCAAGTCAACCCCCCCATTGACACGACTTTTTCAACAGAAACATATTTCATAGACAGTCCTTTAATTATCATTTTACAAATTACTTTAATGAACCTTTTTGGATTATCTCCTAAAGGTAAAAGGTTTAACATGCCATCTAAAACACCGTTATACTTTTCGTCTTGGCTGTTATTGAAGCCTTAATTAGCATAAATTAAACAAAATTATACGAACTGTATGATGTCGCAATTCCGCGAATGAGCTGGATGCTATTCAGCTTCATGGTAATATCCCGTGTTTCGAAACCGTACATTTTAAAAGAAAAATAAGAGTGAATAAGTATTTATATGTTGAGACATTATAAGAAGCACATTTTTACTCTAAAAGAGATGCTGAATGAGCTTGATCCAACAAGCAGTAACCTTGATCATGTTGTTAACATTCAGCGTTATATTCTCAGACTAATACTTCATACTGAAAAAAAAATAACAGATAAAAAAGAAGAGTTAAAAGAGCTCAAGGCAACACTAAGGACAAAGAGTTCATCAAAAGAAAAATCAAAAAATATTAAAACTAAATGTTCTGGGCTTCAAAAATCTATTGATGACTACTACTTTTTGCTTTATGTATGGCGTTGTTTTGGTGATGGTATTGCTTTTAAATACTTAGACAAGTGGAGCTTAAAACGACTGATGTTTAATAGTAACAATCCTGATATAAAGCAAAGCTCAGGCTCCATCGGAGGAAAAAAAGGTATTGTTAATGAGTTTGAATTACTCTTAGAAGCTAAAGCTAACGGTGTGCCTGCTTTGCTATGCGACCTTACAAATACAATTCGACATGGTGATATTTGTCTTCTCGGAGCAAGTGATCCTTACGTCATTGAAGTGAAGTCAAGCGATAACACTAATAAGCGTGTTAAGCGGCAGCTTAGGTCAATAGATATTATTCATAGTTATTTAAAGAATGACGCTGGAGATATTGCCGGTGTTGAAGGAATGCAACGAGTCGAGTTGATAGTAGAGGAGAGGCACCATAACGACTCTATTAATATTGCTATTGATTCTGCTGTTTCAGGTAAAAACTGTAGTATTAATCCAGAGAAAGGTGTTTATTATATTGGGATTGATGTTGGTAGTAATCCAGACTATGGTGCGCTATTGTCTGGTATAAAAGAACCAATGATTTTTCTGCTAAATGAAGCAAAGACTAAAAAAAACTGGGGTAACTATTATCCATTTACTTTATCAATTAAATCAGCAGCCTCATTATTCGCTTTTCTAAAAGGTGATATTTATTTAATTACTGTCTTAGATAGTGGAGTTATGAAGGAAATGGCTGAAGATATTGGTTATAAGCTAGAAATAATTGAGTCTAAAGATGTAGAGGGGTTCAAGCTTACAAAAAATGTTTCTGAAGCTGAAGAGCCGTTTACAGGTATTGTTTCAGGACATTTTGTTGGTCGTCTCGGTTTTGAATTCCTATCTTTAAAATGGTTTTTTGAGAATGAGAAGAATCTTTTAAACCAAATTCAAGAGAACTACAAATTCAAGAAAGCTACTGAATCTAACATTTTTGAATGATTAAACAAAATAGCACGGTCTGTCATAATGTTATGATTGCTCGTCCAATTAAACGTTATCTTGTTTCAAAAAACAAATTTCACTGACTGCAATGGGTCGAGGCTGTGTAAAAACGCAAAAATCGAGAAGGAGGTGGTTTGATGATGCCAAATATTGAGCAAAATACTAAGTATTGTGGAGCCAAATGTTGAGAATTGACTTATCTTTGGCCGCTCAGTGGGGTAATTTTCATATCTGA
>DATBRD010000028.1:0-34002 GCA_036560465.1 Methylobacter sp.
ATCAGTCGCTGGACTATCGGACCCCAGCTGATGTGTATTTGGCGAAGCGTCATGAAGAAACGGAAATAACAACTTTTTATCAACCCGCCTCTATCTTAATTACATGATTATTTGGTCTGGACAATGGGGAGTACCTTAGAGCACTGATCGAAATTGAACAGACACTTTACGCCAATGGTGCTGAAGCCGTGGGCATGTCCAGCTTGGGGCCCAGTCTGTTTTTTCTGGCGGATAATGTACCAGAGATCGTCAACCAAATGCGGCTTACTCGTCCTGATTGCGAGTGGCTGCTAACGCGTCCAGCTAATTATGGGAGAGAACTAATCGATGATTGAAATCGTTTTTTTTACCTCCAGCCCTATAAAACTGGCCCATGCTCGTTATCTCTGCCGTGATTACGACGTGCAGATTACTGGCTTTAGGGAAAAAACATTTGGTGCTAATTACACTGAACCGCGTATTTACGATCGCGAACAATTGATTGAGGAGAGTTATCAGGATGCTTTACAACGCTGGCAAAAAGCCACATCAACAAGTGAAAACAGTTTGTTCTTTATTGAGGATACTTCCGTTGCAATTGAAGCCCTAAGTACGGAACAGGAATCGCCGGGACTGGATATAAAATACTGGATGGCGGAAACCGACTTTTCCTCGTTGGATGCCCAATTGAAGACATTGGGAAACAATCGTCGAGCTACCGTTCGCTCTGATTTGGTTCTACATCTCTCACCGGAATTGCGCATTACAGTACAAGACAAAAATTATTTCTGTTTTACCAGCAGCATTACCGGTTCTATCGTCGACAAAGAGCAGGTATTTGATACCAATCCAGTATATCCGTGGTTGGATAACAAAACTTTCAACAAATGGTTTGTTCCTTACGGCTGCTCTCAACCAATCAGCATGTTACCTATCGCTGAGGCGGATCAACATGATTTCCGCGCCCAAGCATTTCGGAACATGCTGGCGTTTTTGGAACAGCATAAGAAAATCAGTCGCCGCACCGAACCAGTCGTGCAAAAAAATCTGGAAGTTGGGGAACCACTGTTTATTATTTGCGGCCCATCATGTGCCGGTAAAACCACGCTGGCTGAATATCTTGGGGAACATTACGGTTATTACCATATCGAGGCCAGCGACTTTATGTACCTGAGTTATTACCAACGCCACGGTGTTGCTTCTTCTGTAAATATCGGCGATTTTGCCGAACTGGCGTTACGCGATCAGCCGGAAATTGTCGCCGATCAAATCTTGCGTAACATCCAAGAAAACAAGGCGAGGGCCGTAGTTGTAACGGGGTTTCGCTCACCTTTGGAAGTAGATTGGTTTCAACGTTATTACATGGACGGCTATCCCATTGTGGTCGTTTATGTCACAGCCGATTCGGCATTGCGTTTTGAGCGCTCTGTTATTCGTCAACGCGATGATGAGGCGTCCAACCAGGAGAAATTTAATCAGCGTGATGCGCAGCAAGCTGCAATGGGACTGGAGGCGCTGGAAAGACGCTTTTTGTCTGATCGGCTTGAAAACAATGGCACCCTTAAGCGTTTTTTCAACAGTTTTGAAACTCGCTATGTCCAGAACCAGCAGCGTAGTTATATGACGGATGATGCCGGGTATTTAATAGCGGGCAAATTGGAAAGTCTGATCTTATTGACTCTGTTGGATAAATGGTCGAGTCAAGAGTATTTCACAACGACGGAAATTGCTCATTTGCTTAATCAGACTTTCGACGGTAAGCCCAAAAGCAAAAATAACGTCAGCCGATATTTCAACCAGAAGTTTTATCCTTACTTTGACATCAAGTTGATTGATGGCAAAAGAAAATATCGGCTTTCTAATACTGGATATGGAAAAGCTCGTAGATTAGGACTCGTTTAGAACACATAGAGCCGCTACCAATTCCCATGCCTGCCATGCTCTTCAATGAATTTACTGATTCCTGTCGACTCACTGCTTATTTCAAAAAAGAATATTTCCGCCTGCCCTTTTGATTCAAATCCTTCAACCGCAACTTCAAATTCGGTGGCTTCCTGTATTAAATTATCGTCTTCGTCATACTCGGCGTTAAGGCCATAGCAATCGCCGTAAACACCCATAATTAGGTTGTCGTAAACAGCCAAATAACGGTCATCCTCTGACGCATAATCCTCATCCGGCGTCCATGCGGCAAATGGCGTTTGGTGTAATTTTGCGAATCTTTTAGCTATCTGTATTTTTTGGTGGCTGTCGCTGATCATTTTTATATACGGTTAGTTATATGTGGATTGACTGGCATCAGCTTAGAGCTTGATGCGATAAATGTCGGTTACGCTAACTCGGCCATGAGACGAATTCACTAGTTCCTGATCTCTGGAAGTTCGGTTTAAAAAACTTTTTACCTCTTACGCCTCAACATTACTGCGATACTGCCTAAGTCCTCGAAAAACCATAGAAGAGTGTTTGTATCTACACTGGAGTTAAAAGCTCAACAGGATCAATGTAAAACATTCTATTCCACGGCTCTGGCTTGCTGTCGTCGTATTGCCAAAACAGTGGAAACAAGCTGCGGATGACAAAATGCAAATGCGGTGGTTTTCCTTGTGCATTGCCGGTATTGCCGACGGTACCGATAGCCTCGCCCATTTTGACAAATCGTAAACTGCGGGCATCAATCCGCTGCAAATGGGCATAATAATAAATACGCCATTTCGCACCCAATATCGCTACTATATTACCGCCAATGTCATTAAAGCCAGTATAGACCACTACGCCGCTACTTGCCGCCAATACCGGAACTCCTGATTTGGCGAAAATGTCGATGCCTTTATGAGTTCCGGAACGCCCCCAAGGATGGTACCAGAACGATTTCGGGTTCCAGTCGGCGGCGGTCGAACCTTGTACTGGAATCTTATGATTGGCCGGAATCAGAAAACCAACGCCGACCACTATGGATAAAAGGATCAGAGGTTTATTTCTCATGGCATCTATCGCTTTGGGTGAATCTACTCCCAGCCTATGCTGTCGGCATGTCGCGTAATATGCTCACTTTGCTTTATATGGCGATGAATGCGGATATATTCTAAGACTTATTGTTTTCTTAAACTTTCATGCAAGCTAAACGAAAAAAAGGGACTGCGAAAAATCACAATCCCTTTTTTGTCCCCTTAAGCAGCCCTTGTATTAAGGACTGTAAACAAGCTCGGGTTATTCTACTTCAACTTCTTTCATACTCAATCTAACTCGGCCTTGGCGGTCTATTTCAAGTACTTTGACTTTGACCACATCGCCTTCATTGAGTCTGTCGCTGACTTTATCAACGCGTTCGTCAGAAATTTGCGAAATATGAACCAAGCCGTCTTTACCAGGAAGTATGGTAACGAATGCGCCGAAGTCCATTAATCTGACTACTTTGCCTTCGTAAACTTTACCAACTTCAACTTCAGCGGTAATTTCTTCAATCAGACGACGCGCTTCTTCACCGGCAGCTTTATCAACAGACGCCACTTTAACGATACCATCATCAGTCAAATCAACGCTGGCGCCGGTTTGCTCGGTGATGCTGCGGATGGTTGCGCCGCCTTTACCGATAACTTCGCGGATTTTAGCCGGATCGATTTTGAAAGTGATGATACGCGGCGCAAAATCCGACATTTCTTCGCGGGTAGTGGACAACGCTTTGTTCATTTCACCCAGGATATGCAGACGGCCGGCTTTTGCTTGATCCAGAGCGGTCTTCATGATTTCCGCGGTAATGCCGTCTATTTTGATGTCCATTTGCAGAGCGGTAATGCCGTCTACCGAACCGGCAACTTTAAAGTCCATATCGCCTAGATGATCTTCGTCACCCATGATGTCGGACAATACCGCAAAGCTGCCGCCTTCTTTAATCAGGCCCATCGCAATGCCGGCAACCGGTGATGTAATAGGCACACCGGCATCCATTAACGCCAAGCTGCTGCCGCAAACCGAAGCCATGGAGCTTGAGCCGTTGGATTCAGTGATTTCGGAAACCACGCGAATGGTGTACGGAAATTCGTCCATATTTGGCAATACCGCAGCAACGCCGCGTTTCGCCAAACGGCCGTGTCCGATCTCGCGACGTTTTGGTGAACCGACAAAACCGGTTTCGCCAACGCTGTACGGAGGGAAGTTATAATGCAACATGAACGGTTCTTTGTACTCGCCGGCCAATGCATCGATGATTTGCGCATCGCGTTGTGTGCCCAGCGTTGCAACCACTAAAGCCTGAGTTTCGCCGCGGGTGAATAATGCCGAGCCGTGGGTTCTAGGCAATACGCCGGTTCTGATGGTAATCGGTCTGATGTTGTCTAATCCGCGTCCGTCAATGCGCTTGTTGTCGTTAAGAATAGCGTTGCGGACGATACTGTATTCCAGATGCTCGATGATGCCGCGTATATCGCTTTCCGCATACTCGCCATTTGCCGTCAGTTTTTCAACCACAGCATTTCTAATTTCTTTCAGTCGTTCTTGTCTAACCAGTTTTTCCGCAACTTGATAAGCAGCCTTAATGCCCGCTTCAACTTCTGCAGTTACCAGTTTTTTGAGTTCGGCATCAACTTCGGGAGCTACCCACTCAACAACGCCTTTACCTGCAGCAGCCGCAAATTCATTTATGGCGTTAATGGCGACCTGCATTTGCTGGTGGCCGAATAAAACCGCACCCAGCATCACTTCTTCTGACAGATTATCAGCTTCAGACTCAACCATTAATACGGCATGCGCCGTTCCGGCAACAACCAATTCCAGTCGTGATTCCTTTAACGCATCAGGAGATGGATTTAATAAATATTCTCCGTCCTTATAACCCACAGTGGCTGCGCCTACTGGTCCGTTAAAAGGCAAACCTGAAATGGCCAAGGCGGCGGAGGCGCCCAATAAAGCTGGAATTTCAGGATTAACTTCAGGATTAAGCGATACGACTGTTGCAATGATTTGAACTTCATCGGTATAGCCCTCTGGGAAAAGAGGACGAATAGGCCGGTCAATCAGACGAGACGTTAATGTCTCTTGTTCACTGGGACGCCCTTCTCTCTTGAAAAAGCCACCTGGAATCTTACCGGCTGCGTAAGCTTTTTCTTGATAATTAACAGTCAGCGGAAAAAAGTCGCCGCCGTTTGGCTGTTTTTTACCGACGACAGTGACCAACAGTGTCGTACCATCTACGTCGATCATGACAGCGCCGTGTGCTTGACGTGCTACTTCACCAGTTTCTAATTTAACGAGTCGATCGCCGTACTGAAATTCTTTCCTGATAGGGTTCACTATAAGGTTCCTTTGTGTAGAAGTTGTTTAAAAATTTGTTCAATCCATGAAATGTTAAAACAGAAACGGCACAAGACCTCTGTGCCGTTTCTTTGCCCATATTACTTACGTAATCCGAGGCGTTCAATCAAATTACGGTAACGATTTACGTCTTTATTTTTCAGATAATCCAGTAACTTACGACGCTGATTAACCATGCGCAACAATCCACGACGTGAATGGTTGTCTTTTTTGTGTTCTGCAAAATGTGGTGTTAAATGCGTGATGTGTGCTGTCAATAAAGCAATCTGTACTTCAGGTGAGCCAGTATCGGATTCTGATTGACGATACTCTTCTACGACCGCTTTTTTTTGTTCTGCTGTAAATGGCATTTGTAATCCCTATTTAGATTAAAAATTAAAAATTAAAAATTAAAGTCGCCAACATGGCGACTCCTTAAGTACACTGTTTCCACGATAGGGTGTAGAAACAGATGTATTCTTTCTGCCTGAGGATATAAACTCAGAGCAGTTCGTTACTCAAATTGAACAACTTTTTCGGTGCTAGTTTACCATCCCTTAGCATTTCTCCCAAGCCTAAAAAGACTGCATCATTGTACATGCGCACTGTACCTTGGCTCCTTTCCAGGCTTGCGCTTGTTCCGTTCGTCATGGGTTCGTCAGTAGGCAAATAATTAAGCGATTGGCCGTGCTTTATGCAAATTGTCTGTTCGTCAGACAACTGCACAGCAGGCAAAGCTTCGAGTGGTTTATCGACATTAATCAGGCATTGCATCAAGCTCTGCGGGTCCATTGCTGTCAGCTGTTCGATAGTCTTGGCATCTTGAATCTTGAATTGACCCGCGTCCAGCCGGCGCAGTTCCTTTACCGTTCCGCCGCAGCCCAAAGCGTGGCCGATATCTTCGGCTAGAGAGCGAATATAGGTGCCTTTTGAACAAAATACATCCAGCATCAACAGATCCGGCTCCGAAGCTAAAGATTGGGAATCAGTCAGCAACTTCAATTCAAAAATGGTAATACGCCTGGCTTTACGGTCAACGGTTTTACCTTCTCGCGCCAGCTCATAAAGCTTTTTACCGTCCTGCTTTAAAGCTGAATACATGGGCGGAACTTGATTGATTTCGCCGGTAAATTTTTCCAGGCAGGCATGTATGTCATCAATGGATAACTCGGGTACCGGCTTGGTTTGTATAACCGTGCCTTCACGATCTCCGGTATCGGTCATTACCCCGAGTTGAACAACAACTTGATACCGCTTATTATCATCAAGCATCAATGCTGACACCTTTGTCGCTTCGCCAAAACAAAGCGGCAACAAACCGGTAGCAAGAGGATCAAGACTACCGGTGTGCCCCGCTTTATTGGCGTTAAACAAACGTCTGACTTCCTGTAAAGCTTTGTTTGAAGACACTCCAAGGCGCTTATCTAACAGCAATATGCCGTGAATATTGCGCCCGGACTTGCGTTTACTCATTTAAACTAGCCTTCATCCTTGTCGCGCTTATCCAAATCGCTTAACAGTTCTGCTACCCGCATACCGGTATCGAACGAATCATCGTAATAAAAACGCAAATCGGAAATATGCCTTAAACGCATTCTTTTGGCCAATTCATGACGAATCACAGGCGCCAACTCGTTAAGCAATTTGATATTGGCTTTTTTGCCTTGTTCATCAACATTCAATACCGTGACATACACTTTTGCAACGGCAAGGTCTCTAGTTACTACAACTTCATTGATAGTAATAAAGCCCAGCCTGGAGTCATCAATATCGCGTTGCAGAATGAACGAAAGCTCTTTCTGCATCTCAGATGAAACACGCGCGTTACGACCAAACTCTTTTGCCATAAAATTTACAGTTCTCGTTTAACTTCTATGCGTTCGAACACTTCGATCTGATCGCCTGGCTGTACATCGTTGTAATTCTTTACACCGATACCGCATTCCATGCCCATCTTGACCTCAGCTACATCGTCTTTGAATCGACGTAAAGATTCCAGCTGTCCTTCATAAATTACTACGTTATTACGCAGGACTCGGATAGGCAGGTTTCTCTTTACGTAGCCATCAACGACCATACAACCAGCAACCGCGCCAAATTTCGGCGACCTGAATACATCGCGCACTTCAGCAAGACCGACAATTTGCTCTTTAATTTCCGGCGCCAACATACCGCTGATAGCTTTTTTAACCTCATCAATCGCTTCATAAATGATGCTGTAGTAATGCAGGTCGATGCCTTTTTCTTCAATCAATCTTCGTGCAGCTGCGTCAGCCCGAACATTAAAGCCCATCAAGATTGCGCCGGAAGCCAATGCCAAATTCGCATCGCCTTCATTAATACCGCCGACGCCGCCAAAAACGACTTTAACTTCGACTTCGTCATTCGATAACCCGACCAAGGAGCTGCGTAACGCTTCCAGACTGCCCTGAACATCCGTTTTAAGCACTAAATTGACGCTGGCAATTTCGCCTGTAGTCATTCTGGAGAATACTTCGTCCAGTTTAGAGGCTTGTTGTATGGCATGACGAGACAGTTTTTTGCGTTCTTCGCGATGCTTAGCCAAGTCTTTGGCAATACGCTCGTTTTGCACAACCAAAAATTCATCACCGGCATTCGGCGTACCCGAAAGTCCTAGAATCTCGACAGGCGCACAAGGTCCGGCTTCTTTAATGGGCGAACCATTCTCGTTAAACATGGCTCTAACGCGACCGTACTCTTGGCCGCACAATACCATTTGACCGCTTTCCAGAGTGCCTTTTTGAATCAGTACCGTTGCCACGACACCGCGGCCTTTATCCAGCCTAGACTCAATAACAATACCGGATGCTGCACCTTCGACAGGCGCTTTCAATTCAAGGATTTCAGTCTGTACAATCAATGACTCGATTAAGTCATCGATGCCTTCGCCGGTTTTTGCAGAAATTTTCAGGAACTGCACATCGCCGCCCCACTCTTCCGCAAGCACGTCGATATTTGCCAGCTCCTGCATCACTTTTTCTGGATTGGCATCAGGCTTATCAATCTTGTTGATCGCCACAATAATCGGCACATTGGCCGCTCTGGCATGCTCGACCGCTTCCTTGGTTTGCGGCATCACACCGTCATCGGCTGCAACCACCACAATCACCACGTCGGTAACGTCCGCGCCTCTTGCGCGCATGGCAGTAAATGCAGCGTGACCCGGAGTATCCAAAAAGGTTACCGAACCATGATCGGTTTTGACTTGATACGCGCCGATGTGCTGAGTAATACCGCCCGCTTCGCCAGCGGCAACACGGGTTTTACGGATATAATCCAACAGCGAGGTTTTACCATGGTCAACGTGACCCATGATCGTAACAATCGGCGCTCTGGGCAATTCACTGCGGTTATCGTCTTCTTGCGCCTCAGCCAGCATTTCCTGCTCAAGATCGTCATCACTCTGCATAATCGCCTTGTGACCCATTTCTTCAACTAAAATTGCCGCTGTTTCCTGATCTATGCTTTGGTTAATAGTCGCCATGATGCCGAGCTTCATCAGATGCTTGATCACTATAGCCGCTTTAACGCTCATTTTTTGCGCAAGATCGGACACCATAATCATTTCCGGAATGGTAACCTCTTTTACGATAGGCTCAACCGGCATTTCAAATTGATGCTTGCCTTCAGGCTTTGCACTGACGCGTTCGTTCTTCTTGCCCTTTTTCTTAGCTTTTTTGCTGTCTCTGCCGCCTGCTCCGGCATGAGAACCTTCTTCCTGTCTTTTTCTATGAAGAATTTCTTGTTTGGCTGATGCTTGCTGCCTTACTTTGTCAGCATTTCTTTTGATGGACTCTTCAAGACGAAGCTCTTTTTCCCGTTGTTTTTTCTTGGCTTCTTCTGCTTCTCTATCTAAAGCCGACTCTTCATAACCAACTTCCGGCTCACCCTCAGCAGGTATGACCTCAACCGTCTCTTCAACTTCAGATTCAGGCTCAATAGTGGCGGCGGCCTCAACTGCTTCTTCAGCGAGTTTAGCTTCAGGCTCTACAGTAACGCCCTCTTTCTTTTGTTCCAGAACGACTTCTTCAGTCTTTGTCGGCTCTTCAACTGGAGTAAGATTTTCAGTTTGTTGCGCAACCGGCTCTTGTAGAGCTTGTCTGGCCTGCTCCAAACTCCTTTGCTCAGCGGAATCGGCTACTTCGCTACGCTTTATATAAGTCTTCTGTTTGCGTACTTCAACAGGGATTGTCTTGGTAGTACTTCCAGGTATGCTCGCCTGCTTAAGCTCGCTTACAGTTCTGCGCTTTAACGTCACCCGTTTCAGCGAAACTTCGGCCGCACCTTCATTTTTACCGTGGCGTTTACGCAGATGCGCAAGCAACTGCATTTTTTCGTCTTCATTAATAACATCATCAGGGGCACTCGCAGATAATCCCGCTTCTTTCAGCTGCTCTAATAATCGTTCCAGAGGAATTTTTACCACCTCTGCTAATTGCCTTACCGTTTTATTATTCATTTCATACCCCTTACCTACTCGCCTGTTCCTCAGCAAACCAAGGCTCACGCGCCTTCATAATCAATTTTGCCGCCCGATCTTCATTCATTCCAGAAAATTTTGACAGATCATCTACCGATTGCTCTGCCAAATCATCCATCGTAATTATACCTTGGCTTGCCATATCATAAGCCAATTCCCTATCCATGCCTTCCATTTCCAGCAAATCCTGCGCAGGTTCCGCTGTTTCTATTTTTTCTTCAGCTGCAATTGCACTGATCAGCAAGGCGTCTTTAGCACGGCTTCTAAGTGCAGTAACAAGTTCTTCATCAAAGCCCTCAATTTCCAGCATTTCACTGACTGGAACGTAGGCAATCTCTTCAACTGTATTAAAACCCTCTTCAACCAGAATCAATGCAATCTCTTCATCGACATCCAACTGCTCAATAAATAGCTGCTTTATCTTATCAGCCTCGGCTTCACTGTTTTGTTCTGCCTTAGAAGCATCAATAACATTCAGCTCCCAACCTGTTAACTGTGTTGCAAGACGTACATTTTGTCCGCCACGACCTATAGCCTGAGACAAATTGTCTGAACTTACCGCTAGATCCATACTATGTTTATCTTCATCGACAACGATGGATTGGATTTCTGCCGGTGACATGGCATTAATTACATATTGGGCATCGCTTGGATTCCAAAGAATAATATCGACCCGTTCTCCGGCCAGCTCATTTGAAACCGACTGCACTCTTGATCCTCTCATGCCCACGCAAGCGCCGACCGGGTCTAATCTCGGATCATTACCTTTGACAGCAATCTTAGCTCTGGAACCGGGATCACGCGCCGCCCCCATCACCTCGATCAAACCTTCGCCCACTTCAGGCACTTCAAGGCGAAACAATGCAACCAACAATTCCGGTGCAGTTCGACTGACAAATAATTGAGGACCGCGAGGCTCTGAACGCACATCCTTTAAATAACCCCGGATTCTATCGCCAATGCGAATAGCCTCACGGGGAATCATGTCTTCTTTAGCGATATAGGCTTCTACATGTCCGCCCAAGTCCAGATAGACACTGCCCTTTTCAATACGCTTAACGATACCGGTGATCAGTTCGCCAACACGTCCTTTATAGGCATCGACAATTTTCTTGCGCTCTGCTTCCCTGACTTTGTGAATAATGACCTGCTTGGCAGTTTGCGCAGCAATGCGCCCGAAATCAACAGATTCAATTTCTTCTTCGACTATATCACCAACTTGGACATTCGGATTATCAAGTCTTGCAACTTCTAGCAGCACTTGAGTTTCAGGAAACTCCACATCGCCATCAATCTGACTGTTGGCATCAACTACTTCCCAGTATCTATAAGTAACATAGTCACCGGTTTTTCTGTTAATGCTGACACGAGCTTTAATTTGATTCGCGTGGCGCTTGATTGTAGCAGCTTCTAATGCTGATTCTATGGCCTGAAAAACGACCTCTTTTTCAATATCTTTTTCATTAGAAAAAACATCCACTACCAACAAAATTTCTTTATTTGCCACTGCGCCCCCCTTTTTCAATTAAATACTCAGGAACCAAACGCGCCTTACTCATTGCGACAAATGGTACCTCAAAAACCTGTTCGCCATCCTTTAGCGTAATAATATCGTCTTCAACTTTTTCAATAATGCCCGTAATTTTTCTACGGCCATCTATTGCTTTAAATAAATTAACCAATACCGTACTGCCAATATACCGTTCGAACTGGCTCACTTTAAAAAAAGGCCTGTCTTCGCCCGGAGAAGATATCTCTAACTGATAGTTACCTTGAATAGGATCTTCAACATCCAAGACGCCGCTGATTTGATGACTGACCTTCGAGCAGTCTTCAACCAAAATCCCGTTATCACTATCAATATAGATTCTTAACAGGCCATGTTTAGGATGAGGATTATATTCAATGCCTACGCATTCATAACCTAAACCTTCAACAATTGGCTCAATTAAATTAACCAAGTGCTCAGGAGCCTGTTTCATTTTTTCCTCACTTACTTTCGCACAAAAAAAAAGAGCCGACGGCTCTTCCATTAACAATCAACTGTGAGCTCTCAAATCATCAAAGCCCAGAAAATAAAAAACCCCAAAATGGGGTTTCTCAGCAACCAATCCTTGAGTCACTCAAACTCCTGCATCCATGCAGTTCTATGTGGTAGCGGGGGCAGGATTTGAACCTACGACCTTCGGGTTATGAGCCCGACGAGCTACCAAGCTGCTCCACCCCGCGATTGATTTGTATATTATAGACCGTTTTTAAGATTTAGCAACCTATTTATCTATCTAGCTCAAATGAATGGCTTAGTGAGGCCCAAAAACTGCATCTTCTCAAGCGCATAAATTTCCAAGACATTAATAATCTGTATATTTGCATTTTCGTCTCGACACAGCTCTTCTAGCCGCCTGAAATAACTATCAAACACAATGCCAGCTCCAGTTTGACGCCCTGTTAACTTGTTTACACAGAACTCATTCCATCTTTGCAACTCCCCTGTATCCAACGTTTCAGGATAATTTCTGGCACGGTATCTAAATAACATTTCCGGCAATCGACCATCAGTAAACCTGAATGCAGATTTTGCTAATTGTTCGGGTGAAATCCACCTGATTTTGGTCATTTGCTGCCTATCGTTTTCTGAAAAAAAACCGCCACTGTATATTTCCAGATCAGGATCAGAATCTTGCTCGGTGTAGGTTTGACCACTAAAAACAGCCGCCAACTTTTCAGATAAACCGGAAGCCGCTCTAATCTTCTCAATATTGGCACGACATAAGCCCGGATCAATTTTCAGCCGTTGCGCATCCTCCGGCCTGATAACAGACACAGGCGCTAAGACAGGACATTTATTAATATGCACTGTTTTTAACGGGATTCTTTCCACACCTTCCGGCAAGTCTGCGGTTGCAGTAAAGATTCTTTGCTGAATTTCGCCCACCGTCAAGCTGAGCATCGGCTCAGGATCAACGGATAAATCATAGACAATTACGCCATTGGTATTGGTAGGATGCTTGCAAACTGGAAGCACTACGGCCAAGCAATTTTTAACGGCCGGGTATTTACCTGAAATATGCACTACAGGCTTAAAACTGCCTAACTGAAGTAATTTAAATGCTTCGGTTTTAATTCGATGCTGCAACAGAAACTGATAGAGCTTGGGCTGAGCCTGCTTCACCAACTTGGTAATTGCAATGGTGGCATAGACATCTGAAAGCGCATCATGTGCCGCCTCATGCGCTATGCTGTTCTCACGAGTAAGGTGATCCAACCTGAAACTGGGAACACCCTCTTCGTTAACAGGCCAAGCAATGCCATCCGGACGCAAAGCTCTTGCCGCCCTGACCACATCGATTAAATCCCACCGGGAGTTGCCATTTTGCCATTCCCTTGCGTAGGGATCATAAAAATTACGATAAAGACAATTACGAGTGACCTCATCATCAAAACGAAGACTGTTATATCCGAGGGTACAGGTATTAGGCCGAGCCAATTGCTCATAAATCAAACGAATAAACTCGGCCTCACAGACACCTTTTTGCTCAGCAAACTGTGGCGTAATACCGGTAATTAAACAGGCATCGGGATGAGGAAGACAGTCCGTCGCAGGCTTGCAGTAAACAACTAAAGGCTCGTCTACGATATTAAAATCTAAATCGGTACGAATCCCGGCAAATTGAACAGGCTTGTCTCTTCGAGGATCCGTACCAAAAGTTTCATAATCATGCCAATAGAAAGTCTGCTCATCACTCATTATTTTTGACAGCCATAAATACTGAAAATACCGCAGAAGCCGCTACGACAACGGGTTCGGCTAACAAAAAATCTTAATGAATTGAAGCCAGAGCCCTTAAGACATCCGTGCGACTGACAATTCCAACCAACTCATGATCCAGAAAGACAGGAAAACTCCTGACCGAAGTCTGCTGGAACTTCTCCGCCAAATCTACAATACTGGATTCGGCATCTACACTAGTGACTTCTTTAGTCATGTAGTCGCCAACCTTGCCAGTCATACTTTGATTATAAGCTGCTTCCAGAACAATATTCATGACGTCTT
This sequence comes from Methylobacter sp., assembly GCA_036560465.1. Taxonomy (GTDB): domain Bacteria; phylum Pseudomonadota; class Gammaproteobacteria; order Methylococcales; family Methylomonadaceae; genus Methylobacter_A. The sequence goes on from DATBRD010000028.1 coordinate 13,821, forward strand.
TTTCAGAAAACATGCCCAGCAATCGGCCAGCTTGGTCAACAACAGGAGCCCCGGTAATTTTATGATCCAGAAGTTTTTTAACTGCATCAACCACATCGTTATCCTTTGCAAGTGTAACCAATCTTTTTGACATATAATCTGCGACAGTAATTTTAGCCAACATGACGAACTCCTGGGTTGTTTGTTATTGTAAAATCCTAAGATCCTTGATTCAAACGAGCTTCCGCTTCCATTTTCTTTCTTTTATCACATTTTTCCACGCAAACACAATCTGCACCGTTTGCCGCGCCGCCACACGATCCTTTAATCGCGCGTCTACCAAAAATAACGCCTATCGCCATAATAGCAATAACAACAGCCATGAACACAAAAGTCACTAAAAAGTAAGTCATGGTACCACCTCAAAAGTTTGTAAAACCGACAATAAAAAAACGAGGAGCAGGTCAAGCCGCACTCCTCGTTTAGTTTGATGCTTTCAGCCCCTCCCACGTATTAGATAGGAAGAGACATTAGATTACTTATCCGCCAAAATCATCCAGCAGGATATTTTCAGGCTCTACGCCATTATCCAACAGCATCTTGATCACCGCTGAGTTCATCATCGGCGGTCCGCACATATAAAACTCGCAATCTTCCGGAGCCGGATGATTCTTAATGTATTCTTCAAAAAGAACATTATGAATAAAGCCGGTATAGCCTGTCCAGTTATCTTCAGGTAATGGATCTGACAATGCAACATGCCATTCAAAATTGTCATTTTCCTTGGCCAGCATATCGAAATCTTCTACATAGAACATTTCGCGTTTGCTACGTGCACCATACCAGAAGCTCATTTTACGCTTGGATTTCAGCCTGCGTAATTGATCGAAGATATGCGAACGCATCGGCGCCATACCCGCACCACCGCCGATAAAGACCATTTCGTTTTGAGTATCTTTAGCGAAAAACTCGCCGTAAGGCCCGGAAACGATACATTTATCACCTGGCTTCAGATTAAAGATATAAGAAGACATGATACCTGGAGGTACGCTATCGGGCGCACCGGGAGGTGGTGTCGCAATACGAACGTTCAGCATGATTTCTTTTTCTTCAGGATAACTCGCCATTGAATAAGCACGCAGCGCAGGCTCTTTTACAGTAGAGACATAGCGCCACAAGTTAAACTTATTCCAATCATCACGGAATCTTTCTGCAACATCGAAATCACTGTATTTAGAAACGTGTGGAGGACATTCGATTTGAATGTAACCGCCCGCGCGATACTTGATTTCTTCGCCTGCCGGCAATTCCAGCACCAACTCTTTAATAAAAGTGGCAACGTTATCATTCGATTTAACCGTGCATTCCCATTTTTTAACGCCGAAAACACTGTCTTCGACTTCAATGTTCATGTTGTGCTTAATCGAAACCTGACAAGCAAGACGCTCACCATGAGCCGCTTCCCGCTTGCTGATATGGCTTAATTCAGTGGCTAAAATTTCGCCGCCGCCTGAATTTACTTTTACCTTGCACTGTCCGCAAGTACCACCACCACCGCAGGCTGATGACACAAACAAACCGTTATCAGCCAAAGCGGTTAATAATTTTGACCCTACTGGGACATGAACCTTCTTTTCATCATTGATGAGAATCTCCACATCCCCTTCAGCGACCAATTTGCTTTTAGCACCGATAATTACAAATACCAGCGCAATTACAAAGGCCGTGAAAATAATAATCCCTAATAGAATTTCAAGCATGCCGCACCCTTAAAGTTGGATTCCAGAGAAAGCCATGAAGCCAAGCGACATCAGACCCGCAGTAATAAAGGTAATACCCAGACCTTGTAAACCAGCAGGTATATCACTGTATTTGAGTTTTTCGCGAACCCCAGCCATGACAGTAATAGCCAGCGCCCAACCAAAGCCGCTGCCTACGCCGTATACGACGCTTTCAGGTAGATTGTAATCGCGTTCAATCATAAACAAACTGCCGGCTAGAATCGCGCAGTTTACTGTAATTAAAGGCAAGAAAATCCCTAATGCATGGTACAAAGCAGGAAAGAATTTATCTAAAATCATTTCCAGAATTTGCACTAACGCAGCAATTACGCCAATACAACTTAACAGCGCTAAAAAGCTTAAATCAACACCTTTAATACCCATCCAGGATAAGGCATCTTCCTTTAACAAGGCGTGATAAATAAAGTTATTGGCCGGTACGGTGATAATTTGCACCATCATGACCGCAATACCTAAACCCATCGCTGTCGAGATTTTCTTGGAAACCGCGATAAACGTACACATGCCCAAAAAGAAGGACAGCGCCAGGTTTTCAATAAAGACAGCCTTTATGAAAAGACTAATATAAGCTTCCATTAGTGATGCCCTCCTTCACCATGAGCAATCGACATGATTTTGAAATCCGCAGCTTCAGCTTGCTTTGGCTTCCATTGACGGACACCCCAGATAATCAAACCGATGATAAAAAATGCGCTCGGCGGCAATAGCATCAGACCGTTCGGATCATACCAGCCGCCATCTTTGCTGAGTGTAAACATTTCAATACCCAGCAATTTGCCTGAACCCAGCAACTCTCTGATAAAAGAGACGGTAATCAAAATCAAGCTGTATCCCAAACCGTTACCGATGCCGTCCATAAAGCTTGCCAAGGGTGGATTCTTCATCGCATAACCTTCAGCACGCCCCATCACGATACAGTTGGTAATAATCAGACCCACGAATACCGACAATTGCTTGCTGACTTCATACGCAAACGCTTTCAACAGCTGATCCACCACAATTACCAACGAGGCAATAATAGTCATCTGCACGATGATCCGAATGCTACCGGGAATATGATTTCTGATCGCACTGATTGCCGCACTGGAACACGCCGTTACCATCGTCAACGCCAACGCCATAATCAGCGAGGTCGACATTTGCGAGGTCACCGCCAACGCCGAACAGATACCCAGTACTTGTAAAGTAATCGGGTTGTTGTCAACCAACGGCTCTGTCAGTACTTTTTTGGTTTCATCATTTAAAATTTCACTCATGACTTTTATCCTTTAACCGTTCTTACTTTGGCTAAATACTTGGCGAAGCCTTCTTTGCTCATCCAGTATCTGACCAGATTAGTTACACCGGTACTGGTTAATGACGCTCCAGCAAGCCCGTCAACCTGATATTGAGAACCCGGCTTGCTGGTATCAACTACACCTTTAATCAAGCTTAACGCAGGCTCACCCATTTCGGCTTCCTCTATCATGCCTTTTTCCATAGAAGGCTGATCGCTTTCGGCATAGACTTTTTTACCTTTCCATAACGCACGCCAGTAAGGGTTAACTACTTCGCCACCCAACCCCGGAGTTTCCGCTTGGTCGTAAAAGTTGATACTTTGTACGGTTTGTCCATCAGGATCTAATGATAGGAAGCCGTATAATGTGGACCACAAACCGTAGCCGTTTATAGGCAGAATAATCGACTTGATTGCGCCCGCTTCCTTAACCAAAAAGACCTTGGCATATTTAGGCTTTACCCTGATATGAGCAATGTCTTTTTCCTTAGGAATAGCAGCGCTCATAGCCGGATCTTTTGCTGCTTTACGCTGATCGTATTCAGCTGGGTTTATGTCCTCAGCATAATCGCCTGTTTCCAGGTTGACGACTTTTGCTTCGATTTTGTCTTTAAAAACCGCATCGATATTAGCGCCTTCTTCAAGCAAGCCTGCCACATCAAGAATATTTTTCTTCATGTCCAGCTCTTTGTTATTGACTTGAAGAGGCTTTAACGCAACCGCTGAAAATGAAACCAAAACCGCACAAACCAGACAAAGCGCAACGGCAATAGCAATAGTTTTTTCCAAACTATCATTACCCAGAGCAAGAACTTTATCCCTGTAGACTTTGAACTTCTGGTAATGCTCGCATTTATCCAACGCAGCGGATATTTTATTTAACTGTTCGTTAAGCATGGCGTTTCATCCTTCTTCTGATATTGGCCTGAATGACAAAATAATCAATCGTAGGCGCGAACATATTGGAAAATAGAATTGCCAGCATAATACCTTCCGGGAACGCAGGATTAACAACTCTGATCAATACAGTCATAACCCCGACTAAAGCTCCGAATATCCAGCGACCGGTATCGGTCATTGCCGCACTCACTGGATCGGTTGCCATATAAACCATACCGAAAGCAAAGCCGCCCATGGTTAAATGCCAGTACCAAGGTATAGCAAACATATGATTGGTATCGCTACCTATCATATTGAACAGCAACGAGGTCGCTACCATGCCTGTAAATACGCCGCCCATAATGCGGTATGATGCAACTTTGGTGTACAACAGGAAGGCCGCACCGATCAAAATAGCCAGCGTTGAGGTTTCGCCAAGACAGCCCGGTTCAAAACCGAAAAAGCTTTGCATCCAACTATAGTTAGCTGAGTAAACCGCATCAAGACCGCCATTTGCAGCCAAACCTAATGGTGTAGCTGCCGTATAACCGTCAACTGCAACCCAGACGGAATCGCCTGAAATGGACGCAGGATAAGCAAAATATAAGAATGCACGCCCGGTCAAGGCAGGATTCAAGAAATTTTTACCGGTACCTCCGAATACTTCCTTACCGATAACGATACCGAAGGAAATACCCAAAGCCACCTGCCATAATGGCATATCGGGTGGCAGAATCAATGCGTATAACATTGAAGACACCAAAAAGCCTTCGTTGACTTCATGGCCGCGAACCGTTGCAAACAATACTTCCCACACACCGCCGACAGCCAGTGTCACTAAATAAATAGGCAGAAAGTACAAAGCGCCGTGAACCAGGTTGGAAAGCGGATTCATTGTACTGTAACCAAAGATCATCATCGGAATACGACGCCAATCCTGAGCCTGCTCCAAGCCCATCTTTGCCATAGCCAAGTTAGCTTGGTAGCCAGTGTTGTACAGAGCCATCAAAATACAAAAAAACGTCGCAATCACAACAAAAGTCATGGTTCGCTTCAGGTCATTACCATCACGAACATGTGTTGTGCCGTGCGTTACGCTAGCCGGTGTATAGATAAAAGTATCTACCATCTCATAGAGACCGTAATACTTTTCGAACCGCCCACCCTTGGTGAAATGCGGCTCCATGCTATCTAAAATATCTCTAGGCGACATTATCCTTCCTTCTCAATTTTAGTTAAATTCGCTCTCAGAACAGGACCGAAGTCATGTTTACCTGGATCCACAAATGTATATAAGGAAACATCTTCCTCATCAAGTTCCAAACAACCTAATAATTGAGCCTGATCCGAATCCCCTACCAACAGCGATTTGAGCAGTGGTGTAGACAATATATCCAGCGGATTGACGGCTTCATAAGCACCAACTGGAACAATAGCCCGGTTACTGCCGTTTTTATCAGTTGTTAATGGAAATTTACGATTCAACTTGCGATCAACGCTTGATGTATAAACATTGAGCACTGAATACTTGTCCTTACCCGGTACGATCCATCCGAACAACTCACGGGCACGACCCTCTTTCAATACTGAAATCTGGTTGCTGTAGCAACCCAAAAAAGCTGCCCATTCAGCAGCAAGATGACCATGCAACACCGAACCTGAAACCACTCTGTTTTCAACTTCTTCCAATTCACCGACAACCAAGTCATCGGTATTCGCGCCGACGCGGGTACGAATCAGGCGAGGCTTTTTGACGGTAGGCCCGGCCAATGAAACAACGCGTTCAACATTAAGTTTACCCGTAGTAAATAATGCACCGATCGCAATTACCGCCTGATAATTCAAGTGCCAGACGAATTTATCGATGCTGACCGGATCAATCAGATGGATATGGGTGCTTGGCAAGCCGGCAGGATGAGGACCGGCAAACTCGGCGACAGTTACAGGCGCATTGCCTGTCGCAATATCAGCCCCAGTTGCCTTACAAACATAAGTTTTACCTTCCGTCAATTTGGCAACAACAGCTAACCCATTGGCGAAATCATCGGCACGCTCTTTGATGATAACCGCAGGATTTGCCGCTAACGGACTGGTATCGATTGCGGTCACAAAAATAGAACGAGGTTTGCTGTCCACAGCAGGAACTTTGCCGTAAGGACGTGTGCGCAATGATGTCCACAACCCGGACGCCAACAGATTTTCTTTAACCTGCTCTACCGACAAATTACTTAACTCGGAAGCTTTGTATTTTGCAAATGACTCCTGTGCCGTTCCTTTCAGTTCGATCACAACAGACTGCAAAACACGTTTTGCACCGCGATTAATGGATTGAACAACGCCCGCACCAGGCGAAGTAAAATTGACACCAGGATTCTTCTTGTCAGTAAAAAGCACTTGGCCCAGCTTGACCGTGTCGCCTTCACTAACCATCATAGTAGGCTTCATGCCCACATAATCCATCCCCAGAATAGCAACGGACTTAACCTTATTGCCATCCTCAATAACTTGTTCGGGCTCTCCAGTGATAGGTAGATCCAAACCTTTTTTAATAATAAATTGCATAGTTAATAGCCTGCTCTCCAATCAAGTTGCGGCGAAACCATCCTTTCGTTTCAATATCAATAAAACAAGAGGCGCATTAAGACGTAAAACCGTAGCATTAAACCATAAAAACAAGGTATTCTCAACAGCGACAAAGCTAACTTCGAGCCTTTTTAACTGGCTTAAAACGTAGATTTCTCTTACTCAAGATAATCCCTTTTTCTACATCGACTGTAAAACTGTAAAGGAAAACTCACGACGATAGCCGGCTGTTGGTCAAGCTAATGCTCCACCAGCTGACTGGCTGTTCTAACGACTCACTGGTTAGGAAAATAAAGCACGAATATCATTCAAATTAGATTCTTCATGGCAAATGGGTTGACTTTACCCGGGTAAAACACTATTAAACCCGAAGGATTCTGGATACTTACCTAACTTCGGCATCAGCTCAACACAAACTATAGCGCAATGACCCAGCATAGAACCATACCAACTCAATCGAGCCAGCCCAACCACAACTTCGGCTTCCCTATTGTCGCTTTAGGCGCTTCCGCCGGTGGACTGGAGGCCTTCGAACAGTTTTTTCGTCACGTCCCTGCCGACAGTGGCATGGCTTTCGTGCTGATTTCACATCTCGACCCGAGCCACGCCAGTATTCTGACTGAAATTCTGCAACGTACCACGACTATGCGGGTAGTTGAAGCGGAAGACCAAATGCCAATTTCGCCCAACTGCGTTTATGTGATTCCGCCTAATCGCGACATGACAATCTTCCATGGTTCATTACAGCTAGCCATCCCCGAAATGCCACACGGCCAGCGTATGCCTATTGATGCGTTCCTGCGCTCACTGGCCGAAGATCAGGCCGAAAAATCCATCGGTATCATTTTTTCCGGCACCGGCACCGACGGCACACTTGGATTACGCGCCATCCTCGGCGCCGGCGGCATTACACTGGCGCAGGAACCTGGTACCGCCAAATTCGACGGCATGCCGACCAGCGCGATCAATGCAGGTTACGTCACTCATGTTTTACCTGTAGAAAAAATGCCGGAAGTACTTCTGTCCGATGCGCGCACTCTGATCATCCCGCATATACCCCCTGCCGCCCCAGAGTTAATCGGCATCAATCATATACTAATGCAGTTACGCTCCATGACCGGCAACGATTTCTCCCTTTACAAAAAAAGCACTATCAACCGACGCATTCTAAGGCGCATGTCGCAAAACGGCATACAGGACACCGAAACCTATGCCCGCTACCTGAAAGAGCAGTCATCAGAGATCACCTCGCTGTTTAAGGAACTGCTGATTAATGTCACCAGCTTCTTTCGCGATCCGGAAGCCTTCGTTGTGCTTAAGGAAGAAATCCTGCCAGCGTTACTTGCGAACAGACCTATTGAGAATGTTTTCCGCATCTGGGTGGCGGGTTGCGCCACGGGTGAAGAAGCCTACTCCATTGCGATGGTATTACGCGAGCTCATGGATAAAAACCGTCACGAACTCAAAGTGCAAATTTATAGCACCGACCTTTCTGAAGATACGATTAATATTGCCCGCGCGGGCTTTTACCCGCCCAACATCGCCTTGGATGTCACGCCTGAACGGTTGCGCCGTTTCTTTCTCAAAGAAGACGACGGCTATCGAGTCAGGAAGGAAATACGCGAGATGATAGTATTCGCCGTCCAGAATGTTATCAAGGATCCTCCTTTTACCAAGCTCGATCTACTCAGCTGCCGCAACTTGATGATTTATTTGGAGCCGGAACTGCAAAACCGACTAATTCCAGCCTTTCACTATGCACTCAAACCGGGCGGCGTACTGTTTCTGTCGCCATCGGAAGGCATTGGCAACCATACCGAACTCTTTACGCCGCTCAATCGCAAATGGAAGTTTTATCGCGCCGTCCCCACACCGGCATCAACTCGAGTGATGTTAGCCAGTAACCTGAACTGGACGACCGACCCTGGCTATAAAGCGCCTGAGGATATTATAAAAACCGCTAAAGACACCAATTTGGCCGAACTGACCCGGCGGATACTACTCCAGTACTACGCCCCCGCCTCGGTGGTAACGGATATCAAAGGCAATATCCTCTACGTCTATGGCGAGACTGGCAAATATCTGCGCCCTGCCCCGGGCCATGCCACCCTCAACATGATCGATATGGCTCGGGAAGGCTTGCAACTGGAGCTGCGCTCCATTATCCAGTCGGCCAGCCAAGACACAACAACGACCTTGAGCCGGGAGCTCTCGATTAAGACCAATGGCGATTATCAGCCGGTACTGCTTAGCGTACGTACCCTGTCGAGTCCGAATGATCAGCAGAACTTGCTGCTAATGAGCTTTCAAGACATAAAGCACCCGGCGACATCATACAAATCGGCGCATGCCAAGCATAAGCGCTCTTCCAGGCTGTATGAACTACGCCATATAGAAGATCTGGAGCGCGAACTGGCCTATACAAAAGAGAATCTTCAGGCCACTATCGAAGAACAGTTTGCATCCAACGAAGAGCTTAAATGCACCAACGAAGAGATGCAATCCACCAATGAAGAGCTGCAATCCACCAACGAAGAACTGGAGACTTCCAAAGAAGAACTGCAATCCATCAATGAAGAACTGGTCACGGTAAACTCCGAACTACAGGCCAAAATTGGGCAACTGGCCGACATGCAGAATGACATGAAGAACCTGCTCGATAATATCCACGTCGGCACTATCTTTCTCGACCAACACCTTATCATTCGGCGTTTCACCCGCGACGCAACACAAATCTACCGTCTGGTTGCTTCTGATGTGGGCCGGGCACTAAGCGACATCAAACCCGAACTGGAAGGTGAAGACCTGCTGGATGCCGCTCATTCCGTGCTCGATAATCTGGTACCCATAGAGCGCGAAGTAAAAACCCTGAACGGCAACTGGTATCTGGCGCGCATCCAGCCCTACCGGACACTGGAAAACATGATTGACGGCGTAGTACTGACTTTCACCAACATCACCGAAAGCACCCGGGCCATAGCAATACAGGAAGCACAGCTATTGGCCGAAGGCATCGTTAATACGGTGCGCGAACCGCTGATCGTACTTAATGCTGAATTAAAAATAGTCACTGCCAGCCGTTCGTTTTATCGATATTTTCAAGTAGCGGCCGAAAAAACAGTGGGCCGTCCGATCTACGAACTGGGCGATGGCCAATGGAACATCCCCGCCTTACGCGACCTGCTGGAGGCTATCTTGCCGTATAACCGGGCCTTCGATGACTATCGGGTGGTGCTTGATTTCCCCACTATTGGTCGCCGTATAATGCTGCTTAACGCTCGCAGCATCGTCGGCCAGAACAGCGAACCGCACTTGATCCTGCTGGCGATTGATGATATTACCGACAGAGCATAGATTATTCAAACCTGCTGTTTAAATAAGTAAAGGAACAACACCCTATCGAGTTAACTTAGAAAACAGTATGGAGTTTACATGAAAAGCAAACCGACCAAACTGAACCAGCAACCAAAGCCACATACCGGAGTCGTGGATCGACGCGCCCGTGCCCCGACTGATCCTTCGCTACAATCTGTAGAAAAGCTTCTCCATGAATTACAGACGCACCAGATCGAGCTTGAGATGCAGAACGTGGAATTGCAGAATACCCGTGCAGCGCTGGAAGCGTCTCATTACCGCTACCTCAACCTTTACGAATACGCCCCCGCTGGGTACCTTACTCTCACACCTAACGGCATAATTATCGAAGCCAATCTTACCGCTGCAACGCTGCTCGGAGTGGAGCGCAACGCTCTGGTAAACCGTAATTTCGCAAGCCTGGTCGCCCCTAAAGACAGCGACCGCTGTTATTTCCTACTCAAGAATCAATTAAAAGAGCAGAAAATTGTCGAACTGATGTTGAAACGCGGCGATGACTACTTTCATGCCCGACTGGACTGTCTGCCGGTAGTCAATGACGGCCAAATCACAATGCTGCGCATTACTCTCACTGATATCACCGAAAGCAAGCATGCAGAAGAAGAATTACGCATTGCCGCCGTCGCTTTTGAAGCTCAAGAAGGCATCATGATCACCAATGCCGATAATCGGATCTTGCGGGTTAACCAAGCCTTTACCGAGATTACCGGCTACAGCACTGAGGAACTCATAGGCCATACGCCCAGAACGTTTCACTCGGGATTTCATGATGCAGCCTTCTACGCTGAAATGTGGGAACGCATTAACCGAACTGGTTTTTGGCAAGGCGAAATATGGGATCAACGCAAAAACGGTGAAATCTATCCCAAATGGCTCACCATCACTGCGGTAAAGGATGACGCCGGAAACATCACTCACTATGTCGGTTTACATACCGATATATCAGAACGTAAAGCGTCGGAAGATGTAATAAAACAGCTGGCCTATTACGACCCACTGACCGCCCTTCCCAATCGCAGACTGCTGCTGGACAGGTTACGGCAAGCGCTGGCCGCCAGTACACGCAGTAAAAAGTACGGCGCCTTGCTATTCATTGACCTGGATAACTTCAAATCCCTTAATGACCATCTGGGGCATGATATGGGAGACATATTGCTGCAACAGGTTGCAAGGCGCCTTATAGAATGTGTGCGGGAAGGCGACACCGTGTCTCGCCAAGGCGGCGACGAATTTGTAATAATGCTGGAAGAACTGAGCGAAAATATTGAAGAAGCCGCTGTCAAGGCTAAAACCATTGGCGAGAAAATCATTGCTTCGCTGAACCAGGCCTATCAGCTCGGCAACCATGAGTATCGAAATACCCCCAGTATCGGCATTACGCTATTCATCAATCACCAGCATGAAATACGGACTCTCCTGAAGCGGGCGGATATCGCCATGTATGGAGCCAAGGCCGCAGGTCGTAATACCTTGCGTTTTTTCGACCATGACATGCAAAATACAGTGACGGCTCGGGCCGCTCTGGAAGCGGACTTGCGTTTTGCGCTGACGAAGAATCAGTTCAAACTCTATTTTCAGCGGCAGGCGCGCCATGACGATCAAACTGTTGGCGCCGAAGCGTTGTTGCGCTGGCGGCATCCTGAACGAGGATTTGTCTCACCGGATGAATTCATCCCGCTAGCTGAAGAAATCGGATTAATAATCCCTATTGGACAGTGGGTACTGGAAGCTACCTGCGCCCAACTTAAACAATGGGAAAACCAAGCACAAACCCGCGATTTACAGCTTGCCGTTAACATCAGCGCACGCCAGTTCCATCAACCCGACTTTACCGACCAAGTGCGCACCATGCTGCACAAGTTCGCCATCAAAGCGGACAGGCTCAAGCTCGAATTCACCGAAAGTCTGGTGTTCAACAACATCGGCGACACTATTGCAAAAATGCAGGAACTCAAAAAAATCGGCTTGAGCTTCGCTATCGATCACTTCGGCACCGGCTATTCATCGCTGGCTAGCCTGGCGCGACTGCCATTCGACCAACTAAAAATCGATAAGTCTTTCGTGCATAACATCGAGGTAAAGCCTACCGATACGCTCATTGTGCAGACCATCATCGGCATGGCCAACAATCTGGGAGTGGATATTATTGCCGAGGGCGTAGAAACGGAACAGCAGCGAGCATTTCTGGAGCGGCACGGCTGCCGTGTTTATCAAGGCGACCTGATCGGCAAGGCCATGCAACTAGAGGAGTTTGAACATTCCTTAGGTTTTGAATAATAAAGCACAAATATGATATTGGCGTTCCTTGCATAAAACCTTCAATAAACAGTCGTGTTGTAATCCAGACTTAATCCCTTCTGGATTGATTATACGTTTTCGCGATATTCTCTAGCCCTTAAATTAAGCTAAACTAATAATTGACAATACAAATCACACCATGCTAGATTTTTTTTAGGTCTAAGGTATGAAGCGTTGAAAAAAGCTTCCACCTCAGGTTGTTCAATAACCGAAATTTTCTGGAGTGTTTGTTATGAAAGCTGTATCCAACAAAAAAGCTGAAGAAGGGACGGTTGAAAATGTAAAAGAAGCCGTTAAGGAGCCTCATATCGCGTTAATGGGTGTCAAAAAGGGCGCCATAGCCGCCAGAGAAGCCGCCACTAAAATTGCTGCCGCACCATCGAGAGTGTTTGATAGTGCGCTATATGGAGCCTGCTATGGAATATCCTACGGAGCTGTTTTTACTTCTTTAATGATAGTAAAAATGTTGCCCACTGATAGTCTCGTGACGAGAGGTTTTCATGATGGCGCTAAAGTCGCACGTAAGGAATTTAAAGCCCATCAGGAGAAGCACCCAACGCACGAGAAATCAACTGCGGTACACTAAGAACTCTCAGTAGGCGGGGGGAGAATTAGCGACTTTTCCCGCTCCGTTCTGCATGTTCAGGCAGGGCAATAGACGATTTGATAAAGGCGCTGAAGCCCTTCTTCGCAATAAATTGCCCTGCTCCTTTAGATTGCGTCCAAAGTCTGCGCCAATAATCCTCTTTATGATATTCCTTAAGACAACGCAGGTAACGCACCTGCTTGGCCTGCTCGAGCTGCTGAAAAACAGCTGGAACCAACCCTTCCTCAACATTATATTCAAGGTTCGCCTTTAAATTGACCGGCGCGATTTGTTCGATATTTAAGCCCAATTCCGCAGCCACTGTTTCCATCGCCAGTCTTATTGTCTGAGCTTTTGCTGAGCCAGGATTTATAACATCGTAAGGCGGGGCCCACTCCCTGACCGGGCGTAACTGATCGATATGCGTCAATGCCACAACGACCGGCGGCAAGCTGCTTTTGTCTTTATCGGCAAAACAATCCTGAATGGCTTGCAGCATTTTTTTATCGGAGTCACGTGCAATATTGGTTGCGGAAATCGCCAAAATTATAATATCGCTACGCACGATTTCTTCCGAAATCCTAGAAAGCGAACTCCGGTAATCGCCACTGCCATACCCTTCGCAGTCCAATATGATCGCGGAATCCAATCCCGGACGCTCCAACAGATAAGGCGTGACGCCTTCTGTAGTAGGAATCACATCGGTTTCAGCTTTTTTGGCCCCGAACAAAGCATTAATGAGGCTGGATTTGCCGGCATTAGTCTGGCCCAGAACCAGTATGCGGAACGGTTCCGCAGATGTAGCGGCTTCCCTGTGTTTAATTTTTTCCAGTTCTCGCTGAGACTGCCTCGTCGCATTAGCGAACAAATCGTTATCCAGAACCAGGTTGCCACTGTAGAGCTCGATCGCGTAATAGCCTATCTTCTTGATATAAGCGTCGATAAGCCAGCGTTTGAGGTCTTCGGTAGAATGAGACACCAGGCTATCAGTAGCCAGAATCCTTAGCTCTCGAACCATTGCAGATACCGGATCAAACCCGGCCGAGACGATGCGAAACAAGCGGTAGAGTTCGCGTCCGCGATTAGCCCAGCGTTGGCTGCGAACAATATCCCTCACTGAGAAAATATGACTGCCCGGTACGCTTTCCGAAAGACTGACGCGTAATTCCTGCGCCAACATCTCGATCACCTTGAGCAGATGCGGCAACTTAATTTCCAACAGCGCATCTTTACGTTTCGGATAATACTGCTCCGCTACGGCCCGCATCACTTCAAGCAGGGTCTGCATATAAAATTCCGAAGAGGCCAGATCAAGGTCACTGTTCCTGTAGGATGCCGAAATCTGCTCAATCTTTTCGTAAGCTCGTTTGCTTTGAGCGGTTTTTTCGACCGATGGCGAAATATCGAGCAACTCCAGTTCCAAATCCAATCGGTTCAAACGCTGGTTAATGAGCCACCATATCCCACCCAATACCGCAGAAACCGCCAGCCATAAAATCAGCAGTTGCTGCTGCCATAACCAATATAAGCCTGCCGCCAAGAGGATGCTGAACGGGATCATTATGACAAGAAAATGTATCGTCCAGCGGGTCTTCATTTTCATTTCAACACCTTCTGCTGAATTTCATTAACGTAATCTTTCAACAGGGATTGCCCCAGTTCAAATTGTTCCTTGTAAATGACCCGGAATACTTCACTAGATAATGCATTGCCGTTACGTAAATTTTCAAAGTAAACCGTTAGCGTCTTGCCTAAGGCATAAGTGGTTGCGGCAGTCAGCGCCGATGAAACGGCCGAGCCATAACCGGGGATCAGTTTGACTAATTCGCGGCGGCCGATATTGGTCAGTATAGTAATGCCGAGCGAGCTGCTGATTTCAACCCAGCTTTTTCGATCCAGCTTGTAATTATAAATTGACGCGATCGTCTGAAACATTTTGGCCTGAACCAGAGTCACGACAGGTATACCGACAAACGGGATAGGAACGGCTCCGGCAGCTGCAGACGTAAGTGCATAAGCGATAATATGAGGATGCGCCGCCTTGCTGTAGGCATCATGCAGTTCCTTGCGGATTTCTTTCATACCATGAAGCACTATGGCAATACCGTGCGGCAAGGCTGTTTCCAGGCTATGCCAAAACGCTTCTAAACCATAGTTGACCGGCTGGTAACCATCTTCAGGCAGCGTAAAATCAACCGGGACAAACTGAGCGTCAATGTCCTTAAATAACTTTCTCTGTTCAAGCAAAGAGCGACGCAAATCATCCGGAATTGTTTTAGCCCAGTCTTCAGCATCAAACGGATAAGGAATCAAGTGTTCGAACTTTGGATCAGGATATCCTTCGTGCAATGCCGTTTGCGCAACAATAACCGGCCAGCCGGGCTTGGCTTTATGAATCGATCGGACCGCCTCCATGACAGCTTGCTGGGAATGATCCATGGCCTTCATGACCACGATTAGGACATGAGCCTGTTCCCGGAAAGCATCAATATCGCCGACCGGATCATAATCCACTTCACCCAGTCCCCGCGTATCCAAAAAACGCATGATGCAATCCTGGGAGTCAGGAAAATTATAAATGAGTGCGGTTTTGGTGCAGGCCTGCATGCCGTTGCCTATCTGGGCGCGACTGTCACCGGTCAAAGCCCTGATAATTGAAGTCTTCCCCGACTGAGTTTTTCCCAACAGCCAAAATACCGGCGTGGGCACAGACGATTTTATAGAGGTAAGGCGCTTGCTAAGCTCCTCATCATCAAGACGAGGAGTAAGAACTGTCGAGTAAATTTTTTTCCACATACACAGAAACCTTAGACCACGGAGAAAAATTTTTATATGCTGAGGCGCAAAGCCTATTCTTAGATTCCATTAATTGAAGCATACTCCGGCAATGAATAAATCTGTCGTTTTTTTAATATTACAACCTCCTCGATAGATTTAGCGACTTCTTTCTTCAATCGTTGCACCTTATCGCATCGATAAACATTGATGCGCATCACCTTGTCCGTCCAGACAGTTTTATTTCAGCAAGTAGCCTAGACCCGATTTGAAAGCTTTTAAACAGGTTCTAAAACATTTTCATCAAAACGGCTACGGCTACATGCGTGTGATTACTTATTGACGGAAGCAGCCATATATAACAATGTGGACAAAAATGTCAGAAAGAGGAAGGTCTCTTAGCAGCAACTGAATAGTACAACTAACCACTGTATAATTTTCTAGAGGAACTCAATATGGCAAATATAGATGATTTTATTAAAGGCAATACTCCTTTGGGGATTGCTATAGGCATTGGGGCCACTGTCATAGCGGCAGCATTTATTCCTATATTGCCGGCGCTCGCTAAAGCTGCCCGGCCTACTGTTCGTGCTGTCATTAAATCCGGCATAGTGCTTACCGGAAGAGCGCAAGAATTAATAGCCGAAACCAACGAACAGCTTGAAGACATTTTTGCTGAGGCCAGAGACGAACTTATAAAAGAAAGCGAGATAGAACTGGCTAAAGAATCTGCAGAGTACCGTGAGACATCAGCTCATAGTGAGGATGTATGAGCGGCAATGAAAATCATCCTCCTGCATACGTTAAGCATCAATTGCCGGGACGTGTACGGCTAAAGATTCCGCAAAAAAAAGGCGATGTGGATTATTTCGATCGTATTGCTAAATTATTCGCCAACTTTCCCGGCATCACTCAACTACAGTTTAATCCTACAGCGGCCAGTGTTTTGATCTGCCATGACGGGGCGGAGGCTCAATTCGGGAATATTTCCGAATTCGCTCAAACAAACGGGCTGTTTAAGATTACTGAACAACCACCGGAAGAGACTTTTTCGCTTCCTCATCAACCTATAGCAACGTTAACTTCGGCAGGCCTCAGCCACCTTGACAGGTCGCTAATAGAACTCAGTCAAAACCTGATTGACACTCGCTCTTTATTCTTGCTGGTACTAACCGGGCTGGCCGTTCGACAGCTAGGCAAAGGAAAAATTTTGACGCCCGCAACTAGTCTGATTTGGGCCGCTATAGAATTGTTGAGAGAACCCAACATAGGCGTCCCCCAACAACATTCAGATCTAGAAAAATGAGTTAAAACTTAGGGTCTCGCTGCCACGCGGAGTGGGAACAAGATACTCGCCACGAAGAAATAAAACTTCGAGCTCTTCGTGGTGAATAAAAACTTTTATTTGCCGTTTTCATTCGGCAAGCAACTCAGCCTTGTCAGTTTTCTCCCAAGGCAAATCATTAGCGCCAAAATGACCGTTGGCTGGCAATTTTTGATAAAAAGCACTACCGTGTTTTTGCGGAAGTTCCTGTAGATCCAAATCCCTGATAATGGCTCCCAGGCGGAAATCGAAATGCCGGAGCAATCTCTTGCGTATCTCCATATCGTCGATAATCCCAGTTCCTTTTGTCGTCAAATAAACACTGACCGGCCCTGGAAAACCGATGCTATAGCTCAGCTGGACTTCGCATTGTTCCGCCAAACCTGCCGCCACGATGTTTTTAGCAGCATAGCGGGCCGCATAAGCGCCGGCTCTGTCGATACGCAACGGCCCCTTGCCGCTCAAGGCTGCCCCACAATGCCGAGCAAAGCTTCCGTAGGTATCGCTGTCGGTTTTTCGACCGGTCATGCCTGAATGAGTTGACGGACCACTGCGCCTGTAAGGCCCATTAGGGTTAATGGTAATACGCGTCAAATTGTCCGGCTTGATCGGCGCATTTTTAAACACCGGATTGATGACATGATGCCGAAGATCTTCTTCAATCTGCGCAAAATCAGGCGGCGAATGAGGATCTTCGCAACCAATGACAAGAGTAATGCTGTCTATTCGGCTCGGCGCGTCATCCACAAATTCAACTCCGACTTGAGAGGTACCGTCCGGCGACAAGTAAGCGATGCCGGTGTCTCGCCTGATTTTGGATAATTGCCGAGCCAATTGATTAGCCAAACTGATCGGAAGCGGCATTAATTCCGGAGTCTGCCGGCAAGCGTAGCCGAACACCGTCGTTTGATGGGAGACGCTGATCCGGTCTATTTGCTCGTCTTCAATGCTTGAAAAGTTGACTTCCCGGAAGGTCTTCGCTTGTTCTATGTAACTGGTCACAACGGTACATTCAGCGGCATTGAAATCGTCAGGCTGGTAACCGACGCCTTTGATCACAATGCGCGCTAGTTCAGGAATATCGACAACCGCTTCGCTGGCAAACCGTGCTGCAAGAAATAGTACGTTCTTTGATAACGCACACTCCGAGGTAACACCGGAAGCAGGATCTTGCCGGAGAAAAGCGTCGACAATAGCGTCGCTGATAGTATCGCAAAGACGGTCGGGATGCCCTTCGGTGACGGATTGAGAGGTAAAAATAAAGTCAGTGATCATTTTCATTCCCCTGAATAAAGCTGTTAAGGTTGATCCCTTTGATGACTTCATTGGCAAGCAGCGGTAAGCCGGCGCCGGCCAGGATCGCAATCACATCGGTAGCACTTACCGGGCTCAACCTTAACAGCCTGCGCAAAAACGGTAAAGTTGCCGCCAGCACTTGCATCAATGCTGATACGCCGACTGCGGTATCGAGATAGCGATTGGAAGGGCGATTCTTTGAATCGAAAATAGAGGTATGTTCGGAACGGCAGCGATAGGCATGGAGTAATTGCGCCAGTGTCAGCGACATAAAAGCATGGGTACCGGCATGTTGGCCGGGGCCGTAGCGCAAGCGGCTGTACCCGTAAACCCCTAAGGCTCCAGCGGTAATGATGCCTGATTCCCGAATCAATTTAGAATAATCGCTACGGCTTACAATAGGCGCATCAGGATCACGCGGCGGCCGCTTGAGCACGTCAAACTCCGGTGGATCAAGCGCCAAAGCCAGAGCAGGAAAGATGTCGGTTATTAAATTGATCCACAATAACTGCATCGGATTAAGGATTTCGGCCCCGCCCAAAGTGGCACTGACCAACATCACCTCAATTTCGCTGAGATTGGTCGACAGCAGAAAGTGCAAGCTTTTATGAATATTGTCATAGATAGTCCTGCCCTCGCGTATTGCAGTGACCATGGTTTTCAGATCGTCGTCTGCCAAAATGACGTCGGCTATCGAGCGCGCTGTATCAGTCCCTTTTTCGCCCAGCGTAACGCCGATATTAGCCGCCTTAAGCGCCGGACCGTCGTTAATACCGTCGCCGGTCATTGCGACAACCTTTCCGCTTCGCTGCAATGCTTCGACAATACGCAACTTGTGCGCCGGGCTGACGCGGGAAAAAATCGCAGTGCGATCCACCAAACCAGCCAGAACCGAAGGGTCCAATTTTTCCAGATGGCCTGAATCAATAATTTCCAACGATTTACCCTGAGCGCCGTTCAAGCCCAGCCTTTTGCCTACTGAATAAGCGGTCGAACTTTGATCGCCGGTAATCATCACCGTTTCAATGCCGGCATCATGAAACTGGGCCATAAGCTCTTCCATGCCCGGACGGATCACATCTTCCATACCGACCAATCCCAGCCAAATGAGTTCCCGCTGCTTGTAACCGTTTACATCCTCGGCAATACAATACGCTACGCCCAGCACACGCAAGGCATCGGCGCCCAGCCTTTCGTTCCCGGTTAGAATGGTCTTACGTTGATCCTCAGACAAATCTTCCGCGTGTCCGTCGATGCTGCATTGTCGGCAAAGCTCAAGAACCTCGGCAGGGCTGCCTTTAACGGCCGTAAAAAATTGCCCCTCTGCCAATGCATGAACGCTAACCATATAGGGTCTATCTTCGGCGCGGTAATCCACTTTGACCATAGGACGATGCGCTCTTAAAGTGTGAATGTCTTCACCTGCATTAACGGCTACCTGAAGCAGTGCGTTTTCAGTAGGCGAACCTTGCAAGCCCCCGGCTCCCGCTTTGTCCGGCATCGATTCATTACAAAGCACCAGCACTTCCATCAGCTGTCGCAATGTTTGATCGGTTTGATAAGGATCGACTTTAGCCTTGCCATGATAGAAGCTCTGCTGCTTGACTTTAATACTGGTGTGCAAGGTTTGCAGTGTTACCACACTCATTTGGTTTAAGGTCAGCGTTCCGGTTTTATCAAGGCAGATGACCTGCACCGAGCCCAGATTTTCGACGGCAGGTAACTGGCGAATCAGTACTTTCTGTCGTTTCATTTCCTTGATTCCCAGAGCGAGCGTGGTGGTCGCCACGGTCGGCAACCCTTCAGGAACCGCGGCGACCGCCAAAGAAATAGCCGACATCAACATTTGCGGCAACGGGCGGCCACGCAATGAAAGTGCCGCTATTTTTGCGAAAGCTTGTTTTGGGCATCCCAGCCCAAGCAAGCGGCAAAAATTACGCGGCAGCCAATGCCTCCGGCGGCCCCAGCCGTCCTGCTTCATTCGTTGGATACCCGACAAGGGGCATCCA
>DATBRD010000029.1:0-152316 GCA_036560465.1 Methylobacter sp.
GAACCACCCGATCCCATCCCGAACTCGGAAGTGAAACCGTTTAGCGCCGATGATAGTGTGGCACGTTGCCATGTGAAAGTAGGGAATCGCCAAGCGCTTATTTGAAAAACCCAGGCCTAAACCCCTGGGTTTTTTTTTGCCTGACGGTCGGCAACGGGGCCCGGCCCGGCTGCCCCGCTTCCCAGTCCGGTCCCGTCGCACCCAGCTCGGTAGGTTGATAAGGCGTGAGTTTGGGTGCTTGGCTTATCCATAAACGCTATGGTCGAATACTCTAAGCTTTATTCTGATGCAAACACGCAAAATAATTTTTATAAGTACTGGTTATCTCCTTGAAAATTAAAATATTGAGCGCATTATTAATTGATAGAATTTACTTATCACGTATTTTTATGCTTTTTATTAGATATTATTTATTCTTGACCAGTTCGCGTAGAATTAAGCTATAAAAAATCCACTAATATTTCCGGGAAACACCATGAAAAAGATTCTTTTTTTTACTATTTTGCTGTCCACATCAGCAGTTCTTGCTGATGATGCTAAAAATGAATGGCAGAGCACAACTCTTTCCGATGCCACCATTAAGAAAATTCAGGATGCCCAGTATCAATATAAAAAATGTGTTGCTGGAGAGATGCAAAAGCCCACTTATCAAGAACTGGAGAGTCGTCGGGCGACTGATGCGATCATGAAGCAATGTGAGCCGGTTCTCTCCCAGATACATGAAGTTTATCTGGCTGAAAAAGTGCCGACTACGATTGCAGACCGCCACCTAAAACAGATACGCATGCAAACTACCCGTAATGCGCTGCAGGGCATGATTTTTAGTGAAGCGGCCCGTAAATCCGGACAACAATAACAACTAAAAGAGCCTCACGAATGAATAATTATGCAATCGATTTATCACTGAAGCCCACAACATTTGATTTGTGGCATGTTTATTTAGCAGGTGCTGTTGCCGTGCTGGCGTTGATCCTAATCGCGGTATTGCTGTCCATGGTGATCAGTCAGATGCGGTGCAAGAAAAAATCGGCTATTTCACAAACCTTACCAGCGCCTGAGCCAGCAGTAAAAATTGTTGAGAAAATTGTCGAAGTCGAAAAGGTTGTTCAGGCACCTGCACCGGAACCTGTTGTATTAAAAGAGGCAACCCCGGATGCTGCTTTACAATTACTGGGGCTGCTGCAAAAAGAAGCGCGCTTTATCGACTTTATCAAAGAAGATATCGCTGCTTTCAGCGATTCGGATATTGGTGTTGCCGCCCGCGTCGTGCATGAAGGATGCAATAAGGCAATTAATGAGCATTTTACTTTAGCAGCCGTCCGTAACGAACAGGAGGGTAGCAAAATTACGCTGCCGGAAAGCTTTGATGCAGCTACTGTGCGCTTAACCGGCAATATCGTGGGCAATGCCCCTTTTACCGGTACATTGGTTCATAAGGGTTGGCAAGTTACCAGTATCAGACTACCCAAGCTGACTTTAGGACATAACGCCGCTATTGTTGCGCCGGCAGAGGTTGAACTATGAGCGATTCGCCCGATCAGACACAACCGGAAATGGCGAATGAAGCAGTTGGATCTGAAAATCAGCTGTATGAAAGTGCTGTTAAGCCGCCTCAAACCTCAGTTTCTGGAAAGAGGTTTTCTGTCGGCATCGATTTAGGGACGACCCATTGTGTTTTGTCTTATGCTGATCTTGACAATATCGATGATGAAGAATTCTCTCCGGAAGTTCTCGCTATACCGCAACTGACGTCTCCTGGCTCGGTTGAGGAAAAGCATCAGCTGCCGTCATTTTTATATCTGGCCCATGAAGCTGAGCTTGCAGAAGATTCAACTTCGTTACCCTGGACCGCAAAACCGAATTATCTGGTCGGAGAGATCGCCCGTAATCTGGGCAGCAAAACCCCGATTCGTTTGGTTTCCAGCGCAAAAAGTTGGTTATGTCATGCGGGGGTGGATTGCAAAGAGCCTATTTTACCAGCGGAAGCGCCTGATGAAGTCGAACGAGTTTCGCCATTCGAGGCAACTACCGCTTATCTGCAACACCTGTGTGATGCCTGGCAAAGTCTGAATCCCAATGCGCCGCTGGAGCAGCAGGATGTCGTTATTACCGTGCCGGCTTCATTCGACCCTGCGGCACGGGAGTTAACCGTTGAAGCAGCACGCGCCGTGGGCCTTGACCAGGCAATTTTGCTCGAAGAGCCGCAGGCGGCGTTATACAGCTGGATAGAAAAAAGCCATGGCGACTGGCGCAAACATGCTGAGGTGGGTGACATTATTCTGGTAATCGATATCGGTGGTGGTACGACCGATTTATCATTGATAGCGGTCACGCAGCAAGAAGGTAATCTTGAACTGACCCGAGTGGCGGTTGGCGATCATATTCTGCTGGGCGGGGACAATATGGATTTGGCTTTGGCCTACACTGTTAAATCCAAGCTTGAAAAAGACGGCAAGCGCTTGGAGCCTTGGCAAATTCAGGCTTTGACTCATAGCTGCCGAGATGCCAAGGAGAAAATCTTCAATCACTCCGAGATTGATAATGTCCCGTTGGTGGTTGCAAGCAGAGGGTCTTCTCTAATCGGCGGCACACTGCGTACTGAATTAACCCGTGAAGAAGTTAATCGGGTATTGGTGGAAGGTTTTCTGCCTAGAGTAGCAGTTAGCGACAGACCGATAAGTCGCCCTCGTACCGGTTTAAGAACTGCCGGATTGCCTTATGCCCAGGATGCAGCAATTACTCGTCATCTGGCAGCTTTCTTGTCCAAACAACAAGGGGCTACGGACGAGCTTAAAGATATAAATCTACCGGAACATGCGAGTTTCTTACATCCTACCGCTGTGCTGTTTAACGGTGGTGTGTTAAAAGCTGGAACTTTGGCTGAGCGTTTAATGGATGTATTAAATTCATGGTTGAGCGCTGAGCAAGCGCCCGAAGCCAGATTATTGACAGGTGCCGATCTTGATCTGGCGGTCGCCCGCGGCGCCGCTTACTATGGCTATGTGCGCAAAGGCAAAGGTGTGCGTATCAAAGGCGGCACGGCAGCTTCTTATTATGTCGGTATTGAAAGCGCCATGCCCGCTGTGCCCGGTATGGCGCCGGAAATTCAGGCTTTGTGCATTGCCCCGTTCGGTATGGAAGAAGGCACACAGCAGGAGCTAGCGAATGATGAGTTCGGCTTGGTGGTCGGGGAGCCGGTACGGTTTCGCTTTTTTGCCTCCAATATTCGGCGCGAGGATAAAGTCGGAACCCGTCTGGATTATTGGACTAATGAAGAGCTCGACGAGCTGGATGAGATTCAAGTCACCTTACCGGAAGAAGGTCGTAGACCCGGTGAAGTCATACCGGTGCATCTGTGTGCCGCCGTAACCGAAGTGGGCACGCTGGAACTGCAAGCCGTGTCCCAAAGAGATAACGGTCGCTGGAAGATTGAGTTTGATGTCAGGGCGGGAGTGTAGTCTAGAGAAATATAAGCATCATTTATAGACGGTACATTCAATTAACGCATGTAACGACGAATTAATACATCACGAAGGGCACGAGCTTTTTACCTCGCTGTTTCCTTGAATCATTCTTGGTGTATGTTTAAGTTGATGATGCTTATGAGCATGAATACACAAACGCCAACCGGGTATCTTGTCTGAGCATCTATTTCTCTAATTGAGCCATACAAAAATGAAGCAGAAAAAACGTTTAATCATCGCCATGACCGGTGCGACCGGTGCAGTTTATGGGGTAAGGATGCTGCAAGTTTTGCAGGCACAGCAGCAATGGGAAACACATCTGGTCATCTCATCTGCCGGTGTAGTGAATTTAAAGCATGAAATGGGCATGAAGCGGGACGAGCTGACAGAGCTGGCCGATGTCACTCATGGCATCAATGATATTGCCGCGAGTATTTCCAGCGGCGGATTTAAAACGGAAGGGATGGTTATCGCGCCGTGCTCGATGAAAACTCTGTCCGCAGTTGCGCACGGTTTTGGCGATAACCTGATTTCACGGTCCGCCGACGTGGTGTTAAAGGAGCGGCGACGCTTGGTGGTCATGCCTCGCGAAACGCCGTTAAATCTGGTGCATATCCGCAACATGGCGAGTGTGACGGAAATGGGCGGCATCATTTTCCCGCCGATGCCGGCTTTTTACAATAAATCGGATTCGCTAGCGGCCATGGTTGATGAAACCGTTGGCCGTGTTTTGGATATGTTCGGGGTCAATGTTGAGGGCTTATACACGCCTTGGGAAGGGCTGTGAAAAGCTGAAGAGGCTAAGTTTTTCACCACAAAGAGGAGAATCTGTGTGGTGAAAAACTCGAATACGCAAGAGTTATTTACCTGAAACTTCGTTAAGAAAGCAGTCGCGAGTTTTTGCTGTTACGGAAAATCAGCGGTTTTTCATTGTCAGCTAAAGCGCTTGCCTTGGCCGAGTCTATCGCTTCCTGAATAACATGATGATTAGGCGATTTGCTGCACACCGGGTCGGCAGCGTACATGTCGCCGCTTAATAAATAGGCCTGGCAGCGACAACCGCCGAAATCCTTTTCTTTTTCATCGCAGCTGCTGCACGGCTCTTTCATCCATTCAAAACCGCGAAAAAAGTTGAAAGCTTTTGATTCGTTCCAGATTTGTTCAATGCTGTAGTCTTTCACATTGGGACAATCCAGACCCGGTAGTTCTCGGGCCGAATGACACGGCAAGGCTACGCCGTCTGGTGCAATGGTCAAGAATGTTGTTCCCCAGCCGTTCATGCAGGCTTTGGGCCTGTCTTCATAAAAGTCCGGCACCACATAATAGATTTTCATCTTTCCGGCGACTTTTTCTTTAAACGCCTGGGCGATTTGCTCGGCCTGCTCAAACTGCTCTTTGGTGGGTAACAACAGATCACGGTTGGCATGCGCCCAGCCGTAATATTGGGTGTTCGCCAGTTCCAGATAATCTGCGCCCAGTTCCTCCGCCATTTCCAGAATTTGCGGCATCTGGTGAATGTTTTCGCGGTGTATGACCACACACAATACCATCGGGTAACCGTGTTTTTTGATCAGATGGGCGACGTCCTTTTTGTGCTGGAATGATTCGGTGCCAGCCAGATGGTCGTTTAGTTCCTGACTGCTGGCCTGGATGCTGACCTGGATATGATCGAGTCCTACGTCCTTGAGCTGGACGATTTTTTCTTCGGTCAGCCCATAGCCTGAGGTAATCAGGTTGGAATAATAGCCAAGGTCTCTGGCATGTTTAACCAGTTCGGGCAGGTCTTTTCGGGTTAGCGGTTCGCCGCCCGAAAAGCCCAGTTGCACTGCGCCCATTTTGCGGGCTTGTGTGAGTACGCGCTTCCAGTCGTCGGTGTCCAGTTCGGATTGATGTTTTGCATAATCAATCGGGTTGGCGCAATAAGGGCATTGTAACGGGCAGGCATAAGTCAGTTCCGCCAATAACCAGCGTGGCGGAGTGATGTTAATTTTGTTGGATCCAGCCATTTTTTAAAGCGACCTCCAGGAAAGCGGTAATGTCATCAACGAGACCGGCCGTTGCAAATTTCTGTTCCAGATCCCTGACGATTTGGCCAAGTGTGCGTGTGCCGTCGCATAATTTCAGGATTTCGGCGGAGCTTTGGTTAAGTTCCACCATGCCTTCAGGATAGAGAATAACGTTTTTTTGTTGGGCTTCTTCCCATTGCAGGCGGTGCATTGGGGAGAATTTGATGGTTTGTTCTGGGTTAATGCTCATTTTGGTGTGTTGTCATCTATATAGGCTGGGTTGAAAAAGAGGCCCAGCACTCGAACGTTTAGACCGGGATAATGCAATGTTAAATCCCGGCCGGCTGCAAACTATTTTTCAATATTAAAATAAGGCGGCATCTCGTGAATATAAGCCATATACATTGCGTCTGCCATTGTCCATAGTACGTCCAGCTTGAATTTCAGGATTTGAAGCATGCGTTCTTGTTGTTCGCGAGTTTTATACCAGTCCAATGTAATCGCCAAGCCGTGTTCAACATCGCGTCGCGCTTCAGTCAGGCGTTTACGGAAATAGATATAGCCTTCCTGCTCGACCCAAGGGTAGTGCTCCGGCCAGTTATCCAAACGTTGCTGGTGAATTTTAGGGGCAAACAGTTCAGTTAACGAGGAGCTTGCCGCTTCGTGCCATTCTGCCCGACGGGCAAAATTAACATAGGCATCGACAGCAAAGCGCACGCCTGGCAGCACGTATTTCAGTGAGGTTATATCTTCTCGCGACAAACCGACTGCCATGCCCAGCTGTATCCAAGCCTCAATGCCGCCAGGATCGCCAGGGTGTCCGTCGTGGTCCATAATCCGCTGTATCCATTTGGCACGGGTTTCACGATCAGGACAATTAGCCAGAATATTGGCATCTTTAATCGGAATGCAGACCTGATAATAAAACCGGTTGGCAACCCAGCCCTGCAATTGCGCTTTGGTGAGTTTACCTTCGTTCATCAATACATGGTAAGGATGATGAATATGGTAATGGCTTTCCATGCCGCGCAGTTGGGCTTCAAACTGTTCTTTGGTCCAGGCTTTATTGTCGCTGCTCATGTTTGCATCCTTTATAAGTCGATTTCCAAACCGTCGTATGAAACTTCAATGCCTGCGGCATCGAGTATTTTTCGTTGTTCGGAATCGTCGTCTAAGATCGGGTTGGTGTTGTTGATGTGGATCAATATCTTGCGGGCTTTGGCAACGCCGTTCAGAACTTCTATCATGCCGCCTTCTCCTGATTGAGGCAAGTGGCCGATTTCACGAGCTTTTTTATGGCTGATATTTTGCGTGCACATTTCGTCATCGGTCCAGAAGGTGCCGTCTACCATTATACAATCAACCGCTTGCATGGCTGCCATGACATGCGGTTCTATTTCTCCTAATCCAGGGGAATAAAATACTTTTTTACCGGTAGAGATTTGTTCGATGATGACGCCGATATTGTCGCCGTCATGCGGATCATTTCGGTGCGGAGAATAAGGCGGCGCCTTGCTTTTTAAAGCTTGGGTGTAAAAGCGCAAATCATCGATGCCAGGAATGGTAAAACTGCTGCCGTCGAAAGGAATCGGATGATGGTTGACGGTGCAGTAATCTGCCAACATATTAAATAAAGGAAAGCCGGTAGTCAGGTCCTGCTTGACCATCTCCGTGCAGTACACATCCAGCGGTTTGCCTTCCCGTAGCATCAACATGCCGGTGGTATGGTCAATCTGGCTGTCGATCAGCATGATTGCCTTAATACCGGTATCGCGAACGCCTTCCTTGGGTTGGATAGCAGGAAAAGCTTCCAGTTGCGCACGAATGTCGGGAGAAGTATTAAACAATAGCCAGTTTTTGTTGTCGGTACTTACCGCAATGGATGACTGGGTACGGGCTTTGCCGTTCATTTCCTTGTGCCGCAAGCGGTGACAATTGTGGCAGTTGCAGTTCCATTGAGGAAAACCGCCGCCTGCACCTGAACCGAGAACTCTGATCTTCATATAATTTGGAATGTGACTTTAGATGGGGTAAGAGCTAAATGATACGGGAATAAAGAACATCAGGCAAAAAAAAGGGGCTCATCAAGAGCCCCTTTTTTGGTCTAAATCGAATTAACGATTGTAGATGTACATTGTTACTTCAAAACCGAAACGCAGGTCTGTGTAGCTTGGTGTTTCCCATTTCATTGTGAACCTCCAGAAGTGTTTAAATTATTATGCTAGCTTGATCAAGTAAGCTCAATTGAAGTATACGATGAACTATTTTTTTTGGCAACTTTTGCCATCGTTCAAAGCCGACAATCCTTGAGTTTTAACCTATTCTTGCCTCGGTTGGCGACAAGGCAGGGATTAAAAGTAATGCTAACCAATTAAAATTACAAGACATTTATATAAAAGCGGTGAGAGATGTTTTTTTGGTAGGAAGAGAGTATTATCTAAATTCACCTAAAAAATAACAATACACATATATAAAATATGAGGAGGAATCATGGGTGGAGTTGCTGAGTTGTGGGTGGTTATGCTACTAATTGCTGCTGCGGCGTTCGCGCCGCTGGGCTATTTTATTTACACGTTTACCAAAGCAAACGCTAAGCCATTTGGTGAAATTGAACCGCATGGCGATAGTCCATCGGTGGTGAACGATTTTGCAGAAAAAGCAATTAAATATGTCCGAGGTTTACTGGGCAAAAAGTAAAGTATGTTAATTGATGAGCTTTCCAGGTGATGCGATTCACCTGGAAACTTCTTGTTCAAAATCTTCACTTTTCGGTAATTACTTCTGCATCCATACAGGCCAAGCCTATAAAT
The DNA here is from genome assembly GCA_036560465.1 of Methylobacter sp. Taxonomy (GTDB): domain Bacteria; phylum Pseudomonadota; class Gammaproteobacteria; order Methylococcales; family Methylomonadaceae; genus Methylobacter_A. The sequence continues at coordinate 8,281 of DATBRD010000029.1, forward strand.
CGCTGCAGGTCGAACAGTTAGGGTTTTTCTTCAGTTTCATAGTATTCCATTCCATCGTTAAGCCATCCAGCAACAATAACCGTCCGGTTAGGGTTTCTCCGATATTCATTATCAGCTTCATTGCTTCCAAGGCTTGAATGCTGCCGACAACACCGGTAATAGGCGCTATGACTCCGTTTGTAGCGCAATTCTGCAACTCTTCGCCGTCGCTGTTGTACAGACAGTTGTAGCACGGGCTGTTATTTTCTCCGGGCGTAAAAACAGCCACCTGGCCTTCAAAACGAATTGCCGCTCCGGAAACCAGTGGTGTTTGCTGTTTGACACAGGCGCTATTGATAGCAAAGCGCGTCGAGAAATTATCGCTACAGTCCAAAACCACGTCGGCTCTTGCCACTTCTAATTCAAGTTGTTCGCCCTCCAGCCGTTGTTTGACAGCCCTGGTTTTGACGTCGGGATTTAATCGATTGAGCGTTTGGCAGGTTGAAATTACTTTATCAGTCCCAATATCGGGGGTGTGATGAGCAATCTGTCTTTGTAAATTGGATAAGTCCACGACGTCATTATCATAAATAACGATATTGCCGACACCGGCCGCAGCAAGATAAATAGCCGCAGGGGAGCCGAGCCCTCCTGCGCCGACAATCAATACGCTGGCAGCGAGAAGTTTTTGTTGTCCCTCAATATCGACTTGAGGGAGCATGATTTGGCGGCTATAGCGTAGTAGTTGGTTGTCATTCATAAGTCATGTTGTTGCTGTATTGTGATGAGGGATAATGCCAAAGAACGGGGGAGACTGCAAAAACCGATTGTTGTTGGCACTCTGCTCTGGTGAGTGCTAAAATTTAAAACTGAATTTAACCTGTAATTTTAATGTTTAGGAGATATTGATGAAAATACGTCCGTTACACGACAGAGTGATAGTCAAACGTGTTGAAGAAGAAACTACAACTGCCGGCGGTATTTTACTGCCAGGTTCTGCTGCTGAAAAACCAAGCCAAGGCGTGATTTTGGCAGTAGGCAATGGCAAGCAACTGGACAATGGCACCGTGCGCGCACTAGAAGTTAAAGTCGGCGATAAAGTGCTGTTTGGCAAATACTCCGGCAACGAAGTTAAAGTTGACGGCGAAGACCTCATCGTTATGCGTGAAGAAGACATCATGGGCGTTTTAGGTTAAGCCTAAACACGTCAATCAAATTCACATACAAAATATTAAGGAATAAAAATGGCAGCAAAAGACGTATTATTTGGTGATGACGCTCGTGTCCGTATGGCTCGCGGTGTAAATATTTTAGCAAACGCGGTAAAGGTGACTTTAGGTCCTAAAGGCCGTAATGCGATTCTGGACAAAAGCTTCGGCGCTCCAACCATCACTAAAGACGGTGTATCGGTTGCTAAAGAAATCGAATTAAAAGACAAATTCGAAAACATGGGCGCACAGATGGTTAAAGAAGTGGCTTCGCATACTTCTGACGTGGCCGGTGACGGTACCACGACTGCTACCGTATTGGCGCAATCTATCGTCAACGAAGGCTTAAAAGCCGTTGCAGCGGGCATGAATCCTATGGATTTAAAACGCGGCATCGATTTGGCCGTGACTAAAGCAGTTGAAGCGATTGTAGCTTCCGCTACGCCTTGTATCGATAACAAAGCGATTGCTCAAGTCGGCACCATTTCTGCAAACTCTGATGAGTCTGTCGGCCAAATCATTGCAGAAGCGATGGAAAAAGTCGGTAAAGAAGGCGTCATCACCGTTGAAGAAGGTTCAGGCCTGGACAACCAGCTGGACGTTGTTGAAGGTATGCAGTTTGACCGTGGCTACCTGTCACCTTACTTCATCAACAAACAAGAAAACATGAGCGTCGAATTAGACGATCCATTGATTCTGATCTACGACAAAAAAATCTCCAATATCCGCGACATGTTGCCAACATTGGAAGGCGTTGCTAAAGCCGGCCGTCCTTTATTGATCGTTGCTGAAGACGTAGAAGGCGAAGCGTTGGCAACTCTGGTTGTTAACACTATTCGCGGCATCGTTAAAGTGGCTGCTGTTAAAGCTCCTGGTTTCGGCGATCGTCGTAAAGCCATGCTGGAAGACATCGCAGTATTGACTGGCGGTACCGTTATCTCTGAAGAAGTTGGCTTAAGTCTGGAAAAAGCGGAATTAGCGCAACTGGGTACAGCCAAAAAAATACAAATCACTAAAGAAAACACCACCATCATTGACGGTGCAGGCTCTGAAGAGCAAATCAAAGGCCGCGTTGCACAAATTCGCGCACAAGCCGACGAAGCAACTTCCGACTATGACAAAGAAAAACTGCAAGAGCGTCTGGCTAAATTAGCGGGCGGTGTTGCTGTTATTAAAGTCGGCGCTGCAACTGAAATCGAAATGAAAGAAAAGAAAGCCCGCGTTGAAGATGCATTACATTCAACACGTGCAGCGGTTGAAGAAGGCGTAGTTGCCGGCGGTGGTTCAGCGCTGGTTCGCGCAATTTCAGCTCTGGATAAATTGGAAGGCGTCAACCACGACCAAACAGTCGGTATCAACATCCTGCGTCGTGCAATGGAAGAGCCTCTGCGTCAAATCGTTTCCAATGCCGGCGATGAGCCTTCAGTTGTTTTCAATGAAGTGCAAAAAGGCAAAGGTAACTTCGGTTACAACGCAGCAACAGGTGAATACGGCGATATGATCGAAATGGGTATTTTGGATCCTGCGAAAGTAACCCGTACTGCACTGCAAAATGCAGCTTCTGTTGCAGGCTTAATGCTGACTACCGAAGTTATGATTGCTGATACCCCTAGCGATGATAAAGGCGGTCATGGCGCTCATGATATGGGCGGCATGGGTGGTATGGGCGGCATGGGCGGCATGATGTAATTATGCTGTCTTAAAGCTCTGTTGCTTTAAGTAACATAAAAGCCCCGGTTGTTTTTGAAACAGTCGGGGCTTTTTTATTATAGGATCTCTGAAGTGCGCGAAACGCATCATTCGCGATCGATGAGCTGTACGTCGCCTAAAGCGCCTACTGTTGGTGCCTAGTTCATCCTACGGCACATCGATATGGAAAGTTATCGGTATTCATTTTAGGCTGTGCTAAATTAAACAGCCAACATCGTAAACCGGTCGGCAAAAAACTGCGCATCTATATCCAATAGATAATTATTAGAATAAACCGACAGACCCAGCGCATTTGATTCAATTTACAGCTGACTATAGCAACTGACAACGGCCTAATGGACATTACCAAAAAAATCCGTATCGGCGATCTGCTGGTACAAAACCAGATAATCACACCGGAACAACTCATATCGGCACTGGCCGAACAAAAGAAAACCGGAAGACAGCTGGGTCGCACCCTGATCAATTTAAGCTTCATTACTGAAACGGAACTGCTTAATTTTCTATCGCAGCAATTAAAAATCCCGTTTTTGGATATTTCGCAATATCCGCGCAAGCCTGAAATCGTTAAGCTGTTGCCGGAGACGGCGGCCCGGCGTTTTCGAGTCTTGCTGCTGGAAAATAATGAATACGATGTGTTGCTGGCCATGGCAGACCCTACCGACTTGATGGGGGTGGATGAATTAAGCCGTATTCTGAAAAAAACCATTCGCCCCGCCGTTGTTAGGGAATCGGATCTGTTAATGGCGATAGACCAGTCCTATCGCCGTACCGATGAAATCAATAACCTGGCCGAGCAATTGCGCAGCGATATGTCGGAAGAGGACAATATCGACCTCAATGCACTGCTGACTTCGACCGAAGCAGCGGATGCGCCCGTTGTAAAGCTGCTGAAATCGGTCTTCGAAGATGCCGTCCAAGTGCGGGTTTCCGACATTCATATAGAGCCGCAAGAAACCAAACTGTATATCCGCTTCCGTATTGATGGCGTACTGCACCAACAGACTGAAGCCGATCTAAAAATTGTTACAGCGCTGGTATTACGGCTCAAGCTCATGTCCGGCCTGGATATCTCCGAGAAACGTTTGCCGCAGGATGGCCGTTTCCAGATCAAAGTACGTCAGCAGTCGGTCGATGTACGTATATCGACCATGCCGACCATCTACGGCGAATCCGTAGTCATGCGTCTGTTGATTCAGAAGCCTGAAGGATTTTCGCTGGAAAAACTGGGAATGTCGGCCGAGATGCTAGTGCGTTTTCGCAAACTGTTGCATCGACCGGATGGCATGATACTGGTGACCGGGCCAACCGGTAGCGGTAAAACCACCACTCTTTATGCAGCTCTCAGCGAACTCAACTCTACCGCCAATAAAATCATTACTGTGGAAGACCCGGTCGAATACCGCCTGCCCGGCATCAACCAAGTGCAGATCAATGAAAAGATCGAACTCGATTTTGCAAAAGTGTTGCGTTCCGCCCTGCGACAGGATCCGGACATCGTTCTGGTCGGCGAAATGCGCGATCATGAAACAGCCCAGATCGGCTTGCGTGCTGCTATGACCGGCCATTTAGTGCTGTCAACGCTGCATACCAACGATGCCGTCAGTTCGCCAATTCGTCTGATTGACATGGGCGTGCCCCGTTTTATGGTCGCCATGTCCTTGCTGGCCGTCATTGCCCAGCGGTTGGTGCGAGTAGTCTGCGAGAGTTGCGTTCAGCCCGCCATACCGGAACCCTTCGAACAGACTTGGCTCAAGCTTGAATTGGGCGAGGGTTTGGATCAGCATAGCTTTGTTCGGGGCAGGGGGTGCACTCATTGCAACGGAACCGGCTATCAAGGCCGGATAGGTATTTACGAATTGCTGGAAATGAATACCGAGCTGACTGATGCGGCCAGCCATCATGACACCAATATCTTTATCAAACTGGCGCGCCAACAAATTGCAGGAAGAACCCTGCGCAGCAGCGCGGTGGCAATGGCTGTTGCCCAACGCACCACTGTTGCAGAAGCCATGCGCATCAGTAATCAGTTTGAAGATTAGTTGTTCACCTCATTATGACTAAAAATTAACAACGCAAATGCCATTCTTCTCCTATAAAGGCCGTAATGACAAAGGCGAGCTGGTAAAAGGCACGCTGGAGAGCCAGGACCGCAACGCAGTGGCAAAACAGCTGCTCAGTCTCGGCATTACACCGGTCGAAATCGTGCCCGGCTCAGCGCCTTCCGCTAGCGACAACTTGGCCATTAATCTGTTCGAAGAGCGTATAGAACCGCTTGATATCATGATGTTCAGCCGGCAAATGTACACCTTGCTTAAAGCGGGCATTCCTATTATGAGCGCGCTTAGCGGCCTATTGTCGTCGACCAGAAACAAGGCATTGGTCAAAGTGATAGGCGAGATTCGTTCGAGTCTTGATAGTGGTCGTGAGTTATCTGCCGCGCTTAACCTGCACCCGAAGGTGTTTAGCGGTTTTTATGTCAGCATGATACGCGTCGGCGAAACTACCGGCATGCTGGATAAGGTATTTCTAGGGTTGTTTGAGCACATTGAATTTGAAAAGTTTATGCGCGAGCAGATCAAAGCGGCGCTACGCTATCCTTCATTTGTCATGATGGCGATGGCCGTGGCGATTATCGTTGTTAACATATTTGTTATTCCGGCTTTTGCTAAAGTGTTTCAAGGTTTAGGGGCGGAGCTGCCCCTGATGACGCGTATTTTATTGAATTTTTCTAATTTCATGGTGAATTCGTGGCCTTATTTGCTGGCCTGCTTTGCCGGGAGCGTATTGCTGTTTCGTACCTATACCGCATCGGATAAAGGCCGATATCAATGGGATAGCTTCAAATTGAATAGCCCCATTGCCGGGCCGATCGTCCATAAAGCCACCATGGCGCGCTTTGCCAGGAGCTTTGCCCTGTCCAGTAAAAGCGGCGTGCCTATCATGAGTGCATTAAGTCTGGTGGCGCAAACCGTCGATAATGAATTTATTGCGCACAAAGTGGAACAAATGCGTTTTGGCGTCGAGCGCGGCGAAACCATTTTGCGCACGGCAACAAATGCCGGTGTTTTTAACCCCTTGGTGTTGCAGATGATTGCGGTCGGCGAAGAATCGGGCGCCTTAGATGACTTGATGGAAGAAATCGCCGATATGTATCAGCGTGATGTCGAATATGAAATCAAAACCCTGGGAGCCAAAATCGAGCCGATTATGATCGTATTTCTGGGCGTGCTGGTGCTTATTCTGGCCTTGGGCATTTTTCTGCCGATCTGGGATCTTGGCAAAGTATCATTGCATAAAACCTGACCATGAAGCCAAAAATCAGGATAGCGCAAGCCGGTGCAAGCCGTTTCGATTTCGCAGTCTCCATCAGCCTGATCGCCATGTTGGCGGCCATGCTGCTGGTTAGTCTCAACCGCGCGCAAAGCCAAGCCGAAGCGGTAACGATGGAAACCGACGTAGCCAACATGCGCTGGGGGCTACGCGAGCTATGGGCGCATCGTAATGCGACCGGGCGATCGCTGGACAGTTCTGAGATAGATAACGCCAATCCGCTGCAATTACTGAACGAACGTCCGAAAAATTATAGCGGCGAATATGCACAAACACCGCCAGGCGCCCAAGCTGTCTGGTATTTTGATAGCAAAGCCAAATGTTTGGTTTATGTTTTTAGCGACGGTCGTCAAGTCCGTTACCGGTTGACCAGCACCGCCAAGCTTAATCGAGCTTCGCTGGGAGCTGTGGGCGGAATAGATATGGTGCTTGAGTAGCTTAGCGTTAGCATAACCGATAGTGCTTGATTGCTGATTTACGCCAAGCCAACATGGAAGCTAGATGTCAGCGCCTAGCGCAAGCTCAAACAGTGATAGAATTGGAATCTTAAAATTCGTTTAGCAACCAGTAGAACTTAAACCGTACAAACACAAGTAGCGAACATGAATAAATCAAAAGGTTTCACCCTGATTGAATTGATCGTCGTCATTGTCATCCTGGCTATTTTGGCGGCAGTAGCATTGCCGCGCTTGACCAATTTGCAGCTCGATGCCCGTATTGCCAAGCTTAATGCGGCGCGCGGCAGCGTTGCGGCAACCTCGGCGATGGTTCATGCGACCTTGTTTGCGCGCAATGGCCGGGCCGATACGGCACCTTGTCCGGCTGGCGGCGGCACGGCAGATAACTCGACCGGGGCAGCTGGCACCTTGTGCAGCGAAGCCGGCATTATTAATTTGGTCAACGGCTACCCCAAAGTGACCGCAATCGGCACATCCGGCGGCATACTGACCGCCGCGGGGCTGACCACCGTGTTTAATCCAAGCCAGACCGAATTGCAGGCAGAAGGATATGACTATACCGTGAATGGTTCGACAGCAATCTTTCAGGTCCGTGGCGGCAGTTCCGCCAGCAATTGCTCATTTACTTATACCGAACCGGTCGCCAACGCCGCGCCCATTATCAGTATTAGTACCACGACCGGGTGTTAGTCATTATGTTTTTCATTTTAAGGATGTTAATTCTTTATCCGAGCCTGAAGGTCGGCATGTAGCCCAAGCAGTAACTCTGCATTAAAAAAACCACGCGTGGATTGAGAAAATAAGTAATTTAGCTTATCCTTTAAACGAAATCCTTTACAAAATCTTTAAAGCTCATCACAAATTCTGATTATTCTTTTAGCCCTTTAATTTATAAAATTTCAAAATGAAACAAATATCTAGCATGAAGCAACAATCCGGTTTTACCTTGATTGAATTAGTTGTCGTTATAGTGGTTTTGGGTATTTTAGCAGCGACTGCGCTACCGAAATTGCAGAGTTTGGATACAGATGCAAAAACTGCAGTTTTGGATGGAGCTATTGCTTCGTTTAAATCAGCGGCTGTAATTTCCTATGGCAAAACCAAAACTGCCAATACCTTGGCAAGCATAGCGGCTGAAACCATAGCGCCAGATGTAACATTTTCAGGTACATGCCCTTCCGCCGGCTCTGTTACATATACTTCTGGAGGAACCCCGGCCAAGTCATTTACTCTTGATTCTGCAATTTGCAATAATTAAATTCTTTTGAAAGTTGTTTCAATTATAAAAAGGGCGCTTGCGCCCTTTTTTATTACTATTGCATTGCTCAGCTTATTACTGGCATCACACAGTATGAAGCTTCCTTTCTGGTGGCTTGGGTTATGTTTATTAACAGCATTGGCATGGCTGCAACAAGAAAGATTGACAGTGCTATCATGGATCAGCGCTGCACTAACCGGGTTCTGCGGATTGCTTCTGTTTAATGCTCTGTATATCAATCCCGTTTACCACGCCGAAGGCATTTATTTTCCCGCAACGCTGCTGATTGCGTTTGTTGTTGCGTCCTGTTGCCCTATCTGGTTGGCTCAATCGGGTTTTAAGATATTTTGCGTGTTTATTGCGCTGATTGCTGTCTGGGCGTTGCTGCAATGGCTGACCGGCTGGGGTTTTCTTGATGAAAAAAGCCCGCGCTCCGAAGGTCTGTTTGCGACCCCGAATACCCTGGCGACGGCGCTTAATCTCGGTTTGACTCCGGTTCTCGCCTATTACCTGCTGGGCTACGGCGGGCGCGGCGTGTACGGGTTTACGTTATTGCTGTTTGCGGCGTTGCTGGCAGCGCAAAGCCGAGGCAGTTATTTAGGTTTATTGGCAGGCCTTTTATTTTTGCTGGTTTTGGTCGGACAAGTCTCCGTGGTCGCGCAGTGGCGGCGCTACCGTGAAGTAGCTCTCGGATTTCTCGGCATTTTTGGGTTTTTCAAGCTCTATGCTGCGTTAGGTCTGGCCAGCTGGAGCACGGATAAAGTTATCGCCACGTTAACGCACGGCGATTCCTCATACCGTTGGGAAATATACCAAGCCGCCTGGGCTGGGCTGGGCGAGCATTTGTGGCTGGGCATCGGTTATTTTAATTTTGGTTATTATTTTCAGGTTCATAAAGTGCCGCCATTTCTTGATGGCAGCACACTGTTCGTGCACAACGATTACCTGCAATTTGCGCTGGAAACTGGCCTGCTGGGTTTGGCTTGGTTTTTGTTGCTGATTGGCACCGTGTATGGGCAACTGTTTAAGTTTCGTAGGCAGGGCATGGACGAACAGTGTTTGCCGCTTATTTTATCTGCGACCGCCATTACTTCGATGCTGGCTCATGCGCTGGTGGACTATCCTTTCTATATTCCGGTTCTGGTTGCTGCTTTTGGTGTTTATCTGGGCATTATCAGCCGGTGCGTTATTGATATGGGGGCAGCCCATTGGCAGCTGCCAGCACTATCGAAGCAATCTTTGTTAGGGATGCGTCCCGGTTTTATTGGTAGCTCGCTGGTAATTGGCTTGATGGTATGGCTGGGATTACCGGCTTTTGCCGCCGTTTCCTCCGATTATGGCTTGGAACAATTGCAGAAGGGCGATGCGCAAAGCGGTTTGTATTGGCACAGCGTTGCTCGGGTTTTGCAGCCGCGTGAAGCGAACTACTACTGGCGGGAGGGCATCATCTGGCGGGATCAGGGCATTACCCAGCAGAAATCCGAGCTGCTGGAAAAAAGTATCGCTGTTTTTAACAAGGGCATTGAAGTTAATGCCTTTGAAGTCAATAATCTGTTGGAAAAAATCGCCCTGCATCGCCAGTATGGAACGATGCTAAAACAATCGGCCTCACATCAAGAGATTATGACCTGGATCAACCGTGCCAAAAGTCTGCAACCGCATTCAGACGGCGTTCAAATGGAATACGTGCGCTGCCTGGACTTTGCCGGGGAACACGACCAAGCGATTGAACAAGCCAGATTGTTAATGAATAAACGCCCGCAATCCAAGTTGATGCAGAAATTGTTGGAATCAGTCACGCATGACTAAACGTTGCAAAGGCTTTACGCTGATCGAACTGGTCATGATTATCGTTATCCTGGGTATCCTGTCGGCCTATGCCTCGTCCCGGCTCAACTTTGCCGGCCACGATGCTGGCGGCTATGCAGAGATAGTCAAATCCTCGATTAGACTGGCGCAAAAACTGGCTATTGCAAAACGGGCGGCGCATACGGTGACTTTTCCGGTGAATCCTTGCAACGGCTCTACTGTAGATGGTGTGCAAGTAGCCGGTGAACAATGCGACGCTTTGCCGAATGGTGTCGCCGTAAGTGGACTCTCCACTGTTACATTCGATGGCCTAGGTCGCCCTGATGTGACTTCCGTGGCAACTATTACTGTGTCCGGCGGAGATGTAAGCCGGGTAGTCTGTCTCGAACCCGAGACCGGGTATGTTCATGAAGAAACGGCCTGCTGATCTGCTTACGGCTGCTCGCCAAAAAGGCATAACACTGATAGAGCTGATTATATTCATGGTCATCGTCGGTATAGCAATGGCGGGGATTGTTTCCTCCATCAATTTCAACGTGCAGCATTCCGCCGACCCGGTAGTTAAAAAGCAGGCGTTGGCGATTGCCGAGTCCATGCTGGAAGAAGTCACATTGCAGAATTTCAGTGATCCTGATGGCGGCGCTAATGTAGTGGAGGCCAGTCGTGATCTGTACGACGACATCGATGATTACCATAACTACAGCCGCAACGGCATCAGTTCCATCAATGCGGCCTCTGTCACAATCACCGGACTTGAGGATTATAACGTCAGCGTTAAAATCGACCCGACAGTCGATCTTAACGGTATTAACGGAGGAAAAGCCAAGCGCATTACCGTCACTGTCAACGGCCCGCTAAACACAACCGTGATACTGGAAGGCTATCGTACAAATTATGGAACATGACGATGCCTAGAACTCCAAAATACATGGTCGGCTTCACCCTGATAGAGGCCATCATGGTAATGGTGATTACCGGAATACTTGCCGCAGTGGTCGCTAGTTTCGCTTCGCCCTTGCAAGGCTATTTTGCTGCGACCGCGCGCGCCGATCTTGTGGATGCAGCAGATACCCCTTTGCGGCGCATGGGCCGTGAACTGCATGCGGCCCTGCCTAATAGCGTGCGGGTCAGCGGCAATTATATCGAATTTTTGCCCACGACCATGGGCGGGCGCTACCGTAAGGAACAGGACTGCACTGCGGTCTGTACGGGGGATGCGCTGAGTTTTACGGCTGCTGATACCAGCTTTGATGTGATCGGCTCGCTTCCTCGCGCTCCAGTAATAGGCGAAGAAGTTGTGATTTACAATACCTCCTCTTTTTATGTTTATGCCAGTAATAATGTAGCGGCTATTGCAGCCGATTCTACGACAGGCAATATTGTGTTTGCTTCCAAGCAGTTTCCGCTCGAATCGCCTGGCAAACGCTTCCAGATCATTGGCAAGCCTGTTACCTATGCTTGTAGCGGCACAACGCTGTGGCGATACAGAGGCTATTCCCGGCAGGCCTCTCAGCCAACCAGTATCGCCACGCTCGATGGTCTGGCGGGAGTGGTGAAGGCGCGCCTTGCAACCGGCGTCAACTGCACAGCCAGCAGTTTTTCCTATATGCCGGGAGCCACTCAGCGCGCCGATCTGGTCACGATGAGCCTGACCCTGTCCAATAGCAGCGACAGCGTGACCCTGCTGCATCAAGTTCATGTCCAGAATGTGCCGTAATATGAAACAGAGCGGATTCAGCCTTATTATGGCGATTTTTCTGATCGTGGTACTGGGCGGCATTGCTGTGTTTATTGGTCGGGTTTCTACCATGCAACACCACAGCAGCGCACTGGATGAAGAAGGGGCGATGGCTTATCAGGCAGCGCGAGCGGGAATTGAGTGGGGAGTTTATCGGGCTATTGTTATTGATGATGGTTCAGGCTCTAGCTGTTCCTCTGCATTTACGCTCCCTATACACATAACCGCTACAAGTACAGTCAACTACTCTGTGACAGTGGCATGTACTTCGACACCGGCAACTGAAGGTTCTACTGCAATTGGTGTGTACCAAATTATCGCCACGGCTCGAAATACCGCTGCCGGTAATTTCGCTGTGGAACGGCAGTTATCCGCCACGGTATCAAAATGATTTTAACTCATCATTCAGCATGGGAAATCATTGGGGGCAGGATTTAACCTCGTCTTGCTTAGGTAGGCTTCGCAATCAAGGCACAGAACAATCAAGAGAATAAAATGCTTAATATGATGATTTGGAAAAATAGAGTCTGGTTCATCCTGTTTGTTTTTGTCAGCCTTATGGCGCTTCCGCTGGAGGCTTACGCCGATCGAATCATAACTTCGGCGACGCTTAATGGTGCAGCCAGCGTCAGCGTGCCCTTGGGTTCGTCCATTAGCGCAGTAGTCAATGTAATCACTACCAACAATCCAGGCAGCGCAAAATGGCAGTCCACCGGCTGGAGTATCGGTACGGTACCCGGGGCGATCACTTGCGTGAATCACAGTGATCATAATAGCTCGGGAACCTATAGTGAAACGTTCTCCATTACGGCTCCGACAACGCAGGGCATTTATGTTGCCTACTTCTTTGCTTATGAAGACGATTCCTGTAGTGCGGGTGCGGCATCTCTTGCAATGGCGGGCGCCGTTACTGTCACAGTGAATCCAGTCCCTTCTATTAGCAGCATTTTGCCGATCAGCCAAAACATAGGCGGGGGAGCTTTTACGCTGACGGTAAACGGCAGCGATTTTGTGAACAGCGCGGTGGTTCGGTTTGCCGGATCGGATCGAGCCACTACTTATGTCAGTCCGACGCAATTGGCCGCATCGATCCCTGCCAGCGATCTGGCAGCAATGGGCGTGTTCAATATTACCGTTTTCAACCCGGCGCTGGGGGGCGGCACATCCAATGCGCAGACTTTCACGGTGACGCCACCGCCGCCTTCTGTCACTACCAATGCCGCAACCGGTGTGACCTCGTGGGTGGCGACAGTGCATGGTACGGTCAGTAGCAATGGCGGCAGTTCCAATGTCAGCTTCGAGTATGGGCTGACCACTGCCTACGGCTACTCGGTTCCCGCTACGCAAAGCCCTCTTGCTGCCAATGCCGCCAATACCGCAGTTTCGGCCGACTTGATAGGCTTAAATTGCAATACCACCTTTCATTACCGGGTTGTAGCTACTAACAGTGGCGGCACCACTAACGGTCCTGACGGGACGCTTACTACCGGGGCTTGTACTGCGTCGTATCCCGTTAATGCCTGTGCGGCAACGCGATACGGCAATGACCTGAATTGCAGTGCCAATGACGTCAATCTTACGGACATAAAACTGGCTCCGGGCAGTATTTCCTCTTGCGTCAGTGGCGCTCCGGTCTCCCTGGATCTTGATCTTACGGTTAATTTTGCGTCCCCCGATCGCTGGGATGTCGGTATTTTTATCGCCAACGACGGCAAATTGCCAACACAGCTACCAACCAATGGCGGGGCCAGCAGTTGTTCTGTGGACGTGCTGCCGACTACATCTCCGTTTCTGGACTTGGACGGTGTACCGCAGGGAACGAACGACACCTGTGGAGACGGTAACAGTTCAATTAATGGCGGTACCGGCAGCGGAGTCAAACGCATGGCCGGCGTTACGCTGCCTTGCTATGCAAGTCCTGATAGCGGAGGAAAATTATTCGTGCCCTTCGTCGTGAGTTGGGATAACCGGAAAAGCCCGGTCGGTAGTTTATGCACATCCAATGCTTATCCGGTACCCAATACATCGTCAAAATGTAACGCTCCTGCGAGTAGCATTGCTATTAATGTCGTGGTTCTGCCGGTAATTACCAAAACCAACGGTACGTCAAAACTCAATCCCGGCGCCAACACTACTTATACTATCGTCATCTACAATAATTCGGGCGGTACGTTGCAGGATATGGTTTTCACAGACCCTGCCGTAACAAATCTCACGGTCAACAGCGTAACCTGCGCCGCCGACAATGGGGCAACGTGCCCGTCCACCTCCATGGCCGCCATGCAGGGTTCAGGTATCATTATTCCTTCCGCCAACCTGCCCAATAACAGTACTCTTACTTTTACAGTTAATGCCGATCTTTCGGGTACTGCCATTGAGAATGATCATATTAAAAATAAGGCCACCGTCACTATCGGCAGCAGTTCCACTTCTGCGGAAGACGATGACCTTATCTCTATCTCGCCAACGGCAATGAAGTCATTTGCTCCGAGCACAATTACAAAAGGTGCCTCGTCTTTGCTGACCATTACTCTGGCCAATCCCACAGCTACCCCTATCACCGGCGTGTCATTCACCGATAACTATCCGTCCGGCATGCTTAATACGGCCTCTGCGAATGGAACGAGCACTTGCGGGGGCACGATAACAGCAATTAACAATGGCAATTCGTTGGCGTTAAGCGGGGGAACGATCCCTGCGTCGGGCAGCTGTACGGTGACGGCGAACATCACCAGTGCAGTTGCCGGTACTTACACCAACAGCACCGGGGCGGTGACAGCCAATGGTGGCGGCAGTATCTCGGCAGCATCGGCGATTTTAACGGTCGATACTCCGGTTACAGGCGCTTTCAATGCCTGTGACGACTTGGCCGACCCGAATTACTCCTGCACTAGCACGACCACGGTGAGCACCAGCCATATCACAACCAAGGTTGCCGGTTCACCTTTTACGCTGGACTTGGTTGCGTTGAAGTCAGACGGCAGTTGGAACTCCAGCTACAACGGCAGCGTTATTGTCGAATTGTTGGACAGCAGCGATAACAGCGGTACATTGGATACCAATAACTGCCGCAGCAGCTGGAACACGGTCATTGCAACCTTGGGCTACACTCCGTCGTTCTCCGGCAGCAGCGGCCAGGTTTCGATTTTGGCGTCCAGTGGTTCATTCACGGTGCTTGATGCGTACCGGGATGTGCGTGTGCGCGTCAGGAATAATAGTGGTACGACGCGGATAGGCTGCTCAACCGATAATTTTGCGATCCGGCCCAATAATTTCGCTCTTAGCGTCACAGATGCCGACTGGCAGACAACCGGAACATCCCGCACGCTGAGCAATACTGATCTGGCTAGCCATACCGGCAGTTCGACCGGGACCAACTATCCGATACATAAAGCGGGGCAACCGTTTACCGTTAGCGCGACAGCCAAAAATGCGACCAACGGAACCACAGCCAACTATACGGGAACGCCGACACCAGTAGTAGGCACATGTAGCGGCACGGCTTGTACATCAAATTGGGGGGCTTTCGCTTTGAGCTCAACCGGCTTCGTATCCGGTCTGCTGAGTTCGACAGCGACGACTTATAGTGAAGTCGGCTCGTTCAACCTGGCGTTGCGCGATACCGATTTTACTTCGGTCGATGCCACCGATACCGCCGCGGCATGTAGCGCCAGCGGCCGTTATATCTGCGGCGCAATCGACGTCGGGCGCTTTGTGCCGGATCATTTTGTACTAACCCAGGGTACGCCGACTTCGGCTTGCGGCACTTTTACCTATTTCGGCCAAGACGGGTTTACGACAGAGTTTACGCTGACCGCGCAGAACAAAGCTAACTCGACAACGACGAATTACGCGGGCAGCGGCAGTGGCAGCACCAGCTGGGCTAAGCTGCCGCTAACGATCTGGGGTGCTGCGCCGGCTTCGGAAAGTTCTCCCGGTTATGGCTTTGCGGTCGGCTCATCGTCACCAGCTTTGTCTTCTGACGCCTCGCTTGTCGCCAGTGTGACAGCGCCGACGGCAAACAATGGCAACGCTTGGGCGTCCGGTACTGCGACGGTAACCGCTAAGCACCAGGTTACGCGACCAATCAGTCCAGCGGCTCCTGCTACGATCACGATCAGCGCATTGCCGGTCGATTCGGACGGGGTGACGATGACGGCCGCCGCCAGCGTGGCTTCCGATACATTGTTGCGATACGGACGATTGGTTTTACAAAATGCCTATGGCTCTGAATTGCTGGCCTTGCCGATACCGGTTGAGGCGCAGTATTGGACTGGCAGTTATTACACTGTCAATACGGCTGACAGTTGCACCACATTTCCGGCATCCAGTATCAGTATGGGTAACTATCTTCAAAGCTTAAGCGCATGTGAAACGCAACTTTCGCCTACGGGTAGTCTTACTATGTCCGGTGGACTACTCAGTTCCGGCCTGAATTTGACAGCGCCTGGTTCCGGTAATACAGGCAGTGTTGGCTTGACGCTAAATATCGGTAGCAGTGCGAGCGGCAACACCTGTACCGCAGTGACAGAAGGTATAGCTACGACAACTTATATGCCCTGGTTCGGGACGAATCCCACCGTCCGGGCTACCTTTGGCATCTACAAAGGTAACAGTAAGTTCATTTATATACGTGAGCTTTATTAGCCTGAGCTAGAGATATAAAAAACTACTGTTAATGCTGCGGGTTCGTCGCGACTATCCGGTTGTGAATATTCAGATTTGCCGTCGCCTAAAAGCTCAATTAAACTGGCTGATATGGAGAATAATAATTAAACAAATGGGCATGGGCCGATAAACTCGGCCCCAAGAACACGCGGCTCTTGCTGGATGTTATTTCTCAGTCCAGTGTACAAGGTTCTGCGTATGTATATTTTTCATAAGGTGTGCCTTTAAAGCACTGTCCATAAGGAGAATACCCATGGCACAAGAAAAAGATTATTTAAAAGGTCAGTCCGGCAATACCGTTTCTGCCATTGTTAAAGGCATCGATCGCGATGTGGAAAGGGGGGAAGATGCTCTGATGTTGGGATTCGGCATCGTCATGTTGTCTTCCACCTTTGCCCCTGTAGCGCCACCGAGCGTTCTGCTGCCGCTGGTGGCGCTTACTTTTGCCATTTCATCGGGCTTTGCGCGGATGAATTATCACAACATGGAGCGAAAACTGCTGGAATCCATGGCCCAGCTTGAGGCGCATGACAAAGTTATCCTGCATCCGATTGCCGCCGTTTTTGCCGAGTATCCGATGCACTCTTTGTCGGAGTCGTTTAATCCTTTAAAAAACCTGAAGCGGACTTGGAAAAGCGCGCTGGGCGGAATTTTGATTAATCCGCTATGGATGCCCATTTTTTATGTGATGGGTATGCAAATTGTTGAAGAGAAAAATCTGGGTACTTTGAACCGAGCCATTATTGGTGTGGAACAAAAAATCTCTGCTTTGTCTTCTCTGGTCTAACTATGGCAGGATAATTGGCGGCATCAATTCAATCTGGCGTGCTTCATGTACAAAATGGGCTTCATAATAGGTGGAATGTCTTCGGGTTTAAAAAATTGTTAATGACCCAAACCGCATAATCTCGTAAAATTACCTTAGTTTTGTTTTTTACAACGGGATGAGTCCTTAAGGGGTCATCCCGTTTTGCACATTTGAGGTGACGTGTTTGACTAGGTCTGCTTTATTGGTATTGGAAGATGGGACGATTTTTAACGGTGTAGCCATTGGTGCAGATGGATGTTCCGTGGGCGAGGTGGTTTTTAATACGGCTATGACCGGGTATCAGGAAATTCTCAGTGATCCTTCTTATGCTCGGCAAATTGTGACATTAACTTATCCGCATATTGGCAATGTTGGGACGACTGACGAAGATGATGAGTCGGTTGGCGTTTTTGCCAGCGGTCTGGTCATTCGGGATTTGCCATTGCTGGCCAGTAACTGGCGTAACGAAAAAACCCTGCCGCAGTATTTAATCGACAATAACGTCGTAGCCATTGCCGATGTTGATACCCGCAAATTAACCCGGTTGTTGCGTGACAAAGGTGCGCAGCGCGGTTGTATTATGGCAGGTGAGTCGGTTGATGTAGACGTGGCAAAAAAAGCCATTGAAGGTTTTCCAGGATTGAAAGGAATGGATTTGGCCAAAGAAGTCACTGTTGCCCAGCCTTATGAGTGGGCTGAAAATATTTGGCATTTGCGGAATGGGCACAAGCCGGCCGAAAATCTGGCCAAGCATGTGGTGGCTTACGACTTTGGCATTAAACGTAATATTCTTAGATTATTAGCTAATCGCGGCTGCCGCGTTACCGTCGTTCCTGCAACAACGCCGGCTGAAACCGTATTGGCAATGAACCCTGACGGGGTATTTCTGTCCAATGGCCCAGGCGATCCTGAGCCGTGTACTTATGCGATCGAGGCCATTAAAACGATACTGGAAAAGAAAATTCCGGTATTCGGCATTTGCTTGGGGCATCAATTGTTGGCTTTAGCCAGCGGCGCAAAAACCGAAAAAATGAAATTCGGCCATCATGGCGCCAACCACCCGGTTCAGGAAATAGCCACAGGCCGGGTCATGATCAGCAGCCAAAATCACGGGTTTGCGGCCAACGAGGCCAGTCTGCCCGCTAATTTAGTAGCAACCTATCGCTCACTGTTTGACGGCAGCTTGCAGGGTATCAAACGGACGGATTGCCCGGCCATGAGCTTTCAGGGTCACCCTGAAGCGAGCCCCGGTCCTCATGATGTGGAGTCTTTATTCGATGATTTCATCGAGATGATGGAACAAGCATCGTAGTGCTAAACAATGTGCAGCCATCATCTCTGAGTGATGGGGTTGCACCTCAGTCTATCCGACGACCCTTAGGTTGATGCTTATTGGGTTAGCGTAACCTGAAAATCATGAAAGCTACGCTAACCGATCCTACATTACTAACTGCAACATAAATGGTAACGCATACAAAATGCCAAAAAGAACCGACATAAAATCGATTTTATTACTGGGTGCCGGCCCCATTGTTATTGGTCAAGCTTGTGAGTTTGACTATTCAGGTACGCAAGCCTGTAAAGCGCTTCGAGAAGAAGGTTATCGCGTTATTTTGGTCAATTCCAATCCGGCAACAATTATGACCGACCCGGATATGGCCGATGCCACTTATATCGAGCCTATCGACTGGCAAACTGTTGAAAAAATCATTGCAAAAGAACGTCCCGATGCGATATTGCCGACCATGGGCGGTCAAACTGCGTTGAATTGCGCGCTGGATCTTGACGCCAACGGCGTGTTGGAAAAATACGGCGTAGAAATGATCGGCGCTACTAAAGAAGCGATTAATAAAGCCGAAGACCGTGAGCTGTTTAATCAGGCGATGCGGAAAATCGGCTATGAAGTGGCGAAATCAAAAACAGCGCATTCTATGGAAGAGGCCATCGCAGCTCAGCAGGAAGTGGGCTATCCGACTGTTATTCGTCCTTCATTTACAATGGGCGGAAGCGGCGGAGGTATTGCTTATAACAAGGAAGAGTTCATTGAAATTTGCGAGCGCGGCTTGTATCTATCGCCAACCAACGAGTTACTGATTGAAGAATCGGTGCTGGGTTGGAAAGAATATGAAATGGAAGTGGTGCGCGACTCCAAAGACAACTGCATCATTGTCTGCTCTATCGAAAATTTCGATCCGATGGGCGTGCATACCGGCGATTCCATTACCGTAGCGCCCGCACAAACGTTGACCGATAAAGAATACCAGATTCTGCGTAATGTCTCTCTGGCGGTGTTGCGCGAGATTGGCGTCGATACGGGCGGTTCCAATGTACAGGTCGCCATTAACCCAAAAGACGGACGGATGATCATTATCGAGATGAATCCGCGCGTATCGCGTTCGTCTGCTCTGGCGTCCAAGGCAACCGGTTTCCCAATTGCCAAAGTGGCGGCAAAACTGGCGGTAGGTTATACGCTGGATGAATTGCAAAACGAGATCACTGGCGGTACAACTCCGGCATCGTTTGAGCCGACCATTGATTATGTCGTCACCAAGGTTCCGCGGTTTACCTTTGAAAAGTTCCCGCAAGCCGACGACCGCCTGACCACGCAGATGAAGTCTGTGGGTGAGGTTATGGCTATTGGCCGTACTTTCCAGGAGTCGCTGCAAAAAGCTTTGCGCGGATTGGAAATCGGTATCAGCGGCCTTGATGAAGTTATCGATTTGAACCGGGAGGATGCCCGGGAAAAAATACAGCGTGAAATGCGCCATCCGGGACCGGATCGTTTGCTCTATGTCGCTGATGCATTCCGTAGCGGCATGACTTTAGAAGAAGTGCACGAGGCCAGTAAAATTGATCCCTGGTTTTTGGCTCAGGTCGAAGATTTGGTTCTGACCGAAAAAACATTGTCGACTAAAACCTTATCGACCTTGAAAGAAGGTGAGCTTTATAAATTGAAGCGCAAAGGCTTTTCCGACCTTAGACTAGCCAAGTTGCTGGATACGTCCGAGTCTGAAGTGCGCAATGTGCGGCACAAACAGAACATCCGTCCGGTCTATAAACGCATAGATTCTTGTGCTGCCGAGTTTTCGTCCGACACGGCTTACCTGTATTCAACCTATGAGGAAGAATGCGAGGCGCGGGTTTCCGATAAAGAGAAGATTATTATTCTTGGCGGCGGGCCTAACCGTATCGGGCAAGGTATTGAGTTCGATTATTGCTGTGTGCACGCCGCGTTGGCATTGCGTGAAGATGGCTATGAAACCATCATGGTCAATTGCAATCCTGAAACGGTTTCTACCGATTTTGATACTTCAGACCGCTTGTATTTTGAGTCGTTAACGCTGGAAGATGTGCTGGAAATTGTGCATATTGAGCGGCCCAAAGGCGTGATCGTGCAATATGGCGGTCAGACGCCGTTGAAGTTGGCTCGCGCATTGGAAGCGGCGGGTGTGCCGATTATCGGTACATCGCCGGACTCGATTGATTTGGCAGAAGACCGTGAGCGTTTCCAGAAGCTGCTGGAAAGACTGAATTTAAAGCAGCCGCCTAATGCTACGGCACGTTCTGTCGACCAAGCGATTAATGCGGCAAAAGAACTGGGCTACCCTTTAGTCGTTCGACCTTCCTATGTTTTAGGCGGTCGGGCTATGGAAATCGTCTTCAATGAAGAAGGTTTGCAACGCTATATGAAAGAGGCGGTTAGTGTTTCCAATGATTCGCCGGTGTTGCTGGATCGCTTTCTTGATGATGCGGTGGAAATGGACGTTGATGCCATTTATGACGGGGAGCAGATATTAATCGGCGGTTTGATGGAGCACATCGAACAGGCTGGTGTGCATTCGGGAGATTCTGCGTGTTCTTTGCCTCCTTATGAGTTGGCGCCGAAAATTCAGGATCAGTTGCGTGAACAAGTGACCAAAATGGCTGAAGCGTTGGGCGTTGTGGGTTTAATGAATACCCAGTTTGCCATTCAGGGTGAGGATATTTATGTGCTTGAAGTCAATCCAAGGGCTTCACGTACCGCACCTTTTGTATCCAAGGCCACCGGTTATCCGTTGGCTAAAATAGCGGCTCGCTGTATGGTCGGGCAAACTTTGGCGCAGCAAGGCATTACCAAAGAGCGCATTCCGGGTTACTATTCGGTTAAAGAGGCGGTGTTTCCGTTTGTTAAGTTTCCAGGTGTTGATCCTTTATTGGGGCCTGAAATGAAATCAACCGGTGAAGTGATGGGGGTAGGCAAAAGCTTCGGCGAAGCTTTTGCTAAATCTCAGCGTGCTGCCGGCGTTAACCTGAACCACAGCGGTAAAGTGCTGATCAGTATCCGTGATGCAGATAAAGCCAAGTCGCCTGATATTGCCAAAATGCTGGTCGATAAAAAATATGAGATTGTGGCTACTGGCGGTACAGCAAGATATCTTAAAGACGCGGGCATTCCTTGCGAAGTTGTTTATAAGGTTAACGAGGGACGGCCTAATACAGTTGATATGATTAAAAACGATCAGATTCAGCTGATTATTAATACGACCGAAGGCAAAAAAGCTATTTCCGACTCATTTACGATGCGCCGAGAAGCTCTGCAACATCGCGTGACTTATTACACAACAATGGCTGGTGCGAAGGCAGCCTGCTACGCCTTGGGCGAATTGGACGCAGGCGATGTGAATTGCTTGCAGGATCTGCATAAGAGTCTGACTTAGTAAAAAACGCTGCTGGGCGTAGATTTACTTGCGCCCAGGTAAGAAATTATTGGAGTATCAAAATGATTAAAGTACCTCTCACTATCAAAGGTGCAGAAAAATTACGCGTAGAATTGGAAGAATTAAAGTCAGTTGTGCGTCCGCGTATCATTGCATCGATTGCCACAGCTAGAGAGCACGGTGATTTAAAAGAAAACGCCGAATACCATGCTGCGAAAGAACAACAAAGCTTTACCGAGGGGCGTATCTCTGAAATTGAAGGTAAGCTTTCTAACGCGCAAATTATTGACGTTACCAAAGTGGATGCCAATGGCAAGGTAGTGTTTGGAGCGACAGTAGAAATAGAAGATATTGAATCCGAAAGAAGGGTGACGTATCAGATTGTTGGCGAAGATGAGGCAAATATCAAAGAAGGCCGCATTTCAATCGGCTCACCGATTGCGAGGGCATTGATCGGTAAAGAGGTTGAAGATGTGGTTACGGTTAAAGCCCCGGGTGGCGATATTGATTACGAAATTATTTCGATTGAGTATATTTGATCGAGCCTAAGTAGTAGGGGTAGCTTGATGGCATACCCCTGATTTCAATTATTTGTCAGGGTTTAATCTGTAAATAACTGCAATTTGTCCAATACTCTGGATGAGCTCCGCCCCTGTTTCAGCGCAGATTTTCTCGCTGATCAGCTTACGATCTTCCCTTTCGGCGCGTATTCGCACTTTAATCAGCTCGTGGCTGTCTAGCGCTAATTCAATCTCTGCCAGCACTGCTGCTGTAAGTCCTGATTGTCCAATCATAATGACGGGCTTTAAGCTGTGCGCTTGAGCCCGGAGTTTTTTCTTATCTGCAGAGTTCACTCTTTATTTCCTGAATTAAAAAGCTTAAATTTTACACTAAATTATCATTATGGGACGAAGTAAAAGTAGCAGTCGCTGGATGCAGGAGCATTTTTCCGACGAATACGTAAAAATGGCGCAAGCTCAAGGTTACCGGTCGCGTGCAGTTTTTAAACTGAAAGAAATTCAGGAGAAAGATCAGCTTATTAGACCAGGTATGAATATAATCGACTTGGGGGCTGCGCCCGGCGGCTGGTCGCAGTTTGCACGGCCGATTATCGGAAAGAAAAATAAGATTATTGCGTTGGACATTTTACCAATGGATCCAATTGAAGGGGTTGATTTTATACAGGGCGATTTTCGTGAACAAGCTGTTCTGGATCAATTATATGCAGTTCTAGATGGCGCTCCGGTTAATCTGGTAATGTCGGATATGGCACCAAATATGAGCGGCAATAAGGGCGTAGACCAGCCTAGTGCCATTTATTTAGGGGAGTTGGCTTTAGAAACGGCCAAGACTGTGTTGACAAAAGATGGGGTGTTTCTGGTTAAATTATTTCACGGTGCCGGTTTTGATGAGTTTTTTAGGGAGGTTCAGCAATCCTTTGCCAAAGTGGTTATCAGAAAACCGAAAGCGTCAAGACCCCGAAGCAATGAAGTTTATATTTTAGCTAAAGGCTTTAAATAATCTTATGTAGTCCTAATATTAGTGGAACTAGGTGCGGCCAAGTATTATGGAACTGTGTTTTTCATGTGTGGATGGTCCAGATAAATAACGACAGTCAGGAAAGTTAACTCCTGATATAATTACTTTGTTTTTAAAATCGAGAGCCTTTCAGGCCCAGGGTGTGTAAATTGAACGATATGATGAAAAATATAATCCTATGGGTCGTCATTGCAGTTGTATTGATGTCCGTCTTTAATAATTTCGGTCCGCAAAATGACAGGTCTGATTCGTCAATGTCGTACTCGCAATTTATCGAGTCGGTAAAAGCAGGCCAGATTCAGCAAGTGATGATTGAAGACAATATCATCAAAGGCAAGATGCAGGGGGGGCAGATATTTAAAACTTACGCACCCTCGGATCCTCATTTGGTAGATGATTTGCTGGCAAATGGCGTCGAAATTAAAGCTGTTCCGCCCGAGCAGCCTTCTATGCTGATGCAGTTGTTGGTTTCTTTTGGGCCGATGTTGTTGCTTATTGCGGTATGGGTTTTCTTCATGCGGCAAATGCAGGGCGGCGCCGGCGGCGGTCGCGGGGCAATGAATTTTGGCAAAAGCAAGGCTCGTATGCTTGAAGAAGACCAGATTAAAGTGACTTTTGCCGATGTGGCGGGCTGTGATGAAGCTAAAGAAGAAGTCGTCGAAATGGTCGATTTCCTTAAAGACCCGGCAAAATACCAAAAATTAGGTGGAAAAATTCCTCGCGGCGCATTGATGATCGGTCCTCCGGGAACAGGTAAAACTTTGCTGGCCAGAGCGATTGCCGGTGAGGCCAAAGTGCCGTTCTTCACTATTTCAGGTTCGGATTTTGTTGAAATGTTTGTCGGTGTGGGCGCATCGCGTGTGCGCGACATGTTCGAGCAAGCTAAAAAACACGCGCCTTGCATTATTTTTATAGATGAGATTGATGCGGTCGGTCGTCAGCGTGGTGCCGGCTTAGGTGGCGGCAACGATGAGCGTGAGCAGACATTAAACCAGTTGCTGGTTGAAATGGATGGGTTTGAAGGTAATGAAGGTATTATCGTTATTGCAGCAACAAACCGTCCCGATGTTTTGGATAAAGCTTTATTGCGTCCAGGCCGGTTTGATCGTCAGGTAACGGTTGGGTTGCCGGATGTCAAAGGGCGCGAGCAGATTCTTGCGGTACATGTCAAGAAAGTGCCGGTTGCTGATGATGTTGAGGTTAAGTATATAGCTCAAGGTACGCCGGGCTTTTCCGGAGCCGATTTAGCCAATTTAGTTAATGAAGCCGCTTTATTCGCTGCTAGGATGAATAAGCGTGTAGTTAACATGGCAGATCTGGAAAAAGCCAAGGATAAATTGATTATGGGGGTCGAAAAAACTTCTATGGTCATGAATGAGAAAGAAAAGAAAATGACCGCTTACCATGAAGCAGGACATGCGATTGTCGGTAAGTTGGTTCCTGAGCATGATCCTGTTTACAAGGTTAGCATTATGCCTAGAGGTCGCGCCTTGGGTATTACTATGTTTTTGCCTGAGCGAGACCAATATAGTGCTAGTAAGCAAAAACTGGATAGTATGATTTCCAGCTTGTATGGCGGACGTATTGCCGAGGAAGTGGTTTTTGGTCGAGAACAAGTAAGTACCGGTGCGTCTAACGATATTGAGCGAGCCACCGAGTTGGCTAGAAACATGGTAACTAAATGGGGCTTTTCTCAGCGTTTGGGACCGTTGTCATACAGTGAAGAAGAAGGCGAGGTATTCTTAGGTCGGTCGGTGACGCAACATAAAACGGTTGCCGAAGAGACTTCCCATACTATTGATGAAGAGATTCGCTCTTTCATTGACCGGAATTATGAGCGTGCCGAAATGATTCTGAAAGAGAATATCGATATTCTTCATGCCATGGCCGAAGCATTGATGAAGTATGAGACTATCGACAAATATCAGATTGAGGATTTAATGGCTCGCAAACCAGTAAGAACTCCTCAGGGTTGGGATGATAAGCCGCCTTCTTCTCATGGTGACGCCGTAACGGATGATGTTAAGAGCAAGGATGATATAAAAAATGAGAAATCAATCGGTGGAACTGCAGAGCAAAGCTGAGGACTTCCTGAATTAACAAAAAGGAGAGGCGTAATGGCTCTCCTTTTTTTATGTAATTTATAATTCGTTAGAAGTTATAGACAGTTATCTCTGGTTTTTTATCTGTTTAGGTCTTAAAAATAATGACAAGAAAATATTTTGGAACTGATGGCATTAGAGGAAAGGTTGGTGAGTATCCAATAACAGCCGATTTTTTTCTGAAGCTGGGTTGGGCCGCTGGTCGAGTGTTCGCAAATGAAGGGCATGATTTTGTCTTGCTTGGTAAAGATACCCGTATTTCGGGTTATATGTTTGAGTCTGCGTTGGAGGCCGGGTTGACCGCTGCCGGTGTCAATACTCGCTTGTTGGGGCCAATGCCGACTCCGGGTATAGCCTATTTAACTCGTACCTTAAGGGCGCAGGCCGGCATTGTCATTAGCGCTTCTCATAATCCTTATTATGATAATGGCGTTAAGTTTTTCTCGGTGCAGGGAACGAAATTACCGGATGAAGTCGAAAAAAAAATAGAAGAATATCTCGATTCGCCGATGACAACAGTAGAGTCGTCAAAATTGGGTAAGGCGAAGCGGTTGGTTGATGCTCCTGGTCGTTATATTGAGTTTTGCAAGGCCAGTGTGCCGACTCGACTTGATTTTAGCGGTATGAGAATCATAATTGATTGTGCTCATGGCGCAACCTACCATATAGCGCCTCATGTGTTTAGCGAAGTAGGTGCTGAAGTAGTTACGATTGGAGCAGAGCCGGACGGCCTTAATATTAATGAGGAATGTGGTGCTACTAAGCCGGAAAAATTAGCGGCAACCGTTTTATCTTATCGTGCCGATTTGGGTATTGCCCTGGACGGTGATGGTGATCGGTTAGTGATGGTCGATCATAAAGGCGAAATCGTTGATGGCGACGAGCTTATTTACATTATTGCTAAAGCAAGATTGGATATAGGGTTGATGTCCGGGCCTGTCGTAGGTACTTTAATGTCAAATCTGGGTATGGAGCATGGCCTTAACAAGCTGGGGCTCAATCTACTTAGAGCTAATGTGGGCGACCGGTACGTCATGGAAATGTTGTTAGAACACAAAGGGATTTTAGGTGGAGAAAATTCCGGACATATTATTTGCCTGGATAGAACAACAACGGGTGACGGTATTATTTCTGCCTTGCAGATCATGGCGGAAATGCAAAGTAGCGGGAAAAATTTACATGAATTGAAATCCGGGATGCAAAAATATCCCCAAGTTCTGGTAAACGTCAAAGTTAACAAGAAAATTAACCCGGATAAAGATGAGAGCATACAAAAGGCGGTGAAAGCAATCGAGAAAAAGCTGGGGGATAGTGGCCGGGTATTGCTTAGAGCTTCAGGAACAGAACCATTAATTCGAGTAATGGTAGAGGGTCAGCAGGAAGATTTGGTCAAAGATTACGCTCATCAAATAGCTGATGATGTTAAGAAGGCAATGGAAGCTTGAATTAGGGGCTATTAATATATATTATAGATAGTTTGATTCTATGTGAGGAGTAATGATGCGTCGGTCTCTAGTTGTAGGAAATTGGAAGATGAATGGAACTCTCGCCAGTGCTGAGTTGCTTACAAAAGGCATTATCGCCGGGTTAGGGGAAAATAATGCGGATATCGCAGTATGTGTACCTTATGTGCATTTGCCAAAAGTGAGTGAATTAGTTAAAAACACTGCATTGGCATTGGGCGCGCAAAATGTTGCAGATAAAGCTTCAGGCGCTTATACCGGAGAAGTTTCGGGGGCGATGCTAAGTGAATTCAATTGCAAATATGCTCTTGTAGGACATTCAGAAAGACGCAGCTATTATGGTGATACTGATGAGTCGGTAGCAGCCCGTTTTTGTCAGGCGCAAGAACAAAATATTATTCCAATTTTGTGCGTAGGTGAAACGCTGGAGCAACGTGAGCAAGATGAGACGTTTGCTGTAATTAATACTCAGCTTGATGCCGTTATCAATTTAGCAGGTATAGCTGCTTTTGGTGCGGCTGTAATTGCCTATGAACCGGTTTGGGCCATAGGGACAGGCAAAACAGCGACTGATGAGCAGGCTCAGGAAGTTCATCGGTACATAAGACAATACATTGCCGCTAAAGATCAGGCTATAGCAGATAAAATACAAATTTTATACGGCGGCAGTGCCAAGCCTGATAATGCAAAAGGCTTGTTTGCCATGCCGGATATTGACGGCGGTTTAATTGGAGGGGCTTCGTTGGATGCGGAATCCTTTTTAAAGATTTATCATTCAATTTAGAGTAATTTAAACTTTATTATGTATCAGGTAATTATTGTTGTTCATGTGCTGTTGGGTTTAGGGGTTGTTGGATTAGTATTAATGCAACAAGGCAAAGGGGCCGATGCGGGCGCAGCTTTTGGCACAGGATCTTCAGGTTCTGTTTTTGGAGCTCAAGGTGCGGCATCTTTCTTGTCACGAGCTACAGCAATCCTAGCAACTTTGTTTTTTATGACCAGCTTGGGCCTTGCAGTGCTAAATGGTAAACAAGGTGCAGCTTACGACTTAATGAACGCTCCCAAGACTGAACAGGATACGCTCGGTATTCCTGACGTGAGCGGTGCAAAAGAAGCCGGCAGTGTTTCTCCTAAGGCTGATCTGAAAGCTGAAGATGTGCCCGCTGCCGCACCGGCGGTTCCCGGAACTGAGCAGTCAGTTGAAAGAAAGTAATAAATATTGCTTATGATGCAAGTAAATACACTGCAGAAATAATTAGAATAGTGTGTTTTAAATAGTATCTTTGCAATCATGTTTTAGCCGATGTGGTGAAATTGGTAGACACGCCATCTTGAGGGGGTGGTAACGAAAGTTGTGCCGGTTCAAATCCGGCCATCGGCACCAAATATACCCTACTAGGGGATTTCTCTAGTGGGGTGTTTTTTTGTTTGCTTCAACGAAAAATGAAGAAGTAAGTTTCTATATTAGAAGTCCGACACAAAAAATAATTAAGCTATACTTAAGCAATTAAATGTAGAGCATTGCATGTTTGTACAGAATTTTGCTTTGAAAATTAGAGATTAATGGAGAAAACAATGGCAAGTATTCTTGCAGTTGACGATTCAGCTTCAATGAGAAAAATGGTTTCATTTACTTTAAGAGCAGCTGGATACGATGTCGAAGAAGCAGTGGATGGAGTTGACGCTTTAGAAAAAGCGCTGGCCAGGAAATTTGATTGTGTTGTAACTGATGTCAATATGCCAAATAAAGACGGCATCACTTTAATTAGAGATCTACGAGCACTCCCGGATTACAAATTTATTCCCATGCTGATGCTTACGACCGAGTCAGGGATCGAGAAAAAGCAAGAAGGTAAAGCTGCTGGCGCAACAGGATGGATGGTTAAGCCTTTCAATCCTGATCAATTATTAAAGACATTGCTGAAAGTTTTGGGTTAGCTAGTGTTTTGAGCGTATGCATAAGCCAATGATATGACCAGTCCCATGCGGCTCTTTATCTTAAGTGTTAGAATGAATCGCGAACCGCATAATTATTTGCCTAAGCGAGAAGAAATAAAGAAAGTTTTTGGGTCGCATTAATCTTGTTTAAATGAGTTTAGACGCACACAGGTAAGTCTATGTCTATTGATATGTCACAATTCCATCAAGTCTTTTTTGAAGAATGCTTCGAAGGACTGGAAGCAATGGAGTCAGGATTGTTAACTCTCGATATGGGGGATATTGATTCGGAAGTAATCAATACTATTTTCAGAGGAGCGCATTCGATAAAAGGCGGCAGTGGAACTTTTGGTTTTACCGTTGTTGCTGAATATACCCATATTATGGAAACTCTGCTAGATGAAATGCGGGATGGACGTAGAAAAGTAACTCAGCCAGCAGTAGATGTTTTACTTGGATCTGTTGATTGTCTCAGAGAGATGTTGACTGCGATTCAGAATGAACGGGATGTTAATAGTTCCAGTGTCGAAAAGCATAAAGCAGCTTTGGAGGTTGTGCTAAATGGCGGTTCGGCACCAGTGGAGTCAACGTTTCCTAGTGAACAGCAAATAACAAGTGAAGAGATTCCTGCTAATGATCCTCTTAATAAAGATGAAGAAGAATTCACCGCATTTGAAGAGCAGGGCTGGAAAATAGCGTTTTGCCCTTATCTGGATTTGCTTAAGACCGGCAATGATCCAGTAAGATTATTTCGGGAATTAAATGAATTAGGTGAGTTGACAACCATTGCTAATATTCAGGATGTTCCAGGTTTTTATGAATTAGATCCAGAGGAATGCAATATTTCTTGGGATTTAAAAGTTGTGGGAGATATTTCAGACGATGAAATCAAAGAAATATTCAATTGGGTTGAAGGCGACTGTGAAATGGACATTCAGCCTCTTGCCAAAACCATAAAAGTATCCTCCGCAGTAAAAGAAACCGGTCCTGAACCAATCATAACAGCCGTTTCGCCTAATAACCCCGGTCCAAAATCCGCTGAGGTCAAACCTAAGCCTATTACAGAAATCAAAAAAACTGATTCTCAAGATTCAGACAATGAGGTGGCAAAAACAACAGCTAAAGCCAGCTCAATCCGAGTCGATACTGACAAAATTGATACATTAATCAATATGGTTGGTGAAGTTGTGATAACGCAATCCATGCTGGGTTTAGTCGGTGAAAACTTTACCATGGATAAGGTGGGCCAACTTAAAAGAGGACTTGCGCAGCTAGAGCGCCATACGCGTGATTTACAGCAAAGCGTCATGAATATTCGAATGCTTCCTATTAGCTTTGTTTTTAGTCGCTTTCCACGTTTAGTGCATGATATCAGCAGTAAATTAGACAAAAAAATTGTGTTGAAACTTGTCGGAGAAAATACCGAAGTTGATAAAGCTGTCGTTGAGCTGATCAATGATCCATTGGTTCATTTAATCAGGAATAGTCTGGATCATGGTATAGAGATGCCGGCGGATAGAGTTGCAGCAGGCAAGTCCGAAACAGGAACTATAGAATTGAAAGCGTATCACCGCGGTGGTCACATCGTCATAGAAATAATTGATGATGGTCGTGGATTAGATAAAGATAAACTGCTAGCAAAGGCTATAGAAAAAGGATTAATTGAAGAAAATAATCTTCTTACCGAAAAACAGATATTTGAGCTAATCTTTATGCCGGGTTTTTCTACGGCTGAACAGCTCACTGATATTTCCGGTCGCGGTGTAGGCATGGATGTTGTAAGAAGAAATATCCAGTCCTTAGGCGGCAATATAGAAATTATTTCGGAATTGGGCAAAGGAACAACCATAGCAATCCATTTGCCATTAACACTGGCAATTCTTGATGGTCAATCTGTTGCCGTGGGCGATGAGACATACATCGTGCCGTTAGTTTCCATTATTGAATCAATTAATATTACTGAAAGGATGCTGAACAAGGTTGCAGGTAAAGGGGAGACCTTCCGCTTACGCAATGAATATTTACCTGTTATTAGAATGCGCAACATTTTTAATGTTCATTCGGACAACCCGACCAAGTCGAAAGAAGGAGTTCTTGTGGTCGTTGAGGGGCAGGGTGAGCTGTGTTGTTTACTCGTAGATGAGTTATTGGGCCAACAACAAGTAGTTATTAAATCATTGGAAGCAAATTACCGAAGGGTGGAGGGCGTTTCAGGTGCAACTATTTTAGGTGATGGCTCTGTTGCGCTGATTCTAGATGTTCCAGGCTTGGTGCGTTTTTCAACTCGCTGAATATATAAATAAAAAAATAATAAAAATAGATATGGCAAAAGAAGCTGAAAAAAAAGATATCGATCAATATCACTATAGTAGAAACCTTGATAACGCTGTGCAATACCTGAGTTTTGCCTTAGGGAAAGAAGAGTATGGCGTTGATATTCTTCGTGTGCAGGAAATACGGAGTTGGGAACCTGTTTCCAGAATACCCAATGTACCCTGCTATGAGAAAGGTGTCGTTAACTTACGCGGATCAATTGTGCCGATTCTCGATTTGAGAGAAAGGTTTAATTTGAGCCAAGCCGAATACACGCCGCTGACAGTAGTTGTCGTGCTGCAAACCGGTGATGCCAACAAAACGCGCATAATGGGGATTGTTGTTGATTCAGTCTCTGATGTAATTAGCGTGGATAAAACCGAAATTCAAAGTGCTCCAGACTTTGGAGCTAAAGTAAGCAATGAGTTTATTAACGGCTTGGTATCGGTTAACGACCGTATGGTAATGCTGCTTGATGTGGACAAATTACTAAAGCTGGAAGAGCTTGATCAAGATGAAAATTAATAGTTTTCAAGTGCCCTGTGTGGGTAAATGTATTTGGCATGGATTAAGAGGTAAGGTCGCGTGAAGATTAATATGCCGGTAACTAATAATGAAGTCATTCTAAAAAAGGGTACTATCTTAGTTTCAAGAACCGACTTGATGGGACGTATTACTTACGTCAATGATGCATTTGTTGAAACAAGCGGATTTACCCGTGATGAGTTAATAGGACAGGAACATAATATCGTCCGTCATCCTGACATGCCTGCTGAGGCTTATGAAGACTTATGGGCAACTTTAAAACAGCTCAGACCTTGGCAGGGGCTGGTGAAGAATAGATGTAAAAACGGTGATCATTATTGGGTCGAGGCAAATGCCATGCCGTTGTTCAAAGATGGAAAAGTTTATGAATACCTGTCTGTTCGACATCCACCAAAACGGGATGTGATTCCGGCGACTGAACAGCTGTACAAGAAAATTAATGCCGGTAAAGTAAAGTTAAAGCCGACCGGTTTAACGACAATGGCCAAATCAATTAGCGAAGTTGCAATAGCGAAAAAAAATGCTTTTGTAGTGTCCGCTTTCTTGCTCCCGATCTTTTTTCTGATGTATCGATTGTACCTGACGCAGGAGTATGCTTTGTTAGCAGGCGTTGCCCTGTTAGCCATAATGGCATCGGCGCTCAGTATTAATATGACTAAGGTAATAACCGATACGCTGGAAACAGCAATTACTATCTGTTACCGGCTGAGCAGTGGCAGTTTCGGAAACAAGGTAGACCTGAAACGGGAAGATCAGCTAGGCGATTTCCTGCGCGGCTTGTATTGTATGGAGGTGAAGCTGGGTTTGGATTTGGCTGATTTCAAGCAAGGTCTCGCAGAATCTAGAAGGATTACTCAGGCTCTGGACAATGTTCAATCCCCTGTTATGGTAGCAAACAAAAATTTTGAAATTATTTATATGAACGATAGCGTTCATAAGATGTTCAAGGCGGCAGAAAGCGATATTCGCAATCAGTTACCTCATTTTTCCACCGATAAATTGATGGGCTCAAATGTTGATCTATACCATACCAATATTAGAAGTGGGCTATTAGAAAAATCGCAAGAGTCAATTAGATCGCAACTGATCATTGGCGGCCGGCATATGAGTATTATCGCTAGCCCCGTCAATAGCGATGGTGAGCGCATTGGTTATGTGGCTGAATGGCAGGATAGAACCCACGAGGTTTTAATTGAGCAAGAAATTGATCAATTGGTGCAGGGCGTTAAAGCCGGTGATTTAAGTGCGCGCATAAAATTAACTGACAAACAGGGGTTTGCTAAAGTACTGTCTGCTGGCATCAATGAATTAACAGATGTTATTGAATGCGTTTTTAATGATATTAACCGAGTGATGGAAAACATGGCTGAAGGCGACCTAACCACAGCCATTACCAATGAATATGAAGGCGTTTACGCTGAATGCAAGAATAACATTAATAGTACTTTAGCGAAGCTCAGTGAATTTATCATTCAAATCAGGGATGCCGCTGATTTTATAGATAGTTCATCGCAGGAAATGGCCAGTGGCAATAACAACCTGTCACAACGAGCTGAACAACAGGCTGCTAGCCTTGAAGAAACTGCTGCCAGCATGGAAGAGTTAGCCAGTACCGTTAAAAATAATGCACAGAATACGGTTCAAGCGACTGAAATGGTTAATTCAGCAAGTCAATTAGCTCAAAAAGGCGGCGGGGTAGTTAATTCCGCTATTGTTGCAATGCAGGAAATAAACGAAAGCAGTAATAAAATTGCCGAGATTATTGGCGTGATCGATGAAATTGCCTTCCAAACTAATCTGTTGGCGTTGAATGCGTCTGTAGAAGCCGCCAGGGCCGGAGAGCAGGGGCGTGGATTCTCAGTTGTTGCAACCGAAGTTCGTAATCTGGCCCAACGAAGCGCAACCGCCGCGCAGCAAAGTAATGAGCTGATCCAAAATAGTGTGCAGAAAGTTCGTGCTGGAACGGCATTCGTTAATGAGACAGGTGCGGCATTAACTGAAATTGTCGAAAGTGTTGCAAAAGTTGGCGATATCGTTGCGCATATTGCCAATGCCAGCTCGGAGCAATCAGCAGGTATTGAGCAAGTTAATCAGGCAGTTGCCCAAATGGATGATATTACTCAGCAAAACGCAGCTTTAGCCGAACAAGCGGCAGCGGGCAGTATTGCCATGAGTGAGCAGTCTACCAACATGACCAAGCTGCTTAGTTTTTTCAGAGTCAATTCAAAGACTGCTTCTGCAACGGCTAGGCCAGTTGCACATAGTAAGGCGGCAGTAACGCCAATAAGAGCGGCAGCTAAAAAACCTGTGGTTCCTGTTTTATCGTCAGCCAAGCCCAAAATCGATAGCAGCGACGAATGGGAAGAGTTTTGAGATGTTTGAAGCTATCAACTATATAACCGGCAGGAAACTATAACAATGACAACATATGTGCAGTCAAATAATAGTCGGGTAGAGCAATTTCTCACCTTTCAACTTGCAGGTGAAGCGTATGGGGTCGAGATTTTGAAAGTACAAGAGATTCGTGGCTGGGAAGCCGTTCGCGTTATACCGAATACGCCGGCTTTTGTTAAGGGCGTGTTAAATTTACGCGGTTCCGTTGTGCCTATCATAGATCTACGAGAACGGTTTTCTCTGGAGCATTCCGATTATTCGCCGAAAACGGTAGTTATTGTGCTTTGTGTCGAACATGGGGCAAATCAGTTTGTAATGGGCATAGTGGCTGATGCAGTTTCTGATGTACTGGATATCAATTTAGAAGATGTTAAAAGAGCTCCGAACTTCGGTTCAAAGATAGATACGTGTTACATGCGAGGCATGCATGTGTATAAGAAAAAAATGATTATGCTCTTGGACGTTGATAAATTGCTCAATCCAGATGAGGTTGAGGGTATTGAAAGTTTGGTGTGATAGGTGAGAATTGTTGCAATAATTAATCAGAAAGGCGGTGTTGGCAAGACGACTACTACTGCAAATTTATGTCATGCTATTGCGGAATCGGGTTCAAAAGTTACCGTTATCGATCTTGATCCACAAGGCCACTTAGCCGTTTCTTTAGGGATTACGGCACGGAATATTGGTGGTATTGATGAAGCTATGTTGAAAGAGAAAAAAGTTCAGCAGCAGCTTATTTCCGTCAGGGATAATCTGCAATTAGTTGCGGCAGGATCAAAACTCAAAGATGTTGAGCAGTTGACCAGCAATAATTCACCTCGCGGTGTTTTATTAAGAGATGCCTTGCATGGAAGCCTTAATGATCAGGACTTTGTCTTTATTGATTGCCCGCCATCTTCAGGGTTGCTGGTTGCGAATGCATTGATTGCAGCTGACGAAATTTTAATTCCTATGGCCAGTGATTTTCTTGCCTTGCAAGGATTATCTCATCTAATGGGTACGATCAAGAGGTTTGAGAGGGCTTTGCAGCGAAAATACAAAACATTATTGGTTATGTCGCGATATTCACCCAATAGAAGAATATCGGGCCAGGTATTAAATGTTTTATTGACCTATTTCCCTAATCAAATATTAGCGACAGTTATTAGAGAAACGGCATTGCTTGCAGAATGTCCCAGCTTTGGTAAAACAATTTTAGAATATAGCCCGAAAAGTCGTTCAGCAAGGGATTTTCGTAGCCTTGCTCATGATTTTCTTGAAAGCAAGGTGATGTATGGCAACAAATGAAGAAAACGATTTAATCGGATACGATCCTCTGGAGTGGATGGATGGCAATACCGATCAAGATGAAGATCATTTGATTACGGATGATTTGATAGGAAATGCTGATGAAAATCCAATTTTAAATATAACTGAAGAGGATGAATTAGTAATAGATATGGTAGGAGACGAGAGTATTAGTGCTTTGATAGAAGAAACGACGGATGATTACTCTCCTAATGCAATAGATATGGTAATGCAGGAAGCAATTGTCGAAGATCTGGTATCAGAGGAAACGCAGGACTCACTGATTGATTTAGATGCCACGTTAACTATTCAGAATGTCGGCAAGTTATACGAAAAGCTGAAAAATTCATTGGCCATCCATGATGAAATTGAAATAAATGCGTCTGATGTATCATCAATAGATACAGCCACTTTACAACTGCTTGTTTCATTAAAAAAAGATGCAGTTAAGCTGCAAAAGAAAGTGACCATTATTTATCCGTCCCCGCGGTTTGTTGAGTCTGCCCATTTGCTGGGTTTATTGGATGTGCTGGACGTTCATGAAGTGTAACTAACTAAAGGGAAGTAGTTTAAATATGGCTATTGTTGAGAAGGTTCGTGAATTTAAATTCACTGCGGATGACTTTAATTTTTTAAGAAAACTGTCTAATGAGCATTCAGGTATTCAGGTTCCTGATGAAAGATTTGATATGTTTTATTCCAGGTTGTCCAAGCGGGTAAGGAAGCTTGGACTTGCCGATTTCAAAGAGTATTGTCAATATCTTAAAGATTACCCGGATCACGAGTTTACTGAATTTATAAATGCCATAACAACAAATTTAACCGCTTTCTTTAGGGAAATGCATCATTTTGATTATGTTCGTGATGTTGTTATTCCAGAACTTTTAATTAGAAATAAAAACTCCCGAAAAATCAGGGTGTGGTCCGCCGGCTGTTCTACTGGCGAAGAGCCTTACTCGTTAGCAATTACTTTATTGGAAAATGTACCCGCTGACTGGGATATTAAGATACTGGCAACTGATTTGGATACTAATGTTTTAAAAACAGCATCAGAAGGTATCTACACGGAAGACCGTGTCAGTGATTTACCGGAAGATATTCTTAAGAGATGGTTTATGCGAGGTAAATCATCGCAATCCGGTCAAGTAAAAGTCAGAACTCAATTGCAGCAAATAATTCAGTTTAAGAAGTTGAATCTAATGCAAGATTGGCCAATGAAATGTTATTTTGACCTTATTTTTTGCCGCAACGTTCTTATTTATTTTGATCGTGAAACTAAAACATTACTCGCTCAAAGATATGCTCAAATGCTGTCCAGCAAATCATGGTTATTTATAGGGCATTCAGAATCATTAAATCAGCTCTCAAATGAATTTGAGTTGGTTGCATGTACCAGTTACAGGAAAATTTCATAAATATCAATGAGCGCTAGCAATGATATTGGTCTACCCTCTATCGATGGTTTTGGCCACATTAACAGGTATCTGGACAAAGAACGTGGTGTAATTGCCGCAAAACTTTTGCCTGGTGAATATTATGTAACTCAAGATGACGAATTGATTACAACCGTATTAGGATCTTGCATATCAGCATGTATTAGGGATAAGGTGCTGGGTTTAGGCGGAATGAATCATTTTATGTTGCCGGAAACTACAGCCAGTAAGCTGAAGCAAGGCAATGAAGCTGTTGTCGGTAATGCGACCCGCTACGGAAATTACGCCATGGAACATTTAATCAATACTATATTAACAAATGGCGGTAAAAGAAAAAACCTGGAAGTAAAGGTATTCGGCGGCGGTAAAATTATTCCGACTATGACAGATGTTGGTCTTAAGAATATTGATTTTATCTTGGAATATATCGATACAGAAGGGTTGGCTTTATTATCTCAGGATTTAGGCGATATCTATCCTAGAAAGATAATCTATTTCCCTAAGACAGGGAAAGTTGGAATGAAAAAAATTAACCACTTACATAATGATACAATTATAAGAAGAGAGCGACAGTATTTTAACGATATTAAAAATGCACCTGTTGAAGGTAATGTTGAGCTTTTTTAAGAGTATGCAATGAACAAAATACGTGTATTAATTATTGATGATTCATTGTTAATCCGAAAGGTACTAACTGAAATTTTAAATTCATCTCCAGATATTGAGGTGGTTGGCACCGCAGAAGACCCCTTTATTGCCAGAGAGATGATTAAGCAATTAAATCCGGATGTATTAACGCTGGATATTGAAATGCCACGTATGGACGGAATAACCTTTCTACGTAACCTGATGCGGCTCCGACCTATGCCGGTTGTGATGATCTCAGTACTCACAGAAAGTAATGCCGAAGTTACTTTAACTGCTCTTGAGTTGGGAGCTGTGGATTTTATAGCTAAACCTACAATAGATGTAGAAAATGCATTGAATGACTACGCCGAAGACATAATTGCTAAGGTAATAGTAGCATCACAGGCTAATATTAGACGACTTGAACGATAATGTTTAAAGTCAAAAATTTAATTATTGTAAATGTTGCAGAAAAGTCTCTGATTATCAGACGAAAAATTTAATTAGATAATGATGTAATCGCTTAAAGTAAGTGGTAACAATCAATATTACAAATACACCTTATTGATGGTGATGATGGGCTTCTTTTAGAGTGGATTTATGGATAAGATACGCGTATTGATTATTGATGATTCAGCATTAATCAGGAAAATACTGACTGAAGTTTTAAACTCGTCATCTGATATTGAGGTAGTTGGTGCGGCAGCAGATCCTCTTATTGCCAGGGAGATGATTAAGCAATTAAATCCGGATGTATTAACGCTGGATATTGAAATGCCACACATGGATGGGATAACTTTCTTAAGTAACTTGATGCGCTTAAGGCCGACTCCGGTTGTGATGATCTCTACACTTACCGAACATGGTGCGGAAGCGACTTTAAATGCTCTGGCACTTGGTGCTGTAGACTTTATTGCCAAGCCTAAAGTTGATGTTGTTAATACTCTGAATGAATATGCCGAGGAAATTGTTTCCAAAGTCAAAGTTGCGGCTCAAGCTAAAGTAGGAAATAATTACAATAGAGCAGTCAAATCCAAACATCCTTCAACATCTGCGCTCGAAATTCCAGAAAAACATTCGGTCGATGTTATTCTGAAAGCAAACCCGATAAAAACACATATTAGCCCCACCAATAAAATAATTGCTTTAGGTGCCTCAACAGGTGGAACAGAAGCGATTAAAACTGTGGTTAAAGGATTCCCGGCTGATACCCCTCCTATTTTAATAACGCAGCATTTACCCGCTGCATTTAGTGAATCATTTGTTCGGCATATTGACCTTGCAACACAAATGTCGGCTTGTATTCCTAAACATGGACAGATAGTTGAAGCAGGTCATATTTATCTTTCGCCTGGAGACAGGCACATGATGGTGATTAGAGAAGGAGGTAGATACATTATTCATTTGAGCGATGGATTGCCGGTCAATCGCCATAAACCCGCTGTTGACGTTTTGTTTCGCTCAGTCGCTCAATGTGCAG
The DNA here is from genome assembly GCA_036560465.1 of Methylobacter sp. Lineage (GTDB taxonomy): Bacteria > Pseudomonadota > Gammaproteobacteria > Methylococcales > Methylomonadaceae > Methylobacter_A. The sequence continues at coordinate 47,069 of DATBRD010000029.1, forward strand.
GTGCTAACGCTATTGGTGTGTTATTAACCGGTATGGGTGCTGATGGAGCAACGGGAATGAAGGAAATGCATGATGCGGGCGCTAAAACAGTTATTCAGGATGAGCAATCCAGCGTGGTTTGGGGTATGCCGGGTGCTGCCTTTAAGTTGGGATGCACTGACCATGTGGTATCGTTAGAAGAAGTTTCGCATAAAGTTTTAAGCTTGGTTAAGCTTGGTAGTGCTAGCAAGGTTGTTTAATCTTATCAGCCTTGCCCGGATGTGGTTGGCAGCGTTTTCTTATATGGATATTTTCCGTAAGAACTCCCATTGCAGAATAGGTAATGATTTGTGCCAGATGCAGAATTTTAAAATGTTACTTTTATGCTGTGTAATTAAATATGACTAATCAGACTAAATCACAATTTATTGCGGTAGCTTCTATTACCTCGGAGTTAAGCGCCGTCATGGTGGTGGCTAAGGAAATTTCATTAGCGGCGGCCAATGCGAAGGCTATTGCATTTAGGGCAGGAGATAAAGCAAAAGGATTTCAGCCGATTACCGATTTTATTAATGAACTGGCTAAGGAAACAATTGAGTTGGTTACTAATATCAATATTTATGCATTGGTATTATATCGATTGACCGTCGATGAATTCCAAAGGACAGCGGCTTATAATAAATTCGAGTTGGCAGCAAAAATGGCTGAAGGCGCTACTTATGCCAAATCAATGCAGGAGCCAGTGGATCATGCAAAGCAATCAATGCAAGATTGCCAGCGACAGTTTAAGCGGGATGTCTCCCAGCTGCTAGGCCAGCTTGAAGCGGTGATGCATCATGCCCGAGCCGCACGGGTTATTGCTGCAAACTCAAGAATAGAAGCATCACAGGCGGGTGAGTATTTGCAGAGTCTGCAAGCGGTTGCCGAAAGTGTGGATAAAGCCGCACATACCATTCATGATAATGTGCAGCGTTGCAGAATCGCATTATCCGTTTATCGCAATAGTTGAATAGCTGAGGCATTGTTTTTTCATGAAAATGACCAAGATATATGAAGGATCGCACCAATGGATTATGTTTGGAAGGGATGAGGATAAGCCTAGTAATATAATCGATACCAATCAGTATGTGGTCCGCACGCCTAACCGTTGCCTGCTGTTGGATCCCGGTGGTGCCGAGCTGTTTGCCCCGATGATGGCGGCAGTGCTGCATCATGCGCCTGTGGATCAAATAACGGATCTGTTCGCCTCGCATCAGGACCCTGACGTGATTTCATCGCTGGGCTTGTGGGATCAGGCGTTAACCAATGCCAAACTTCATGCTCCGGCTATTTGGGAAGGTTTTTTGCGGCATTACAGCTGTGAATCGATAGAATATATGCCTATCCCGGACAACGGCGGAACTATTAAATTGGAGTCTGTAGAATTGCAGATTATTCCCGCCCATTATTTGCACTCGTCCGGTAATTTTCATGTCTATGATCCACAGGCAAAAATTCTGATGTCCGGTGATGTTGGTGCTGCTATCGAAGGGCCTGATGCTCCCTTGTTTGTAGACAATTTCTCTGCACATGTTGAAAAAATGCGTTATTGGCATCAACGTTGGATGCCTTCAAATCAGGCAAAAAGAGTCTGGATTGAACGAGTAAGAAACCTTGATATTGATATCTTGGCTCCACAGCATGGGCGAATGTTTAAAGGCGATGATGTTAAACGCTTTTTGGATTGGTTTGATGCTTTACAGGTAGGTATTGCGGTTTAATCATTTTAAAACGTGATCAGTTGCGTTTGAAGAAGAAAGGACCTTTTAAGAAATTTATTAGCGTTTCTAATTTTATAGTAAGGATTGACGATATAAATTGGATTTTTCAAGGGCGATATTAATTTAGCGTCCTTGAAATAATAAAAAACTTCATAGGCTTACATTAAATGTTGTTTATGCACAGATTGGTTTTTGTGGTAATGAATTTGTAATAAATGCTGAATTTCAGCTTGAGGGAATTCTGTGAATTGGTTGTCAATGTTTATAAGTTGCTGATTATTAAATATAATAGTAATATTGTATAAAAAAACTACAATTTAACAAAGAGGCAGATTTTATCGCATCTGAACGATGTTTTTTATAGCTTATGCACAAAGTTATGCACAGGAATTGTGGAAAAAACTGTAGACGCTTGATTGACGAGGTCAGTGAAAAAATTTAAAAAGGGGGCAATAGATAATTAAGTTTTTCCCTTTCATGAGCGGCCTCATCCATTTACGGTCAATGTGGATCGCTATCTAAGGCTGTCGGGCAATATTCAAACGATAGTAATGTATACCAAGCGAATACCACCAAATATCCGATGAGTCTGAGCTGGAAAACTATCCTAAAAATTGTATCTCAAAGACAAACCCGCCCTCAAATACTCAAGTCGTTTCGCGCTCTTTTCTTAATGAATCAATTCCAAGATTGGCCAGCTCATCCGCTCTGTCATTTTCGGTATGACCTGAATGACCTTTTACCCAAAACCATTCGATATCGTGCCGTTGAATGGCAGCATCCAACCTGCGCCATAGATCTTCATTTTTAACCGGCGTTCTGGAGGCCGTTTTCCAGCCGCGTTTTTTCCAGTTGCTTATCCATTCGGTAATGCCCTGCATGACATACTTTGAATCAGTATTGAGCTGCACGGAACAGGGCTTGGTCAGCATTTCCAGCGCCTGGATTGCTGCCATCAATTCCATGCGATTGTTGGTGGTCTCTGGGGCGCCGCCGTAGAACTCCTTAACATTTCCCTTATAGCTGAGTATAACTCCCCAACCTCCTGGCCCAGGGTTGCCTCTGCAGGCACCATCGGTGTAAATAATGACGGAATCAGTCATGTCTGTTGATCTGTGTAAGTTGCAGAATTAAGAGTGTTTGTTAGGATTAAACGAGGATTTAATGCGCGTATCGGCGTTAATGGGATCAGGTTGTAACGCCGTTTTATGGCCTTAATTGCATAGGCAGTCGATGTGAGCGAGTGCCCCCTGGTTATAAACTTGTCATGGGTCGACTTTACCGTATCCAGATTAAACTCCGACGATACAATGACTTCAAAATTTAATAACTTTAGCCAGTCTAAAATCCTTGAACGGGAAATAAAGTGACCTCCCCAGGAATCGGCCATTTTTTTATCCCATAAATACTGGTATCTGACCCATAGGCTCCAAGGATTAAAATTCAGTACGACTAATAGTCCCTCCGGCTTTAAAACTCGTTCCACTTCCCGCATAGTTTGAAACCGAAAGGCATCAAATTCCAATAAATGCGGTACTATGATCATATCTACGCTGTTACTTTGCAGGGGCAGACTATAGGATTTTGCCTGAATTTTTCTCGCTTGGTTGCAGCCTAAGCTTTTGGCATCGAGTACCGTGAAATTCTTATATAAAGTGCAGTCGATAAATTCGTTTTCCCAGTCTAAGCCGCCGATCTGCAAAATGGTCTGCTGACAGCTAACGGTGATAGACCGTTGTAAATATTCAGCTTCAAGCTGTTGCAACAGCTTGCCTCTAGGAGTCTGATACCATGCAAATAAGAAGTTACGTTTCATGTTTGAATTCTACACTATCTGACCTTGATGATTTTCAATAAAAACAAGCTATAATGGTAAAATCTTAATAATAAACTTTATTCTTAAAAGGCTTGGATGATGGGCGTTAACTTTAACAGATCAGTTAAATTATTATTAGTGTTGCTCTTTTTAATCGCTACAGGCTGCTCTACAACCTCAAAAGACTCTTTTAACGATAGACCGCCTGCCAGTACTGAAACGGATAACAGCTACGTGAGACACGCTCTGCATCCGTTCGGCAAACAAAAATACAATGTATCATCAAAGTATAAGAATACGGTTTGGGAAAGGTTAATATCTTTATATTCTCTGCCCGAAATTGAAAATGAACGGATTGATCGCGAGTTAAACTGGTACTTACGGCACCCCGGCTATCTTGCCAGAGTTCAGCAACGCGCGGAACCTTATTTACACCTAATACTCGACGAGATTGAGGCTAAAAATATTCCCGGTGAATTGGCTTTACTGCCTATCGTTGAGAGCGCCTTTCTGCCGGAAGCCTATTCAAAAAGCGATGCTTCAGGACTCTGGCAATTCATACCGGCTACCGGTCGTCTATATGGTCTGCAACAAAACGCCTGGTACGATGGCCGTCGCGACGTTTATGCATCAACCAAAGCGGCAGCCGCTTTTCTCAAACACTTGGGCGAAACCTTTGACGGCGACTGGCATCTTGCGTTGGCCTCGTATAATTACGGCAAAGGCAACGTCAGAAAGGCTATAGAGAAAAATGAAAATCTTAACCTGCCGACCGATTATTGGTCATTAGATCTTCCCAAGGAAACCGAGGACTATGTGCCGCGGTTGCTGGCCATAGCCAAAATTTTTGCCAATGCCGATAAATACAATATCGAATTACATCCTATCCCCAACAAGCCTTACTGTGAGCTTGTTGACGCCAAATCGCAACTGGATTTAAACAAAGCAGCAGAGCTGGCCAATACGCCTCTGAATGAATTCTTAAAATTAAACCCTGGCTTTAACCATTCAAGTACTGCACCCCAAGGGCCGCATCACTTATTAATTCCAGTCGCCAAGGCGCAGTTATTCAAACAAAACCTGGCACAGCTGCCCTATGACCAGCGCGTCGATATGAAGCGCCACCATGCCGAAACGATGGAAACGATGGCGCAAATACGGCATGATGAAATCCAGACTATTCCAAGCCAACACAAAGTAAAGGCTGGAGAAAGCCTCGCATCTATTGCCGACAAAAACAACACAACGCCCCAATCAATCCGTCAGGCTAATCACTTAGCTAGCAATTCTATTCACTCCGGCATGGTTTTAAAGATGCCGGCGCCGCAAAAAACAGTTAGTGCACAGCAGCTCAATGCCAAGACAGTTAACAATAACCCCGGAAGCGCTCAGATCTATGTTGTAAAACAAGGAGACACGTTCTGGAATATAGCGCAGAAGTTTTCGGTTGGCGTTAGTGATATTGCGAACTGGAATAAAATTACTCCGAAGTCAGCATTGGTTTTAGGCCAGAAGCTGACCATTAAGGCCGCCAATCAACAAGCTGTCGCTGTAGCATCAAAGGCTGTAGTTCCGTCTTCTGCTGGGATTCGCTCGATTAGTTACACCGTTAAACAAGGCGATTCGCTGGCACAAATTTCCCGTAAATTTAATGTTTCCATTGCAGATCTGCGTAAATGGAATCCACTGGCAATCAACAGCTCCCTTACTCCAGGGAAAAAGCTGAAAGTGATCCTTAATACTTGATTGATGGTTAATCTGGTCGGAACTACAAAGGCGACCTTGAACGCCCAAAGCAAGCTTTGGCTTCCACAAAATAAAGATGCCGAAATTTAAAGCTTGCTTTGAGATTTAAAAACACTTTGACGCAGAGTAGAGCCGATTGCCGAACAGAATGAGCCGTTACATTAACGCCCGACTAATGCCGCGCTTAAGGTATTTAGCAAAGCCTCATTGCCATGGGCTCTAACATAATCAATTACCACCGGAACAAACTGTTGCACCATCGCAGGCGACATGCCCTGTTGCTGAAAAGCGGAAACCACCGCAACCAAATTCCCCGCCGTTCCACCCGAAGCGCCCGCTAGTGAAGACAAGCGTCCCGCCAAACCGCCATTCGGCTGCGTTTGGGCTGGTACAGCTCCCAGCATTCCATTCATATCAGGAACTGCCTGTTCCAGTTGGGCAAATGCGTCTGGCTGCATCTTGCTTTTAGCGACCTGAAACAAAGCGCCTGCACCGCCTTGAGCCTGAGCTGCCGTCACGCCTGTCCGTTGCATCAATAACTCGGCCAAGCTACCGGGCTGCACTGCTTGGGCCGCATTGAGCGCCTGTTGGCTCTGCAATGGATGGTTTGCATTATTCTCCTGACCATTGACGCTGCTATTGACAGCACTAAGCACCTCCTTCCAATTTGCGGCATTCGCACTATTGGCCATCGCTATAGAAATGGCCAACGACGCGACGAGCGTTAGAAACGTTTTTTGCTGCATATTTCCTCTCATTGAATTAAAGCATCGTTTAAAAAACACGAGATATTACGGGATAAAGCTTATATTGAGATTAAGCCGGCAGCTCGAGAATGATGCGTCTCGGATTGTTGTAAGGCTTTCAGGTAGCGTTACGTAAAACCACATGTAATATAAATACACGCCGCGACACAATAAACCTAAACGTTAGACACAGCAAACCTTCTATTTGTAATCAGTTCCCAACATGTCCAATACGCAAATAACTCTCCGACTGCATATCAATCAATCTCGACACCGTCCGTTCGAATTCAAACGAACCTTCGCCGGAGGTATAAAGTTCCTGAGCGGGGACTTCGGCTGTACAGATCAGTTTCACCTTATGCTCGTACAACGCATCAATCAGCGTGACAAAGCGCTTGGCTTCATTGCATTTTTCCGTGGTCAGTTTGGGAATATCGGCCAGTATCACGATGTCGAACCGGTTGCCGATCTCCAGGTAATCGGCGGGACCTAAGGCATGCATGCACAGCTCGTCAAAAGATGTGAGGGCAATATTGCCGTGTACCGCAGATAACACTACCTTTCTGCCTAATACCTCCAGCGTGCCCGGTTTCATCGGGGCGTAATTGGTTAGTTCGTTATAACTTTGCCGTATGAATTCAGCGGCTTGTTGACCCAGCGGATGGTAATAAGTCGTCTTCAGCGCGTGCAAATGGCTGAGCCGGTAATCCTGGTCTGCAATCAGTTCTATGACCTTGGCTTTTTCTTGCAGGAGTCCGACAAAGGGCAGGAACAAGTCCCGTTGCAGGCCGTCATGATAGAGTTCGTTGGGATGGCAGTTGGAGGTGATCACGACCACGATGCCCGACTCGAACAGCCTGCGGAACAGTCGCACCAGAATCATCGCGTCGGCGATGTCGGAGACATGAAACTCGTCAAAACAAAGCAGCAGTTCCGATTCCCTGATATGTTTTGCCAATGCGGAAATCGCATCGGTATTGTGTTGCCTGCGCCATTGGTGGATGAAGTCGTGGACTTCCAGCATGAACGCATGAAAATGCACCCTACGTTTTTGTCGGATTGGGCAGGCTTCATAGAATAGATCCATCAACATCGACTTGCCTCGGCCTACGTTGCCGAAGATGTACAAGCTCTTAAAATTGGCCGGTTTGGGTAGGAATAGTTTATGTAGAGTGGATTTTTTCTCGTATTCGATATTTGCCAGCACATTGTCGAGTAGGTTTTGCAGGTGCTTTAGGGCTGTGATTTGCGCTGATTCGTATTGGATATGGCCTTGCGCCACTAGGTCGTTGTATTGTTTTTCCAGCAAGCGGGTTTCGGCTTGGGATAGGTTTGAAGTTGTTTGTCGTGAGGGCTTTTTTAGCATAGTTGCTTTTGTAGGAGGTATAGATGCTCGCTAGCGAGAGAAGGAAAATCGGGACAACAATGTAATTCGTCATCCCGGCAGGGAATGTCGGGATCCACGACTGCATGGATGCAGGAGGTAGAGTAATGCATGGAGCAATTACCGAGACGCCATGGATGGCAAAGCTAAACCGGGCCACAAGTCTTGCCATTGGGAATTGTGGAGTTCAATCAATCGTTTTTTTGCTACACGAGACCAGTTTTTGAGGTGTTTTTCCCGCAAGATGGCGCTTTCCATTTGCTCGTGTACTTCATACCAAACCAAATGATGTACGCTGTAACGTTGAGTAAATCCGGGAACTAAATTTTGACGGTGTTGATAAACGCGCCCGATAAGATTGGATGTGACTCCAATATAAAGCGTCCCGTTAGGGCCGCTGGCAAGAATATAAACACACGGCTGTTTTTCCATACGCTCACTCTAGCACATCCCTGTGTTCTGGTTCCCGGCAATCCCTGCCGGGATGACGATAGTACAACTTGTGCGATACCTCAGAGTCTTAACCTAATAATCCCGTAAATTAATCCTATGCTACACCGCCAGCCTTTTTCCGATAACTATCCATCCGATCAAAATTCAAATAACGATAAGTATCTTCAGCCGTTTCGTTAATCTGACTTGCATAATGCATATATTCATCAAAAGTCGGAATCTTGCCTAGAATCGAACACACTGCCGCCAGCTCGGCCGATGACAGATACACATTAGCGCCATTGCCCAGACGATTGGGGAAGTTACGCGTCGACGTGGAAACCACGGTAGTGTTTTCGCCAACTCGCGCCTGATTTCCCATGCATAATGAGCAGCCGGGCATTTCGGTACGCGCCCCGGCTTTGCCGAAGGTGCCATAATAGCCTTCCTCGGTTAATTGGGTTTGATCCATTTTGGTGGGTGGCGCAACCCATAACTGGGTCGGCAATTCGCCTTGGTGCTTTTCCAGCAATTTACCGGCAGCGCGGAAATGGCCGATGTTGGTCATGCAGGAACCCAAAAACACTTCATCGATTTTGGTTCCGGCTACAGCGGACAGTGTTTTTACGTCATCCGGATCATTCGGGCAAGCCAGCAACGGTTCCTTGATTTCATTCATATCGATTTCAATGATTTCAAAGTATTCCGCATCGGCATCCGGCTCCAGCAATACCGGATTAGCCAGCCAGTCTTCCATGGCTTTTATTCGGCGCTCTATGGTGCGAACATCGCCGTAACCTTCGGTTATCATCCATTTCAGCAGGGTGATATTCGAATTTAGGTACTCGCGGATCGGTGCTTCATTCAGGCGCACCGTGCAGCCGCCGGCAGAACGTTCCGCCGACGCGTCAGACAATTCAAAAGCTTGTTCCACTTTCAAATCCGGCAGGCCTTCGATTTCCAGGATGCGACCTGAAAATACATTCTTCTTGCCTTGTTTTTCAACCGTCAGTAGGCCACGTTGTATGGCCACGTAAGGAATCGCATTGACCAGGTCGCGCAGGGTAATGCCCGGCTGCATCTCGCCTTTAAAGCGGACCAAGACAGATTCCGGCATATCCAGCGGCATCACGCCGGTTGCGGCTGCAAACGCGACTAGTCCGGAACCAGCCGGGAATGAAATACCGATAGGAAAACGGGTATGCGAATCGCCGCCGGTGCCGACGGTATCCGGCAACAGCATGCGGTTTAACCAGGAATGGATAATTCCGTCGCCGGGACGGAGCGAGACGCCGCCGCGATTCATAATGAAATCCGGTAATGTATGCTGCATGGTCACATCGACCGGTTTCGGATAAGCCGCTGTATGGCAGAACGATTGCAGCACCAAGTCGGCTGAAAAGCCCAGGCAGGCCAGGTCTTTCAGTTCATCGCGGGTCATAGGACCGGTAGTGTCCTGTGAACCCACAGTGGTCATGTGTGGTTCGCAATAAGTATTCGGACGAACGCCGGCAACGCCGCAAGCTTGGCCGACCATTTTTTGCGCCAACGTATAACCTTTGCCGCTGTCTTTAGCATCGACGGGGCGGCAAAAAACAGTAGAAGCGGCCAAGCCCAGCACTTTACGAGCTCGGTCCGTCAAACCGCGGCCGATGATTAATGGGATACGACCACCGGCGCGTACTTCATCAAGAATCACGTCGGTTTTTAGCGCGAATTTGCAGATTAGTTCGCCGTTGTCGTGACGCTTAACTTCGCCTGCATATGGGTAAATGTCGATCACATCGCCCATAGCCATCTGGGTCACATCGCATTCAAAGGGCAGGGCGCCTGAATCTTCCATGGTGTTAAAGAAAATCGGCGCAATCTTGCCGCCGATGCAAACCCCGCCTTCGCGCTTGTTCGGAATGTGCGGAATATCATTGCCCATGAACCACAATACCGAATTGGTCGCCGATTTGCGTGACGAGCCGGTGCCGACCACATCGCCCACATAAGACACCGGGAAACCTTTTTGCTTGAGTTCGGCGATTTGCTGTTCGGCGTTGGTAATGCCTTCGCGCGGCATTTTCAACATGGCCTTAGCATGCAGCGGAATATCAGGCCGCGACCAAGCATCGGGCGCAGGCGACAGATCGTCGGTATTGGTTTCGCCGGTCACCTTGAATACAGTTACCGTCAGTTTTTCAGGTACTTTGGGTTTGCTGGTGAACCATTCCGCTTCCGCCCAGGCATTAAGCACCTGTTTGGCGAATGGATTACCGGCATCGGCTTTTTCCTGAACATCATGGAAAGCGTCGAATATCAGCAAGGTATGGGACAGCGCTTTAGCCGCAATCGGGGCCATTGCTGCGTTATCCAGTAAATCGATTAACGGAGCGATGTTATATCCGCCGAGCATCGTGCCCAGTAATTCAGTGGCGCGCGCCGCATTCAGAATCGGTGAACTTATTTCGCCTTTGGCGATGGCGGCCAGAAACCCGGCTTTAACATAAGCGGCCTCGTCAACACCGGCAGGCACTCGGTTGGTCAGCAGGTCGAGTATGAACGCTTCTTCGCCTGCGGGCGGTTGTTTAATCAGCTCGACCAAAGCGGCGACCTGTTCGGCATCAAGCGGCTTGGGGACGATGCCTTCGGCGGCGCGTTCTGCTACATGTTTACGGTATTGTTCTAGCATGTGGGGGTCCTGGAAGATGGTTTAGATTGTTTTTTTAACCGTTCCCACGGGAAACCGTGGGAACGACATAAAGCATGGTTATTTCATCGCCTCAACAATCGCATTACCCATTTCAATCGTTCCGCATTTGGACTGCGGATTAAGGTCCGGCGTAACAAACTTGCCTTCGTTAACTACTTTTTCAACGGCTGTTTGAATTTTATCTGCTGCATCGTGCTCGCCGAGATGGTGCAACATCATGACTCCGGCCATGATGACGGCGGTAGGATTAGCCAGATTCTTTCCTGCGATGTCCGGCGCGCTGCCGTGTACGGCTTCAAACAAGGCGGCGTCCTTGCCGATATTGGCGCCGGGGATCAGGCCCAGTCCGCCTACCAGGCCGGCGGTCAAATCGGACAGGATGTCGCCGAACATGTTGGTACAGACGACCACATCAAATTGCTTCGGATCCATCACCATATGCATACACGCGGCATCGATGATTTTTTCGTCATATTGAATTTCGGGATACTTTGGGGCGATTTCCCTGGCGACATCAAGAAACAAGCCTTGCGTATATTTCAAAATATTGGCTTTATGGCAAACAGTTACTTTTTTACGATTGTTGTCCCTGGCGTATTGAAAGGCATACTCGATAATTCTTTCCGACCCGGCTCTGGTAACGACTGCCAAACTCTCAGCGATGTCTTTTTTAGGTGTCAGATAATGCTCAAGCCCAGCATAAAGCCCTTCGGTATTTTCCCGGACGATAACAATATCGACATCGTCAAAACGGGTTTTCACGCCCGGCCAGTTTTTGGCGGGGCGAACATTGGCATACAGGTCGTATTTTTGCCGCAATGCTACGTTAATGCTTCTAAAGCCAGTGCCGCCGACAACCGTAGTTAATGGGCCTTTAAATGCCAGGCGGGTTTTGTCTATTGAGGTCATGGTTTCATCCGGCAATGGAGTGCCGAATTGTTCAAAAGCGGCCAAGCCGGCAAATGCTTCTTCCCATTGAATCTTTACGCCGGACGCGTCAATAACTTTAACAGCCTCATCCATTATTGATGGACCGATACCATCGCCTTTTATCAACGTAACTGCGTGCATTCATTTCTCCAAATTTAAAAAAGAACAGATTAACCTGTGAATTATAGTGCTTTAGGCCTGTGTTTATCCAGTTGCAGTGGTTAAATGGTGCAAATTGCGACCCTTTTGCTATCATGCCTTAAGTCCATGGAGACGTCGCCTAATGCGCCTACTGTTGGTGCGGTACGACGTCGCTACCTTAAGCAACATTACTCAATATTATTTGAAGGAGTTGTTATGGCTAGTCTCACACTCAACCCGCCCCCAAATGGCCGTGCTATTGCCATGCAAAACGGCAAGCTGGCCGTGCCGGATAATCCGATTATTCCATTTATTGAAGGCGACGGCACCGGGCCGGATATTTGGCGAGCCACCGTTCGTGTTTTGGATGCGGCTGTTGAGAGCACCTATTCCGGGCAAAGGAAAATCCACTGGATGGAAGTGTATGCCGGGGAAAAAGCCCACCGCTTGTTTGATACTTGGCTACCCGATGAAACCGTCGAAGCCTGCAAAAATTATCTGGTGTCTATTAAAGGCCCGTTGACGACTCCGGTAGGTGGAGGCATTCGTTCGCTGAACGTGGCTTTGCGCCAGTTGCTGGATATGTACGTGTGTTTGCGGCCGGTCAGATGGTTTCAAGGGGTGCCGTCGCCGGTAAAAAATCCCGGGGCCGTGGATATGGTGATTTTTCGGGAGAACACCGAGGATATCTACGCCGGTATCGAGTTTGAGCAAGGTAGTGACGAGGCAAAGATTTTTTTAGATCTGTTGAAAGAGAACTTTCCCAAGCAATACGCAAAAATCCGTTTTCCGGACACTGCCGGCATAGGCATAAAACCTGTTTCGCAGCAAGGCACGGAGCGGCTGATCCGTTCTGCTATCGATTACGCGATAGCCAATAAGCGTAAGACCCTGACTATTGTGCATAAAGGCAATATTATGAAATTTACCGAAGGGGCGTTTCGTAATTGGGCATATAAACTGGCGGAACGAGAATATCCTGAGCATGTCTATACCTGGGAACATTGGGAAAAAACACGTGCCGAGTTTGGCGCAGAAGCAGCAAACAAGGAGCAGGCCGAGGCGTTGGCAAAGGGGCGAATTTTAATTAAAGACAGTATCGCAGATATTACCTTGCAGCAAGTTCTGACCCGGCCTGAAGACTTTGATGTAATTGCTACATTGAATTTGAACGGCGACTATTTATCCGATGCTCTGGCCGCGCAAGTCGGCGGAATCGGTATTGCCCCCGGCGGCAATATCAATTATCAAACCGGTACCGCTGTTTTTGAGGCCACGCATGGCACGGCGCCTAAATATGCCGATATGGATAAAGTCAATCCCGGTTCACTCATTCTGTCCGGCGAAATGATGCTGCGCTATATGGGCTGGACGGAAGCCGCCGATGCGATCATTAATGCCATGGATGCCGCCATTTCCAGTAAACGGGTGACGTATGATTTTGCCCGGCTGATGGATGGGGCGACAGAAGTTAAATGTAGCGAATTTGCTAATGTATTGATTGAGAATCTGAAGTGACACTCAGCAAGCCATTAAGCCTAATTTTTAGGTAATGATACGAATACACGTCATCTGGCTTTGATCTTATCATTCAGATTAAGTCGATATTGTATCGACTTAATCTGAATTGATAATTCCTTTTCAAAATGGCTTTAAAACCGCCATTGGTTTCTCTAGCAAGAAGCTCTATTTAGTTAGATAGCGAAAGGAGTTGAGTAAATAAAACGCATCTGGAGTAGACGTTATGGCGGAAAATATTACGCGAAAACAAGTACGCTATGAAAGAAGCGATATCAATGCGGTTTTTAGAAAAACGCCTGTTTTCCTTAACCGGGAACAACCGGTAAAAATACTTAACATTAGTAGACAAGGTATCGCAATCTGTAGCAATCAAGCGTTAAAAAAGAATCATCATCTTAAATTAACGCTTTATTTTATCAAGGGCGATAGCTTCTTTCTTGATGGACAGGTTGTGCATTCGTTTAACAAATCAGGTGACTCTGATGATGAGTTTGTAGAGTTGTTTCTTGAAGGAACGGCATCACCCATCCCGCTGCCTTATAAATACGGCATCCACTTTGAACAGCATTATCCCCAGTTCAGAGATTACCTTATAGAATCCGGCTGTAAAAACGGTTTTGAAGTCCAGCAGCGAGGGTTTTATCAAAGAAGAATACGTTATTGATGATTTTGATGCTTTTCCTGTTACTTTTTATTATTCAGTAACGATTTTAGGTCTGCGAATGGGTTATGGGTAGCGGCAGGTGCCGTGGATTTGCTCGCATTAGAGCTGTCGAACCGGGTTTCTTCATATCTTGAATGCTCATTATCATGGCAGTAAAGGCACAATAATTCCCAATTGCTGCCATCGGAGGGATTGTCGTCGTGGTTATGGTTTTTATGGTGTACGGTCAATTCGGTCAGATTTTTATGATCGAATTCACGGGCGCATCGACCGCATACCCAAGGGTATAATTTAAGAGCCTGACCGCGATAAGACTGCTCTCTGAGTTCCTGGCTGCGACGCGCATCGGTCACGATTTTATCTAATTTGTTTTTATCGGGTTGGACTTTTTTGATGGTCATATGAATATCTTTTGGTGGTTTGCGGAAAAAATCACGCATGTAAGTTGAAGGCTTTCAGCTACAGGCCGGCATCGCTAAATTTTAACAGAAAATAATAAAGGATAGAGATCGACTTTTATTGATGGTTAGCATTGAAAATTAATAAGTAATGTCACCTTAAAAATTTTATACTAAAGCGATTAATAAGAGTCTTAAGGAGACACGTGGATAAACGAACATTTACAAATCGATTAATAGTTCTCGATACGGAAACCACTGGATTAAATCCTCAGGAAGGGCATCGAATTATCGAGATCGGTTGTGTGGAAGTCGTTAACCGGCGCTTAACCGGCAAAAGCTTTCATGTCTATATCAATCCCGAGCGGATTATCGATGACGGCGCTATCGAAGTTCACGGCATTACCAATGAGTTTTTGGCGGATAAGCCGACTTTTGGCTGTATTGTTGAAGATTTTATTGCATTTATTCAGGGCGCCGAGCTGGTTATTCATAATGCGCCGTTTGATGTCGGCTTTATTAATTATGAATTCTCGCTATTGAATAATGGAACGGGAACCGTCACGGATTACAGCAAGGTATTCGACACGCTGACTTACGCCAGAAAGAAACATCCGGGGCAGCGCAACAGTTTGGATGCGCTATGTAAACGTTACAGTATCGACAACAGTCACCGTGAACTGCATGGCGCGTTGCTGGATGCTGAAATTTTGGCCGATGTGTTTTTATTGATGACCGGCGGTCAGTCTTCGTTGTTGGATGAAGGGCAGGGAAGATCGGAAGAGGTGATCGTAAGTAGCGAGGTTAAATATTTGTCGACGGATCGTCCCGCCTTGAAAGTCATCCGCTGTACTGAAGAGGAGTTAGCGGCACATCAACAACGCTTGGAGGCTATTGAAAAAGCCGGCGGCGTTTGTATCTGGAATCAGTAAGAAAGTTGCACTAATTAATGCATAAAACCAACGACTGCATGGACAGATATTTGCTCCTGCAATATCTGCATTTCCCACATCCCTGTGGGTCATGCAGGAGGTACGACTCCACGGATGGGGGGTAGAATCGCGTCTGGAACAGCGATCGAGAGCATCAAATGTAGGCGCTTTAGGCGCAGCTTCCGCTCCTCGGCAACTGCTCCTTGCGTTGCTAAACCACAGGGATGTGGCGAATGCAGAAAACGCAGGAGCGGTTTTCTGCCTACCTCCGGCATCCATGCAGTCGTGCTCGCGCTAAGTACCTACATCCCTGTAGGCAACGCAGGGAGCAGTTGCCGAGACACGATGTCTTTTTGCAGACTTCGTGTCTTGGTAATGGATTAATTATTCAGCCTTTGGCTTCGCCCGTCTGGATGTAGATCCCATTCTCTTTTTGCTTTTATCCACTTTTTTAGCGCCATCGTCGGACTTCGCCGCTCTTCTGGAACTGGAGCTTTCACCCATTTTGGATATGTTAAGTTGCTGACCGGCGACTCTGACTTTTTTCAATTCCTCAAACAATTCTTTCGGTATGCCTGCTGGTAATTCAACAGTACTGTAATCGTCCTGAATTTTGATACGTGCGATATGGTCGCCATCAATACCGGTTTCATTGGCGATGGCGCCAACGATATTACCGGGTTTTACGCCATGGGCATGGCCGACTTCAATCCGGTACGTTTCCATTTCAATATCCGCGCCGCCGCCGAACGCGCGTTTAGGTTTGCGCTCTCTTTGAGGTCTGTCGGATCGTGAGGATCTATCGTCCCTGGATGGTCTGTCATCCCGGCTGTCTTTGGCTCTTTTGGGCAGGTTTTGCATTAATAGCGGCGTGTCACCCTGAACCAGTTTTGCCAATGCGGCAGCTATTTCCAGCGCGGTGACATTGTGTTCATGTTGGTATTGTTCAATCAGTTGGCTGAAAAAACCCAGCTCTTCGGCAGCTAGGGTATCGGTAATGTTCTGTTTAAAACGGGCGATACGTTTATTATTAATAACCTCGGTGGAAGGCAAGCCCATTTCTTCAACTTTTTGCTTGGTTGCCCTTTCAATGTTATTCAACAGATTTCTTTCTCTGGGGGCAATAAACAAGATGGCGTCGCCGCTACGTCCTGCGCGTCCTGTTCTGCCGATACGATGAACATAGGACTCGGTATCGTAAGGAATGTCATAGTTGACGACATGGGTGATACGGTCTACATCCAGTCCGCGTGCAGCAACATCAGTGGCAATCAAAATATCCAGTTTGCCGCTTTTCAGGTTAGCTATGGCGCGTTCGCGTAATGCTTGAGACATGTCGCCATTAATCGCGGCGGCGGAATAACCGCGGGCTTCGAGTTTTTCTGCCAGCTCAACGGTTGCGGTTTTGGTTCTGACAAAAATAATCATGCCGTCAAAGGTTTCGACTTCCAGAATGCGGGTTAGCGCGTCCAGTTTGTGCACGCCGCTGACCAGCCAATAGCGTTGGCGTATGTTTTCGGCGGAAGTCGTGGTTACCTTGATGGTGACATGCTCAGGTTCTTGCAGGTATTCCTGAGCGATTTTACGAATAACCGATGGCATGGTCGCGGAAAACAGGGCGATTTGTCTTTGTTCCGGGATTTGCTCAAGTATCCATTCCACATCATCAATAAAGCCCATGCGCAGCATTTCGTCAGCTTCATCAAGAACAAGGTGGCTAAGCCCATCCAGGTTCAGAGTACCCTTACGCATGTGGTCCATGACCCGGCCCGGTGTGCCGACAACTACATGAGCGCCGCGTTTTAGCTGCCGCAACTGGGTGCTGTAGTCCTGGCCGCCGTAAATAGGAAGAACGTGGAAGCCTTTTAAATGAGCGGCATAGCGTTGAAACGCTTCCGCCACCTGAATAGCTAGTTCGCGGGTTGGCGCCAGCACCAGAACTTGCGGGTCTTTTTGCTTAAGATCGATGCGCGACAAAATGGGTAATGCGAAAGCGGCAGTTTTACCGGTTCCTGTTTGTGCTTGCCCCAGAACGTCTTTGCCTTTCAGTAGGAGCGGAATGGTTTGTGCTTGGATGGGTGAAGGTGTTTCATAACCGACATCCTTCAGTGCTCTTAGCACCGGTTCAATCAGGGCTAGATCACGGAAAGAGGGTAATGTAGAAACATCATTGGACATGGATTTACCTGTTGGAAGCTAGAAGGCGCCTAAGCGCGGAGAAATGTGTTTGTTTATCAGGGCATTATACCGCACTCTATTCATATCTGCAGAAAAATTACAGAGCAAAGCGTTATTAAAGCGCCTGTTTCTCTATAACTACTCTACATATTCCATATGGATGCAATGAATGCAGATAATGTGCAAGGCCATAGCTTGTACAGAGCGTCAAAAATCTGATCCATAGAAAGTCCCCATAAGAATATATAAAGGAACGAAAAATGATCGAAAAAATCATTATGGGATTCTTCGAAACTTATTGGTCTGGTTAATACGAAACTAATAATCGGACTAAAGAAAATCAACATTGAGTGTTATTACCCAGGCAGAGAGACTAGGGCTAGAAGATTAATAAGTAGCGCTACTTAAATTGACCCTTATCGCTAAATTATTAAGATATTGATTTAATGAATTTTTATTAGGAAAAAGCAATGAACCTAGTAGTTGTACTAATAGATATTCGATCGAAATTGAGGCTATTATGATTACCAATTAAGGTTATTTTAAGGTTGGAGGATTTCAGAGATCCTTGGAAATAATAAAAGCAGGTTTTATACCAAGAATAGTTTGTCATGCTTCCACTATTCAAGCTTCGGCGGCTTATGATTAATTCGGCGGCTTATGATTAATGTTACACCCTATTTCGGTTCACTGATTGAAAATATCGAACAAATATAAGGAACGTTATATGAAAAATAAAAAGAAACATCCCCTCACAATAGGATTGGTACTGTTGGGCGTTATTGGGCAAACAATGTTCACCTCTACTGCGAGTGCCTCTCAGGTCGGTCAGGAGGATCAAATATATGGCAGTTATGAAGCGAACAGAGCCGAAACTGAAAGAAAACATATTGCCATGGTCGAAACACAAGAGCTTGATACGGTATTGGATGTGCCGCTACGTATAGGGGGATTTGTTACAACACTTGTTGGCACGGGGTTTTTTATTGCAACAAGTCCTTTTACTGGCTTGATGACAGCTTTATATCCACATAACGCAATAGAAAAAGCAGCCAATTATCTTATTGTCAGGCCGGGTAATTACACATTTGTCAGGGCTAGTGGCAGCATTAATGATGATGCTCGATCTAACGAAGAAAAATAAATAACTCATAAGCTTATCGCTTTAATAAATATTAAGAGTAATGGATTGCTGAATTTTATCGATATTTCTCAAGTATTAATTCAGGTTACCCTTAAATAATAATAAGTTGAGCTGCGCGTACAATTAATGTTAGACAATTGACGGGAGTCTATCCATGGGATTAAAAACAAGAATGCAATGTTTTGGTCTGCCCAAAGTTGCAACGGATGCGGATGATAAAGCAACTAAACCAGACATACTAAATGAAGCACCAGAAAAACAACCTTTCGCGCCATTATTACTTAAAATACTTTCATCAGTAGAGTTGGAATTTAAAGAAAACATCCATTCTCGGTTGCTTGATATTCTTGATTTATCGCTCATCAGCAGCATAGATGAAAAGGAAGCCAGAAAACAGATTCGGGCGGTAGCGCAAAAATTAATCGACGACGAATCCATTCCATTAAATACACAGACGCGGCATCAAATAATTAGAGAAATTGAAGATGACGTACTGGGTCTTGGACCTTTGGAAGCTTTGTTATACGACCCGACCATTTCCGATATTCTGGTAAACGGCTACAAGAATGTCTATGTCGAACGATTCGGCAAGCTGGAGTTAACGCCGGTCAGGTTTAATGATGACAATCATTTGATGAAAGTGATTGACCGGATTGTGTCCAGGATTGGCCGCAGGATTGACGAGTCATCGCCGATGGTGGATGCCCGGTTACAGGATGGCTCCAGGGTAAACGCTATTATTCCACCGTTAGCGATTGACGGCCCTTCGGTGTCGATAAGACGCTTTGCAGTCGATAAAATGGGGCTTGACGATTTGGTGAAAAGAGGTGCCTTAACCGATTACATGGCCGAATTCCTCAAAGGCGCGGCAAAGTCTAAGCTGAATATACTGATTTCCGGCGGGACAGGCTCAGGCAAAACAACGATGCTGAATGCCATTTCAAATTTTATTCCCAAGGATGAAAGAGTCATTACCCTGGAAGACTCCGCAGAGCTACAGTTGCAGTTACCCCATGTATTGCGCTTGGAAACCAGGACAGCCAATGTCGAAGGCAAAGGCGAGGTAACGTTGCGGGATTTGGTGCGCAACAGCCTTAGAATGCGGCCGGATCGCGTCGTCATTGGCGAGGTCAGGAGTGGAGAGGCATTCGATATGCTACAGGCGATGAATACCGGTCACGAAGGTTCCTTAACGACAGTTCATGCCAATACTCCTAGAGATGCCCTGGCGCGTCTTGAAAACATGGTATCTATGGCAGGGTTGGAGATGCCGGCTAAGGCGATCAGGGCACAAATCGTATCGGCAATCCACATCATCATCCAACTGAGTCGGCTCGAAGATGGCAGCAGGCGAATCCTCAGCATTCAGGAAGTGGATGGTATGGAAGGCGACGTAATTACCTTATCTGAAATCTTCAAATACCAAAGGCGCGGAATAGATGAAAAAGGCGTTGTACAAGGTCAATTTTGTTCGACAGGAATTATCCCCAAATGCATGACTAACTTGAAACAAAAAGGCGCCAACGCAGACCTGGCCATTTTTACCAATCATCTCAATTAAAGGAGAGGTAATATGACCAGCGACATGATGATGTTATTTGTAGGATTGGTCTTCATAACAGTCTTTTTGGCATCACAAATCCTTGTATTACCAACCTTGGGAACGAGCCGGGCAGACAGTCTTAAGCTGAAACAACGCTTGGAAGGAATTATTCAGGCGCACGGAGATTCTGAAGCGTCAATTATAAAAGAAAAATATCTCAATCAGTTAGGCCCCATAGAACGGAGCCTTGAGCGTTTCCCGGGCATTCCGAGACTGAAAGTATTGCTGGAGCAGGCAGGAAGCCAGCAAATAGCTTACCGGTTTGCGTTATATACATTGATCTTGTCCGGCGGCATAGCATTATTAGTCTGGCTGTATTTCCATAATCTGATATTTACCTTGGCGGCATTTATTATCGTGGCGGTTATACCGATAGTATGGCTAAACAAGCAACGAGCCAAGCGCCTGGACAAATTTGAAGAGCAATTGCCAGAAGCCTTGCAAATGATGGCCAGAGCCTTGCGGACGGGTTATCCGTTCACCGAATGCATGAAGATAGTCTCCACCGAAATGAGCGAACCTATCAGTCAGGAATTTGGCATGACCTATGAAGAAATCAATTACGGACGCAACATTGAAGTGGCGTTTGCCTTGATGATAGAGCGGGTTCCCAGTCTTAGCTTGATAGCCATGACTACTGCAATAATAATCCAAAGGGAAACGGGCGGTAACCTGGCCGAGGTGCTGTTGAAAATCAGCGATGTGCTAAGAGGGCGCTTTAAATTGCAGCGACGTATAAAAACATTGTCGGCGGAAGGCATGCTGTCGGCCTGGGTGTTGCTGTTGCTGCCGCTGGCTTTGTTTGGATTGATGAGTTTGCTGAATCCTGATTACTTTAAGCCGGTTTATGACTCACCCGATAGAATGACGTATCTCTATATTTTTATGGGCCTGGAGTTGAGCGCAGCCTTTTGGATACGGCGCATTATTACCATTGATGCATGAGGTAAAGTGAATGGACATTTTGATGCAATTATTGACAGGGCTGATGGCAAACCAACAAGGAGGCCCTTGGGGTGTGGTCTTGTTGGTGGCGGGAGCTATCTTTATTTTAGCGCTGGCATTAATGTCATTATTTGATGATGTTTTTGACCCGGTGCGCTCCCGTTTAAAGCGGGAAATGAATACCGACTCGGTTTCCATGCTTGAGTCTAATGCCATATCGGAAAAGCTTCATAAACATAATAACGTGTTTGTTCCAACCAGCCAGCCGTTATTGCAAAGAACAAGGACGCGTCTTCATTATGGCGGGTTTCATGGAAAGAACAGTCTACTGCATTATTATGCGATACGAATGTTGTTAATGATTTTATTGCCTTTGTCCGTGCTAATGGTCATGGCTTTAATCCTGGGCACGAAGAGTGAAACCATATTTCAATCTGCACTGGTGGCAATAGCAATAGGTTATATGGGACCCAGTTTTGTTTTGGATAAACTCATTGCCAACCGGCAGAAAGTTCTTCGCAGAGCTTTTCCCGATATGCTTGATTTATTGGTGGTTTGTTCCGAGGCTGGTTTGAGCCTGGATGCGGCGATACAAAAAGTGGTGGCCGAAAGCGGTATCAGTCAACCGGTGTTGGCTTCTGAACTGGACATTGTTATTGCTGAAACCCGCGCAGGTATTGATCGGAATAAGGCCTTGCAAAGACTGGTTGAAAGGACTGGAGTGGAAGACATTAGAGGTTTGGTAGCGGCGCTGTCACAAAGCATGCGCTTTGGAACAAGCATTGTCGAAACGCTCAAAGTTTATTCGGAAGACCTCAGGGACAAAAGAACGCAAGCTGCCGAAGAAGTGGCTGCTAAGATCAGTACAAAACTGATTTTTCCGTTGGCCGTTTGTTTATTGCCGGCGTTTTTAATGGTTGTTATGTTGCCTGCCGTGTTGATTCTTCGACATATAAGTCCTGGATAGTGATTTTTTTACCGCTCGTAAAATGATGAACCTTATTTACCGAAATCTCTTGGCTTTTGTTATGAGTATAGAGAGTTTCCTTACCGGATGAAGATGATGAGTATGATAAATAAAATAAAAAAACCAACCAGCCTCATTTTTGTGATGGTTTTAAGCCAATCGTTGCTGACCGCCTGCAATCCCGGCAACATCAAAGAAGCAGAGCGCGGTGACAACGAGCAGAAAACCGAAGAGATTTTGCAAAGTGCCGGGCTTAATGTCAATTCGGTTGACGATGCCGTGTTAAAAGCGGAAAAAGCGGCGCAGAGCGGCAAGATGGAACTGGCTCAACTCTATTATATAAAAGCATACGATCTGGAGCCGACTAATACCAGGGTTCTGCAAAAAATGGCTGATTTATATACCGATCTAAAAAAATACGACTTGGCGGAAGTCAGTCTTAAATTGATCTTGCAGCAGCAACCGGGGGATATAAAGGCAATCGAACAATATGGATTACTGTTGATTAAGCAAAAAAAATATCCTGATGCAGAGCAGCATCTTGCTCAGGTTGTCGCCAAGCAGCAAAGTTGGTCGGCTTATAACGGCTTGGGGATTATTGCCACTTTACAGGGCGATTACATGAAAGCTGAAAGCCTTTTCAAAAAAGCCGATAGCATTTCACCGAATTCTCCCGAATTGCTAAATAACATTGGCTTTGCGCTCTACTCAGCCGACAAATTGACCGAGGCTGAACCCTATTATCTTAAAGCCCTGCAAATCAATCCCGATTTTAAAAAGGCGATTTATAACTACGCATTGCTGCAAGCACGTTTAAGCAATTACGAACAGGCGCACAGTGCCTTTGCCAAAGTATCTTCACCGGCTGAAGCCAATAATAATACCGGCTATATTGCAATGATGAATGGCGATTACTCCGAGGCTAACAATTATTTGCAAGAAGCCATCAACGTATCGCCCAAATTTTATAAAAAAGCCAATGACAATTTAAAGCGGCTGGAAATACTGGAACAATAGTAATATTGAAGTAACCAATAAATCATTTTTCTAATTCTCTCTCGCTGGAAACCCAGCTCCTCCCGATAGGGTTTATGGCCAATTTCTTCTTCTGATTGCCATAAACCCATTCAACTCCATCAAACTGTCATGGATGCCTCATTCGTTAGAGCAAGCAACGAATTCTGACATAAAAATATGAATGTATGACAAAACGGCAATTGCCCCAAAAGCTAGAAGCGGTGCCTCAATAAATCAGCCTGTTGTTACTTTGCTTGAGTTATCCATCTTTGGGGCATCTTCGGCGCATTATTAGCAGTTCCATGCCGCCGACATCGCTATCATTTTAAATCTGTTAACTCTTCTTTGTTGCTAGACATGCCTGCTTATTTCCAGCATGTCATCGTCCATCTGTGTAAGCAATATCGGCAAAAAGACTTTGGCGTCAAGGTAATGGGCAGCGCTTCAACCAGACAACATTTTTGCTTTACCTGCCCGATCTCTAGCAACTGCCCCGTAATGCATGGGCTAAGACAAAGTAATTTTAGTATTTCTGGGTAAGTTGCAGGTATTTATGCCAATACTGTTTTTTAAAATATCGGCAATTAATATATTTCAGGATAATAATGGGTTGTAGGTATTGCTAGCAATTTTGTTGCTTAATAATTCTAGTGCGCATGATCCAAATCGTAGGTGTTCATACTAATATTATTTAGCTCATTTTATACTTAAAATTTCCTTAAGTTATTTTTTAGATGTCCGGTAATCTTAGTACGCGCTCTTTTAAATAGTTAAGGGTAATGGCCGTAATGTTAAGCGTTGCGGCTGTAATTATCATTAATACATATTAGCGCCAGCATAGAAATAAATGTTTTAGTATTTACTTATGCGGGTACTTATGCGGGCAGTGCCAGACATGGATTCATGATTCGTAGTTGAAATTACTTTGTTTCTAGACGAATCCAACCTGATGCCAATATTGAATGACTTACTTTCAGGTGTCAGATATAACAACCTGAAAATAAGGAAATAATTTTAATGAAACTGACTTATGTCATAGGTATTAGTACGAATATATTTAAACTCATTTTATGCTTAAAATAAACTTAAATATTTTATAGATGACTCAGGATTTTTAAGGTTTTAAATTGGTTATTTTTATAATGTTTGTATTGTGCCAAGTGGGTGAAGACTAACGTACCGTCAAATATTAATTTTTGCGTCAATTTATTGAGCAATGAAAGAACATGCTGCATGTCTGTATTGGGATAGATAACGAGATATATTAATCGTATGTCAACCGATACTGGCCGGTAGACGTGAGAAGGGGATATTTTTTATAAAAGGATATTTGATAATGTAATTTATGATTCAAAATAGTTTAAATAATACTTTTTTAATTTCATATTGAGGAATAATCATGAAAAAAATAACAAACTTAGTGAAAGCATTTATTGCTGATGAAAAAGGCGCAGAAACCGTTGAATGGGTAATGATCGCTGCTGTCTTGGCCGGTATTATTGTCGCAGCTTTCTGGACAACTTTAAGTGGTGGAGTTAATGGTGCTATAACCAACATAACAGCAAACATGACTAAAGCTACTACTGCTTCTACTGGCTAGTTATTCTGTTGGCAAGATAGAAACTGGTCTTCTCCCCTATGTCTTCCCTGTGATGGAGAAGACCAGTTTCATTATAAGTGCTTAGTTTTTTTAATATTCCATAACAATGATTAACTTGTTTTGAATGTTTAAGTTCTGATGATTGTTCTCATCATAGACTGCATTGACGTGGCTATTTATCGCGCTGACATGTACAAAATGAATAGTATATTAAAAAACAGGCAATGGAACTGCTGAAACATGGGGTATTTATGTATTATTACAATAGCAATATAGTGCGGTTATATTATCAATTGCTATTGTTTTTAAATACGCTTTGAGTTTGGTACTTAAGCCTTAATCAATAACCGTATATGGTCAGTTTATGATTATTATTTATTTAATATTAATTGCATTTGTATTAATTGCAGCAATTTACGATGCAGCCATGCAAAAAATACCTAACTGGACTTCACTGGTTATTGTTCTGTTGGGCTTGGGCTGGAATTTTTTTTCCACTGAAGGGTTAGGTGTTCGTGACAGTAGCTTTGGGCTGCTTGCCGGTTTTTTACTGATGCTGCCGAGCTACGTTTTCGGAGGCATGGGGGCTGGAGATGTGAAGCTCATGGCGGCGATAGGGTCTGTGGTGGGCCTTAATCAGGTGCTGAACGTGGTCTTTAGTAGCTATATGGCAATGTTTGTAATGGCCATACTTGTTATAGCTGTGAAAGGGGATCTGGTTAAGCTGTTGCGTAGGTATCAAACACTTATTTATGGTTTGTTTTCTAAGGTATTTGCTTATCAGAAGCCGGACCCATCGGATGCTGCAAGTGGCCGAATGCCTCTGGCGCCTGCCATTGCCCTGGCTACCTGTTATGTTCTATATCCGGCGCTTTCCAACTCAGGACTTATGGCAAATTTATGGAACTATTAGAGCTCATTAAACAACCCCGCACGATTGACGAGACCGGTCTCGATGCCGAGTTGTTGATTGATTTAACGCTAAAACACTTGTATGACGGCGGGGCGCAAGACCTACAGCAATTGGCCGATAGGATGGCACTGACAGGAAACCTGCTGGAAGGGATTCTGATTAACTTGCGTAAAGACTCCCGGGTCGAAGTGTTGGCTGCAAAAGAAAATAGCGCCGGAGTGCGTTATCAGTTAACCGATTTAGGTCGCTCCGAAGCGAAAAATGCCTATGTACGTAGCGGTTACGTAGGCCGCGCCCCAATTACAATCGATCATTACAGGCAGTTGGTTGAAGCGCAATCCGTGTTCAATTGCACGGCAAGCAAAACGGAATTAATGGAAGCTTTTGCCGGTGTCGTGATAGAAGAGCATTTGTACGACCAACTGGGACCCGCTTTGCATTCCGGCCGGGCTCTTTTGGTTTATGGCCCGGCGGGTAGCGGCAAGACTTATATCTGCAAACGCCTGGCGCGATGCTTAGGAGATCCGATCCACTTACCCTACGCCATTGCTGTAGGCAGAGAAATCATCCGGTTTTTTGATCCGATGATTCATAGTCCGGTCAGTCAAATCAGCGAGAAGGTCAACTATCAATTAGAAAACCGCACGGATCAACGCTTGATTTTATGCGAACGTCCGGTTGCTATCAGCGGTGGCGAGCTGACCATGGATAGGCTCGAATTGCGTTATGACCCTGTCACCCGGTTAAACCATGCGCCTATCCAGTTAAAAACCAATAACGGCATTTATATCATTGACGATATGGGGCGGCAGCGCATGCCTCCGATTGAATTGCTCAACCGCTGGATTGTGCCCATGGAAGAGCATGTCGATTATTTAACTGTGGGAACAGGCCAGCATTTCCAGGTGCCGTTCGATACCGTGCTGGTGTTCTCGACCAACTTGCATCCGCTGGAATTGGCAGATGAGGCGTTCTTGAGGCGCTTGGGCTACAAAATACAATTCACCGATATTACTAAAGAGCAATTCACCCTGATTTGGGGAGATGTGTGCCGGGAACGTAATGCAACGGTTGAAGACGGGGTACTGGATTGCCTTTACGAATTGTATGACCAGTCCCAGCGTCCTTTTATGCCGTGTCAACCTCGGGATTTGATCGGTATGGGACTTGATATGGCAGCGTTTAAAAATACCCGGGGTTACCTAAGCAAAGAAAACATCAGGCTCGCGTGGGACACATACTTTATCGATCTATAAGGAAGGGGTGAATAAATGAACAGACGATTTTTTATTATGCTGAGTATTGCATTGCTGCTGTCTTTTCTTGCGGCTTATGTTGCCAAAAGTTGGATACAAGGCCAGGCGGTGCCCGATAAAGGGGTGTCGGTTGTCGTTGCAGCCATCGAAATCCCCTTTGGCGTCAAGATTGAAGAATCCCAGATTAAGGTGATCGCCTGGCCGGGCGACTCATCCCCACCGCAAGGCGCTTTTACATCAAAAGAGCAGGTCGTCAACAAAGTGGCGATGAACAAGTTCTATCCGGATGAAGTCATTACTGAAAAGAGAATTTCAGAATATCTGGGCGGCAGTACGCTCTCTGCATTGATTGCCAAAGAGTACCGGGCCATTTCAGTGCGAGTGGATGATGTGGTGGGTGTGGCGGGTTTTATTTTGCCTGGAAACAAAATCGATATTCTTGCCACAAAAATGGATCGAATGACAAATAAGGCCGCTACACGGACGCTGTTACAGAACATTAAGGTATTGGCGGTGGATCAGGAAGCTTCTCAGGAAAAAGAGAAACCATCCATAGTCAGGGCGGTGACCTTGGAGTTAAAGCCGGATCAAGCCGAGATAATGGTACAGGCCATGCAGGAGGGAACCATACAACTGACATTACGTAATCCGTTGGACAGCGTAATGGAAGACAAGGTTGTCGAGGTAGCAGAAGTAAAACCAACGCCGGTAGTCGATAGAGTAAGAAGCAAAAAGCGAGTAATAAAAGTAATTCCATGGATGTAAGTGATCTGGCGATAAAGGCGGGCCAGTAACGCGGATTATTTGAATTTTAATAATAAGAAGAAAAGGGGAATGGTATGAACAAAAACCAAATAGCACTATCTGATAATCATCTTGCATTTAATTTACCGGAGACGCTGTTAATGAAAGATGCAAGCATAATGCCCCTCACGACACTGCAATACGCAAAAATATCCAAAGATATTTATAGCGAAACTGACAGGGTTGTTCACGGCGATATGATTGCGGCTAAGTGTGTCAAACATCCTGAGCACGGAAACATTGTTCTTGTTTCGACTCCTTATGACGGCTGTTTAATGATCCACTTCCAACCTACCCCTGTAAGGAACTGAAGCCGTCCATAAACGACTGAAGCCATCCTAGCATGTTGTAGCAAGTTGATAGCCAAATAATAAATTAATGCTTGTTATTATCAGATGAGTTAGCCATGAACCATAAAATTAACAAAAAATTACTCTGTATTTTTACACTTGTCGCGTTATGTGTTGCGCATCGCTCGGTTGCCGCAATAAATAGCGCGGACATTAAACCGGTCAAGGTGCAAATTGGCTTAAACAAATCCAGGCTGATTACGCTGGACAGAAATATAGTCGAAATATCGCAAGGCAACTCAGCTATTGCGGATTTCCCAGTGGACACTGAGGCTGCAGAGACCAGCTTTATGCCGCCGAACCAGATATTGATACGGGGTAAATCATTAGGTACCACGAGTTTGTATTTGTGGGGCGATAAACAGAAAGTCGTACAAATGCTGGATATTGAAGTAACGCATGACCTGGATTCATTGAAATCCAAACTAAATGAGTTGCTTCCTAATGAGAATATTTCGATACGATCTTCGCAGAAAAATATCGTATTAAGCGGCGAAGTCAGCACATTGGCCAATATGCAGGCGGCAATTGATCTGGCGCAAGGCTATTTAGGGTCTTCGACGGCTCTTGGCGCAGGCAGCACCGTGAGCCCTGGTGGCTCCGGCAGCACTAATGTAACAACAAATACCGCCCAGCCAGTAGTCGACCCCAGTAAAAGCGCTACCCCGTCGGTTATAAATCTAATGAGTGTCGGCGGCGCGCAGCAGGTAATGCTGGATGTAAAAGTAGCCGAGATTGATAGAAAACTTATCAAAGGCCTGAATGTCAAATTTAGTGCATTGCAAGTTTCCGACTCTTTTTCGATCGGGGCTATTAACGGGGGGGGGAGTTTGAACCCCGTAGGCATAGGAGGATTGCTTAATCGCCACAGCTTTGATGCCGGCGCGGTCTTTTTGCAGGCGATCAGCGGTGGATTTCTTTTTAACCTGACCATTGATGCGGCCAATGATCAGCAATTGGCAAAAATTTTAGCCCAGCCTACGTTAACAACATTATCAGGGCAACCAGCAACCTTTATTTCAGGCGGAGAATTCCCTATTCCAGTGCCGCAAGGTGGAATAAATAATGGGTCAATTACTATCACATTTAAAGAATTCGGTATCGGCTTGAAGTTTGTCCCGGTGGTGCTTGATTCCGGGCGAATCAATCTGAACATGAACGTCAGCGTCAGCGAGTTGTCCGAGGATGCCGCCGTTATAGCTAAGGCGGGAAATACCGATACCCAGTTTGCGATACCATCGCTGACTAAACGGGAAGCAAGCAGCACGCTGGAGTTGGCGGACGGGCAAACCATGAGTATTGCCGGGTTAATCAGCGATAAATTGCGCGAGAATGTGAACAAGTTTCCAGGGCTTGGGGATATACCAGGGCTGGGTGCGTTATTTAGAAGCTCGGCTTTCTTGAATCAACAGACGGAGCTAGTGATTTTCGTCACCCCTCGCTTGGCTAAACCGGTGCTGGCGAAAAACGCGCAATTACCGACCGATAGTTTTGCTGCACCAGATGATGTCGATTTCTATGTCTTGGGTAGAACCGAGTCAAGGAAAGCCAGAAACCGATGGGTAAAAAATGATACCAATCCGCTCAGCAACAAAGGCGGTCTCGATGGCGATTATGGTCAGCAATTAGTGGAAGGAGCTCAGTAATGCAAACGTTAGATAAAGGCAATATCAAACAGGCAGTGGTAGGAATACTGTTCTTAACTCTAATAACTGGCTGCGCCGAGTGGAACTCCCACCCCGTCGTCGTACAACAAAACTTTGGAAACGCAGTCAATAACATGGTCAAAAACCAGACCTTGTATCCAGAGCATGGCCAGAATGACAACCCCACACTGGGACTGGATGGGCAAAAAGCCCAAGGTGTTATCCGGGCCTATCGACAAGGCGCTTCCGAAATGCTGGAGGAATCCAAGCAAGGCCCAAGTTTTGACGTTTCAAATGTCGGGAAATAAAAGATACGCGTTTTGGCGCGGTTAATGTCGAGGAGTAAATATACGGACTCGACGGTTAACAGGAGCAGGATGATGAAAGTAAATTGTTTAAAGAAACAACGAGGTACTGTTGTTGTCGTAGTGACCATTGCCTTGCCGATATTGCTGCTTATTATGGGATTGGCTTTGGATTTCGGGCATGTATTTGTCAACAAAACACGTTTGCAAAATGCCCTTGATGCCACCGCATTAAGCGCAGCGATAGCCATTAATAAGAATATCAAAAATGGCACAGGGCCAGCAACAGATGCAGGGAAGGCAACGTTTAACAAGTTCATAGTTTCTTCAGGTAATAATGAATTGGCGGGCTTGACGTCGGATGACCTGGTATTTGAATATTCCAAAACATTAAATCCTTGGGGAACCTTTAACCCTGCAACAGATTCCTTTGCCTATGTCAGAGTCACGTCAAATGGCATGTTGAATTTGAAGCCTGTGTTACTACAAGTTACAAATCAGTTCACTAATGACCTACCGGTTCCGGCCGTTTCTACGGCGGGGCCGGTAGGTAATAATTGCGAATTGACGCCTTTGGTAATCTGTCCAAAGGCGGGGGCGCCAACAGGATGTGATGAGTACGGATGCAATGGCATCCCTTTTCATAAAAAAGTTTGCTTGAAGGGGGGGACAGCAGCAGCAAAGGATGGTACGTGCCAAGATCCAAGTTTGCCCACTGGAAACTTCGGATTATTGCGGTTTGATGGGTTTTCTGGCGGCAATGATATAAAAAATCTATTAGCGGGAACTGTTAATACCTGCGCAAACACTGCTACTTGGGAGAATGGAAATAAAGTAGGCCCTGTAAGTGATGGGATAGAAAAAAGATTTACAGATGATATGGTGCAAACAGAATATAAGCCCCCGATATATCCAGATCCATATCCAGCGGAGGGCTACCAGCCCCAGTATGCCTCGGAAACTAATACCCAACTTGCAAAAACGCCAGTCCCGGCTGGCATCGCCAATAATAGGATTGTCGCAGTCCCAGTCGTTGATGGTTGCGATACCGCGACTCCTAAGATTATCGCTGCCAGTTGCTTTCTCATGACGGAAAAACCTACGCATACAGGAACTGCAAATGAAATCATAGGCGAATTAACGGGCATCTGCCCCGGACCTGGAACTTTTGATCCAAAGAATCCTACGTTATTTGGTCCTTACAAAATCGTTCTATTTAAAAGCTTCGGGAGTAGCGACTCATGAATATCAATAAACAAAAGGGTACATCCACCGTAGAGTTTGCCATGATGCTACCAATACTGTTAATGCTGATATTCATGGTAACTGAATTAGGGACTATGTTTTATCGGCACAACGCAATAACCAAGTCGGTACAGAATGCAGCCCGTTATCTGTCTGATGTTTCGGTTAGTCAAAAAATCGCTCTGACCAATACTCAGGTTAAAAATCTGGTTTGTTCGGGAGATATCAATGGTGCTGGCATACAGATTGTGCCGGAATGTCAGGCTAAATTAGTTTTGGACCCAGTGCCATCTTCCGTTTCCGGTCATGTCACTGTATCAGCAAGCTATCCGGCAGACTGGATATTGGTTGGCGCTGTTATAGCGTTCCTCAATTTGTCAGGCGATCCTATGGAACTTAGAGCCAGTAGTGTAATGAGGTTCGCCCAATGATAAACAAACATAAACAGAAAGGCGCTGAAACTGTGGAATTTGCCATGATTGCGTTGCTGTTCTTCGGAGTCCTGTTTGCCATCATCGAGTTCAGCAGAGCCTTGTTTGTCTGGAACGCATTGTCCGAAGCAACTCGCAGAGGCGCAAGGATGGCCGTCATTTGTCCCATTGGCAGTAGTGTTCCAAAGCAGGTTGCCATTTTTGGCGATAAAAGTGGTTCATTGGCAACCAGCTCGATTATTGTCGGACTAACGCCCGACATGGTGACTATAAGCTATTTCTATATTGATCCGCTTGGTGTTAAGACTACAACCCTCAATCCGGCGCAGGCAAAGTTTACCGAAGTAAGCATTACAGGTTATACGCATACTCTAATGATTCCGCTTTGGGGCAGCTCGTTTTTAGCTCCAGAGTTCAAGGCTACTCTGCCTACTGAAAGCTTGGGCGCTATACCTACCTATCCGGGTGATCCCGTGCGTGCGCCTGATTGTAGCTTTTAAAGATTGTTTATATGTTTTTGACGTCTCATTACTTAATTAGCTAGGGTAACTATTTGGTTTATTGCCTCTCTTAATTTTGCAAATTAAAGCGGTTAATAGTTACTCTTTTTGGCATTCTTTGAATTTATTTTAAGAAGATAAAAGATGAATAAAATAACTGAAGACAAGATAAATTTAGTATTAATAGGCACGGATGAGCTTGCCATTAAAAAGCAGCTTTCTATTCTTTCTCACTCTGGAAATATTAAAAACAAGGTAATCTGTAATAAGGCAATAATTGATTCCATCAATAAATATGCTCAGGATGAAAACAACATCGTTATTATTAATTTAACCGAAAATGGCTTGAAAGAGTTACAGGCTCTAAATAATGTTATTGGCAAGAAAGCCTCCATTATCATTATCGGTGACCAGAAAAATATTGAATTGTTAAGTCTGGCAATCCGTTCAGGGGTTAAGGATTTTATTGATTATAAAAATTATGAAGAAAAGTTGAATAGCGTGTTTTGTAGTATTAAAAAAAATATCACGAATATGTATAACAATACTAAACGTTTAAATGCCGTTATTAATGCTAAAGGAGGTAGCGGAGCCAGTTTTATAGCCAGTAATGTGGCTTATATTTTGTCAAAAGAAACCGATTCAAAAGTGGCATTGGTCGATCTTGATCTCCAATTCGGATCAGTCGGGCTCAATTTCGATAGAATACCTAAATATACGATTATGGAAGCATTAAATGCTACAGAAGATTTGGATTCGGTTTCATTAGAAGCATATATGTTGAAATATAATGAGAATTTGAGTCTGTTATTACCATCACCATCGGATATTTTACTGCCCGGGGAGATTAATGTTTCCAGTTTAAAAGGGGTTTTGGAGTTGCTGAAAATTAATTACAGTCAGATAGTTATTGATTTGCCGAGACTAATCGATCCTGTATCGAGCATGATTATGGAACAAGCGGATCAGATTACCTTGGTTGTTCAGCAGAGTTTGGCCCAATTCAGGGACGGCCGTAGATTAGTGCAGATATTAAATAAAGACCTGGATATTCCTTTGGATAGAATATCAATTGTGGCTAATCGATATGATCCTAAAAATAGTTTGCGGATAGATGATTTGAAAAACTTGGTCAATCATGACCAGGTTTTTATGATTGCCAATGATTTTGAACGCGTTGCAAACGCATCGAATCTGGGTGTTCCATTATATGAATCATCAGCTAACTCGAAAATTGCTCATGATTTAAAGGAACTCACTAAGAATCTGGGGAAAGTTGAATTTGAAGGTGAAAGAAAACATTTGCTCAGCCGCTTTAGAACTTTTTTATCGTAATTCTGTATCGGTTAGCTGATGTTGGTGGTGGGCGACTTCTGATGCCCTATAGGATTAAAGGCCGGGATGATTTACGTGGCCTGATAGAGCACTAAATTTGCTCCACAATTTAACTAAGCATCCTGCTGGGCTTTAAATATGTTTGATAAATTAATTTCCCCGTTTGAACTATTACTTACAAATAATGAAAGGATCTATTGGCTTTATTTGCTATCTGGTTTCTGGATAGCTCTTTTGTTGTTTGTCATCCATAAGCAGGAATATGGAGAAGAAAGGAAAAATGCACTAGCATTTATTTTCCCCAAAGAGGTTATATGGCATCGATCGTCAATTAACGATTATTTGTTTTTTTATTCGAACATGCTGTTCCAAGGGGCCTTTATTGTTATTCTTTTTTCGTCGCTATCCTTTGCTGTTTCCTATTTAACGGAAACCAATTTAAATCTTCTGATGCCTTCATTAAATGGCAAATTACAAGGGATATACGGCATGGGGGGGGCTATAACCCTAATTTTTGCAGCTATTGCCGATTTTTCATTGTTTCTTTGTCATTTTTTGCAGCATAGGATCCCGTGGTTATGGGAATTTCATAAAGTTCATCATTCTGCAGAAGTGATGACACCGATTACCGTGTTCAGAATGCACCCGATAGATAATATATTGGTTTTTAGCATAGGTGGGCTGCTGTCCGGCTTGGCATTGGGGTGTGCGCTTTTTTTTATGGACCACAATGTTGTTTTTTACAATGTTGCCGGAGTCAATATAGTTTTGATTCTGTTTTATTTGCTCGGCTACAATTTGAGACATTCACATATCTGGTGGAGTTGGGGGCCTTTTTTTAGCAGAATTTTTATCAGCCCAGCCCAGCATCAGATTCATCATAGTTCTGCGCCAGAACACTTCGATAAAAACTTAGGCTTCACCTTCGCATTTTGGGATGGTTTGTTTGGGACTTTGTATGTGCCTAAAACAAAAGAAAACATCAATTTTGGTTTAGGCGCCGAAGAGAATGAAAAGTTCTCTACCTTCTGGAGTTTGTATTTTATGCCGTTTATTAATTTGTATAACAATTTTAGGCTGCAGATGCTTTTAGAGCCTAAGCGCTACGTGTCCGTTTTGGTGTTTTTTATCATTGTGCTGCCGGCGGTTTATTTGAGTCATTACACCGACATGCCTGTTCACTACCCAAGTTACGGTTATTTGGAAGATATGACCTCACAGGAGGTTAAGGAGGCGATAAAGAACGGCTCGTCCACGGTTTTAGTGCCGACTGGCGGCACCGAACAAAACGGCCCACATGTTGTTTTAGGCAAACACAACTATATAGTGAAGTACACTGCCGGCAAGATAGCAGAAAAGCTGGGCAAAACGCTGGTTGCACCGGTGATAAGTTATGTGCCTGAAGGCTCTATTACCCCGGCTGAAGGGCATATGAAATTTGCTGGAACGTTGTCGATTTCAGAAACAGAGTTTGAGGCGGTTTTGGAATCGACCGCGAGTAGCCTGAAACAGCATGGTTTTAAGACGATTGCTTTTGTCGGCGACAGCGGCGGCAATCAGGAGGCGCAGAAGCGGGTCGCAGAACACTTGTCCAAGC
Source organism: Methylobacter sp. (assembly GCA_036560465.1). Classification (GTDB taxonomy): domain Bacteria; phylum Pseudomonadota; class Gammaproteobacteria; order Methylococcales; family Methylomonadaceae; genus Methylobacter_A. The sequence continues at coordinate 82,052 of DATBRD010000029.1, forward strand.
TATGGCAAAATGAAGGTGTTAAGGTGCTTCATGTCAATGATTATTATGAAGCTAATCTGCAGCGTAGTTATCTGTTAAATAATGGTTACTCGGAGCTACAGATTGGTGGGCACGCCGGGATAAGGGATACTTCTGAATTGATGGCGGTTTTTCCTGTGGGGGTAAGAACGGAATTTAAGGTTGATCATATGAACTCTGATTTTTTTTCAACGGGCGCCGATGGTGATGCCAGCAAAGCTAGTTCATTCTTAGGAAATATTTTGCTGAATTTAAAAATTGAAGCTGCGGTTAAACAAATCAGGGCGGTTTCATAATGAGCGATCGTTAATCAGTTTGCATCTGGTTTTTTACAAGGGAGTAACCTGTATTGCACAATGCCGAACTTGTCCTTAATTGGGCTTCTTTGTCGAGGAGGCTGGCGAATTTAGAGTTTTGATATATTTTTCATATTGCTATGATCTGGATTCCGGCAATCCCCGCTGGCATAGCACCGATCAGTAATATAAATTGTGTCGATGTCTATGGTTATAAGGGTATAAATACGCCCCATCAAAGTTATTTGCTTGTTATAATAATATTATTTTGTAACAGCATTAATTCTGATCGAGAGATTTCATGATTCAAGGTAGTATTGTAGCTCTAGTAACACCGATGGATGAAAGCGGTGCAGTGGATAAGGAAAGCTTGAAAAGGCTGGTGGAATTTCACATAGCGGAAGGCACGGATGCTCTGGTCGCGGTCGGCACCACGGGTGAGTCGGCGACGCTGGATGAGCACGAACATTGCGATGTTATAAAGTCTGTTGTCGAATATGTCGGCGGCAGAATACCGGTGATTGCCGGAACCGGTGCAAACTCAACTACTGAAGCGATCAATTTGACTCGCTTGGCCAAAGAAGCCGGAGCGGATGCTTGTCTGATCGTGACTCCTTATTATAATAAGCCCACCCAAGAAGGCTTATATCTGCATTACAAGGCTATTAGCGAAGCGGTCGACATTCCCCAAATCTTATACAATGTGCCGGGACGCACCGCTTGCGATATGCTGCCTGAAACCGTCGGCCGCTTGTCTCATCTCAAGAACATCGTTGGCGTTAAAGAGGCGACCGGCGACTTGTCCAGAGTTAAAATAATTCGTGATTTGACTGGTGATGGTTTTGCAATTTATACCGGCGACGACGCGACCAGTCGCGAGTTCTGCCTGCTGGGCGGTAACGGCAGCATTACTGTAACGGGCAATGTCGCACCAAAACTGGTGCATGAAATGATTATGTTGGCGATAACAGGCCATGATGAAACTTCTTTAGAGATTGACAAAAAATTAGCCGGGCTACACAAGAACCTGTTTATTCAGTCGAATCCGATTCCTGTAAAATGGGCAGTTGCCGAAATGGGTTTGATGGGCAAGGGCATACGTTTACCTTTGACCTGGTTGACTGAAGATTGTTTTGATGCGGTTCGTGACGCAATGCGTCAGGCTGAAGTTATTTAATACATATATTATGAAAACTAAAGTCAGGGCGCTTATTATTGTTATTGTTTCGGCCAATTTATCGGCCTGCACTTACATCAAAAGTTTATTTCCGGATAAAGAAAAAGATTATCAGTTTACAACTGAAATTCCACCCTTGACAATTCCACCTGATCTTGCGGGCGGTTCAATTACAAATGTTCCCGCCGCTCCTGCTGCTGATGCAGTGGATGCTGCCTCCGCTGCTCCGTCACCTGAGCCGGCTCCGAGTGTAGAGCGGAAATTAATTCAAGTTGAACTGATCAGTGCTGAGCAGGGAACAAAGCGATTACATATCGGCGTGCCCCCCTCAACAGCATGGCGTATGGTTGGCAAAGCGTTAAGCCGAAAGTTTATTGAAGTGACTAATCGCAATCAGGAAGAAGGGCTGTTTCATGTCCTTTATGATCCGAACAAAAAGGAAGTGGAAGATGGGGGTGTTTGGGACGAGGTCGTTTTTTTTCTCAAAGGATTTGAAACCAATGAACAAGAATATGTTCTCAAATTGGTAGAAAACGACGTCCAGCAGACTGATGTCATTATCATGGACAAAGAACAAAAACCGATCGCTGACGAGGCCAGCTTAAGTTTGTTGACGCTTTTGCACGACACTATTAAGGCTGATTTGGCTAAGTAATACATGAGGAGCGAGGTACACGTTAAAAGGCGAGAGGCCTGTACGTGTACTTCGCTTCTTGCACACTGTACCTTTTACATCTTTTTTCACATGTTAAAAATTTCTGGAACTTCCGCGCTTTCTGTCTTTCGCATTAACAAACTGCTAGCTGAACTTCAAGCCATAGAACCCGCTATCAAGGCTGTCTCAACACGGTTTATTCACTTTGTGGATATTGACAATAACCTGGATGATAACCAAATCGGGATTTTAAAGCAGTTGCTGGCTTACGGTTCCAGGCTATCGGGTGATGATATTCAGGGGCAGCGTCTGTTGGTTGTGCCGCGCTCAGGCACGATTTCACCGTGGTCCAGTAAAGCCACTGAGATTGCCCAACGTTGCGGACTGTTAGAAGTTAAGCGTATCGAGCGGGGCGTTGAGTACACGCTGGACGTCAATCAGCCGTTGCCGGCTTCCGTAAAAGCGTTATTGCATGACCGAATGACCCAAACCGTTGTCGATGGCGATATCGAGCCGGAACTGTTCGCTCATCATCAGCCCAAACCGCTACAGAGTATTGCGGTTATCGAACAAGGCCGTGATGCGCTGATTGGCGCAAATACGGAACTGGGCTTGGCTTTGTCCGATGATGAAATCGATTATCTGGCCGAAAGCTTTCAAGCCTTGGGCAGAAACCCGACCGATGTTGAATTGATGATGTTTGCCCAAGCCAACTCCGAACATTGCCGGCACAAGATTTTTAACGCCGATTGGACGATAGACGGGGTAGAGCAGGCGCAAACCTTGTTCAAGATGATCCGCAATACCGCAGCAAAAAGTCCGGAAGGTATTTTGACGGCTTACAGCGATAATGCCTCGGTTATGGCCGGTTCAACCGAGCAAGTCTTTATACGTAATGCGCAGACTGGCGAATACGGCTATGTCGAAGAAGACGCGCATTTGCTGATGAAAGTCGAAACCCATAATCATCCTACCGCCATTTCGCCTTATCCGGGTGCTGCAACCGGTTCCGGCGGTGAAATCCGCGACGAAGGCGCGACCGGTCGCGGTTCTGCACCCAAAGCCGGGTTGACCGGATTTTCGGTGTCGCATTTGAAAATCCCCGGTTTTCCCCAACCTTGGGAAGCGGATAACGGCAAGCCGGAACGTATTGCTTCGGCGTTAACCATCATGCTGGAAGGCCCGCTTGGCGGCGCAGCATTTAACAATGAATTCGGCAGGCCTAATCTAACTGGCTATTTCCGCAGTTTCGAGCAAGCGGTTCCCGGCAAGGACAATGAGTTCAGGGGCTACCACAAACCGATCATGATCGCAGGCGGCTTGGGCAATATCCGGCCGATGTTGGTCAAGAAAAATGCGATACCCGCCGGTTCATTGATCATCATCCTGGGCGGTCCTGCGATGTTAATTGGCCTTGGCGGCGGTGCGGCTTCATCGCAGGCTTCCGGTGCGGGTTCGGAAGATTTGGATTTCGCCTCAGTGCAACGTGAAAATCCCGAAATGGAACGCCGTTGCCAAGAAGTTATCAATCATTGTAATTCGATGGGCAGCGATACGCCGATTGTGTCCATCCATGATATTGGCGCGGGCGGTTTATCCAACGCGGTGCCGGAAATTATCCATGATTGCGAGCGCGGCGGCCGCTTTGAATTGCGCAAGGTGCAGAATGCCGATATAGGCATGTCACCGATGCAAATCTGGTGCAATGAAGCGCAGGAACGTTATGTGGTTGCGATTAAACCTGAATCGCTGGAATTATTTACCGCCTTTTGCGAACGCGAACATTGTTTGTTTGCGGTAATAGGCGAGGCGACTGAAGAAGAGCATTTATTGCTGAACGACGAGTTGCTCGGTGACAAGCCGGTTGATATTCCGATGTCGGTGTTGTTCGGTAAATCACCCAAACTGCATCGTAATGTCGAGCATGTTCCGGCCAATACTAAAGCCCTGGATTTAAGCGGCATCACGCTGGATGAAGCAGTTAAGCGAGTCTTGGCATTTCCGGCTGTCGCCGATAAAAGCTTTTTGATTCATATTGGCGACCGCTCGGTCACCGGTTTGGTTGCGCGAGATCAAATGGTCGGCCCCTGGCAAGTGCCGGTAGCCGATGTTGCGGTTACCGCAGTCGGATTCCATTCCGTGACCGGTGAAGCAATGGCGATGGGCGAGCGTTCACCGCTTGCAGTTATCGACGCGCCTGCATCCGGTCGTATGGCGATAGGCGAGGCCATTACCAATATTGCCGCCGCCCACATCGATTCATTGAAAAAAATTAAGCTGTCCGCCAATTGGATGGCCGCAGCCGGTTACCAAGGCGAAGACGCGGCATTGTTCGATACCGTCAAAGCGGTGGGCATGGAATTGTGTCCGGCGCTAGGTATCGCGATACCGGTGGGCAAGGATTCCTTGTCGATGAAAACGGTATGGGATGATAAAACCATGACCGCGCCATTGTCGCTGGTCATTACCGCGTTTGCGCCGGTTGCCGATATTGGTCTTACCCTGACTCCGCAACTGCGCAGTGTGCCCGATGAAGACAGCGCCTTGATTCTGATCGACTTGGGTGCCGGTAAAAACCGTTTAGGCGGCTCGGTGCTGGCGCAAGTTTACAACCAGCTCGGCAACGAAAGCCCCGACTTGGATAATGCAAGTTTATTGAAAGCTTTTTTCGATACCATACAAACACTCAACGCGCAGCATAAACTCCTCAGCTATCATGACCGTTCCGATGGCGGTTTGTTGGCTACGGTTGCAGAAATGATGTTTGCGGGCAGATTGGGCGTGACCCTGACTCTTGATAGTCTGGGCGAAGATGTGCTGGCGGCATTGTTTAATGAAGAATTGGGTGCCGTATTGCAAGTGCGGCAGAGCGATTGCAAGGATGTCGTGGAGCTATTGAAACAATCGGGGCTGATCGATTGCTCGTATGTGATCGGCAAAGTCAATACCGAGGAACAACAACTGAATATTCGCCATATGGGTGAAATTATATATTCTGCCGGTCGGGCTGAACTGCAAAGCATCTGGTCTGAACTCAGTTACAAAATGCAGGCTTTGCGCGATAATCCGGAATGCGCGCAGCAGCAGTTTGAGCGCATCGCCGATGATGCAGATCCCGGTTTGAATGTCGCGTTGACCTTTGATGTCAACAGAAACGTGACTGCGCGGTTTAAAAATGCAGTAAGGCCCAAAGTCGCTATATTACGCGAACAGGGCGTTAACGGCCATGTCGAAATGGCGGCGGCGTTTGACCGTGCCGGATTCACCAGCATTGACGTTCATATGAGTGACATTATTCACGGTCGGGTGAGTTTGTCCGATTTCACAGGCTTAGTTGCCTGCGGCGGTTTTTCCTATGGCGACGTACTGGGCGCAGGCGGCGGCTGGGCAAAATCGATTCTGTTTAATCCACGTTGCCGTGATGAATTCGCTGCATTTTTTCAGCGTCCGGATACCTTCGGTTTAGGCGTTTGTAACGGCTGCCAGATGATGTCGGGATTAAAAGAGATTATTCCCGGCGCTGAGCATTGGCCGCGCTTTATGCGCAACAATTCGGAGCAATTCGAAGCACGCGTAGCATTGGTTGAAGTGCAAAAATCGCCGTCCATCCTGTTTGCCGGGATGGAAGGTTCGCGAATGCCGGTTGCTATTGCGCATGGCGAAGGGCGCGCAGAGTTTGCTGCAGATCCTGCGGTTGCGCTTGAAGCAGGTGCAGTTGCTTTATGCTATGTTGATAACTATGGGGAATTGACTACGGAATTTCCTGCCAACCCCAATGGTTCGCCGTTCGGTATAACCGGTCTGACCACTACGGACGGGCGATTTACTATTATGATGCCGCACCCGGAGCGCTGCTTCAGAACCTTGCAAAACTCATGGCATCCGGATGATTGGGGTGAATATGGCGCGTGGATGCGTTTGTTCAGAAATGCCAGGGTTTGGGTAGGTTAGGGTCTTGTAGTGTTAGACAAGAGTACATCAAAATGATCCGGCTTATGTACGTGTAAAGTCTGAGAAGTATAATCAAATCCTGGTAATAAAAGGTTTATAGGTTGTAGATTATGGATAAGGTCGGCATGGCGAGTGATAAAAATCGGAGAGCTTCTTTCCGTATTTATGACGAAGTGAATCTGTTTTACAAGAAAATAGATGAAAAACTGGCGACCGAACCGAACCCTGCTTTCGAGAACACTTTTAATAGCTCTTCAGATACTGAGAAGGCATCGCAGGGTTCGGCGCAGCTATTACCCAATCCGAAGAAAAGCCTGCCGGGTTTCAGTGCGCAAGACTTGAAAAACAACGAAAATGCCGCCCTTAACGTTAATATCAGCGCAAGCGGCATAGCTTTTACTAGTGAAGAAGCGCTTCAAGAAGGCGATTATCTGCTGATCAAGGTACTGCTGTTATCCGGCATGGCAGTCATCATGGCCTATTGTAAGGTGATTTACTGCAAGAACAGCAACCCTTACGAAAATCAGTATTCTTATCTGGTTGGCGCTCACTTTACTAATATGCAAGATGCGGATAGGGAATTGTTAACTGCATATGTGGACAAAAAGCGATTGAAGCAAAATTGGGTCAGAGGATTGCTGTTGGTGGCTGCTGTTGCAGCTATCGTAGCGCCGGATGTCGTATTCGGCTTGTTACTTTCAGTGCTTCATTTTTTGTTTGAGCATTTGCTTGAGTTCAGCCATCTTGCGTTTGAGTTTATCGAATCCGCTCTCGATCATCTCATCGAACATCTTTTTCATACCGATCTGCATCAAACACAGGTTATTGTTTTTTATATCCTGTTATCTGTCATTTCCTGTGGGATCTATACTGTAGGAAAAAGATTGCCGTCTTTTTATAAGCGCTGTAAAAACAGCCTGACTGTCTACGTATCACGGAAGAAATCAAGCCTGCTTTATTATTGGCAGGAGCAGTCTTTGGTCAATAAAATCAAGCTGGCTTTAATCGGTGCGGCAGTCATTACCGGTTATATTCTTTTTGGTATGTAGAACAGGTTAGCCAAAACAGAGCAAAGGTTGAATTGAAAGTTATTCAATCGAACTCGACATGCTTGAGCCTGATGTGGCATATGCCTCAGGATTGGGAGATTTAGAGCGTTTAACGAGGGGCTTTTGGAGATTGGTTAGTTGAGGCAAGGTAAGGGGATTTAGCCTGAAACTAATGCTAAATCTCCTTATTGCTTGTTTAGCTAACCAAACGCCTCATAGCAGCTTTTGGTTAGTATCTGCTCATTCCATTGCCCAGGAAAGAACCTGCGGCGGCACCCAATCCGGTAGCAAGAGGATCGCCGCTACCCAGTTCATAGCCAAAAACACTACCTATCACGCCTCCAGCCAACCCTTGGTGTGACCGTGGGTCAGGTGAATACTGTGCCTGCCGCTGATAATAATTAACCTGGGGTTGGGGGTAATAATTAATTTGCGGTGCTGGGTAATAGTTGACCTGCGGTTGAGGGTAATAGTTTATTTGGGGGGCATAATAGTCGTGGTCATGATGGCGATGATGGTGACCCCAGCCGTGACCATGATGCCCCCAATCGTCATCATCAGCGTGAGATATGGGTGAAAACAGCATTGCAACGGCAGCTAATTGAATCAAAAAAAGATACTTTTTCATGTGATTTTCTCTCTAAACTGTTTGGTTTGTTGTTAAGTTAACAAAATCAAGTTAATAGATACGTCATTTAAATCAAATCGAGTTAGCGTCTTCCTGCGACTCCGTTGCCGACATAAGAGCCGGCGGCAGCGCCCAGTCCGGTAGCAATGGGATCGCCGTTACCTATTTCGTAGCCTAATACGCTACCTACAACGCCCCCGGCCAAGCCTTGGTGTGAGCGTGGATCCTGGTAGTTTGAATACCGAGGCGGCTCCGGATAATACCTCGCCTCATCGGAATGATGATGTTTGTGATGTCCTCGGCCATGACCTTCCCCCCCAGACGCATAGGATGCAGATGAATAAATGATTGCCAATACAAACAGTGGGCTTAAAAAAAACGATTTTTTCATGGGTTTCTTCCTTAAATAATTTATTTATTTACTTCTATGTTGGCCCGGCAAGGTAAGTTGTCCAGTCATTAACTTTGGAATCATATTATTCGCGTAAACCTTAATGGCCGCTTAACAAATGTAACCGTTTTATAGGCATTAAAGCCTGTTTTAGAGTCACAATCCAGCCTGGTACATACACCAATTAAATGCCGGAATAATTCCGCTGTGTCGCTTATAATATTAGCGTATTTGAACCAGTATTTACCCAATCTTAATGGCATTTTAATAAATGGAACAGTTTATCCCCGGCCAACGCTGGATTAGTAACACCGAGTCTGAACTCGGCTTAGGTCTTATTCTTGATGTGGCGCACAAGAGGGTCACAGTGCTTTTTTTGGCGTGCGACGAAAAGCGCATGTATGCGCAAGATAATGCGCCGTTAACGCGCGTCCGGTTTTCGATAGGCGACGTTATCGAGTCGATTGATGAATATAAAGTGACCGTTACCGGTTTAGCCGAGAACGACGGCTTGATTACTTATGTAGGCAAAGACGAGGATGGGCAGGAAGTCGAACTTGATGAGGTGGAACTGAATCATCACATTCAATTTAATAAACCTCAGGATCGGTTGTTTCTCGGGCAAGTTGATCCTACTGCCTGGTTTTTGCTGCGGTATGAAACTTGGCGCAGGCTGCAACAGCATCAACAGTCTCCGGTTAAGGGTTTATTAGGCGGTCGTGCTTCGCTTATTCCGCATCAACTGTTTATTGCGCATGAATCGGCTAACCGGTCGGCGCCGCGAATCATGCTGGCCGATGAGGTCGGCTTGGGTAAAACCATAGAAGCCGGTTTGATTTTGCATCATCGGCTGATTAACGGCTTGAGCAGACGGGTCTTAATTATTGTGCCGGAAACATTGCTGCATCAGTGGCTGGTGGAAATGCTCCGGCGCTTCAATCTGCGATTTAGCATTTTTGACGAGGCGCGTTGTCTCGATACTTATGCAGAAGACGATATGGTTGCTGAAGGCGAACCGAATGATGACGTTGCCGAAAACCCATTCTTAACCGAACAATTGATTCTATGCAGCCAGGGCTTTTTTTCCAAATATCCACGCCGCCAGCAACAAGCCATAGAGGCGGGTTGGGATATGGTGATTGTCGACGAAGCGCACCATCTGGAATGGAGCGAGCAAGCGCCCAGTCCGGACTATCTCTTTGTTGAGCAACTCGGCCTGATTTCCCCCAGCCTGATCTTATTGACGGCGACTCCTGAACAATTAGGTAAGGAGAGTCATTTTGCACGATTAAGATTGCTCGATCCTGACCGGTTTTACAGTTTTGCAGCTTTTGTCGAAGAAGAACGGTTATTTGAACCGGTGGCCAATGCGGCCAAGTTGTTGCTTGCGGATGAGCCATTGAATGAACAGGCGCAGCAACATTTAACCGCGCTGCTGAAAGATGACAATGTCGACGGTCTACTAAAGAGTCTTAACGACCCTGAAAAATCGGCAGCGGCGCGCGACGCTTTGATTACCGTGCTGCTGGATCATCATGGCACCGGGCGAATTTTATTTAGAAACTCACGGCAAACTGTGCAGGGTTTTCCTGAGCGGGAACGTTACGGTTATGCCTTAACCGGTCAGCCCAATGCCGACGATTGGCAACAAGATCCGCGTTTTTTGTGGCTGGTGAACATGGTCAAGCAACTGGCCGGCCAAAAAGCTTTGGTGATTTGTAAGCACGCGCAAACCGCGATTGACTTAGAGCAAACCCTGAAAAACCGTGCCGGAATTGCCTCGGCCGTTTTTCATGAAGGCATGAGTATTATCGAGCGTGACCGGGCGGCGGCTTTTTTTGCTGACCCGGATAGTGCGGCGCGGTTATTGATTTGTTCCGAGATTGGCAGCGAAGGCAGAAATTTCCAGTTTGTGCACCATTTAATATTGCTGGATTTGCCGAATAACCCTGATTTATTGCAGCAACGCATAGGGCGCCTCGACCGTATCGGGCAGAAACATGTAATTCAGATTCATGTACCGTACCTGGAGCATACCGATAATGCAGTGCTGTACCGCTGGTATGATGAAGGTTTGAATGCGTTTGCCAGCAACAGTTCGTCAGCTCAACGTGTAGCAGATATATTGCACGATGAATTGGCGGCTGTTTTAGAGAGCAAAAGTCCAGCCGCTATTGACGCGCTGATTGCCAAGACCCAAACACTCAGCGCCGAACTTGAAACGGAAATGCATAACGGCCGCGATCAATTGCTGGAGTTGAATTCCTGCCGCAAGGAACTGGCCGATGAGCTGATTGCCCTGCTGAATACCTACGAGAAGGAAGGCGTACTCTGGCCTTATATGGAAGATGTCTTTGAATGCTATGGCGTAGATACTGAGTTTCATTCGCCTGATTGTTTTATTGTCCGTCCCAGCGACCATTTACGCGTTTCGCATTTCCCCGGCTTGACTGAAGACGGTTTAACTTTCACCGTTGACCGGCAGATTGCCCTGGCACGGGAAGACATGCAGTTCATGACCTGGGAGCATCCGGTGGTTACCGCATCAATGGATATGGTGCTGTCCAGTGAAACCGGCAACGCTGCGATCAGTGTGATCAAGCATAATGATCTTAAAGCAGGCCAGTTTCTGCTGGAGTGTTTGTTCATTGTCGAGTGCAGCGCACCTGCCGAATTACAAATCGGAAGATTCTTGCCTCATACGCCGATTCGGGTACTGATCGACCAAAACCAAAAGGACTTAAGTGCGGATATCAATCACCGCGATCTGGTTGAAGCCGGCATTAAGTTTGATAAACACAAAATCATTGCCTTTTTGACCAGCCAGCGGCCGCACCTGATCAACATTTTGAGTGTAGCCGAGCAAAAAGCCAAAGCCGATATGCAGCAGCTAGTCGATCAGGCGACCCAAACCATGCTGGAATCGTTAAGCAATGAAATCAAGCGTTTGGTCAGGCTGAAAAAAGTGAATCCGACCCTCAGGGCCGAAGAAATCGAACAGTTAAAGGATATGACCATGCTGGCGCATGAAAATATTCAGGCTGCGCAGTTAAGATTGGATGCGGTGAGGTTTTTAATTACCAGTTGATATTGAATGCTTGCCGTGAACAATGCTAAAGAATTGATTACGAAGACACGAAGGAAAACATGAAACTTCATGTCTTCATGGATAATGATGAACATCGCTATTCGCGGACAATTTATATGAAAACCAATTTACCCAATAAATTATGATAAACATCGGCAAAATAAATAAGCTGAACGTAGTTAAACAACAAGGCGCTGACGTTTACCTCAGTGACAGCAGTTCGGGAAAAAAAGTGCTGCTGGCGGACAGTAAACTGCCGGCAAACTGCCAGGTCGGCGATACCTTGGATGTCTTTGTTTATGTGGACTCGGAAGGACACTTGGCCGCTACCGCCAAAAAACCGCTAGCCGAGGTGGGGGATGTGGCATGGCTGAAAGTCGTGTCGCTGAATTATGTGGGGGCGTTTCTGGACTGGGGGCTACCCAAAGATTTGCTGGTTCCGTTCAGTGAACAGTACCATGAGATGGAAGTAGGGCGGTCTTATCTGGTCAAGGTGTTTCTCGATGAGAAAAACCGTATTGCGGCGACCACCAAAATTGATAAATTGCTCAGCGATGAATCGGTCGACTTCGAAGTCGGCCAAAAAGTGTCATTAATCATCGCCGATAAAAGCGATTTGGGCGTTAAAGCTATCATCAACAATAGCCATTGGGGCATGCTATACGAAAATGAGCTATTCCGACCTGTCAGAAAAGGCCAAAAAATGGAGGGCTATATTAAGCAGATACGGGAAGATCGTAAAATTGACCTCAGCCTGCACCAGCCAGGATACGGCAAAGTAGTGTCACTGACAGATAGTATTATAGCCAAGCTGAAAGCCAATAATGGTGTGTTGATGCTCAGCGACAAAAGCCCACCGGAAGCCATTTATGCCGCGTTCGGGGTAAGCAAGAAAGTATTTAAGCAAGCTATCGGGGCATTATATAAGCAGCAATTAATCACCATTGATAAAAACGGGATCAAGCTTGTTGATTGATCACCGGGAACAATACCTGACATAAATGGAAGCTGTATGGTTAAATTTAAAACCCATTATGACAACCTAAATGTGTCACGCAATGCGCCTGCAAGCGTTATCAAGGCTGCCTATAAGGCGCTCTGCCAAAATTATCATCCGGATAAATACGCTGGTGGACCTGAAGAAGCGCTTCGGATAATGAAAATCATCAATGAGGCTTATGCGGTTTTATCGGATTCCGATAAAAGAGTCGAGCATGATAGATGGATAGACAAGCAAGAAAGAGCTCACGCGACTGATAAAGCGCAACGGATAATGTCGATTATTTCTAAAACTTATGTTGAGCCGCCGGTAAGGTCCCCACAGAATATTCCTGTCAGCTACTTGGAGACTATTAACAAATTTTGGACAAGCGTCCGTTCCGACGTTAATAAGGTACGGCTCATCAGTATCCCAGGCTCAAAAAAATTAAGTTTGATTTTGGGAACCGTAGGTTTTGTCGTCATTGTATTTGCAGCAACTACTATTTACGGACCTGGCTTAACAACAAAAACAGTAGCGACGGCACCGGCTAATCAGGATATTGAGCGGCTATTAAAAAAAGCCAAGCAATTAGCTAGACAAGACCGGATTGCAAAAGCGTTGCCGCTTTATTTGCAGTTGGCAGAGCAGGGGAATGCGGAAGCGCAATTTCAGCTAGGTTTGATATACGCCAGTCCACAAGGCATAACAAAAGACGATAAACAGGCCGCTGACTGGTTGTCCAAAGCGGCCGAACAAGGGCATAGGGAAGCGCAAACCAAATTAGGCTTTATGTATGCGGCTGGAAAAGGAGTGGCGCAGAATTATAACTCGGCGGTTTATTGGTGTTACAAAGCCGCTGAGCAGGGCGATGCCATTGCGCAGTTTAATCTGGGCTTGATGTATGCGAAAGGACAAGGTGTGGCGCAGGATAATAGCTTGGCCGTTTCCTGGTACAGCAAGGCGGCTGAACAGGGCGATGCACACGCTCAATATAATCTGGGCGAAATATATGCAAATGGTGTGGGTGTGGCAAAAGATAGCAAACGAGCTGCTGTATTGTACCGCAAGGCAGCAAAGCAGGGGCTGGCGGAGGCTGTAGCCGCTTTAGAATTGCTAGATCGATAAACTTTTTTATGATCCGCAGGGATCATTTTTTTGAGGCCATGTAGAGCTTCAATTACGGTCTGAAGGTTTGCTTCATTTCCGGCATCGGGATACTGATGTGATAGCCTTGGGCGTAATTGATGCCCATCTCTTTGAGTGCCTCCCAAATTTCCTGGTTTTCGACAAATTCGGCAACGGTGAGAATGTCGATGTCCTGACATAATCGGGACAGATTATGGACCAAGGCATAATCAACTTTAGAATTCAATATATTACGTACAAATTCGCCGTCAATTTTGACATACTCAAAACGTAATTCACGCAAATAATGAAATGAGTTATACCCTGTGCCAAAATCGTCCAAGGCAAAAGCAAAGCCTTTACGACGCAAATTGGCGAGAAACCGGCGCATATTGGTCATATCGCCAATTGCATCGCGTTCCAGTAATTCGAATACAATGCTTTCGGGAGGGAGTTCCAGTTTTTGGCACAGCTCTTCAGCATAACCTAAGATGCCTCGGCCTTGAATTTCCTGCACTGATAAGTTGATGAATATTTTGGCATTGGCTTCCGGGCGATTGGCATCCATGCAGGCACGTTTAGCGGCAAAAGAGTTGTTGATCATAGCGAGGTCGAGTTCACGCGCCATGCCATATTTGTCGATGGTTTCGATAAACATTGCCGCCGAGGTTGTTTCCTCTCCTGTTGGGGATTTAAGCCGGGCCAGCGTTTCAAAGGCAAATAGTTCGCCGGTTTGGCAGTCAACAATCGACTGGTAATAGGGAATAATACGCCCTTCCTTTAAGGCTTCGCGCAGGTTTTCCGCATTATCGCGCGTCTCGCGAATGCTGATGCGTGTTTCCTTTGCGTCAAAGGTACAGACGCTATCTTTACCCATGTCCTTGGCTTTGTACATGGCGGCATCGACACCCTCCAGCAGGGTATCTATGTTTTTTCCATCAATAGGATAGCTGCTGACGCCTATGGAGACAGTCAAATGAAACCGGTTGCCTTGCGCGGATGTGATGGCCATTTCGCGTAGTGCGCGACCGACGTTTTCTGCGACCACCCGTGCGCCTTCGGGACCGGTTTCGGTTAGGATAATGGCAAACTCATCCCCGCCAATACGGGCGCATAGATCGCCTTTTCGGGTATGTTCAAGCAGAGCAGTGGCGATTGCGCACAGCGCTGTATCGCCGGTAGGGTGACCGTAGGAATCGTTGATGTCCTTAAAGTCGTCCAGGTCAAGCATCAGTACGCTAAACTCATGCTTATGCCGCTCGGAACGGCCGATTTCATAGCTTAAAATATCGTTAAACTGGCGACGGTTGTGCAGTCCGGTAAGGGGGTCGTGCACAGCGTAGTACTCAAGTTCCAGCAAGGTGCGCGACAATACTTTGCTGGAACCCACTACCATGACCATGACGGCGAGTATCGAGCGGATGACGCTTTCTTCCTGTGCTGATAAGTTATTTTCAGCGGCGTAAGCGACTCCCAATAAACCGGCCAAATTGGGCGAATGATCGGGCACAGGCACGCTGATCATATGAATATTGTGATCTGATTTGATATCAGCTCCGCGCTGGATATTAAATTCTTCAATATCCAGCGCCGCTCCCGGAGGGGAACCAATACTTTGAAGCATCTGTTGGCTCAGTAAGCCGCGCGCTTTTGCGCGTACCTCTTCCGAACACTGGCCCAGGTAATACAAATACAAAGACAAGCCATTTTCTTCTGCAAAAGCGATATAGAAAAAGTTAAACGGAAAGATCGCATAAAAATCCGACAGAATTTCTTGCACAAACTCTTTCCATTGCGAGATATGTTCGTGCGACAGAATAATACGTTCCAACACCCGGCTTTGGCGCTCCAGCAAGTCTTTTTCAATCAAAACAGAAGACAGCTCCAGCAAGGTTTGATTAAACTCGATCAGCAGGTGTTGGATATGCTGATCGCTGGATGCCCATTGCTCACTGCATTGTTGGAATAATAAGTCTAGACTTTGATCCAGCCGGGAACAGGTATCCAAGATTTGTGAAATCGTAGGGATCATGGCAATCATGGCGGCGGAATTGTCGGTGGCCATTGTGGCCATAGCCGCCAGTAGTTTACTGACAATCTCTTGATGGACGTTGTGGTTAAGGTCCGACAAGCTCATTGCGTAGCGTTGGGTATGTGATTGATTCTCCATGATTTCGGCAATCTGCCTGATAGCTTTGAAACGTAATGCCTCAAGATGACTGGGCTCGGCAACTGCTCCCTGCGTTGCTCTCGACCGCTGTTCCAGAAGCGGTTCTATTTCTCTCATTTTTAGGGGTATTGTCCCCGCATTCTTGCAATCGCGCGAGAAATTATTCATGCTTAATCCTCTAGTGAGAAGAGTCCGCCGGCTTGCATTAAATCGATGCCGCATTGCAGGTCTTTAAGCCAGCTTAGAAAATCTTGAACTGCGGCGCCCCGGTAAATTGGCCCATGCTGAGGGGCAATCATGGCAATATCCAAGCCGGCAATTGTATCTAACCAGCATCGTATCGCCTTGTTAGAGCACATATAACGACGGTGAAAACCTTTGATATAAGGGATGTGGCTGGCAAAATCGTCTACAAATGCATCGTTTTTATCCATGGGCAGCATTGCCGCTCCGATGTCCCCAGTAAACAGGATTTTGGAAATCGGGTCATAGACATTAATTTGACCTTCGGAATGCAAGAAATGTGCGGGTACTACTTTTAATCTAAAACCGGGGGAAGGCTCATAATCCATGCCTTCGTTGGGCACCCCAACAAACCGCGCCATGTCTTTTAAACCGTAATGGGGCAAAAAGCGTATCCAGATGCTGGAAACATAAACTGGTGAGCGGCACAGTTCCAGCCAAGTGGATAGACCGCCGACTATATCAGGGTCTTGGTGAGACAGAAAAATAGCTTTGATTTGTTCCGGCACGACGTAACGCAACATTTCCGTTAATACCTGGGGCATCACCCCAAAACCGCCGGGATCAAGCAACACCCCGTCATTAAGGTGCGTGATTAAATATTGGTTGGAACGTACCCCGTCTTCTTCGCCTGGTTCACTCTCGTTCAGCAAAATAAAGCGGTGATTTGCGGACTCAAATAATTTAATGTTGCGCATATTTTCCCTAATGTCCTGCTAGGTTGTAATTATTATTTACCCTAGTTTACTTCAGGTTATTTAAAAAAGTATAGCTATAGTCTTTTTTAATAAACGAGATTGGGAGATTTTCATTGCGGACGAAAAACTCAGGATAGAAGCTAGCCTTAAAACAGGCAGTCAGCGGCAATAATGTGTCTGGGGATTTGTCGGTGCAGCGTTATTGCCCCGGCATTGCTTGTAGGGGAGGCAAGGATGCTGGAAAGAACTTCGCCTAAAGCGCCATCGTTACTGCGTTAGGCGAAGCATATCTATGCAATCGTCCCCATCTTTGAGGCATAATTTTCTAGTTTAGCGGTTGCTGGTTTTATTATCGCTGGCCAGAAGCGGCAACGCTAGCACAGCCAGACATATTAGCCACATTATCAGCTGGTAGTTGGTTACTGAAAAAATAAAAGCTAGGCCGATTCTCTCGCCGACATTGGGATAAGCAAGGATAAAGTCGCGGCTTACCACGAAAGCTTTGGTTTCCCAGACGATCAGGGCGATGCCTACGGCCAGCAATGTGTAACCTATTATCTTGTCATGGTCGGCTTTGGCATTTTGATGCCCTGCCAAACGGTTAATCTCAACGGGTTTTAACGACCGCGATGGGGCAATGATATAACTGATGGCCATTAAGCCTAACATGCCTAAAGCCGGGATATAAACGGCAACCAAAGGAAAGCTGATATAACGTCCATTTAGTGCCAGGCCAAAGGTTTTATAAACGGCATATCCGGCAAAGATGATATAGAGCGTGTATATCCATGCGCCGAATTTTAGGTTGACTGCTTTATTGGCTAATAGGCCATGGCTGCGATGCAAAATCAAACCGGCCATGATGGCGTTCAATCCCACGGTTAACAGTGTCTGTAAACGCTGCCAGTCACTATAGCTGGTATACCACAGGCTCTCAGCCATGTTTACCAGCAACCAGGCCAGTAGTTGCGCAAACAGTAAAAAGAACGCAATACGCGACGAGGGTAAGGGTTGCAACCGTTTCCAGTAAGAGGCAGCAATGATCAGAAAAAGCGCCGTTGACGCTATGAGGCCTTTAAGCCAATCGGGATTCTCATAGACTGGGCCGGTTAAAGGGAACACTTCTTTACGATCAACCGAATAAAGTCCCCAGTTTGCCCCGACCACGCCTTCAAGTTCGCTTTTCCAAGATTGGTTGAAAGCTTCGACAATGTTGTAATCGAAGCCGTTTTTATTAGCGACTTCAATCAATGCGCGGATGAATTTTGCTTCATTGACCACACTGGGTACGGACCAGCCGCGCTGGCGGCCTTCGCCCGGCCAGCCGGATTCACCGATCAGTATGGGTTTGCCGGGAGCAATCGCATCGGCTTCTTTCTGGACTTGCTTGAAAATGCGCTCGATATGCGCCGGGGCCTCGTCCACAGTGATCGGCTCATCTTCCCAGTAGGGCAGAATGTGGATCGTAATAAAATCGACTTCTTTGATCAGTTCAGGATATTTCATATACATCGACCAGACGTCGGCGTAAGAAACCGGCTGTTTGATCGAGCGTTTGACTTCACGTATGTATTCGATCAGTTGTTCAGGTTTCAGGTCGCCGCGCAGCAATACCTCGTTGCCGACGATAACCCTTTTGACGACATCGGGATTCTCGTTGGCGGAGCGGATCAGTTCGGCGGTTTCTACTTTATTATCGATTTTTAAAGAGCCCAGCCAAGCGCCTTGAATCATGGTCAAACCGTGTTTTCTGGCCAGCGCTGGAATGAGTGGCATATTGCCTTCCGCGCTCGCGTAAGTTCGGATGGAATGGGTTTTTTCGCCCATCAGACGCAAGTCTTCGTCAATTTGTTCGGGAGTAGGGAATTTTTTATCTAACGGTCCTTGACCTTCCCGGTACGGGGCGAACGACAAACTGTTGAGTTTTCCTGAAGGAACGTCGGAACCTACATTTTGAGGTAAGTTGCTTGACCAGCCCAACAAACCATTAAGCAAAACAATCAATACAACAAATGAAGCAATTTTCATAAATGAACAACACAAAAAATTAAATAAAGGCGTAATGAGATGCGCCGGGTAACACATGGTTACATTATCTCATAAATGCCATATTAATAATACGGACAGCTTTGGGCATGGGATGGCGCAATTTTTACGACTTTAATTTACGCAAACTATCCGCATTCAGCTAAAATGCGCCTCTTTTTTGCTTATGTAATCTTATGGCTAAAAATATTCGTATTGAAAGATGGAGCGGCCCAGCTCTGGAACAATTTATCCCTGAACTCGCCCGGCTTAGAATTCAAGTGTTCCGGGATTTTCCGTATTTGTATGACGGGAATATCGAGTACGAAAAAAAATATCTTCAGACTTATATCAATTGCCCGGAAAGCGTCATTGTCATTGCATTTGATGGCGATAAAGTGGTCGGCGCATCGACAGCAATTCCGATGAAATATGAAACCGATGAGTTGAAGAAGCCGTTTATTGAGCACGGCTACAATCTCGACGAGGTTTTTTATTGCAGTGAATCGGTGCTGGACAAGAACTATCGCGGCCTGGGGATTGGCGTTCGGTTTTTTGAGGAGAGGGAAGCTCATGCGGAACATTTGGGCGGCTTCAAGTATATTTGTTTTTGCTGTGTGGAACGCCCTGCAGATCACCCAAGACGTCCGGCCGACTATGTGCCGCTGGATCAATTCTGGATCAAACGCGGTTATGTGAAGCATCCTGAACTTCATACAACCTATGTCTGGAAAGATCTGGATGATGTTGATGAAACTCCTAAACCTATGACTTTCTGGTTGAAACATGAATATTAAAATTGCAACCGCCCAGTACGACATCAGTTTTCTGGAAAATTGGCAGCAGTACCAAGAAAAAGCTGAACGCTGGGTTATTGAAGCTTCGGAGCAGGACGCGAAGATTCTGCTGTTTTCCGAGTATGCCAGCATGGAACTGGCCTCGCTGTTCGGCAAAGAAGTTTATTCATCATTAAGCAAACAACTGGCCGCGATGCAGTCATTGCATGATGATTATCTGGACTTGTTCCGCGGATTAGCTAAAAAGTACCAATGCATCATTCAGCCGGGCACGTTTCCGGTACAAATGGATGCCGGCGTTTACCGAAACCGGGCTTACCTGTTTATGCCGGATGGTCAGTTTGATTATCAGGAAAAATTAATGATGACTCGTTTTGAGAACGAGCAATGGCTGATTCAGAAAGGCGAGGAATTAAGATGTTTTGACACCGAATACGGGAAAATCGCCATCAATATCTGTTATGACAGCGAATTTCCGATGCTGGCCAGAAAGCAGGTTGAAGCCGGGGCGAATCTGATTTTAGTACCCAGTTGCACTGATACTATGGCCGGATACCATCGCGTTAAGATAGGCTGCCAGGCAAGAGCTTTGGAAAACCAGTGTTATGTCGTTCAATCTACGCTGGTAGGCAATGCGCCGTGGTCTGAAGCTGTGGATGTGAATATTGGAGCTGCGGCTGTTTATACGCCTGTGGATCGAGGCTTTCCGGATAACGGCATTCTAGCCGAGGGCAAGCTTAATACCGTGCAATGGGTTATTGCCGAAGTATCGCTCAGCTCTTGCGGTACGGTCCGGGAGCAAGGCCAGGTTTTCAATTACAGGGACTGGCCGCTGCAAAACGCATTTGATGGATGTCGCTAATACGGGAAGTCTAGCTAAGGCATAGAGCGGCGACGAACACGGAGTTTTTCTTTATGCCTCGGCAAATTGCTCCACTCCAACCTTGGACTGTAGCTTGTGCGTAATCCACATGGATGTGGTACATGCAGATATTGCACGACTGCATGGGCGTTTCGCTCCTTAATAATCACTCCATACAGCCGTTTGCGGTGACAAGCGCAACATCAATTAAAAATTGCTTCAGAAGAATAGCCGTTAAATTCCAGAATTTCTTTCATTCTTTTTAAGGCATCCATTTGAATCTGTCTAACTCGCTCCCTGGTTACGCCCAGCTCTTGAGCAACTTGCTCAAGAGTTGAGCCTTCATAACCGCACAGTCCGTAGCGACGGCAAATAACTTCACGTTGTTTTTCAGGAAGCTGAAAAATCCATTTGGCCATATTACTTCTAATGCCGTCTTCTTGTATTTTTTCAGCAGGTGATAAGCTCTCGCCATCGGAAATCGACTCAACCAAAGGTTTATCAAAATCCTTGCCGCCGGGTATATCGATGGATGTAACCCGCTCATTGAGTTTGAGCATTTTTTCAACTTTATTGACCGGTATATCCAGATGTTCGGCTATATCTTCGGCATTGGGTTCATGATCGAGTAATTGTGCCAAATGGCGTTGGGCTTTAAGGTAGGTATTCATTTCCTTAACGATATGAATCGGCAAGCGAATGGTTCGCGTCTGATTCATGATGGCCCGCTCAATAGTTTGCCTGATCCACCAGGTAGCATAGGTTGAAAATCTAAAGCCTCTTTCAGGATCAAATTTTTCAACTGCGCGCATCAAGCCAAGATTGCCTTCCTCAATCAAATCCAATAACGGTAGGCCTCTGTTCAGGTAACGACGGGAAATTTTAACGACCAGACGTAAATTACTTTCGATCATTATCTTGCGGGCAGCCTCATCGCCCCTTAAGGCTCTGGAGCCGTAGATTTTTTCCTGATCAGCAGTCAGTAATTGTGAGCGAGCCAGCTCATTTAAATAAACTCGCGTCGCATCCATGCTTTTATCTTCCCGCGATTCAATAGTAATTATCTCATCAATATCCAATGCCTCACTACCGATAGCGGTATCTGCTTGGAGTTCATCGTCAAAAGGCAAGTCGTCATCAAATAATACACAAACATCATCGTCCAATAGCTCAACTAATTCTGCTTTCATGATAACCTCGTGTTGTTCGGTCCAAGCCGAAATGGTTTTATTATTTTTCCGGTAAAAGATTGAGCGGGTTCACCGGTTTTCCGTTTTTTCTTATTTCAAAATGCAGCGACGTTTTGTTTGACCCTGCCTGCCCAACTTTCGCAATAACATCGCCTTTTTCTACTGTATATCCTTCTGTAACAAGCAATTGGCTATTATTGGCATAAGCACTTAAATACACATCGTTGTGCTTGATAATAAGCAAGTTACCGTAGCCAATCAGGCCTTGTCCGCTATATACAACTTTGCCCCCTTCAGCTGCGCTTACGTTTTGCCCCATCGCGCCAGCTATATCAATGCCTTTGTTATCGGCTTGAGAAAAAGATTTTAAAATCTTTCCTTTTATCGGCCATTGAAAGTTCAACTTTAACATGTTTGCATTATCAATTGAAATAATTGATTTTTTTTGTGGACTACTTCCGATTTTTTCAGAAGTATTATTAAAAGGGTGGACTTTATATGCAGATCTATAGGCTAGATTGGGCTTAATATTTAAAGAAACGGCGGGGTTTTTCTGTAAGCTGATTCTGTTTGCCGCTGTTGCCGTAGTATTCTGCTTTGCCTTTTTTTGTGCCCCCGCGTCCATGTGATCATGCATGGGGCTATTGCTTGAATTCGGGTCGGAGAGTCTTATTTTTTGGCCTATTTCTATGGTATAGGGTGGAGCAATCCCGTTCCATTGCGCTAATTGCCGATAATCCACATCATAGATCAAGCTTATTGCGTATAAGGTATCGCCTTTTTTTACCTGATAATATTTTGTCTCGTCTTTCGGCGGTTCAGGATAATAGGTGCTGACTGGAGCGTAGTTAGGGCTGACAGAGGTGCAGCCATGCAATAAAACCGACAGCATTGCCAGGAAAATAAACTTTGAGAAGGTGGAAGTCATAGCGGGTTATTTTTTTAACAAAACCTTTTTAGCCAGATTTATTTTTGCAGCCAAATAATCCGAGCCGCCTCGATCAGGATGCATTTTTTGCATCAATTTGCGATGAGCAGCAATAATTTCAGATTCCGATGCGCCCATCTTCAAACCTAATATTTCATAAGCCTCTTCAATAGACATACTGCCTTTAGATGGTCCGGCTTTGTTTTGCCGTTGCGAGGCGTTTTGTTTTGCAGCGATAAATTCCGACCATAACCGGTGCAAATAGGGTGCATAACGTAATAATACCGGCATCAATCGTAGCATGAAGGCAATAACTATACTTGCCAGTGCAAAAAGCCAGTTCAAGCGCCCGCTTGCGGCCAAATAAGCAACAATGAGCCCTGTAACGGATAGAAGTAAGACCTTGAGATAACGGGTTAATACGGCGGGCGGCGGCGTCTTTAAAAACGGACGCACCCAAAAATATGCGATGATGATAAGTAACAAAATCAGAAAAATTCGAATCAAGGTTTACTCCTGAATTAAGACCGTTCTAATGGCTTGCGCTCCAACTCCTTGCCTACCTCTGACTATCCAGAGGGCTGGGAATTTCGCAAGACCGAAGCAGCGGTTGCGGCCATGTATCCTTGGTGTTTGGATAAATAATACCTTAAAATATGTTATCTTATGATAACAATCTAATAGTTTGGTTGATATGCAGAATGCCCAAATTCCGGTTTTAGGTTTTGTTGCCGCAAGCGGAACCGGCAAAACCACGTTATTGACTGAATTGATTCCGCTTTTAAAACAAGACGGTTTGCGTATCGGCCTGATCAAACACAGTCATCACGATTTTGAAATTGACCAGCCTGGAAAAGACAGCTTTCGTCTACGGAAGGCCGGTGCTTCGCCTGTGATGCTGGTATCCCGCTACCGGCGCGCGATCATTACAGAACTCACCCCGGAACAAGAGCCTAGACTGGATGATCAGTTGAAGCAACTCGATCAATCCGAGCTGGACCTGATTCTGGTCGAAGGCTTTAGGACGGAACAATTTCCTAAAATTGAATTGCATCGGTCCTCGCTTGAAAAACCATTGCTTTACCCAAAAGATCCGGACATCATCGCGATAGCAACAGATACCGCGCTGGATACGCCAGACTATTTAACGCAACTGGAACTGAACCAGCCCGAAATGATCGCCGCCTTTATCCGAAACCATGTTGTGAAAAACCATGATTGATGCATGCAGCCAGGAATCCAAACCATTATTATCTATAG
This sequence comes from Methylobacter sp., assembly GCA_036560465.1. Classification (GTDB taxonomy): domain Bacteria; phylum Pseudomonadota; class Gammaproteobacteria; order Methylococcales; family Methylomonadaceae; genus Methylobacter_A. The sequence continues at coordinate 105,585 of DATBRD010000029.1, forward strand.
ACGACGCGCTGGACAGAATCAAAGCCGCTGTAAGTCCTGTACACAGTACAGAAAAAGTAGCGTTAAAAGACGCCCTGGGACGGGTGCTGGCGGAATCGGTTTATTCACCGATCAACATTCCTCATGCCCGGAATGCGGCTATGGATGGCTATGCTTTTGCAAGTCGGGACAGAGCCGGCGGGCAGGCGTTTACGCTAGATTTGGCCGGAACTTCCTGGGCCGGTCGGCCGTTTCAGGGACAGATGCAACCGGGTCAATGCATCAGGATTTTTACCGGCGCGGTTGTGCCGGAACAAGCCGATTCAGTCATTATGCAGGAACAGATTCAGGTTCAGGGACAAACCATACATTTTCCGGCCGACACACGCGTGCAGCAAAATATCAGGCAAATCGGTGAAGATGTAAAACAAGGTGCCTGTTTAATAGCCGAGCCTAAAAAGCTGACGGCTGTCGATTTGGGGCTGCTGGCTTCTGCCGGTATTGGCGAAGTGACTGTTAGACACCGGTTGAAAATCGCCTATTTTTCGACCGGCGACGAGCTGGCCTCACTAGGTCAACCGCTGGAACCGGGAAAAATATACGACAGCAATCGCGCTATGTTAGGCGGGCTATTACAAGACCCCAGCTACAGCGTTGCCGATCTGGGTGTCATTCCAGACAACAAACAGTTGCTTGAAGAACGCTTTATTGAAGCTTCCTTTAATTATGATGTGATCATAACGACCGGTGGCGCCTCAGTTGGCGAAGCCGATTATGTCAAAGAAATCCTGCAGAACAGCGGGGAAGTCAATTTCTGGAAACTTGCAATAAAGCCAGGAAAACCCCTGGCTTTCGGCAAAATAGGGCAGTGTTACTTTTTCGGGTTGCCCGGTAACCCGGTTGCCGTTGTCGTAACCTTTCAGCAGATTGTAGCGCCCGCACTCAGGCAACTTTCCGGCGCGCGGTTTGCCAAGCCCTTAAGATTTGCCGCGACCTGCACCAGCGCGTTAAAAAAAGCTACCGGACGCCAGGAATATCAGCGCGGCATTCTTAGTCAAGATGAGCATGGCGAATTCTTTGTTGCCTCAGCGGGACAGCAAGGCTCGAACATCCTCAGTTCCATGAGCCAAAGCGGGTGCTATATCGTCTTGCCGGAAGAGTGTAAAGGGGTGCAGGCGGGTGAAAGGGTAATGGTTGAGCCGTTTAGTTTGTTTATATAGTGGTTGCCCCCCACAACAAGCCCAAGAAAATGACCGGTTAGAGTCCCTTATGGAACCCTAACCGGAAAACAACGGGGTTTTGACCGGCGCAGATTCAAAGACAGGCCAATGAAGCTGTCTTGAAACGCGGATTTTTCGGCATCGCAAGACGTTCATGCATCATTGCTCCAATAAGTCTTACCCTTTAGGCTTTTTTGACAAACTCTGATTTAAGCTTCATTGCGCCAATGCCTTCGATTCTGCAGTCAATGTCATGATCGCCTTCGACCAGACGGATGATTTTGACTTTAGTGCCGACTTTGACAACCGATGATGAGCCTTTGACTTTGAGGTCTTTAATTACGGTTACGGTATCTCCGTCTTGTAACACGTTGCCGTTTGCATCCTTAACGATAAGAACGTCGGAGTTATCTTCGGCTGCCCCATCTTTTGACCATTCGTGTGCGCATTCAGGGCAGACATACATGTCGCCGTCTTCATAAGTGAATTCTGAGCCGCATGCAGGGCATTTAGGGAGGTTATTCATTGTTTTACCTTCATGTAGAATTGTTCATCCTTGTGAGATACAAGGTGTATTGAGGCGACATAATGCCAGATTTAGGCGGTTATTGTCCATTTCCTGAGGGATTATATACATCCCGGACATGGAAATTACTGGTAAAAGCTGCTGTGTGCGAGGAAAGGCATTTATGTCGTTAATGACTTTAAATTATACCGATTTGAGGGAGCATTGACAGACTAATCCACCCGGTCAACCTTAACCAAAATGTGCATCTGGCTTTCGCCGACTTGGCGCGTATTGACCAGCGCACTGTTGGTACTGCTCGTGTTTTCGCCAACTCCACCAAGTTCCACCCATTCGCCAAGATTAATCCTGATGGTTGATTCTGCATTCTGGGTCTCAATCTGTCCCCTGCCATTCATTCTGTCCGACCAGGGCGATACGCTAAGGATGACTTGGTCTCCTGCCAGTCTGGGTATCACCGCAAAACCGGTCGTTGCTTCGGCAGCGTCGGTTGACGTGGCGTAGCCGTAGGATGAGGAAAACTGTCTCGGATAAATATGTCCCGCCTTGATATGAGCCGGTACGCCTTCCATCGTTCGAACGGTCTGGGTGTTCTCATCGGCGTTCTTGTCTTGGGTTTGGTACAAATGACCGATTATCCTGCCGCCGACTCTTAATGGCGCATCTCTCCGCGCATTAAGCTGGACTCCGGCCGCCGCATTCAGCTCCTCTGCGGTTGTCTGCCGGCGTTGTATGACGGTGATGACCAGATTGCTCTGGCGTACATCCAGCGGCTTGACGATGGACTGGATCTCAGCTAGCCGGTCGGGCGTGGTTTTGACTAGCAGGTTGGAGCCGTTGTCAACCAGCTGGGCGGTATTGCCAAGCAACGGAGCAAGCAGCGGCATTATCTCGAATGCCGGCCGATTGGTTAGGGGGATCACTTCAATAATCGTATCTTCGGCAAGCGCGCTGCTGTTCAGCAGGCTTATGAAAATCAGAGCTAAAAGTTTTTTCAAAGTGAATCTCCGGTACATCAAAGCATTAACCGTTAAGGTATAAGTTATTAGAAATATTTTGCCATAAAAACCGGAAGCGGCTGATTCTGACAGACAGGCACATTGATTATAGTTAACAGGGACTATTTTGTCCCTGTTACAATCGGGAAAAACAGAACAGGACTTTTGGGGCAGCTAACTATGACCTTACCGGGCAAAAAAACGCTCATTATCATCGTCGGCATTGGGCTGATGGTTGCCATTTATTTTTTTAATAAACAAACGAAATTCGTTGATGTTGAAGTTGTCACCGTCGAACAAGGCGAGGTGAGGGCGACGGTGTCCAATACCCGCGTCGGTACGGTGAAAGCCTGTAGACGCGCCTACCTTGCACCGGCAACAGGCGGGCAGGTTGCCGAGCTGCATGTCAAAGAGGGTGACAGCGTTAAACAAAACCAGCTACTGATGGAGATATGGAACAAGGACCTGAAAGCGCAAGTGACGTTACAGGATGCTCAAATCAAGGCCAACCGGGCCACAGCCGAACAGACCTGCCAGCTTGGCGCTGGAGCCCAGCGCGAGGCGGACAGGGCGTTACGGTTGCAGAAATTCGATCACATTATTTCCGAGGAGCAGGTCGATACCAAAGCGACCAGTGCACGGGCCAAACGGGCCTCTTGCACCGCCGCTCTTGAGGCTATCGCTGTAAGCCAGGCCAATCGCGACGCAGTTCAGGCCGCTGTCGAACGCACCCTGGTTCTCGCCCCTTTCGACGGCACCGTGGCTGAAATTAATGCCGAACTCGGAGAGTACATAACGCCGTCACCGCCCGGCATACCGACCTTGCCGGCCATCGATTTGCTGGATGTCAGCTGTTTGTATGTGTCCGCGCCGATTGATGAAGTGGATGCGCCGCAGATCAAAACCGGTATGAGCGCCTGCGTATCGTTGGATGCTTTTCCGGAAAAACGTTGCTCCGGCACGGTAAGCCGCATCGCACCGTATGTGCTGGAAAAGGAAAAGCAGGCGCGTACCGTCGAAGTTGAAGTTAAGTTAACCGACCCGAAAGACCTTAAAGATTTGCTACCCGGCTACAGCGCCGATATTGAAGTCTTGTTGTCCAGCAAACCCAAGGCGCTCAGGGTGCCTGCCGAAGCGGTGCTGGAAAATAACAAGGTCTTGGTGATGCATGAAGATGGCTTGCTGGAAGAGCGCAGCTTTAAACCGGGCCTGGTCAACTGGAATACCGTGGAAGTGCTGTCAGGCCTGAATGCCGGCGACAAAGTCGTGTTGTCGGTAGGTCGGGAGGGCGTGGTGGCAGGCGCTTATGCCCGTGTAAAAAAATGATACAACTTGAACATATCCACCGCTATTTTCAGGTCGGCGAGCAGACCGTCCATGCCTTGAATGACATCAGCATTACCATTGAAAAAGGCGAATATGCGTCGGTAATGGGGCCGTCAGGCTCCGGAAAATCGACTTTGTTAAATGTGATAGCCCTGCTTGATCAGCCCAGCTCAGGCCGGTACTTGTTAAACAATCAGCCGGTTACGCAGCTTAGCGATGATGAACTTGCCAAGGTTCGCCGCGAAAACATCGGTTTTGTGTTCCAGTTTTTTCATTTGATCCCGCGTCTGTCGGCGGCTGAAAACATTGAAATGCCGATGATACTGGCGAGCGTAGAAGTCAAGGAGCGTAAGCAACGGGTGCTGGAGGCGTTGGCGTCTGTTAATTTGCTGGACCGCGCCGATCACAGGCCGGACCAACTTTCGGGCGGACAGTTGCAGCGCGTCGCGATTGCCAGGGCCATGATCATGCGGCCTTCGATTTTGCTGGCCGACGAACCGACCGGTAATCTCGACAGCAAATCCGGCAAGGAAATTATCGAGTTACTGGAAGGGCTTAATGAGCAAGGCGTGACGTTGATGATTATTACTCATGATCAGAATGTGGGCGACCGGGCGCGCCGGAAAATTCGTATTGTCGATGGGCAGATAGAGTGATGAGCCAAGCCGGGGCAAATCATGCTTATTAAAGACACACTAACTCAATCCTTGGTCGCAATCAGCACCCAGCGCTTGCGCGCAGCATTAATTATTCTGGCGATGAGCATCGGTATCGCTTCTGTTTCGGTGCTGACGGCCTTGGGAGAAAGCGCCCGCCGTTATGTGGTTAACGAGTTTGAAGCGTTGGGCACAAACTTGGTTATCGTGCTGCCGGGACGCACCGAAACCACCGGCGGGCAGCCGCCGTTATTTGGCGAGACGCCGAGAGACCTAACGCTGGATGATGCCGAGGCCTTATTTCGCAGCCATCATGTTGCTGCCATCGCGCCGCTGACCATCGGCTCCGCGCCGGTTTCATCGCTGGGACTGGAGCGCGAAACCAATGTGCTGGGCTCGACCCACGCATTAAGACGGGTGCGCCGATTGACCGTAGCGCAGGGCAGCTTCCTGCCTCAAACCGAGATAGATAAGACCTTGTCGGTCTGCGTGATCGGCCAAACCATACGCAATGAGCTGTTTGCCAATCAATCGGCGTTGGGACAATGGCTGCGCATCAATGACCGCCGCTTCCGGGTGGTCGGCGTATTGGCCTCGGAAGGACAATCCGTCGGCATTGATTTTGATGAAATCGTGATTATTCCGGTGGCTTCCGCACAAGCTTTGTTCGATACCCACTCATTGTTCAGGATATTGGTTGAAGCCAAGTCCAAGCCGGATATGTACAAGGCGGTCGATGAAATCAGGGACATCATCAAGGCCCGGCATGAGGGCGAAGACGACGTGACGCTGATTACCCAGGACAGCGTGGTCAGCACCTTCGATAAAATATTGACCGCGTTGACCCTGACCGTAGCCGGCATCGCCGGAATCAGTCTGGCCGTGGCCGGCGTGTTGGTGATGAATGTGATGCTGGTCAGCGTCACGCAGCGCACTTCCGAGATTGGGCTGCTGAAAGCTTTAGGCGCAACCAAGCGGCAGCTGCTGTGGCTGTTTTTGAGTGAGGCGGCAATGTTATCGCTGGCTGGAGCCGTGCTGGGCGTGATGCTGGGCTACGTAACGCTGGGTGTGTTGCAGACTGTTTACCCGGACTTTCCGATGGAGCTGCCGGGTTGGGCTTTGCTTGCCGCATTGCTGGTGTCGCTGTTTACCGGTCTGTTGTTCGGCGTATTGCCGGCCAGAAAGGCGGCCAATCTCGACCCTGTCGCCGCATTGGCGAAGCGATAAGGCCATGCGCTACGCCGATCTGATCTCATTATCTTACCGGACGGTTCTCAGCCACAAACTGCGCTCCTCGTTGACCGCGTTGGGGATCATTATCGGCATCGCGGCGGTGGTCGTACTAACCTCGATAGGCCGGGGCATTCATAGTTTCGTGCTGTCCGAGTTCACCCAGTTCGGCACCAACCTGATCGGCGTTCACCCAGGCAAAACCACTACTTTCGGCGTGTCCGGTGCAACAATCAGTACGGTCAGGCCCTTGGTTTTAGCCGATGTGGTCAGTTTAAGGAAAGTAGAAAGCATCATTGCCGCATCGCCCTTGGTGCAAGGCAATGCGCGCATTGAAGCCAGGGATAAACAACGGCGCACCAACGTGCTGGGGGTTGGCTCAGCGGTACCGGAGATATGGAGGATCAAAGTCATCAGCGGACGTTTTTTGCCGGAAGAAGAAAGCAACCCCCGCGCCTTCGCCGTGCTGGGCAATAAATTGGCGACCGAACTGTTCGGCGCGGCCAGTCCGCTGGGCCAGCGCATCAGGATCGGCAGCGACCGTTTCCGGGTCATTGGCGTAATGGAAAAAAAAGGCCAGATGATCGGCTTCGATATGGACGACACCATCTACATCCCGGCCGCCAAGGCACTGGAATTGTTCGACAGGGAAAGTCTGATGGAAATCCATCTGCTTTATAACAGCAATGCCAGGGTTGCCGAAGTAGAAAAAGCAATCAAGCGAAACTTGATTGCCCGGCACGGCAGCGAAGACTTCACCCTTGTCGCCCAAAACCAGATGCTCAAAAGCATGGATTCCATCCTGAATATCTTGACGCTGGCGGTCGCGGCGTTGGGCAGCATTTCTTTACTGGTAGGCTCGATCGGCATATTAACCATCATGACCATTGCCGTTTCCGAGCGCATTTCTGAAATCGGCCTATTGCGGGCAGTAGGCGCAGAGCGCAGAACCATTTTCCAGATGTTTCTATGCGAGGCCTTGGCGTTAAGCGCCGTGGGAGGACTTTGCGGCGTATTGCTGGGCATCACCATAGTCAAAATCCTTGATGCCGCACTGCCCGCCTTGCCGGTGGAACTGGCCTGGGCCTATATCATTGCGGCCTTTGCAGTCTCATTGCTGATCGGCATAGCCGCCGGAGTGGTTCCGGCCATGAAAGCTGCGCAGCTGGAACCGCTGGAGGCTTTGCGGGCTGAGTGATATTTATTTTTATGTCTGGTGCCAATGTCACATGCGATAAATATGCAAGAAGAGTTAAAAGCAACTCAACCTGGTGCATAGGGCATGGACGTATTAAGCCAGCAAGATAGATTCAACCAGCCAGCTTTATTGCTTGAAATGCCGGAACCCGCGGTAAGCGGAAACCGGAACATATGAGTTACTTGGCTAAATAGCGCGGTAACCAGGATCACCTGAGCTTTAGCGTTTAGCCTACATTTGCTGCCCACCATAATTCCATCCTGCTGAATACCTGACTCACAGAGTACGGCAAAATGCTTTCTATGTGCCCTGTACAGTAAAGCTGAGCATATAGATTCAACTGGCGCGTAGTTCAATTATGACCATTTACAGATGTGCATCTACTCGGCTTTTTAGCTCGTTTTAAAGTTAAAAAATTTTAGAGTAAAAACTGAAGTAATAGGTTTTCGTACGTATTGTACAAGTAACCCTCTTAACTTAATCTTAATCTCAATCTCAACGTTTTTTTGGTTAATGGATTAGAGCTAAATAATCGAAACTAATTAATATATCAGACCTACTCAATAACATGAATCCGTTAATAATCTACAAGTAGACTTATTATTAGGATGGTGATGTTTTGTTGTGGAAATATTTTATTTTAATAAGTATTTAAACGGTAGCTATGTTCATGTTTATGCTGGCTCTAAAATGAATAAGTTATATTCATACTTGTCACCAATGATAAGTTGTATTAATGCTGAATTTATAAGGCATTCCTTAATTAGAATTTAGCTAATTAACTACAATTAAATTTGCGAATAAATATTGTTCGCTGTAGCAAGTTCATGATACGGCTAGCAAAATATGGAGCTGCATCGAGGACAGACACCAATGAATATTGTAACGCCGCGTATCAACCGCGCTAGATAAAGTAAAAATTTTATTTAATAGGCTAGGCAAATGTCTGGTTGTGCGTAGGCTTTAATTATTATAAATATTAGGATTGAAAATGATAATAAATAGAGATTTATCAGTAGGGCAGGAGGCATTTTTCATCCAATCAGATAATTCAAGTGCCTACCAAGTTAATTCTGGTGAGTTTTATGACTCTGGTGAGTTTTATGATTTTTATTTTCTCAAACAACTCCACCTTGAGACGCTTCGGGCGCAGAGAGCTAAATCTACATTATCAATTATATTGTTAACACTTGATAAAGAGACAAATATTGAATCCCTCAATATGGATGAGATTTTAGGTCTTATTCGGAAAAAAACACGAGACACCGACATTAGCGGCTTTGTTAATCATAAAACCATATGTGTTCTTCTCCCTGATACAGACGAGACGGGAGCGAAAGAAATTTGTGAAAAATTAATCAATAAAATTCCACAATTTTCCATTACCACCTCAACTTATCCTGATCATATATTTGAAAGCCTCACAAAGAATGGATGTATCCGCCCCGATGCTTTTCCTTTCGAAATTTGGGATCCAATGGATTTAAAGGGGGCTTCATGGTTTAAGTCTCTATTAAAAAGAGGCGTTGATATCGTAGGCGCGATTATCGGTATTCTTATTTTTATGCCTGTAATGTTAATTACGGCATTGGCTATCAAAGTGACTTCTCCCGGACCTGTCATCTTCAGCCAAATTCGCCTCGGAAAACATGGCGCCCCTTTTACATTCTATAAATTCCGATCTATGCATGTGAATATGGATAACCAGTTGCACCGTGATTATATCCATGACTTTATCAAAGGACGCCACGAAAAAGTCAATCAGGGCGATGCAGAACAACCAATATATAAAATTAAATCTGATCCTAGGATAACCAAGGTTGGAAAATTCATTCGAAAAACCAGTATTGATGAACTGCCGCAGTTTTTTAATGTGTTAAAGGGAGAAATGAGCCTGGTTGGACCAAGACCACCCCTTCCTTACGAAGCTGAAAAATACCAAGCATGGCATCTCAGGCGAATACTGGATATGAAGCCTGGAATCACCGGACTCTGGCAGGTAGAAGGACGAAGCAAAACAGTGTGGGATGACACAGTGCGACTTGATATTCGCTACATTAAAAACTGGTCCCTACTATTGGATTTCAAGATATTGCTCAGAACGTTCAAGGAAGTTTTAAAGTGTAGAGGTGCTATGTAATGCATAAGTTAATGAAATCTGGCCAAAATTTAGGTCATAGATTTGATTGCAACACTAAATTCTACAGTGGCTGAATTGTATTAAAAGTCTTCAGGGTACTGAGGTTGCTAAAAATATTCAACGTCTGGATATTAATATTGGCCGAGATAATAATTAATGAATTTCAATAACTTAATTTATGGGAAAAGCATGTGGTTAAGCTAAAGATAAAATATCTAAGTCTTATACTTAGCATTTTGGCTTTGCTTGCTTTTGTTCAAACTATAAGTATTGCGGGACCTGCTATAGCTGCAAACATCAATCAAACGCTTAAGGCTTCTTCTATAGCAATTCCCAGTGACAGGCTTGGCTTCGTCGCATTAAGTCCTGATGGCAATACTTTGGCCAGTGTGGGTTCCGATGAACAAATTATGTTATGGGATATAGTCTCTGGCCAAACGCGCGCGACGCTTCCGAACCAGTTTAAAGATCTGGTTAGCGGGATTGTTTTTAGTCCTGATAGCAATACGCTAGCTAGCGTAAGCGGTAACTCAATTCAATTATGGGATGCAATATCCGGCGACGTCCGCTTAACTCTTCCTGCGAGTGCCCTTGTTACCGATCCTGTATTTAGCCCGGACGGTAAAACTTTGGCTGCTGTGGCTCAGGGTGCGAATGTCACGCTCTGGAATGCCCAATCCGGCTCTACAACTCAGGTCCTAACCGGTCACCAAAACGGCGTTAATGCAATCACATTTAGCCCGGACAGTAAAACACTGGCTACCGGCGGTCAGGATGCCCAGATTAAGCTCTGGAATGTGGCTACAGGCACGGGACAAGCAAGCCTATCTGGAAGTGGGGGTGCTGCTGTCACCGATCTGGTATTCAGCCCGGACGGTAAACGCCGCTGCATGCGCTGGCTAATGGGGTGTCGGGCGGAGACGGTGTGTATGCCTACGGTACGACCAGTGCGTTCCCAAACCTGACCTATAAAACCACCAACTATTGGGTTGATGTAGTGTTTTCGACTCCTTGATTTGAGGTTGGTTAGGTGAATATTGGAAAAAAGGCGTGGCAATTGAGCGTGATAAGCAAATGCCGGAGCTAAGACGAATAAATGAGCTGGAAGTTGAGAATAAGCGGCGCGCCTGCATGCGCTTGGAAGCCGAAAGGGAGACTGCCGCTATTCATGCTGGGCTGTTGAGATTGATCCTGGACGTTGGTGTAGACACATTGGGTCTCTATTTTTTGCCAGATCTGTCGAAAGTTTGGATGCCAAGCAGTCACTATTCGCAATTAGTGAAAAACTCGATAGGACCGTTATTTAAGACATTTCATTATAAAGAAACAGATAACTTCGACAATTCAGGAGCAAATATAAATGATAAATAAAGATGTTCAGTTAGGTGACGGTGTAGTCATACATCACCCGGATCTTGTGAATCTGTATGGATGCAGGGTAGGCGCCAGCTCAAAAATAGGCGCCTTCGTCGAAATACAAAAGGGCGTATCCGTCGGTGCCAAGTGTAAGATTTCCAGCCACAGTTTTGTTTGTGAAGGCGTTGACATCGAGGACGGGGTTTTTATAGGCCACGGCGTTATGTTCACCAACGATATTTATCCAAGAGCCGTTACCCCGGAAGGCGAGTTGCAAACTGAGGCGGATTGGCAAGTTATCAAAACCCATGTCAAGGCCCGAGCCTCTATCGGCAGTAACGCGACCATCCTATGCGGCATTACTATCGGCGAAGGGGCTTTGATTGGAGCCGGGGCTGTGGTTACCCGCGATGTGCCTGATTATGCAATTGTCGCTGGTGTCCCAGCCCGAGTTGTTGGAGATGCCCGCGTACGTGAAGAGACATGCGAGACAGTGACAAGTTTTGCCTAGGTCATTGACAGAGGAGGATTGTTTGCATGAGCTCAACTGTTGCTATGCAAAGTGATCGGTTTTTTTAGAAATATGGAAAGCAATATAAATATTTCATTCCAAGTTAAGGAGAATCACATGATTAAAATAGGTGTTATTGGATATGGCTACTGGGGACCCAATTTGGTGAGGAATTTCGCCGAAACACCCGGAATTACCGTTGCCTGTGTGGCTGATCTCGATCCGAAAAAGCTCGAAATCGTTCAGAAGCGCTTTCCCGGGATAAACACCACAACGCGTTTCCAAGATCTGCTTGAGGATGACGACATCAACGCTATCGCGATAGCAACCCCGGTCAATAGCCATTTCGAGCTGGGAATGGCGGCTCTCAAGGCCGGCAAGCATTTATGGCTGGAAAAACCGTTGACAGAAACCTCCGAGCAGGCGCGTAAGCTGGTTAATGAAGCTGAGAAGCGCAAACTTGTGCTGATCGTCGATCATACCTTCATTTATACCGGTGCGGTGCGCAGGATGGCGGATTTGGTAAAGGCTGGAGAAGTCGGTCATATTCACTACTACGATTCCACTCGAATCAATCTAGGCTTGTTCCAACGGGATGCCAACGTTATCGCTGACTTGGCGGTGCATGATTTTTCAATCCTCGACTATTTACTTGGGGAACAGCCGATAGCGGTATCCGCCGTTGGCACCAACCACTTTCCCAACACACCGGAAAATGTGGCCTACATTTCGCTGTTTTACGAGTCAGGAATGATAGCGCATGTCAATGTCAGCTGGCTGGCGCCGGTGAAATTGCGCCAGATTCTGATTGGCGGCAGCAAGAAAATGATTATCTACGACGACCTGGAGCCGAGCGAAAAAATCAAGATTTACGACAAGGGCGTCAGTTTTACCGATGATCCTCAGAAAATTTATGAAATGCGGGTCGGCTATCGCACTGGGGACATGTGGGCTCCGCAGCTAGACTCCTCAGAGGCCTTACGCATCGAGGGTGAGCATTTTGTCGATTGCATCGTCAATGGCAAGACACCGCTGACCGACGGTGCTCTGGGGCTGCGGGTGGTGGAATTAATCGAAGCGGCGACCCGCTCAATGAATGAGCATGGCCGATCCGTTGAAATCAATGGGACGACTATGTTCCAAGGCAGGAGAGTAGCATGATACCGTTTGTAGATTTAAAAGCTCAGTATGCAGGAATTAAGGATGAAGTGAACGTCGCCATTCAAGGCATATTGGAATCCTGCCAGTTTACCTTGGGAAGCGAAGTGGCCGCGTTTGAGGAGGAATTTGCCACCTATTGCCAGGCCCAATACGGGATTGGCGTGAACACCGGCACCAGCGCGCTGCATCTCGCTTTGCTCGCGGCCGGGATTGGCCCGGGCGATGAGGTAATTACCGTTCCTTTTACCTTTGTGGCAACTGTAGCGGCAATTCACTATACCGGCGCTACGCCCGTATTTGTTGACATTGATCCTCGTACTTTCACGATCGACGTCAAAGCGATCGAAGGCGCAATCACCGAACGAACCAAGGCCATCCTGCCGGTACATTTATACGGTCAGCCGGCGGACATGGATCCCATTCTGGACATTGCCAAGCGCCATGGTTTGATTGTAATAGAAGATGCGGCTCAAGCTCACGGTGCGGAATACAAGGGCAAGCGCGTGGGTAGCTTGGGCGACATGGGCTGCTTCAGCTTTTATCCCGGCAAGAATCTCGGCGCTTACGGCGAAGGCGGCATGGTGGTTACCAGTAACGCCGAATATACCCGTACTATCCGCATGCTTCGCGATTGGGGAGCAGAGCAGAAATATCATCATGTTCTCAAGGGCTACAACTTCCGGCTGGAGGGTATTCAAGGGGCGGTTCTCAGGGTCAAGCTACGCCATTTGGAAAAATGGACCGAAGCCCGGAGAGCTGCGGCCTCGCACTACGACGAGCTGTTAGCCGACAGTGGTGTACAAACGCCGGAGGCAATGCCCTATGCCCGGCATGTATACCATGTCTATGCGATCCGTACCCAGCAGCGAAGTGAATGGCAGCAGGCATTGCAAGCTAAAGGCATACAGACCGGTATCCACTATCCAATCCCTGTACATCTTTTGCCGGCCTATGCCGACCTGGGCTACAGCGAAGGGGATTTTCCCCATTCAGAGCAGGCGGCCAACGAAGTGCTTTCCCTTCCGATGTTTGCTGAGTTAAGCCGTGCGCAGTGCCAAGAAGTCTGCGAGGCAGTCATGTTGCTCGCGGACCAGGATGCGGTTGAGCCCGCTTATTAGAGGAGACGAGGGTATGCAAGAGGCGGAGCCACTGTTGATTTTTCCCTATAACGGCAACGGTATCGAGGCATTGGATTGCATTGGAAGCGCTTACCGGTTCATCGGTTTTGTGGATGACACACCCGAGAAGCAAGGCACAGATCCGAACGGCTATCCGGTCATGGACAGAGAGGCGTTTGCACGGTTTTCCGATGCGCGTGTCTTAGCGATTCCGGGTAGTCCCAGTTCCTATCGATCTCGAAAAGAAACTATTCAGGGGCTGGGTATTGCGGAAGAACGGTTTGCCAGAGTGGTTCATCCAACGGCCAGGGTTTCTCCTCTTGCTTCGATTGGCTGCAACGTATTGATTATGGCGGGCGTAGTGATTACGAGTAATGCGCGTATCGGTTCGCACAACTGTATTCTGCCGAACACGGTGATTCATCATGACGTGGTGGTGGGTGATTGGGCGCTCATCGGCTCCAACGTGACCATTGCAGGCAACACTGTCGTCGGAGAAAACTGTTACATCGGCAGTGGTTCAAGCATCATGAACGGCTTGCACGTTGGCAGTGGAGCTTTGGTTGGTCTCGGTAGCAACGTCATTAATAGCATTGCGGACGGCGCCCGGGTTGTAGGTAATCCTGCACATGAGATTGGGAATAGGCCAAGTCTATCAAAGCAAGATGAAGCGCGTAGAGCGCGAAGCATTTAATGATAATGCTTTGACTTGTTGCTACAAGGTCAGCCTCAGTGTTTTTTTTAAATGAAACGAAGACTTCAATAGAAAGGGGTAAGCTGAACAATGGATATTAAAGATTCAAACATACTGGTGACTGGCGGTTGTGGTCTAGTCGGCTCTACTACTATAGATTTATTACTGCGGGACTATTCACCAGCAAAGATCGTTATTCTCGATGATTTAAGCCGGGGGACTCTGGCCAATGTTGAGGCGGCGTTGAAAAATCCCCGTGTGACACTGATTCAGGAAGATATTCGTGACCCTGAGTCCGTTCATAACGCTATGCAAGGCATGGATGCGGTGATTCATATGGCAACCCTCCGCATCACCGCTTGTGCGGCCAATCCACGCGAGGCGATGGAGGTAATGTGTGACGGTAGCTTCAATGTCGTGGAAGCCGCACAGGTTGCAGGTGTAAAAAAGGTAGTGGCAGCATCCTCTGCATCGATCTATGGTTTGGCGGACACTTTCCCTACGCGCGAGGATCACAACCCTTACAACAACCGCACCTGGTACGGCGCTAGCAAAATTATGCTGGAAGGACTGCTGCGCTCATACAATGATATGTACGGGCTGCCGTACGTGGCATTGCGCTATTTTAATGTCTACGGTCCTCGCATGGATATTCATGGCAAATACACCGAGGTGCTAATCCGCTGGATGGAACGCATCGCTGCCGGACAGCCGCCACTGATCCTGGGGAATGGAACTCAGACTATGGATTTTGTATACATTGAAGACGTCGCCCGATCCAATATCTTGGCCTTACAATCGGAACTGACCGATGATGTTTTCAATATCGCCAGTGGTACTGAGACCAGCCTCAATGATTTGGCTACCGCGCTCCTTAAGGTGATGGGATCCGATCTACAACCAGAGTATGGGCCCGAGCGGGCAGTGAACCCTGTCTCCCGACGCCTGGCCGATACCACTAAGGCTGAACAAGTGCTTGGGTTCAAGGCGCAGGTGAGTCTGGAAGATGGGCTTTCGCGATTAGTCGACTGGTGGCAGACGAGCAAGGCGGAGGTGCAACGCACAAGCAAGATGGAGATGGCACTATGATTCCAATTACTAAACCCATGATGGGAGAGAATGAGGCGGAGGCAGCGCGACGCGTTATATTGAGCGGTTGGACTAGCCAGGGTCCGGAAGTTGCCGCGTTTGAGAAGGAGTTTGCAGAATACGTAGGGGCGCCATATGCCTGTGCGGTATCCAGTTGTACCACTGCCTTGCATTTGGCGCTGCTGGCGCTAGGCGTGCAGCCGGGCGACGAAGTCATAACTGTTAGCCACTCCTTTATTGCTACCGCTAATGTGATCCGCTACTGTGGCGCCACACCGGTATTCGTCGACATCGAGCCCGCTACGTTCAATATGGACCCCAAGTTGATTGAAAGCGCAGTGACAGATCGTACTCGAGCCATTTTATGTGTACATCAGATCGGAATGCCCTGTAATCTTGCGGCAATCGTTGAAATAGCGCGCCGTTACTCGCTTCCCGTTGTTGAGGATGCCGCTTGCGCCATCGGCAGTGAAATTCTTTGGCAGGGGCAATGGGAAAAGATCGGCAAGCCGCAAGGCGATATTGCCTGTTTTTCGTTTCATCCGCGCAAGGTGATCAGCACTGGCGATGGTGGAATGATCACTACAGCGAATGAGGAATGGGATGCGAAGTTCAGGCTATTGCGGCAGCATGGCATGAGTGTCCCCGATACCGTTCGTCATGGCTCAAGCCAGGTAATTTTCGAATCCTATCCTATTGTCGGCCACAACTTCCGGATGACTGATATCCAGGCGGCGGTTGGCCGGGAGCAGCTAAAGCGTCTACCCGAGATTGTCCATAAGCGTAGAGAGTTAGCTTCCCGCTACAAGTCGCTTCTCGCAAAAACACCAGGGCTGGGTTTACCTGAGGAACCGGATTGGGCACACAGTACCTGGCAGAGCTTTTGCGTTCGACTGCCTACCGGAGCAGACCAACGGCAGGTTATGCAGTCCATGCTGGATGAAGGGGTGGCGACGCGCAGAGGTGTGATGTGTTCACATCGAGAAGACTCTTACCCGGCTAATACCTGGTTATGCGCCTGTAGAACTGGGAAGGAGGGCTGTACTGGCGGATCATGCAAGTGCCTTAGGCATAGCCAAGAGGCGCAGGATCGCACAATGATCTTACCGTTATTTCCTCAAATGAGTCTTGAGCAGCAAGATTACGTAGTAAAGGCGCTTCAGGATGCATTGCTTCATGATGCATTGGAGTTATGTGTTAGCTAAGTAAAATTCTCATTTTAAATTATGGAACAGAATACTAAAACACTAGCCGATTATCTTGACCTTGTTAAGCGGCGCAGGTACTACATTGTAGTTACTTGGCTGCTTGTCAGCTTAGCATCCGTCATTGTTGCCTATAATTTACCCAAAATTTATCGATCGACAGCAACGATGCTGATCGAAGCGCCGATTCCAACAAACCTCTTCGAATCAACAGCCTCTCAATATGCATCGGAGCAGATTCAATCAATTTATCAAAGGGTCATGACAACCGATAACGTGCTGTCCATTATTGACTCGACTGGCCTTTATGGAGATATCAAGGATGGCTTTCCAAAATATCAATTAGCGGATTTGTTTAGGGGCAACACTGACGTTAAGTTAGTCACTTCGTCTCTAACTCCCAAGACTGGCTCCGGAATGGCCGAGATCGCCTTTGATATTTCATATAGCCATAGCGAAGCAATTACGGCAAAAGAGGTTGCAAGTAAATTAGCGGCTCTATTTATTGAGCAAAATGATAAGGCCCGAACTCAGCGCGCTATTAAAGCGACTGATTTCCTCATGGAGGAATCAGACAAGCTAGAACGAGAGCTTCAGGAAATTGACGGTAAGATTGCGAAGTACAAGGAGCAATATAATTTCATTTTGCCGGAGCAAGTGGAAGGTAATCTGGCTGCGATAGATCGTGCAGAGAGTGAGCTGAGAGACACCGATGGCCTGATCCGCACTTCGAAGGAAAGAATTGCTTTCTTAGCGTCGGCGTTGGCAAGAGAGCAACAAGAGCTACCTGTCCAGCTCAATGACAAAACGCCACAGAGCAAGGAAGACTTCCTAAGAACATTACGTGCGCAGTACCTTCAATATTCCAGCATTTATTCATCTTCACATCCGTCAGTGGTTCGTCTGAAACGCGAAATAAAAACTTTGGATCCTGCCTTCGAAGGGCAATTTGTCGAGGAAGACATTATCAACCAGTTGGCAGAAGCCAGGCGCGAACTTAAATTATTGGAAGAAACATATGCCGATAACCATCCGGACACGGTCAAACGTAGAAAGCAAATCGCTAGGCTGGAACAACAGTTGAAAAACATGCCGACGCGCTCGCAACATGGGCAAGATGCGGTGGCGGTTACGCATACTGCTAATCCCGCTTATTTAAGTGTAGAGGCACAGTACAAAAGCAGCCAATCAGAACTTCAGTCATTGATGCAGAAGCAGGATTATTTGAAAGAGAAACTTGAAAAAATGCGGAATGACCTCTTGCAGGCCCCTCAGATTGAAATGGCCTATACCGATCTGGTAAGAGAGCGAGATAACATCATGAGGAAATACACTCAGCTCAAAGATAAATGGCTGGATGCCAAACTGGTTAAAACACTGGAGCAGCAGCAGCAAGGGCAAACCCTTACCCTTATTGAACAGCCCGCCGTTCCTGTGTATCCAGAAAAAGCGATTAGAAGCAAAGTGGCCATAGGTGGTTTGTTTGCGGGAATCATCGCAGGTTTTGGTGTCGCTTTTTTTGTTGAATTTCTTGAGCCTGGAGTTAGGGGATACCGAGCAATTAGTAAAATCACCGGTCTTATGCCGCTACTTGTAATCCCCTACATCGAGTCCTTATCTGAGTTAGAAGAACGCCTCGCTAAGCAGAAGCGAAAGAGGAAAATTGTAGTCTGGTCTGGCGCAGTTATGACCCTATGGACTATCGCCGTTTTAATATATTTCTTTTTTCTTCCGCTAGCGCCTTTCCTGGAGAAAAATTAATGATTAAAAATGCTAATGAACATCCACTCGACTCGATACGATACACGAAAACTCAGAAGGTCGTTATCGATAAGGATGTGCTGCTAAATAACCGGGTCATTATGGGACTCAACAATGATCCTCGAGCGGATCTGTTTCGAGTGCTCCGAACAAACGTCCTCAAACAGTTGCGGGAGAATAGCTGGAACAGCTTCGCTATAACGAGCGCGACGCCAGGAGCTGGAAAAACTTTCATATCCGTAAATTTGGCGATTGCCATAGCGATGGAGGGAAATCAAAGCGTTTTGCTCGTTGATGCTGATCTCAGATGCCCAAGAGTGGGCAAATGCTTGGGTCTTGAGTGGGAATTCGGGCTTGTCGATTGCTTGAAAATGGATGTTTCTGTAGAAGACACTTTAATCAACCCCGGCATTGAGCGTCTGGTTGTACTGCCTGGGAACCATTCCAGCAACAATTCTTCGGAATTAATTTCATCCAGAAAGATGGTCAACCTGATTAACGAAATTAAGTCCCGCTACGAATCCCGAATCATTATTTTCGATCTTCCGCCGCTTTTTGCAGCGGACGATGCGATGGTATTGATGCCCTATGCCGATGCTGCGCTACTTGTTGTCGAGGATGGGAAAAATACTTCCGAAGAGCTTCAGCATTCCATGTTCATGCTGGAACAGACAAACTTGCTTGGATTGGTTCTAAACAAATCGAGACAACCACTGCCAACATACCAGTATGGATATGTATCCGAGGCTGGTTAGAAATGACGGCAGCTTTGGATAATCCTCAAGGCGCTGTAACCGAAGCTTTGACAAGAGGGCACTGAAAATGAAGGTGTACCATAAAAATTGCGAGTGTTTTTTACATTGAAGCAAACCATGACATGCAAAGAGCAAAGTATTTATCAATTGGGAACAAGCCAATCATTGTAACTACCGTGATTGTGCCCGAATCAATGAGGTTCATGCAGAATCAGGAGATTAGCAGTTTCAGTTATCCTTAAAAACTTTTACAGGAGTCCCAGAAATTGAACACTAAACATAAATACATCATTATAACGCCAGTACGAGATGAGGCGCTCTATATAGAAAGAACGCTCGAATCCGTTTCTTGTCAGACTATTCTGCCTTCCCAATGGATCATTGTGGATGACGGTTCAGTTGATGGTACGGGCCAAATACTGGATGCTCACGCAGCTCAGACCGGCTGGATAAAAGTGATCCACAGAGAAAACCGGGGATTCCGGGCTGCCGGCGGCGGAGTTATGGAAGCTTTCTATGCGGGGTATTCCGTACTGAACGATGACGATTGGGATTTCATCGTCAAGCTAGACGGTGACCTGTCGTTTTCCCCAGATTATTTCGAACAGTGCTTCAAAATTTTTGATGCCGAAGAGGAATTGGGAATTGGCGGAGGAACAATCTGTCAGTTGGAAAATGGGCAATTGAAAGTAGATTCTGCGGGAGACCCGCAATTTCATGTTAGAGGAGCAACCAAAATTTACCGCCGCGCCTGTTGGGAAAAAATCAACCAGTTGGTCAAAGCCTCGGGCTGGGACACCATAGACGAAGTCAAGGCCAATCTGCACGGCTGGACGACACGAACTTTTGCTGATCTCAATCTGGTTCAGCACAAGCCCACTGGCGGAGCGGAAGGTTTTTGGCGCGACCGCTTCAAAAATGGGCGCGCTAACTACATTACGGGCTATCATCCGATTTTTATGTTGGCCAAATGTGTGAAGAGAGCCCTGCGTAAACCGTTCATTCTTGAGTCGGTAGCATTGTTGGCAGGATTTTGTACAGGCTATTTGAAGGGAATACCCCAGGTGCAGGACGACGAAGCCATCCGCTACCTCCGGCAGCAGCAGATTCGGTTCCTGTTACGCCGGCCCGGCATATACGGTCAGACCTAACAATAGTTTTTTGTCTAACGTCAATGGCAGTGGTTGTGGGTTGCATTATGGCTGGTAACCGGAGCTCTAAAGGCTATTTCCTAAATATGATTGCGCTGGGTCTATTCAATGACGATGGCATCGAATATGAAGTCAGTGCCTTTGCTCACGTTTTATATCGCCGGTGGGCGAAGCCGGCTCAATGATTATGCTCAATCCAGAATGGCTGCCGTCGGCCTGAACTTCGATAAGGAAAGTTAATGTGTGGAATTTGTGGAAAACTGAACTTTAACCGGCAAAATCCTGTTGGTCAGGAGCTTATCCGCCAGATGATGGATATGATTCAACATCGAGGACCGGACGGGAGCGGAGAGTTCCTATCGGGACCCGTTGGCATGGGACACCGCCGATTGAGCATCATCGATTTGGATACCGGAGGGCAACCGATGTCCAACGAAGATGGCACGGTGTGGGTGGTTTACAATGGGGAGATTTACAACTTCCACGAGCTGCGGACCGAGCTTGAAGGGAGAGGCCATCAATTCAAATCTTCAACGGATACTGAAGTTATTGTTCACTTATATGAGGAGTTGGGGGATCAGTGCGTGGCTCGGCTCAGAGGCATGTTTGCCTTTGCCCTTTGGGATGAGCGTCAACAGCGGCTGCTTCTGGCTCGCGATCGTGTTGGCGTAAAACCTCTGTACTATGCCAATACCGGCAAGTCCTTACTTTTTTCTTCAGAAATGAAATCTCTTCTGGTCGATCCGGACATCGATCGTCGGATCAACCCGCGCGCCATAGATAGTTTTCTTACTTACTATTATTTGGCGGGTAATGAAACGTTATTTGAAGGTATTTTCAAATTGGATCCCGGGCATTACCTCACTGTACAGGACGGGCGTGTGTCAGTAGAGCAGTATTGGGACTTGCACTTTGGAATACCAGAATGCCCCCCTAGCTTCGATGAGGCTGTCGATAGTTTGCAGAAATTGCTTAGCCGTACCGTAAAGGATCACATGATCAGCGATGTGCCGGTGGGCGTATTGCTAAGTGGTGGCGTGGATTCTACAGGCATACTGAGTTATGCGGTTCAGCACGCGGATAGGCCAATCCACACATTTACCATGGGCTTTAGTGGAGAAGGGTTTCAGGATGAGCGCCCTTATGCCAAATTGGCCTCGCAGAAATTCGGCACAATTCATAACGATATTTCAATGTCCGCTAATGATTTTCGCGAATTTCTTCCCAAGTATGTCTGGCACATGGAAGAGCCGGTCTGTGAGCCTCCTGCAATAGCGCTGTATTTTGTGTCGCAGTTGGCTAGGCAATCTTCAGTCAAAGTGTTGTTGTCGGGTGAAGGGGGCGATGAGGCCTTTGGTGGTTATCAAACTTACCGCAATCTTCTTATGCTTGAGAAATTGAAATCAACCTTTGGACCGGCTAAACAGGTTCTGGGCTTGGGGTTTCAAGCGCTGGGGCATGCAGGCTTCAAGCGAGGCGGGAACTATGCGAATCTGATCGATCCAACGCTTGCGGAATACTATTTGAGTCGCACAGCAACGCCTTACACGCCTTTCAATCAACTCAAGCCCGAACTTTACAATAATGAATTTGCTGCACTTCTCGATACTCAGGCACCGGGAATGCACACACGCAAGTTGTTCGAGCGGATGAACGGTCACCCCCTGCTGAATAGCATGCTATATGTGGACACCAAGACTTGGCTGCCAGACGACCTGCTGGTTAAAGCGGACAAAATGACGATGGCGGCATCGGTTGAACTTCGGGTTCCTCTTCTCGATTATAGGGTTCTTGAATTTGCAGCTGCGCTGCCACTCCATTACAAAGTAAGTGGTGGGAAACTGAAGCGCATCCTGAAGGCGGCTTTGGTTGAGACTGTTCCCCAAGAAATTCTGAACCGTAAAAAGACAGGATTCCCGGTCCCCTACGATAGCTGGATGCGTAAGGAGATGAAGGACTTTGTATTTGACACGATATTGTCAAGCAGTGGGGGGTCGGATTCGTATTTTTGTAGGGAGGCGGTTACCAACCTGATACAAACGCATCAGCAAGGTAAAGGTTATTCCAAAGAGGTTTTCAGCTTGCTTGTGCTGGCGCTTTGGCATCAACAGTTTGTTAATGTATCGCCAACGGTTTTGAGTTCGTAAATGAATCCTATCGGATTGGTATTCACTTTGATTGCCAGCCTGTTCCTCATTACTTTGCCGAGGAGATTGGCGCCAATTCCTCTGTTGCTGGGAGCCTTATATATAACCCGTGGTCAAGTGCTGATGGTTGGACCGGCTCATTTTACCGTAGTACAGCTTCTGATAACTGTCGGCATGATTCGTGTGCTGTCGAAAGGGGAATTGATCGCGGGGGGGATGAATAATATCGATCGATTCTTGATCCTGTGGGCCATATGGTTATTCGGAAGCAGCGCTTTTCATACGTCCGAGGCTTGGGTATTTCGAGCTGGAGTTTTATGGACTAATCTGGGTAGCTATTTTTTGTTTCGGATATTTATCCAGAATGACGAAGACGTTAAGTATGTGTTTAAGGTTATCTGCATTATTCTAGTTCCAGTCGCAATACTCATGCTTTTAGAAAAGCTTACCGGCAAAAATTATATAGCGGCGCTTGGCGGAGTAAATATGATTCCTGATTTTCGAGAAGGGCGTTTCCGTGCTCAAGGTGCGTTTGGGCATTCAATTTTAGCCGGAACAGCTGGGGCTGGATGTTTTCCTATGACTCTATATCTATGGAAAAATTATCGCAAGTTTGCAATATTAGGGCTTTTTGGCGCAGGAGGAATGGTTTTTGCTACTACTTCAAGTGGCCCGGTCATGATGCTGTTTTTCAGCATATTTGGATTGTTATTTTGGAGCATTCGCAGGTATCTAGGAGCTTTCCGGCGGCTTGCGCTGGTTGCCGTTGTTATCCTGGATATGGTAATGAAAGCGCCTATATACTTTCTGATGGCTCGAATCGACATTGCGGGTGGTAGTACGGGTTATTATAGGGCTCAGTTGATTCGTACATCTATTGAACATTTGCACGAATGGTGGTCAGTTGGTACAGACTACACGCGACACTGGATGGCAACAGGAACGCTCGCCAACGATCAGCATGCCGATATAACAAATCACTTTTTGGCGATGGGCGTCAGTGCAGGACTTCCGTTGATATTCCTTTTTATACTCGTTCTGACTTTTGCGTTCAATATGGTAGGAAGAACGTTGAGGGAGAACGAAAATGTGTCGACAGAACATTGTTACCTTGCCTGGACATTAGGGGCGACCTTGTTTGGGTACGTGTGGGTGTTTTTTTCTATTTCTCTTTTCGACCAATCCGTAGTGTTCTTCTACCTTATTTTGGCCTGCATTAGCGCCGTTAAAATTACAAAGCTTGTTGCGGATGTTGAAGTCCAGCCTCCCGTTATTCGTATTAGACAATCGCGCTATGTCACGGCTGGAGGTAATAATGTGCGAGAAAGCTCGGCCAGCAGAAAACACAGTCGCTTTGGAGCATCGGCCATTGGTTAAATCGCACTTTAAAGCGTCCTGCTCAATTCTTGATCACTCCGTGCGAAACCATCCACTTGGAGGACGTTTTTACAGTTTAATTCCATGTCACGCATCTTATGCATGATTTCCATTTTTTAAACTTACTCAGACATTACAAGCATGAAATCAATTTCCATCATTATCGTTAGCTGGAACGCCCGCGACTATTTGCGGGATTGTTTGGATTCAATTCGCGAAACAGGCGCATCTTGCGTACAGGAGGTGATTGTGGTGGATAATGCCTCTAAGGACGGCTCACCGGAAATGGTAGCGAAACATTTTCTGGAAGTAACGTTGATTCGAGCGGAGGAAAATCTTGGATTTGCACGGGCGAATAATCTGGCCATGAAGCATGCTAAAGGTTCCATATTTGCTCTGGTGAATTCGGATGTTATCGTCCATCCCTGTTGTTTTGAAAAGCTTGCCGCGTTTCTTGATCAGCATCCCGACGTTGGTATGGTTGGTCCACGAATCATTGGGGGCGATGGCAATTTGCAGCGGACTTGCCGTAAGCTTCCGACTTTATGGAATACCTTGTGCAGGATGCTGACACTTGACCGCATTTTGCCGGATTGGCAGATGTTTTCTGGGTTTGAGGTGCCGTATCGCGACTATGATAAGTACATAGAGGCAGAAGTATTGAGCGGTTGTTTCTGCGTAGCAAGAAAAAAGGCAGTGGACGAGGTTGGGGGCATGGATGAGCGGTTCTTTTTCTACGCAGAGGATATCGATTGGTGCAAGCGTTTTCGGGATGCCGGATGGAAGCTGATGTTTGTCCCTGACGCCACTGCAACACATTTTGGCGGCGGCAGCACGGCAAATGCACCGCTTCGTTACAGCATTGAAATACTACGTGCCACTTTGAAATATTGGCGGAAGCATTATGGAATTGCGGGGCAGATCGCTTGCTATTTTCTCATATTGTCACATCATGGATTTCGGCTATTGGTTCGCGGCATAAAGCGAAGTCTAGGCTTCGGGCGCTCAATTGAAAGCAAATATAAACTAGAAAAAGACTTTGTATGTTTGCGTTGGTTGGTGACTGGGAAGGGCGTTGCGTAACTAGCATAGTGCGGATTGGCTACCTAGAGCCGCCACATCAGTGTTGGCTTAAATATAGCCACGTTATCACGCTCCGGTAATCCGCACCGGGCAGCCGTAGCCGTTGTAGAACAGAGCCAATACGCTTGAACTATAGTAAAAATGATCAATTTGAACCTGACAGCAACTCCCGGATAAATTCATTGTATGCGGCAAGGTAGGACTCGCGACCAAAACTTGATCGTATAACTCCGTGGTTTTCTTTTAACCACTGTCGATAGTCTTGTTGATTTTTCAAAAGATCTTCCAATCCTTCTGCAATACTTTCTACCGAACCGGGATCAACTCCAGCCTTGGCGGGTATCCAATCTACAAAGCCGTCTATGCCTGTCCCCCTGGAATAAAGAATGGGAATCCCACATAGCAATGCTTCCACGTAAACCATGCCAAAAGTTTCGTTATGGCTAGGTAGAGTCAAGCCGCCGTAACGATGCAGCCTCTGTAACAGCTCGGAATTACCAAGTGGGCCTATGAGCCTGACATGGTCCTGTAAGCCCAAGTCGGCAATTAGCGCAGTTACTTCCGCAATGATCCGTACGCTACCACGTCCAATGATATCCAGCTTGGCATTCGGAAAGCGCTTTAAAGCATGGCTGAAAGCGGGTAGTAAACGATTCAGGCCTTTCTTCCGAAAGATGTTGACATTCAGCACAGCCACGAGATGATCATAATCGAATTCATCCGAATGCATCGTTTCACTTTCGCTCACAAAATTTGGCAAGAATGCCTGCTTGTCAACCGGAATATCAAAATACCGGTTGAGGATAGGCTGGAACCAAGCCGATACATATAAGACGCGCACAGCATCCTCAATCACTTGTTGGATCAATCTCTTGTAGTGCGGCTTGAAACGCAAAATTTTTGACTCGGCCTCACCGCGCACTGACACGATCAGTGGAATATTTAACCAGCGCGCTAGCCACCGGGCCGTCAAGCCTTCAAAAGTGAGTTTGTGTGCATGGATCAAATCAACCTTGATCTGTTGATGCGCCAGCACTCTGCGGACACGAAAAGCCACAATCAGCATGGACAGCGCCAAGAACATGCCATATGGCAAGCCCCAATAGCGCATGGAAAGAACCCGATGATCACCTTGACCATCGCCTTTAATAATATTGCATCTGAGCGGATTGGCAACGCGATTTAGCGAGACGACAAAATAATCCAGCTCGTGGTTAGCGGTTACAAAAGTTCGTATTGCTTGTGTCGTCTCCGTACGATTTGCATCCGGGTAATCGGCAGAGATATGGAGAATTCTTGGCTTTCCCGCCTTAGGAATAGCGCAACTCATGCAGACTCTCTCCAAGCAGCTAAGAAAAACGTTATGTTGCCAATCAGATATCGCCGCCACATCCGCCTCGGCTCAACTACTAAACGGTAAACCCATTCACAGCGCAGACGACGAACCCAGCTTGGCGCCCGATTGACCTTTCCAGCCAGAAAGTCGAATAACCCCCCGACGCCGATACACAATTTTGCCCCCGTATTCGTTCCATACTGGCGTATCCAGAACTCTTGCAAGGGATTTCCCATTCCAACCAGTAGAACGTCAGGACGCATTTCACGGATACGTTCGCAAAGTGAATGATGTTGCGTCGAACTGAGGTAGCCATTATTGAAGCCGAGCCATTCATGCTGTGGAAACCGTTGGCGGCATTGTTCAAAGCAGGCTTTAGCCACATCAGATGGCGCCCCAAGCAGAAATACTCTCAGCTTAATGCGTGATTCGGCGAGATAGCGAGGTATAAAATCTGTACCGTTCAAATTTTCACTAAACTTCTGGCTATATTTCAACTGGCTTGCGATGCTGACGCCTATGCCATCGTTCAAGACTAAAGCATTACGTAATAGCGCACGATAGTTATCAGCAGCGCGAGCAATGTTTAGGGTATTGGCATTAGCAATCACAACTTGCAAAAACCGCCCTTGTTTTACAGTCTCGTCAAAAAGCTTGATGATCTGAGTGCCGGAACGCGTATCGAATTTGACTCCCTGCAGCAGCCGATAATCGTTTCCCAGAGGTTCATAATAGGGCTCTAGAAACTTTTCTGCCGTTCCGGTCCATTTATAGCGGTCAGCCCCAGCTATTGCTTGCTCTCGCAAATCCAGAAAATTAGCGTGACAGTATCCTGAATAACTGTATAGCGGGCTCAGTGCCGTAGCATTGATCGCAGGGGGTCTAGTTCGGGCCTGCTCGGGACGCTCGCTCAATCCCAGCACTGCGCAGGCGGGGGCTTGGAGGACGGTGGCCGGGACAGCCTCCTTCAGTAATGTGTTCACATGTTGGCGCTCTGCCAATGAGGTCATTAGGTCTTGCCCCTTAAAAGTGCTCGATAGTTTTTTTGTGATACCAGCAGTGCAGCGGTTTCGGCCAGAGCTTTTTCCTTGCGTTGCAACGCATGTTCAATGCATTGGTTTTCGGCTTTCAGGATACGCAAGCCCTGCGCCTCTTCACGGTTTAAGGCTGCGCCGCCAAGCTGATAGAGTTCCGCCTGCCACTGCGTCAATTGATGAGAAGACAGTCTGCGTTCCCGACACCAGGCTTTCAACGTTTCGCCCAATAATCCATGGCTATCATGAAGCGCATTCAGGCGCTCTTCATGCCTCTGATTCCAAAATCGGTTTTCATTTATGGTAAAGGTTTTTTCATACAGTTATTTAAGCTAAATGTGCTGATGTTCATTTGCCCCTGGTGGCATGAAACCGTCTGACTGCCATGATAATAGGCTTTTACCAGCACTTGCTTGAGGTCTTCTTTAGATTGGTTTTTATGTTCATAACAACTCTTATTTATTCTGAAAATTTGAAGCGGCAACTATCCTGACACATACAGAATTACCATCAATAGGTAGTGTTGCTTAGGTAGTTGCACCAACTTTAATGTTGAGTATAAATGAGGAACAATAAGCCCTAAATCAGGTACACGAGACAGACAGGGTAATTAGGCCGTTAACTAGAGTGTTACGTGCTAAAGCTGAGGCTGAGCCCTTGTCAATTTTGAAAAGACCGTCATCTCACTCAATAAACATTGAAGAACAGGAACGATGGAGTAAAAGCCAAATGGATGAATGAGTCCTCCGGAACATATGCAGCAACAGAGTTAAGCGGCTAACTAAAAAAATTTTTAAAGCAAGCCCAATATTATTAAAAAATTGCTGAAAAATAGGGTATGTCAAACGCAAAGCCTTACAGAGAAATCGGCAAGCAACGTGTCGAATGAAATACTCAATTTGAACGCATAGCAGAATCGATAACCCTAATTGAAAAGCGGAAGGTCATGCTGTGATAAGTACTAATACCAGAAAAAAAGAGCTTATTGGCAATCTATTTCGGGATAAGAAAATGTATATAAAAAACTATGATGCGAATCGGGATGAATCAGCAAAGGAGCAGTACCATGTCTTCGTCAGTTAGAGTGTTGTTGCTTGTCGAAAATAATTCGTATCCTTTTGATTTCCGGGTACGCAGGGAGGCGCAAGCCTTGCTTGAAGCCGGACACCAGGTGACGGTCATTGCTCCAAGAGGCGCTGCTCAACCGTGGATGGAAGACATTGAAGGCATCAGTGTTTATCGCTTTCCCGCACCTCCCGGAGGCGTAGGTGTACTCAGTTATGCTTTTGAGTTTGGCTATGCCACCTTCGCCATGTTGTTGTTGACCGCATGGGTCTCGGTAAGCAAAGGCGTTGACGTCATCCATGCGGCCAATCCCCCTGATACACTTAGTGTCATCGGCGCAATATTCAAATTGTTTGGGAAGCGCTTTGTGTTTGACCAACACGACCTTGCGCCAGAGACTTATCTTTCTCGCTTTGAGCAACCACGCGAAAACCTCATTTATAAAATTTTGTGTTTTATGGAGCGCTTTTCGTATGCAGCGGCTGACGCAGTTATCGTTACGAATGAATCCTACAAGCAAGTAGCCATCAAGCGGGGAGGCAAGCATCCTGACAAAGTGTTTATCGTTCGGAATGGACCACCTCTTACCTATCAACCGCTGGAGCCTGTCCCTGATTTGGTTGGGCGCGCAAATTATCTGATTGGATACATTGGCACTATAGGACCGCAGGACGGAGTAGATTACTGGCTGCGGGCTATACGCGAGATGGTATTCACCTTGGGACGGCGCGATTTTCTGGCCGTCATTATTGGAAATGGAGATGCCTTCTCTGGCGTGCAAGCCTTAGCCAAGGAGTTGGAAATCGAGGATTACGTGTTGTTTACCGGCCGGCTTTCCGAGTTCGAATCCCGCAAGTACCTTTCGGCGGTTGATGTATGCGTGCAACCGGACCCGTTAAGTCCGTTGAATGACAAATCCACGATGAATAAGCTTATGGAGTATATGGCATTAGGAAAGCCGACGGTAGCGTTCGACTTGGTCGAAACCCGCTTTTCCGCTCAGGATGCGGCAATCTATGTAAAGCCAAATGACGAAGCAGAGTTTGCGGAGCGAGTTAATTGGTTATTGGACAATCCGGAGGAACGCAAAAAAATGGGTGAAATTGGCCGCCATCGAGTGACCGGCGCACTGGCATGGGAATACTCAGTGCCCGAACTACTTCGTGCGTATGAAGATGGTTTAGGATTTCGTTCACATCGGCTGCTCGACTCAGGTGAGGAAATGAGTGATTGTGTTCTTTTTAATAAAAAGATTCAGTGAAAACTCTATTGACTATACCTCTAAAATGGAGACCTTCTGTGTTTTTGAAATCAAATAGCGACGCCTATGAATGGTTCATCAGAAAAATCCTGTCTATGAACCTCAAGAAAGAAAGGGAAGCAGTGCTTCGTTCAGTTGAGAGGGCGGCATGGTTCGCCGGATATTTTCATACTGGGCGATTCGTAGATGGGACGATTGAGAACTTGGCATTCAATATTGGGACAGACCTGGACTTGCATCCTGTTCAATTGGAGAGCTGCTCACTTCCGGTTGTTCGCAAAGACGGTCGTCGTCGAGTTTTGCATGTTACTCCGGGGCTTGCCATGGGCGGTCACAGGCAGCTCTTGTACCATTGGATATGCAATGACTCAACTTCGTGCCACTCATTAGTGCTGGTAGATCACTCGGGGGATGTGCCAAAAAGGTTTGATGAGGCTATTCAAAACAGTGGCGGTAGTTTGATGATATTGCCCCAGGACACTGACCATTGTCAGAAAGCGCAATTGTTGAGAGAAATAGCGAGGAGTAATGCAGACTTAGTGGTCTGGCATCTGATTGGCGCTGATGTAGTGCCGATAGCCGCATTCGCAATACAGGAATGTCCGCCGATTATATTGATAGATCATTGCGATCACCTATTTTGGCTTGGCAGTTCGGTGGCAGATTTAGTGGTCAACTTGCGGACGGCTGGGGCCGAACTTACGGCAGAGAGAAGGTTTACGTCTCGCACCACAGTTATTCCTATCCCTCTATTGGATCCAAAAATCGACATGTCGCGGATTGAGGCCAGGCAATTACTGGGAATTGGAGCAGATCAGGTTATGCTGCTGAGTATCGGTCGGGCAGAAAAGTATCGTCCGCATGGATTTTATGATTTTGTGATGACTGCTAACAAGATTTTAGATCGCCAGCCTAATGCTCATCTATACGTGGTGGGTGAATCGATCGCGGGGATTACTCCTTTTTTACATTGTGTGATTCATAACCGTCTACATTTTATAGGAAGCATTGAAGATCCTTCAATATACCGTATAGCGGCAGATATTTATCTTGAGAGCTTTCCGTTTGGTTCACAGACAGCGCTGCTGGAAGCCGCGTTGAGCAGTCTTCCGGTAGTGCCTGCTTACGCGCCGTTGTTTCCCTTACTGGTGGCCAATGATGATGCGTTAGTGGATATCCTCCAAAATCCAAAAACTGAGCAGGAGTTCATAAATCAAGTAGAACTATTGATTTGCGAACCCGAAACACGGGTGGAGCTCGGAGATGCTTTGCGGAAACGGTTATTGGTGGACCATGTCGGTAAAGGTTGGTTGGCTCGTTTGGATATCCTCTACCAGAAGACCGATCAACTGAAGCACAGTCCTCAACTAATTCCTAACTCGTCATGCATGATGACAGACATTGACATCAATTTGAGCCAATGGCACGTGATGGCTATTAAAACACAGTCACCTGCTACTCCAGATGATGACATAGGCGCAGAGTTATTCCATACGGCGTTTGTGGCAAAAACGGTCGGCGATTACGCAACAGCGCGATGGCATGCTTGGCGTGCAGTGAAACATGATCCTTGCCAACGATTAGCATGGCGTCTTCTCGCGATTGCTCTTTTGGACAGAATGGGAAACTATATTCGACGCAAAGGTAATTCTATCGAGCAATTTCTTCGGCGTTCCGGAAGGGGCTGTGGACCGGTTCGCTTACGTTTACTTAGCTGGGTAAAAATCCCATGATTGTCGGAGATCTGCCATGGTAAGAGGAGTGATAGACAATCTGCTTACAGCACTAGTACTAAGATGGCAGCGATTTAATATTCGTTTGCCCGAGGTGGTTCTACGTCCGTTGCGCTTGTTGCATGCGAAATTGGTCAACAGTAAAGCCAATAATCAGGGTGTTGAGGATTGGTCTACGCCGCTAATCACTAGGGGCGAGACAATAGCTGCCTCGGATGTAAGCTCTGAAGTGGCTCGAATTTTGGAATCTGACTCCACGCTGCCGTCTATTAATCTGCCGGATACTGCCGGCTTGGTGGTACAGCCTCAGAATGGTCTGAGATGCCTGCTTGTCACCTCTGCCTTAGATGTCGGTGGCATGGACGAGGTCGTTGTCTTCCTTGCGCGTGGACTCCCTCGTTACAATATTCACACTGCAGTGCTGCATGCGTCGGTGGACGGTTCTGTTGATGGAATTCCTCGTGGTCGGCTTGGCCGACTGTTGTTGGAGCGCGGGGTCGAGACTGTCGAGTTGGCTGCTGATCAAGCTACATGTTGGTTAGAAGCTTGGCGGCCAGACGTGATTAGTGCGCACGGTGCGCCATCTTGGGTTCTTGAGGTAGCTATCAGGCTATCCATTCCCTATTTAGATACTCTGCACGGTATGCACTCGCACTTCGGCTCAGAGTGGGCCGCAGAAGCTGAGCGCAGTCGGCGACTGACAGGGATTGTTGCTGTCAGTGAATTGGTGCGTCAGCAGTACCTTAACGGCAATCCAGACTTCCCGCCAGAGCGAATCGTGACAATTCCGAACGGTGTGGATGATGAGCGGCGTAATCCCTGTGACCGGAACAGCTTTCGTGAACGCTTGGGTATTGGGGATGAATACCTGTTCGTGTCGTTGGCCCGACACTGTTTGCAGAAAAATACCTATGGATTGGTTGCGGCTTTTGAGGATGTGGCTGCCAAGCACCCGGAAGCTCACCTTGTTATTGCCGGTCATCCTAGTGATAAGATGTATTTCAACCAGGTGCTAAGCCTTCGTGAACGACTTGCCTGCCGGGATCGCATTCATTTGCGCGACCATACACCAAATCCGTCGGGGCTGCTCGCAGCGGCCGATGGCTTCGTATTGGACTCTTTTTTTGAAGGTTGGTCGCTGGCATCAATGGAGGCATTGTACGTCGGCGTACCGGTAGTACTCAGCGAGGTAGGCGGAGCTCGTGAGCAGGTTGGTGTCAATGAGGAGCGTGGCCATGTCATCCCTAATCCCATCGGAGATCCGCTACGGGTGGATTGGGAAACAATGCGCAAGGCACGCTTTGCGCGTCAGGCTAACCGAGAGGCGCTGGTCGCGGCTATGAGTTCCTTAATCACCGATCGTGCCTTTTGGCTTAACAGACGGCAGCAGTTAATAGAAGAGTCCGCTACGCGCTTCCATCCGGATATGTGCCTGCTTAACCATGCTCAAGTGCTGAAGGCAGCAGTGCAGGGTGAGCTGTTGCAGTACAACGGTACATTGCAGGGTAAGAGTGTGTAGCAATGGCTAAAAGCTACGTAAAGACCTTATTGAAGATTACCCATGCAGTGAATGAGTACCGGCATTCCCGTTTGGTTCCTCCGTGTAATAAATGAGCCGGCCTTGATCCCGACGATTTATTTTCTTTCGTCGGACACGGATATTCCTTTTGATGGAGTCCTTGTCATGTATAGGTCTATGGATTTGCAAAGCTCCGACGGTATCCGTGCTTTTTTCCCGCGTTAGCGATGGGGTTTCTTGAGGACTTTAGAAAATAATTATTGTTTGGCGAAAAGGTGAATGATGTTAACTCAAAAACAGCAAACAGGTCGAAATAAAGCACTTATGAGCCTGACTTTTTTGTTACCCGGCGATGCTTGCTCAGGCGGTGTTCGTGTGACCATGCAAATGGCAAATATGTTGCTAAAACGAGGGCATACCGTAAGAATTGCTTACAGAAGATGGCCTGTGTTTTCCAGTGATCGTATGTTGTCATTCGCTAGGTCCGTGAAACTCGCTTGCTGTGGAATTAGCGAGACTAGTTGGATAAATGAATTTGTCGGAGCTAAAGAGGCGTTTCTTAATTTGAGTGATCTTCGGTTTAAGAATGATGAAATCGTGATCGCTGTAGGAAACGATGCGATAGAAGAATTGCAAGCTTTACCGGCAAATGTCATCAAGGTAAGGTATTGTCATGGGTTGGTTGAGCAGGGGCGGGAGCAAATACAGCGAGTGTGGGGCGGTCAAATGCGCACAATTGTAGTTAGCCCTAAGCTCGCCACAACACTTACAGAGTATTGCGAAACTCCGATCCTTGGCATTGTACCCAACGGGATTTCGCCGGAAGAGTATTTTGTGGAGAATCGAGACAGGAATGGTATTGGATTCATTTTTCATGGATCTCCTCTCAAGGGATCGGAAATTACTACGGATTTGGTTAATGCGCTGCATGACCGGTTCCCAGAAGCCCCCCTTCACGTTTTTGGAACATTTCCAAAGCCTCAAGCACTGGCATCTTACGAGTATACTCGCTATCCCTCAGTCGAGAAGGCTAGGGACATCTATAATCGATGCAAGATTTGGTTGATCACGAGCCGAGACGAGGGTTTTTGTCTGCCGATTTTAGAGGCGATGGCGTGCGGATGTGGGGTAATAAGCTCTAAGCATATTAATTCCGCAGGGCTTATCGAAGATGGAATGAATGGGTTTATTGTGCCCTATGGTGACATTCCTGGATATTTAAGAATATCGGAACAACTTTTAAGTGATGAATCGCTACGGGGAAATATTGTCAAAAATGGATTTAATACAGTCCGTAGATTCACTTGGGAAAGCGCCGCCAGTAGCATGGAGCATGCGCTTGAACGCGCTATCAGCATGGAGGGGGTTCATGCTATGCCAAGGGTTAGCAGATCAGCAATCACTAGCCTTGACGAGAACTCCAACTCGGCAGACAGGTTTGTGAATCCCGATTCCGGTAATTATGAATGGCAAGCATGCGATTTCGGGGAAGGAGATGAATAAAAATTCGTCAAACATGAGTCTAAAGGAGGGGGTTGAGACCTCCATCGGTACAATGCCTTGTATTACTTGCGCTTTATGTGGCCACAAAGGGGAATTCCTTTATTCAAATCAGCAGGATCGACTATTTGGCGCTAACGGATCATGGAATTTAAAACAATGTGTTAATCAGGATTGCGGACTGATCTGGCTGGATCCTATGCCATTAAAGGAAGAAATCGGAAAGGCTTATGCTAGTTATTATACGCATACACCACGAGATCCCTCCAAAAGACCCAGAATGTTGAGACGAATCAGAAACCTGATAGAGCGTGGGTATCTGGCAAAAGAATATAATTATGAAATAGGTTCTCGGCCTTTATTGACCAGGATTCTGGGCAACCTTCTGTATCTATTACCCATATATCGGAATGAAGCGGACGCAGGAGTTCGTTGCTTACCGGCTCTTCCAGGCGGGCGTTTGCTTGATGTAGGATGTGGGACTGGTGAGTGGCTGCTGTCTATGAGACAGAGGGGGTGGCAGGTGGAAGGCATTGATTTTGATGAAAATGCTGTGAAGGTTGCTGTTCAACAGGGACTGCTTGTGCATTGCAATTCTCTGGAGCAACATGGTTTTCCGGATGATTATTTTGATGCGGTGACTTTCAACCATCTCATTGAACACGTTCCAGATCCCGTACAGACCTTGGCGGAGTGTACACGGATACTGAAGCCTGGTGGAAAGCTTGTGATTCTTACCCCCAATAATGCAAGCTTTACTCATCGCGTTTTTAAGCAAGATTGGCGTGGGTTAGAGCCACCCAGACATTTACACATATTTTCGATGCTATCAATGCGAAGAGCTCTTGCTATGGCTGGCTTTAATAAAACATCCATATATCCCTTGATAGCGACCTCTATTATTTATGAAAGTATTCTTCTTCGGCGGAATTGCACTGCTTCTGCGGAAGGATCACGCAGGAATTGGTCTGCCAAAGTGTCGGCTAGAATATTTAAACTCCTGGAGTTTTGCATTCTGAAGTGGAAGCCGGAGTTGGGGGATTGCCTGATTGCGATCGCTGAAAAAGCTAAAAATTCCCCTGAGGTTGATGTTGATGGGTTAATGGATATTCGTAACCATGACGCAACCTCATCTTCAGTATTGAATGCCCGACTGCTGGTCCAATGAAAGCGGCATAAGATAAGGTAAAGTTTATGAATCAAGAAAACGGGAACATTCGAGTACTATAGTTTTCATGAAATCTAGTACATTGATTTATCAATATATTATATAAGCCAAGGCTGTCCATCATGATACTTTTTCATAGGAGAAGCAGGTCCATGGCACGGAAACGGAATGAGCAACGTTGGTGCCAAAAGAGTGGGAATGGTAGGTGTTGGCAAACCTTGCAGATTCAGGAACAACCTTAAAAGAGAAAAGTTGAGCGAGCTGGAGTTATGCTCTGTTAAGTGGAGGTCATTTCAATTTTGTGCCGATAGGGCTGAACTTGGCGTGGGTTAGCCAACGATTGACAAGGTGCTGACAACAGGTGTTACAGCTGGGGGTTACGCGGCGTGTGCCATAGCCCGATGGCGCCTGAAATTGGTGACGATGGAGAGAGTTGGGTGATCAACTTTGAGAGCACATAGATGTTGCTTGGACTTTTCCAAAACTCCACAAATTCTCATCTATTTGAAGTGCTGGGGTTGATGCTAACTTCCAGAGTATCTTGGAATATTGTTCATGCAAATATGACCTATGCTAAAAAGAGTTACTAATACTCTTTGTTAGTTATAACTGTAAATCATATAAAGATGATGATAGGAGGAGGGCTATGAAGATAAGTGTCGTTATTCCGACATACAATTCTGCTGCATTTATTCAGGCAACTCTTGAGTCGGTTTTGCATCAAACCGTTCAGCCGGATGAAATTCTTGTTATGGATGACGGAAGTTCTGATAGTACGGTATCCATTCTAAATAACTATAAGCCACAAATCACCGTGTTTCGGCAACAGAACAAAGGTGTAGCGAGCGCCCGTAATAAATTGTGTGAATTAGCCCAAGGAGAACTCATAGCTTTTCTTGATCACGACGACATTTGGCATCCTAGTTATCTTGAAACACAGCTCAGGTTATTTGCAGATTACCATTCCGCTGTTGCTTTTTTCACTGGGCATGTGAACTTCTTCGGTTATGGGGTTTATGATTGGAATAGTAACACGCCAAAAAATCTTCTAAATGATATTAAGGTAATGAACCCTTTGAGTTTCATCAATCAATATAATAAAACTACAGGTTATTTTGCTTCGATGAGCTATTGCTGCATTCCTAAAAAAGTATTGATGGAGATTGGGCCGGAACCTTTCTGTGTGAGCGGGGCGGATGACTTTTATTTATTCAACCTCTTGCCGCTTTTAGGCCCAGTAGTGTATGTCACAGTACCTCTTGTAGCTTATCGTATGATTGCCGCAGGTCAATCAGAGAATCTTATAAAAAGTCTTGCATTGGCTTTGCAAGCTTTCGAATTACTTGAAATACGCTACAAGGCAGCACATGACAAGAGTCTCTGCAAGAGCTTCGAAATAGCGTTTGCTTCAAAGAGGCGTCATTATGCTAAGACTCTAATGGGAGTAGGCAAGACCTCCCAAGCACGAAAACAACTGTTATATTCTCTAAAAAATATAAATTATCCTGTGTCTTTTGCAAAGTCCTTAGCATTATTGTTGGCGGCTTACATGCCATCACCATTGCAGCCTAAATGGCCTCCTGCATATCGAGAATCTGACTTGTTCGATCCTAAAATGAAGGAAAAGGAAAGCTTGATAGTTGAATCTATGGATAAATAGAAAAAGCTGCAGAAGCATTTTTATAACTGGAATATTGCTACGGTATACGTGCAAAACTCTATTTTACAGCTTCATTTCAAAAAGAGAACTTCATGAATCAAGATAACGAAAAAGTTCGCGTCCTGTACAGCTTTCCGCATAAGTTAGGAGCGGATAGAATCTGCACGACTGCCTGGTATCAAGTGGATGGTCTACTGAAAGAAGGAGCAGAAGTTCTAGTTTGCCCCGGTGCACTAAGCAGACCTTTGCCAAAAGAGGCAACGATTAACCCAACTCTCGCTTGGGGAAAAGTACGTATCCCGTATAAGGTTCTTGGTAGCATGCGAGCTTTCTCGCTACACGACTATATCGTTTCTCAACGGCTCGAAAAGCTGGTCGGGCAAATAGACATAGTACACACTTGGCCGTTGGGTGGCCTAAGGACATTAAAAACAGCAGCCCGTCTTGGCATTCCCACTGTCCTTGAAAGACCTAATGCGCACACTCGGCTTGCATATGAAGTCGTGCAGAAGGAATGCGAGCGGTTGGGAATAGTTCTGCCGCCAGATCATGAGCATTCGTATAAAAAGGACGTGCTCAACAAGGAGGAGGCTGAATACGAGCTAGCGACCAAGTTATTATGCCCGTCTGATTTCGTAGCCTCCAGCTTTCTGAAACACGGCTTCGCTCGTGAAAAGCTCATGCGGCATCAGTATGGTTTCGACGAACAGGTTTATTATCCCGATTCGGAACCGCGTCAGGAGAGTACAGGCTTGACTATGTTGTTTGTCGGCGGCTGTGCGCCAAGAAAGGGTGTTCACTATGCTCTGGAAGCATGGTTGAAATCCACAGCGTGCCGCGATGGAAAGTTCATGATTGCTGGTGGGTTTGTGCCAGGTTATGCTGAAAAACTCTCTTCGATGCTATCTCATCCAAGTGTCCACGTTTTAGGACATCGAACTGACGTGCCCCAACTTATGCGGCAGAGCGACATTTTAGTTCTGTCAAGCCTTGAAGAGGGGAGCGCTCTTGTAACTTCAGAAGCGCGAGGCAGCGGATGTGTCTTGCTGGTGTCGGAGGCGGCCGGTGCGATTTGCGAGCATATGGAAAATGCACTGGTACACCAGGTCGGCGATGTCTCGGCGCTCACCCAGCATATTAACCTCTTGCAAGAAGATCGCAAACTTTTGCAGAGGTTGCGGGCAAAGAGTCTTCGTCGCGTGCCTGAAATTACCTGGACTGCGGCGGGAGTGAAATTGCTGGAAGTTTATCGTGAAACTATTGCCACGTATGCGGACGTAAAACGGAGTTGTGACGCCTGAAATGTAGTTGACTAGAAGGATAGCATCCCGGGATTGTCCCTGGCCGATAAAAACTCGCGCTTTACATCTTTCCAGAGCCCGGAATGGGGTACCCCTCTAATCAACTCTTTATTATCTATCTACAAATTCTCTGAAAGAGGCATAACCCTTACCCCTTCGCTAACTTTTCGTTCGCGAAGGGAATATATTCACATTCAACAACAATGTGATCCAGTGTCATAACTCCTGCCGACCTTAATTCAATCGTAAATTTGTAGGCGCCGCGAGTGTGGTAATAACGGGGGACGTCAGCGTACCGGAACCGTAATAATTGATACCCATATCATTTCCATCCGTAGCCTTCTTGTAGCCAACAGAGCTTGATGTTAATTGATAACCAGGCTGTGCTGTTGGGCTAGTACCTCCAGCAAATGTTGGCATTCCAATAACACTATTCGTACTTGTAGCATTAGTGCCGTTATTTGAGCCCAGACTGCCGCTTATAGCATCCTTCGGATTGCTAAACAGGTTATGAGTAATTGTACAGTTATTACACTTCTCAACTAGAGAAGAGTCTACTGTTGAAAAAGAACTATTTATCATGATGTTTTCAGTAACAACATTATTTGAACCAGCAGTATTTCCTGTCTTTGCGTTAAAACCAGCGCGCATTCCTATCAGAGTATTATGAGTAAATAAATCATTGGTATGAGAGCCCATTTGTACTTTTCCCCATCCTGTAGGGTCTCCAGCCGTAAAAACATTGTGCTTGACAGTAATGGCATTAGCGCCATCTGGCGCCATAATATGAATTGTATTATTGCCAAAATAATTCCCGACAATAGAACCATGATCTACCCGGCCACCGAAGGAATCGACCGGACCACCATTTAATTGGATAGAGTCTATATGAGCACCAGTGGTACCCGCTGCAGATTGAACAATACCGTCAAATACATTGCCTGGGCCTACTGTGCCGCCATAGCCGCCCCACTGTATACCATCGGCAGTACCGCCGCCTCCAAAGTGGTTATTGGTAAGGGT
Source organism: Methylobacter sp. (assembly GCA_036560465.1). Classification (GTDB taxonomy): domain Bacteria; phylum Pseudomonadota; class Gammaproteobacteria; order Methylococcales; family Methylomonadaceae; genus Methylobacter_A. The sequence goes on from DATBRD010000029.1 coordinate 144,866, forward strand.
AACTCCTGTAATGTCCCAAAGTTGTAAGCGGCCTGTCGAGCAACCAGTACAAATGTTTATTCCATCAAAAGTATTGCCATCAACCAAAATATTTACATTGGTACCGGTTTTGCCTGATCCACTTAACCGCATTTGCCCTTTAAAAGTATTATTTAAAACGGAAATATTAGTATTAAAAGTAGAACCGTTATCCATGTCCAATTTGGTAAAAGTTAAGTTCTGAAATTTTAGATGATTTGAGCTTCTTACTGTAAAAGCAACAGAAGCGGTTCTACCCGAAACTGATTGAACAGTAACGTCGCTCGTTTTTGATATGGCAGATAGAGAAGCCTCAGCATAGGTTCCAGAATTTAGGCAGATAGTTGAACCCGCAGCCGCATTTGTAATGGCTGTAGCTAAATTAGCGCCAGGGCTGAGAGTTTGGGTACATGCCGCCCAGGAAGCTTGGGACGATCCGAGTAGAGTTAAGAAAAAAATAATTTTTTTAAGATGATAAGTTTTCATGGATTTTTCTTTATAAAGTAAATTGAGTTGAAATAGTTAGGCATCCAAAATTTGACCGTCATGCTTTATCAAATCAGTCTTAAAAGATTGACTTTAATATAGCTGACTTTTCTTGGGTAAAAAGCCCCGAAAAACACTATGGTGTGGTCTGTTCTTTTGCCAGAAACCATCTCCAGCTCTAATAGGTCCAAAGTTGGCAAGTTACTACCAATCATTTGTGGCCGACGGTGCTGACCTCGCCTAATGCGATGCCAGCTCCGTCGGTATGCCGTTTAAGCAGTCATTGCCCGTTATCAATATCCGTTCTACTATGGATTTGAAACACTAATTGCGGTCTTTAAGTTGTAAGTGACCTCTGATGCGGTCAAGGCTCGATTGTAAATGCGTACCTCATCGATATAACCTTTGAAATACTCACCCCAAACACTATTGCCGCCGATGCGCAACACGCCGCCCGCTTGAATCAGACCATTCTGCGCGCTCTTGGCGACCTCTGTGCCATTCACATAAAGCCGCTGATATTGTCCATCATAGGTTGACACAAGATGTGTCCACTGATTTAACGGCAACGGGTTAGGACCTGATATGACACGATAACTTCCATCGTTGAAAGAAGAAACAGGTACACCGGCATCTTCAGTAGCATAAAGGTTATAGACTGCACCCCCGGTTTTTTCTTTCAAGATTACAGTTTTTCCACCGGCTGTCAGAGACGTTGGATATATCCATGCCTCAAGGGTCATACCGGTTGAAAGATCCAGTGATGCGCTGTCTTGGACTGTGACCCAAGCATTGGTGCCATTAAAACTCAGTGCGTTTCCACTATGACCGTTGGTTATTCTGACGGCATTACTAATAGCGCCAAGGTTACCATTATTTGAAGCGTCGTTAACGGTCGTGCCACTGGTTTCTTCGAAGCCATAAGCTGCTACCAAGCCGGTATTACTGGTAGACGTAGACGTACTAGTAGACGTAGACGTACTAGTAGCACTAACTGCGGTCTTTAAGTTGTTGTTGACTTCTGTTGCGGTCAAGGCCCGGTTATAGATTCGCACCTCATCGATTTTACCATCGAAATACTCACCCCACATGCTGTTGCCGCCGATGCGCAACACGCCGTTAGATTGTTTAATCAGAGTATTCCATGCACTTTTGGCGACTTCGACACCATTGACATAAAGTCGCTGGTATTGCCCATCATAGGTCGCTACAAGGTGAGTCCACGTGTTTACCGGCAAGCGGTTCGGGCCGGTAACAGCTCGGTAACTGCCATCATTGAAATAAGAGATAGGCAGATTGGCGTCCTCTTCGGAATAGAGGGCATAAACCTCAGCCCCAGATGCTTCTTTCATAATGACCGAGTTGCCGCCATTCGTCTGTGACATTGGGTACACCCATGCCTCAAGGGTCATACCGGCTGAGAAATCCAGTGATGCGCTGTCTTGGACTGTGACCCAATCGTTGACGCCATCAAAGTCCAACGCCTTTCCGTAACGGCCAGAGGTGACTCTGACGGCTTCATTGATCGTGCCGTTATTTCCCTTACCCGAGGCATCGTTAACGGTCGTGCCACTGGTTTCTTCGAAGCCATAAGCTGCTACAAGACCGTTGGTAGTTGCAGTCGTACCAGAAGTCGTACCGGAAGTTGTACCAGAAGTCGTACCAGAAGTCGTACCAGAAGTCGTACCGGAAGTCGTAGTTGGAGCCGTTACAGTAATCAGGTTCGGATAGGTCTTGGTAACGCTTCCGCTGGATCCGGTTACCGTCAGACTTACACTATATGACCCTGCGGTCGGATAGGTCGCTGTGGTCACTTTAGCCGTTGTGTTCGTCACAGAAGGTGTTTGAGAACCGGGGAAATCCCATTTCCAGCTTGTAATTGTCCCGGTTGTGGCGGGTGTGAAATCTACCGCTAAACCCTCGACACCGCTGGTTTTACTCGCTGTGAAATCCGCCGTTAATGCCGTCGTCGCGGCAGGCGTTGTAAAATTGGTCTCGTTGGAGTAAGTACTTTCAACGGTCTTGGTCGAATCATAGGCCTTCACAGCAAAATAGTATTTGGCACCATCTTGTAGGCCCGATACCGCGTAAGTAGTGTTGTTACCTACATCAACGGTTGAGGCGTAACTGCCGCTGGTTTGGCCGTAAGATATTTTATACCCGCCTATATTGGATGACGTACTGGCATCCCAGGCGAGGTTCGCACTTCCTGCGAATAAATTGCTACTGAATAGGAAAAGGGCGAGCCCAGCCAATAAAAAATGAGGGAACAGCTCGCGCAAGGAGATGTTCGTAAGATAATTTTTCATAATAAGTTCCATGATCCTCTTAGTGGGACTTAAAGTCATAAGAGGGAATCTCATGGATCTGAGACAAGCTAAAGGACGCTTCTGAAAAGCGGGTTAAGGTCGAAAGAAAAAATACTAATTTTGCCGATTTATTCACAATATTACCTCTAATACATAAAGCCATTAATTTACGAGACATTCGATGTCTATTTTTTATATTCCATTGAATCTATTGAAAAAATAGCAAAACCAGAGGTCCATTCCTCTTTATGTATGCGAAAAATTTTCTATATAGATCAGATAGAGTTTATTGCTGAAATATTAACGTGAGCTTAAATCTATGTAGTCTTACTTACATATTTTGGCGTAGGTAGTAGTACGAATGTTTCTGGCGTTATTTGACAGTTACTATGTCATTAAGTGATCTACTTAAGCCCATTCTGTCACTAGGCGGCTAAACAGGATGTCCTATTTAAGCAAGGTTATGCTCTGGTCCTTCTGCTTCAACAGCCAACATCGCTCTCTCCAGAGTAGCTAGTGGTGGCGAAGAGGCAAATAAGAAAAATGGCCCGCAATTCTATGTCGGGAAAAGATCGAAGATTTAGTCAATAAAAAGGAAGACGATTAGTATGCTCCAATATGATTCCGTAAGTCGTTTTCGGCGTATTTTTGGCACTATTCATACCATGAGCTTGGGAGAATGAATATGGAGCCAATCCATTCTAGGGATGCGCCATACCGATGAATCGTATTCAATTCCAATTAAAGCTACCAATGCCTAAGTTTTTCCAGCAGTTTGGTATTGATACCGCATATACGGCTATTCTGGAGAAAGCTCTTAGAACGGAAAATGTCAGTTGTTCTCATTGCGGCGAAGTAGAATCAAGATTTATGTTAGATATCTTTCAATGCCGATCCTGCCAATATCAAGTCTGGCTCATACTTGCTGTACTGTTTAAGAACTTCAAACTGCCTCTGACCATTGATTTAGCCCGGTTCGATGCAGTGTGTCAGCATCAATCTATTGGTATTGCCAGAAGCAAACTTAAATATCTCATGCATTTCGTGCGTATCAACATCATTTTGATGACCGCCAAAACCAGTCTTTGCTGCGCCTACCATGCCTTTAACTTCAATAGTGCGCTTTGCGATGTTTTACCGTTCAGCTCAATTAATTTAGACGACGCGTTCATCACAAGACATTTCGAGCGCAGCCTTTTTGTGAAAGACGTAATTACCAATCCCCGAACCGATGCATGGCTTGTTCCGATGAAGCATCTTACTAATCTGGAGATTTAATGACTAAAAAGCATACCTACGGCCAGATTCTGAAGTCTTCGGCAGTGATCGGTAGTTCGTCAATGCTGAACATCGCCATTGGGATTGCTCGTACCAAGGCTATGGCGATGTTTCTGGGACCGGCTGGGGTCGGATTGATGGGTCTTTACGGATCAATTATCGAACTTACGATTAGCATTGCTGGAATGGGCATTAATAGCAGTGGGGTGAGGCAGATTGCCGAGGCAGCAGGTTCTAGCGACACTGAGAATGTCGCGCGGACTGCCGTAGTGCTTCGACGAATATCAATCTTTCTCGGAGTGCTTGGCGCTGTTTTTCTTATGGGTTTTTCCGGGCCGGTGTCGGCCTTGACTTTTGGCAGCGATCAACATGCTGCCGCCGTAGCGCTGCTGTCAATTGCTGTGTTTTTCAATCTAGTTTCAGCAGGGCAGGGTGCTTTGATCCAAGGTATGCGGCATATTTCTGATTTGGCTAAGATGAGGGTATTGGGCACCTTTTTCGGCACACTTATCAGCATCCCCATAATATATTTCCTCCACGAAGAGGGAGTAGTACCATCATTGATACTGAGTGCCGCAATGGCGCTTATTATATCTTGGTGGTATAGCCGAAAAATACAGACACAAACACCTACAATATCTGCTTCCCAAGTGGGGCAAGAAGCCGCCTCTCTATTGAAGCTCGGTTTTGCATTCATGGTCAGCGGCCTTTTGATGACTGGGGCCGCCTATGCGGTACGCCTCATAGTCGTTCGCAAAGTTGGCTTTGATGCAGCTGGATTGTATCAGGCTGCTTGGGGACTTGGTGGACTCTATATCGGCTTTATTTTGCAGGCGATGGGGTCGGACTTCTATCCCCGGTTAACAGCTATTGTCAACGACAATGCCGAATGCAACCGTGTGGTAAATGAACAGGCCCATGTCAGTATGTTGTTAGCAGGGCCGGGGGTTATAGCCACCTTGGCGTTTGCGCCGCTGGTTATCTCGCTCTTTTACACACCTAAATTTGAAGGCGCGGTGGAAATCTTGCGCTGGCTTTGTCTGGGTATGACTCTCCGCGTCATTTCCTGGCCGATGGGCTTTATTATTGTTGCAAAAAAGAAACTGCAAAATTTATTTATATGTTGCGAACTAGCGTGGACTATTGTCTACCTTGGTCTCGCTTGGGGCAGTGTGAGTTCTTTCGGTTTGAAGGGGGCCGGTATCGCTTTCTTTGGGTCGTATGTTTTTCATGTGCTGATGATCTACGTAATCGTTCGGAAGCTCACTGGTTTTCGGTGGTCGATTGCAAACCTGCAAACAAGTTTTCTTTTTCTTGCCCTGATTGCAATTGTCTTCTGCAGCTTTTATATATTACCGCCTTTGTTAGCGATGGCAGTCGGTACGCTAGCTGTTTTGTTGAGTAGTGTTTACTCGCTTCAAGTGATCCTCAATCTTATTTCTCCAAGCCAGCTTCCTCGGCAAGTGCTGAAAGTATTGCAGTGGCTCCGTCTTACTCCGACTGCTTATAACAGAGGCAATGCCTCAGGACCTGTTCCCGGATGCGCGACAAGCGGCTCAGTTGCGGTAAGTAGGTCATTTATGAACATAAAAGGGGCCATATTCACATTCATGGTTTGCGCGTTATTTTCCATGTGGCTCCATTGGTATGGAGAGGTCTATGGCTGGTTCAACGGATTGAGCAGGGAGGAGTTGAAGCTTGAGACGCTACTGTCAATTTTTCATATACGATAACGACCGGAGTGAGATGTTTTGAAATCCAAACCCAAGAAAATATTTCTCAATACCGGTCTTAAATTATTTCCACTATCGGCATGAGAGGTTCATCCGATGATTATCTTTTATCATCCCATTAGCAAAAGAATCGTCTTTGCCGCTAGGCGAAGGTATTGTAAGAATTTTAGGAGTATTAATTAAATGACTACTGTTGCAATTCTTGGTCTCGGTTATGTTGGTCTCCCGCTTGTTGTTGAATTTGGTAAGCGTTCGCGCACTATCGGTTTCGACATTCATGAAGCCAAGGTAGAATCCTGCCGGCGTGGCGTCGACCCTTCCCGTGAGCTACCTGATGAGGAAATGCATGCTGCGGTGCATGCCGAGTATTCGGCTGATCCAAAGTGTTTGGCTGAGGCAGATGTCATCATTATCGCCGTGCCCACGCCAGTGGATGGGGCCCATATCCCGGATTTTACTCCGTTAATCGGTGCCAGCCGCCATGCCGGCCAGAACATGAAAAAAGGCGCCATTGTGGTGTATGAATCTACGGTATATCCGGGCGCGACTGAGGAAGTCTGTATCCCTGTATTGGAGAGCGAATCCGGTATGAAATGGAAAGAAGATTTCTTTGTAGGCTATTCGCCCGAGCGTATCAACCCGGGCGACCGCGAACACACATTAACAAAAATTATCAAAGTGGTTTCCGGCGATACGCCAGAAACCTTGGAGAAAATTGCAGCACTCTACGAAACTATCGTGGAACCCGGCGTACATCGAGCTTCTTCGATCAAGGCGGCGGAAGCGAGCAAGGTGATTGAGAACACGCAGCGCGACCTCAATATTGCTTTAATGAACGAGCTGTCCATAATTTTTGATAAATTGGAGATTGATACGAGTGAGGTGCTTAGGGCGGCGGGTACCAAGTGGAACTTTCTTAAGTTTAGCCCCGGCTTGGTAGGAGGGCACTGTATCGGCGTAGATCCTTATTATCTTACGCACAAGGCTGAGATGCTGGGCTATCATCCGCAAGTAATTTTAGCCGGGCGCCGCATTAATGATGGTATGGGTAAGATTATCGCCGAACAAACAGTCAAGAGCATGATTGCTACAGGCAGTTACATTAAAAGCGCACGGGTGAATGTGCTCGGACTTACTTTCAAGGAAAACTGTGCCGATCTGCGCAATTCCAAGGTGGCAGACGTAATCAACGAGCTTAAGAGCTACGGTATTGAGGTGTTTGTGCATGATCCCTATGCCGATCCGGAAGAAGCGCTACACGAATACGGCGTTAAACTTCTTGACTGGGACGACCTGCCTCGCGCCGACGCCATCGTGGCAACAGTCTCCCACAAGCAACTCACATCTATACCGGTAGATGATTTTCAGAAAAAACTGATCAAGGGTGGGGCTTTTATCGATGTCAAGGCGTGTTTTGACCAGGCCAGCCTGGAACAGGCCGGTATCCGAGTCTGGCGGCTTTGAGATATGTTCTGCATCCTTATTACTGATGCGGCTACACTAAACCGGACACACAACTTAAAATAACCTGAAAAGGATAGTGTGTCTAAAAATGAGCGATCAAACTAAAAAACCAAATAGCTATACATCAGAATTTAGAGAATCGGCTGTTAAGTTGGCTGTTGAA
>DATBRD010000030.1:0-111224 GCA_036560465.1 Methylobacter sp.
AACGAGGCTCTCTTGAGAGCCTTGAATTTTTTCTCGGATAGCGTGCGTGGTCGTGGCTGTTCCATGTAGTACTTGTCCCATCGCTTTTCCTCCTTCAATTGGAAATAGGTTACACCAGTTATATGAGGGACTAAACAGCTAAGATATTTAAGGCTGATTTGTAAATTAAGTGCGCTTGGCAAGAGTTTGATCGCTATTCCTCAGAGCCATAGCATTTCGGATAATCGATACACACATTGCAGGACGGTGCGCGACAAAGATACAAGCCTTCCGCTTCGCAAAGCTGTTTGTACAGGAATTTTTTCCATTTCATGTCCTTGACATTTTTTGCGGCTAATTCAGGAAAGTTGTATTGCAGCATGGCGCTCAATTGCGAGCGCGACCAGAGGCCTAAATCCTGCCACAGGTGGTCGCTGCCCAGACAGCCGGCTACGATAACGCCTATGACCCAGTCCATTTCGAGAATATCGGGCTTGCTGAATTGCTTTAATAGCTTAACCAGGTCATCTCTTTCCAGCATTCGGTTAAAGTCCAGCGTACTGCCCGATGCCGCTTGTTCGGGTAGGCGGCAACCTGGGAAAAAATGTTCTTTTAGCGCATTAAAGTGCCCGGTCTCCAACCCCAGATAGTCGGGCAAAACACCTTGCCCTGCACACCAGCTGGCTAGCATGCAGGCCAGCCATTCACGGTTAGGCGTTATATGACTGTTGGGGGTGATAACGCCACGTACAGGCATGGGGGCATCCCCTGCGGGCTTTGAGGTTAGCCGGGAATAGATTTGTTCCCGGTCATCCTGGAGTTGGAGAGCGGCAGACATGATTAATATTCGACCAGAATGTCTTCATCCCTGACTATCATCTGACAAGCCAAACGCCAGGACGAGGGCAAATCATCAACAATCATTTGCTCCATTTCTGCTTTGCTGATTTTGCCGCTGGATTGCAGCACTGATTTCTCTTTTTCAGTTAAAGGTCCGCCCATACGCTGGTGCTTGTTATCAATGCTGCTGACTTTTATCAAACAGGTGCCGCATTCTCCGTCCTCGCATTCATAATTGATCGGAATTTTATTTTCCCGTGCCAGTTTCAGCAGCGTCTCTGTATGGCTGCCTGCTACGGCATAGACGGTTTTGTCCCGGTATTCGGGGTTTGAAAAAGTAACTAAAGCCATGATGTACTCCTGAATAAATAAATTTGTTAAGTTGCCGCATGGGAAACCATGCCAGCGATTATTCTTGTCTCGCATTCCCACAAAAAGCGCCACTTTCACTGATTCAAGCTAAGACCTTCCAGGTTTTAAAAACCTGGAAGGTCTGAAATGTCGGCGTTGCGCTTTGATGCCTTATGCTGGCCTACGTAGAGAAATGTGTAAAACGACGAGCGCGGAACGTGGGAATGTAAAACGTGTATTTAAACCGGCCGAACCTTAATTGTTCCGCCCAACACCTGAGCCTGGCAGGCCAGCCGGTTATGCTTGCCGGCCATGTTTTCGCGCAGGACTTTATCTTCAAGCACAGACGGTTCGGTCAGATTGTTCCAGCCTTCCGCTACTTTCATGATGCAGGTACCGCAATCGCCTTCACGGCAGCCGTATGTAATACCTGAACCGACCTTTTCGGAAATTTCGATAATCCGCGTACCGGCAGGCGCCGAAACGGTAACATTAATATCTTCAAAGGTAATTGACGCTTTCGCCATTGCTACTCTCCTGGTGTGTTAAAAAACTTAAGCAAGATCGGCCATATCAATCACTTTGGATTGCCTTAAACCCATTAGATCCTGTGCCATCTCATGCCCGAATTCACGACAGATTTGGATTTCTTCTTCTGTCGGAATTAACTTAATGCGTATTCCCGGAATGGGAACGCGCAATTTGAGGCCGCGTAAGCGATCCTCAACCATTTTCACGCCTTCCCCGGTCCAACCGTATGAGCCGAAAACGCCGCCTAGTTTTGATTTGAGATTGATAACAGCCAGAGACGACAGCAAATCCCACACCGGTTTAACCGCGTCGCCGTTGATGGTCGGCGTACCGAACAGGATGCCGTCCGCGCCTTCTATCAAATCGACAAACGGCGCTATTTCACTGCCTTCCAAATCGTATAAAGAGACGCGCACATGCTCCACGGCCATTGCGCCTTCATAAATAGCTTCAGCCATGCGCCGCGTGTTGCCGTAGGAACTGATATAAAAGATCAACAGGGTTTTTTCGCCGACGCTGATTTCACTTTGCAAGGCTGCTGTCGATAATTCACGGTAGCGCTGGACATAACGTTGCGGCTGGTCGCGCAGCAACGGGCCGTGCGCAGGCAAGATTTTGTTCAGCGGCAGCAAAGGCTCGAGCAGAACCAGCGCCCGGTTTACATACTCTTTAAACGGCCGCATGATGTGGGCGTAGTAATATTCAAACGAAAAGCGAAAATCGCCGACTTCATCGTTAAACAGCCGCGCATCGCAAAAATGGCAGCCGAACACATCGCCTGAAAATAAGGTTTTTTCTTCGACTAAATAAGTGCATTGCGTATCCGGCCAATGCAAATAAGGCGTATGGAAAAACTCCAAAGTGCGGTCGCCCAGCGATACTTTGTCGCCGGTAAACACAGGTGTAAAGTCGAACTCATCCTGCTTTAATAACGCCTTGAGCATGGATTGCGCTTTCTGGGAAATATAAAGTTGGGCTTGCGGAGCGCGGCGCATCAGTTCAGGTAATGCACCGGTATGATCGGGTTCCAGATGATTCAGGACGATGACTTTAATTTCGTCGTAGCGGGCTACCGATTCCAAACGGGCAAAAAAATCATCGGCAAAATTTTCTTTGACGGTATCGATGATCGCAACGCCTTCGCTGCCCCTGACCACATAAGCGTTGTAACTGGTGCCGTTGGCGGTCTTTAAAATAATGTCGAAGGTGCGTAACGAAGGATCGAGCGCGCCTATCCAATAGACGCGTTCGGACAGCGTAACGGCTTGCGCTACACCATCCAGAGCCAAGACAGGTGGTTTAGTCATGACCGCAATTTGCAGATGCAGACGAGCGAGGGCAGCTTTCAATATCCTGCTGGGCTTCGGATTCTTTTAAGCCGATCCAGTTATCGACCGCCTGTTGCTCGAATCCGGCCATGAAGCTGTCGCCGACTTGCATCAAAGGACGGCGAATTAACAACGGATTATGCAGCATCAGCGCCAACGCTTGTTGCTCAGATAGTTTATCCGGATTGATCTCGCCGTATTTCAGTGGCGGAGCACTGTAATTAAACCAATCCCGCACCTCCATCTCGCCAAAGAAAGCACGTAAACGATCTGCTTGCCAGGGTTCGTTCAATAAATTCAGCGCCACAACCTCATGGCCTGCTGCGGCTAATAATTTCTTTTGCCGGGTATTGTTAATACAGCCGGGCTTTTCGTAGAAATAGACAGTAGCCATCGGATGCACCGTTAATTAATGGGATTGCAACTCAGCCATCGCTTCCGCCATTTTTTCAGGAGGAATGCCGGTTAGAGATCCGGGCGGGTTAATCGCCAAACCTAACGAATCCAGAATCGCGCCCTCAATCGGACAGATACTGGCGCATTGGAAGACAGGGAAATCGCCTTCGCATTCGGTGCATTTTTTACTATCGACCAAAAAATGCGGCTTGGCTTCGTAAATCGCTTTGCTTGGACAGACAGGCTCGCAAGCAAAGCAATTGACACAGGATTCAATAATTTTTACTGCCATAACAAACTCCTGATGTAGGGTACGCATCGCGTACCTTTTATCGCATTGAAAATAAGGTACGCGGTGCGTACCCTACGACTGTTATGCACTGGCTCTGACCGAATCTTTAGCGTCATCCAACTTACCTGCTGCCGCCATCTCCTTGTAAACCGCCATCACGGCTTCTTCAATCGGTTCCATCGCATGCTCGCCATTCGGTTGAATACCGGCCGCTTCCAGTTGCTCCCAAGGTTCATAACCGACTTTCGAGCACAACACCGCTTCGCATCCGGCCAAAGCGCGGATAGTCACTTGCAAAGTGCTTTCTCCGTCGCCGCAAGTGGTATCGCCGCCGCAATATTGATCGGCTTTGCGATGACTGATAAAGCGCACGCCGTCCGGAGAAGCTTCATAAATCAGGAATTCTTTGGCATGACCGAAGTGCATGTTAATCACGCCTTGGCCGCTGGTCGCTACCGCCATTAAGACCGGACGCGTAGTCAGCTTGGGTTCTTGTTTATGTTGCTGTGCTTTTTCGGCTTTTTCCAAACGCTTGCTGTCCATTTCAGCCTGAATGGCTTGATGAATCACCTTGCGTTTTTCCATCGCCGCTTGGTAATCGATTTCCATATCCTCAATCTTATCCAGCGTAAACTCGTCGCCGCGATCCTCGCCGAGCATACCCACCGCATCGGCGCGGCATTGGCGGCAATGGCGCATCATGTTCATATCGCCGGAACAGCTGTCTTGCAGGTCTTGCAGTTCATCGGGAGTAGGGCCGCGTTGACCCATTACCCCGTAGAAAGTTCCATGTTCGGCTTCGGCAATCAGCGGCATCACGTTATGCAAAAACGCGCCTTTGGATTTGACTACTTTGCTGACTTCGGCCAAATGCTGGTCGTTTACGCCCGGAATCATCACCGAATTAACCTTCACCAGAATGCCTTTGGCAATCAGCATTTCCAGGCCTTTTTGCTGTTGTTCGATCAGGATTTTTGCGGCCTTTACGCCTTTAATGCGTTTGTTTTTCCAGTAAATCCACGGATAAATTTTCGCGCCGATTTCAGGATCAACGCAGTTAATGGTGATCGTGACATGATCGATATTGTGCTTGGATAATTCCTCCACCGCGTCGGGCAGAGCTAGGCCGTTAGTGGAAACGCACAATTTAATATCCGGCGCTTCTTCGCTTAAGCGGCGAAATGTTTCAAAGGTGCGTTCTGGATTAGCTAATGGATCGCCAGGACCGGCAATGCCCAGCACCGTCATTTGCGGAATATTAGCCGCCACCGCCATGGTCTTTTTAACCGCTTGATCCGGCGTCAGCAATTCGGAAACCACGCCGGGCCGTGATTCATTGGCGCAATCGTATTTACGGTTACAGTAATGACACTGGATATTGCAAGCCGGAGCCACAGCCACGTGCATCCGGGCAAAGTAATGGTGGGCATCTTCCGAATAGCAGGGATGATTCTGTACCTTTTCCCGTATCGAATCAGGCAATGAGTCCATTTGATTATCGGTTGTACCGCAAGAGCTGGCTGAGCAGCCGCCTTTAGCCGCAGGGGCATCGTTTAATACTGGTAATTGCATCGCATCGACCTCGTAAAGTTACGTTTACTCAAAGCAAATGCACAGGCCATGCCAATGGTTGTTTTTTATATTATGTTGCTGAAATATATGGATATTATTTTGGCCCTTGAGCGGGATTGTTGCAAACGCAACAGCCATTTTTTCAGGTTTTGTAATTAATGACACAATAACTTTGGCGGTGAAAAAATAACTGTAATCTTATGCTTCTACGTTCATGACATATGGGCAAGCTATTAGCGCCTCTGTTTGAATGTAGTGTTTTGTTAGTGTTTGATAGTAAGCATCCTATAAACTATGCAATCTTAAATAATAATTTGTTAGTACACCTATGCCAAAAAGAGATCTCATCCGCAAAGAACTGTTAACGCTTTATGACAGTGGTTTGCAACTCTTGAACGATTTCCAAAAGAAGGAGGATAAACAGTTTCACTATGACTATCAGAGTTGGTACACAAAGGCACTCAAGGCAGTTGCGTCACTGGCACCGGACCGCCATGCTGAATTTCGCAGTTATTATGAAATTGATCCGAAACGTAAGACATTTGGCTACGGTACCTATGTCATTCAGGATTACTTGAAAGGAGTTAGACCTCTCGGCGTACACTATAATAATTTTGTTCCTAGAGAACAGGTAGGAAAGTGTTTCTACAATCAGATCACAATTTTCCACTCTATCAATGATCGAGTGGATTCTGTCATTGGGAATATTGAAGGCGAACTGTATGCGGAACTGCAAGATAGCGAAATAGTGATAGCCAGACAGCTAGCAAAAGTTAGTCCGCGCGCTGCTGGTGCGCTTATTGGCGTTGTAATTGAAGGACATTTACAAAAGGCAGCATCCAATCACGGCGTTAAAGTAGTCAAGAAGAGTCCCACAATCGCAGATTTGAATGATCCATTAAAATCGGCGAACGTAATTGATACTCCGGCTTGGAGGAAGATTTCCTATCTAGGTGATCTGCGCAATCTGTGTTCACACAAGAAGGACGTTGAGCCAACGAAGGAGCAAGTGGAGGAGCTTATTCAGGGAGCAGAGTGGCTCACGAAAAATGTCTTTTAATATTTGGTTCCAACACGGTAAGACGTAATATGTAGGGCGCAATAGCATAGAGTATTGCGCCGCATGAAGAAGTCTACCTGCTATACAATCTCAATACAGGCTTTATTGTCGATAATTAAAGCTTGTTCAATGGCTTGCTTATTGTCCAGCAAAGTTTTGATAGTCGTCGTTTTTGAATGATTGCCCATCTTGAGCCAAACGATCTTGGGCGGCTGTCCATGAATGAGGCCCATTTCGTAAAAATCGGCATCCTGTGTGACGATGATGTAGTCGTTATCAATGGCATATTGGCGAATGACACTATCATTGACATGCTCCAGGCCGATCAAAGTCACTTGCGTTGAGCCGAGGTAGCTGTCTTGGATAAATGGCACGATTCGCCGAGACAGGTTTTCATCAAGCAATAGTTTCATAAAGCTTTGATGATTACAGATTGCCGCTCCCTATCGGCCGCAAATTGCAGACAGGCGGTAATATCGTCATCCGTTAATTCCGGGAAGTCTTCGACAATTTCAGTACGGCTCATGCCGTCGGCCAGCCAGGAAAGCACATCATAAACGGTAATCCGTAAGCCTCTAATGCACGGCTTGCCGCTACGTTTGCCGGGCTCGATGGTAATCATGTTGTGATAATCAATGCTCATGGCTTTGCACTCGTTTGAGGTTAGGTTAAACCGGATTATATCGCGTTGATTAATAAATGGGCATCAGAACCATACGCATCAAGCGTTGAAGTTTGGAAATCAGCAAATTTTGCGATTTATTTTTTAGCTTGATGCGTATGGCATCAGAGCCCGCCTCAAGCCACATCGTAATACCAATCCAAAAGCTCTTCACCGCCCCAGTTTTCCGCATCGCCGGGAATGTGTTCATCGGTTTCGTATAGCGTCATTTGGCCGGGTTTGGGTGAAGACACCAACAAGCTTTCTGCATACTCAACTGAACAACCTTGTTTGCCGGTTTCATCTTTTAGCCATTGCGCGGCCATGGCGATGGCGTCTGTCCGGGTTTCACCAAAGCCGAAAACAGCGTAATCGTGTTGCACGTATAAAATGGTCATTTCCGAACCTCTTAAATCTGCTTCATGGTTATATCCAAGGTCAAAATCCGGTAAGCGATCTGCCTCGGCGTCATATTCAACAATCGGGCGGCTTTGGCCTGTACCCAGCCGCTTTGCTCCAACGCGGCGATGACCCGTTCCCGGTCGTCCATGTTTTCATCGTTAAAATCAATCGCGGGCGCTTTTTGCGGTTTAAGGCTGATCACTGTGCCGATTTCGTCTTCCAGGCCGGTGCTGACCATCACGTCGCGGTCGATGATGCCATTTTGACTCATGATGGCGGCGCGTTCCAGGCGGTTTGCCAGTTCTCGGACGTTGCCGGGCCAGCTGTGCTTCATCAATATGCGTATCGCGCTTTCCTTGATTTCCAAGGGCCGTCCGCCTTGCTGCTCTGAGATCCTGCCGAGCAGGAATTCAGATAGCTGCGGGATGTCCTCAATCCTGTCGCGCAATGCGGGCATTTGGATAGGCATCACGTTAAGGCGGTAATACAAATCTTCCCTGAACTTGCCTTCGGTGACCTCTTCTTCAAGATTGCGGTTGGTTGCGGCAATGATGCGCACATTGACTTTGATGGTCTGGGTGCCGCCGACTCGTTCGAATTCGCCTTCCTGCAATACGCGCAGCAGTTTGGCCTGGAACGATGCAGATATTTCTCCGATTTCGTCGAGAAACAGGGTGCCGTTGTCGGCCAGTTCAAAGCGGCCCTTGCGCTGGCTGACAGCGCCGCTGAACGCGCCTTTTTCGTGGCCGAATAATTCGGATTCCAATAAGGTGTCGGGCAGGGCGGCGCAATTGAGTTTTAAAAAAGGCCCGCTGGCGCATCCCGAGTTAAAGTGAATCGCATTGGCGACGACTTCTTTACCGGTGCCTGATTCACCCCGAATTAATACCGTGGTATTCCATTTCGCAACTTGGCGGATTACGTCGAACACCTTTAACATCGGCGGAGAATGCCCGATGATGTTTTCAAAGCTGTAGTTCTTGATCAGTGCCTGTTTGAGTTGGTCTCGTTCGCTGAGCAAATGGCGCTGTTTGCGCTCGATGCCCCGCAGCATTTTGACGCTTTGCGCGATCAGATTGGCAATCATCTCCATAAACCGGGCGCGCTCGCCGAGAAACAGGCTGTTATCCGGCTGGGCGGCCAGTACGCCGATGGTGTCGCCGTCTTCTATATAAATAGGCGAGCCGATAAACGGCAGTTCGGGATCGTACAAACCCATACGACCTAAAAAGCGCGGTTCTTCGGACACTTTTTCGATGACTATGGTGCTGCCTTCATCCAGTATGGCGCCCATCAAGCCTTCGCCCGGGTTGTATCTGACTGGTTCGGCAAGTTTATTGGCGTCGTTGGTGTGGACGACGCTGACGATCATGCTGTCATTTTCAATTTCCCGTAGCGTAATCATGCCGGAACGCATGCCCGACCGTTTGTGCAGTATCTCCAAAACCGCCTGCAATTTTGCGTGCAAATTGTGGGTGCTGTTTAATACCTGGCTGATGATATACAAGGTATCAAGTTCGGCTTCGATCAGTTGTAGTCGCTCTGTCATTACTCTGCTCCCTTAAACACCTGCTTGTGTAGAGGAAAACTGATTTTGAACCGGCAGCCTTGGTTGTAGTCCGGGTCTATTTCAATAAAACCCTGATGCTGGTTTACGATTTCCTTAGCCATGACCAGTCCCATTCCTGCCTGGTTGCTGCCCATGGGACGTGTGGTATAAAAAGGTTCAAATACTTTGGCGCGTTTTTCAACCGGAATGCCGGCGCCGCTGTCTTCGATGCTGACATAAATCAAATCGCCATCGGTACCGGTTATGATCCTAAGCCTCTGTTCCGGACCTCCCGACTCGCAGATAGCGTCAATCGCATTGTCGACCAATTGCTTGAACAAGATGCGCAGGCGATTTTCAGAACCCAGCATGGTCGGCAATTTTGACTTGGGTTGCCAATGCACTTCTATATCGTTACTGCAAATCCGTTGGTTGTTGAGTAACAGCACTTCATGCAGAATCTGGTTCAGGTTAATCGGGATAACGGCGGTTTGCAGAATCTCGGGGATACATTTTTGCATGGTCGCAACGGCCTCTTCACCGGATTGCTGGATTTGCTGCAATATTTGCAACAGGCCGGCGTGTTGATCGTCTTTCTTGTGTCGTAAGATTTGCTCGGCCGCCCTAATTTGGTTCATCGGCATTTGAATTTGGTGCATTGCGCCCAGCAATGTCTCCCGAATACCGCGCACCCGTTCATCCTCCGCCATAATGGTTCTTAAGGTCTGAATATGCAGCTCTTCCATCTGCCTGCGTTGCCGAGTGATGTCTGTAATCGTCAAGATCAGGTACTGTTTGGAGGTCTGCTCAAAAAAAGCGTCGGCATTGACTTCATTCTCGATAAACCAGTTGCCGGCACAGGAAAACCAGCGGGTTTTGTGGCTTCCCTTGCTTTCGACTTTGAACTCACGGTTATTAAAGCCTTGTTCCTTGCTTTGTAACTGCGACCATAAATCGCCCATTTCATCGCGTAGCAGTTTTAGAAAGTAGGTTGCGGGTTCGCCTTTATCGAGATCGCTGACCAGGGCTTTGTAGTTGTGGTTATCGAGGATAACCCGGTCCTGATCATCAATCACGACCATTGCGATAGGCGATGAATTAATGACTGACTCGATCAATAATTTTTGGTTGATGACCTTTTTTTCTGATTCGTACGGGCTGGTAATGTCCTTATGCATGCCAATGTAGTGAGTAATCGCCCCGGTTTCATTCAACATAGGAGCAATGGTCAAATCGGACAGATAACGCTCACCGGATTTATGCCGGTTACATAAGGTTCCGCGCCATATTTTCTTGGCGCTGATGGTGCGCCACAAATCACGATACACATCCTTGGGTGTGCGCTTGTCCGATAACAGCGATTCGTTTTCACCCAGAATGTCTTGAGGCTGGTAACCCGTGACTCTGGAGAACTCTTTATTGACGTAAAGGATTTTGGCTTTCTTATCGGTAATGGAAATGGCTATCGGCACCTGTTCAACTGTTTCGATAAACAAGCTGCAAAGCATGCTGTCGCCATTATCTATAGCTCCTTCTCTAAACAAATCAGGCGCAAGTTCGCCGATGACTTTCGTCATGTTGGTATGTGCCCGCAAAAATCGCAATGAAGTTTTTTTCATAAATGTTGGCCGGGTGTAAGAGGGCGTTAATAATTACTAAGCAAATATAAAGCCAACATAAATGCTAAGGTCTTTTGTATGACTCCCGGCACTGTTGTTACTACCCTTATTTTTAAGGCAAAGCCTTAAAGTATGCGGGGTCATGGGTAACAAGATTTTGTAGGGTTTGCGACACATACATTTTGATCGCTGTCGATATGTATGACTTGCAACAGCTTTCATGCACCAGTTTGTGATGTTTTTGCAAGACACTTGGCCGACAAACCCGTTGCGTCTGCATGTTTGCCGAATTGGCATAATTGATGCTGTGGTCTTGTCAACAGAACAACCCTGAAAACAGTCCGGGAAAAACAGTGAGTGAATATCTTCTACTTTTATTAGGCACGGCTCTGGTCAACAACGTGGTTCTGGTTAAATTCCTTGGACTGTGTCCGTTTATGGGCGTCTCGAAAAAACTGGATTCAGCGTTGAGCATGGGCTTGGCAACAACGTTTGTGTTAACGCTGGCCGCGATGACCAGCTGGATGCTGGAGCACTTTATTCTGGCGCCTTTTAATATCCAGTTTTTACGGATACTCGCCTTTATCCTGGTGATTGCGGCCGTGGTGCAGTTCACCGAAATGGTCGTGCATAAAACCAGTCCGGTGCTGTACCAGATATTGGGCATTTTTCTGCCGCTGATTACCACCAATTGCGCGGTATTGGGCGTCGCGCTACTCAACGTGCAAGAACAATACGGTTTTATGCAAAGCATGATTTTCGGTTTTGGTTCTGCGCTCGGCTTTACGCTGGTGATGGTGCTGTTTGCGGGTTTGCGGGAACGTCTGGCGTTAATGGCGGTTCCGACATTGTTTGCCGGTACGCCGATTGCGTTTATTACCGCCGGGATTTTATCGTTGGCGTTTATGGGTTTTGCAGGGCTTTACAGCAAATAATTTACAGGAAATAAATTATGTATGTTTTATCTGCCATTGTAAGTTTAACCTTGTTAGGACTGTTTCTAGGCTTGCTGCTGGGTATTGCCGGCAAGTATTTAAAAGTCGAAAGCAGCCCGATTGTCGATGAGTTGGAAGCCTTGCTGCCCGGTTCGCAATGCGGCCAATGCGGTTTTCCGGGTTGCAGGCCGGCCGCCGAAGCGTTGGCCGAGGGCAATGCGCCTGCAACAATGTGTCCTCCGGGCGGCAGCGCATTAGCTGAACAAATCGCCGCTTTATTAGGTTTGGACCTGGATTTAAGCGATGTAAAAGAACCTGAGTTGCTGGTCGCGAGAGTCAGCGAAGACACCTGTACCGGTTGCACCCGCTGTTTTAAAGTTTGTCCTACGGATGCCATTGTTGGTGCGCCCAAACAAATTCATGCGGTCGTTGCCGATGCCTGTATCGCCTGCAAGAAATGCGTCGACGTTTGTCCGACCGAATGTCTGCAAATGCACCCTGTCGAGGTTACTTTGCGTAACTGGCGCTGGGCAAAGCCTTTGAATGTTCCCGCGCAGCATATGGGAACAGGGAGTAATGCTGTATGTTAAGTTTTTTTACAAAACCGCGTCTTCGGGGCGGCGTGCATGCAGAGGAGCATAAAGCCGCGACCGCTGCATTGCCGATCGCAAGCGACTTTCCGTTACCGAAAAAACTGTATATCCCGTTGCAACAGCACGTCGGCAAGCCCGCAGAGCCGTTGATTATGGTCGGGGAAAAAGTGTTGAAAGGGCAGTTGCTGGCCTACAGTCAGGGCCTGATTTCTGCACCGGTTCATGCACCAAGTTCGGGCGTTATTTTAGATGTAAACGATTATCCTGCACCACATCCGTCCGCGTTGCCTATTCGCATGATCGTGCTGGAAACCGACGGCAAGGACGAATGGATCAAAACACAAGTTGTTGATGACCCTTTTAAACTAAACCCTGAAGAAATCAGTTTACGCGTCGGTGCGGCGGGTATTGTCGGTTTGGGTGGCGCAACCTTCCCAACAGCAGTCAAGTTGAATATGGGCCGTGAAAATCATGTCGATACGCTGATCATAAACGGTTCAGAATGCGAGCCTTATTTATGCTGCGATGACAGATTGATGCAGGAGCGCGCCGAGCAGATTATCGACGGCGTGCGCTTGATGCTGCACGGCATGGAGAGCGAACATGCAGTGGTGGCAATTGAAGACAACAAACCGCAGGCTTATTTTGCGATGCGAGCCGCCGCCGAACCCTATGCATCGGTTAAAGTCATACAAATCCCAACCCGCTACCCGATGGGCTGGGATCGGCAATTGATCCGTTATGTCACCGGCAAAGAAGTCCCGGTGGGTTGCCGCTCGTCGGAAATCGGCGTGACCATTCATAATGTCGGTACTGCTTATGCGGTTCATAAAGCGATTCGCTATGGGCAGCCTTTGCTTAACCGTGTGGTGACTGTTGCGGGCGGTGCGGTCAAACGGCCGATGAATGTCGAGGTTCCTTTCGGTACGTTAATCTCCGAATTGTTCGATTTTTGCGAAGTGGATAAGGAAGCAACCGCACGCATCATTATGGGCGGCCCGATGATGGGCGATTCCTTGCCGCATGTCAGTTTGCCTACCGTTAAAGCGACCAGCGGCATTCTGGCGTTAACCCAAAGCGAACTTAAAAACACTGACGAACAACCGTGTATCCGTTGCGCCAGTTGCGTCAGCGTTTGCCCTGCTGGGCTCCGGCCTTTGGATATGGCGAACAATATCCGTATTAACCAGCTGGATGCGGCGGTGGATTTAGGCTTGAAAGACTGTATCAGTTGCGGTTGCTGCTCTTATATCTGCCCATCCAATATTCCATTGGTGCAGTTTTTTAAATATGCGTCCGGCGAAGTCGTAGCAAGGCAACAAGCGCAACATAAATCCGAGCAAACCAAGCGTTTGATCGATGCGCGTAATGCGCGTATGGAACGCATCGCCCAGCAACAACGCGAAGAAGAGTTGGCACGGATCGCGGCTAAAGCAGAGCGGGAACGGCTGAAAGCCGAGCAAGAGGCATTGGTATGATGGTACATATGAAACCGAGCAGCGGCGCGCATGTCGGTGCTAACAACAGCGTCAGTCATATCATGTGGCAAGTCATGTTGGCGCTCTCTCCTGCAACGGCGTTTGGATTATTGTGTTTTGGTTGGCCCGCAATCAACCTGTTCATTATTACCGTGCTGTCGGCGGTTGTGTTTGAAGCTTTTTGTGTGCGGCTCAAGGGCAGGGAAGCCAAGCCCGTTATTATGGACGGTTCTGCCATACTAACCGGCTGGCTGCTGGCTATGACTCTGCCGCCTTGGGCTCCGTGGTGGATAGGAGTGGTCGGTTCCGGGCTGGCGATTATTTTAGGCAAGCAGGTTTATGGCGGTTTGGGGCAAAACCTGTTCAATCCGGCGCTGTTGGCACGGGTTGCATTACTGATTTCTTTTCCTATCGAAATGACGACTTGGGCGAATGTATCACCGTTATTCTTTTCGCATTCGCCGGGGCTTATCGAGAGTTGGCATATTACTTTTTCCGGCTTGGACAATATCGATGCAAACACCGGCGCGACTACACTGGGATTTATTAAAACCGAGTTTTCGCAGAACCGTTTGCTGACCGACATCCTGAAGGATTACTCAGGTTTTCTCAGCTTTATCGGCTGGTCGCGCGGCAGTTTGGGGGAAACCTCGACGCTGCTGCTGGGTTTGGGCGGCGTGTGGTTGATCCGCCAAAACATCATTCAATGGCAGATTCCGGTGTCCTTATTGCTGGCGGTTGCGCTTCTGGCCGGATTTTTCCATGCCGTGGACAGCGAGCATTATATTAGTCCGCTGCTGCATTTGAATTCGGGGGCGATAATGTGTGTGGCGTTTTTTATCGCGACGGATTATGTCACTTCACCGAATACCCCTACAGGACAGTTGGTGTTCGGTGCGGGTTGCGGGTTGCTGATTTTTGTTATCCGTACGTGGGGGGCGTATCCCGAGGGCGCGGGCTTTGCGGTGCTATTGATGAATTCGGCTACACCGTTAATTGATTACTACATTAAACCCAGAATTTATGGGCGTGATCGTAAAGGTAAACCGCTTGAGATACCGAAGTCATAAACATCGTAGGCCGGAATACCCATAGGGCACAAGTAAGCCGGTTGTAGCGTTAGCGAAAACCGGTGTTTCCGGCAAATAGTGCGTGAGTTCGCCGGAAACGCTTTTTCTCGCTTACGCTCGAAAAGCCTTATTCCGGCCTACGCATAAATTAGGAAAAAATATTAATACCTCATTCCCACGCGCTGCGTGGGAATGCATTACAGGACGCGCTGCGTCCAGTATTTGGAAGACGCATTGTCGGCAACTCATCGTTCACGGCGCAGCGCGCCGTTGACTGCGTTCCCACGCAGCGCGTGGGAACGAGACGACGTGGGAATAAGACAAGAATATAGGAATACACACCATGAAACTTGACCCAGCCACCATAGAACGCCTGAAAGAGAAAATCGCCGTTTACCGGGAATTCCTAAAAAACTGGCTGGAACCCTCGAACTTGGCCCAGCTCAGACCCAAACTGGAATTTCAAACCGGCGTTTTAGCGGGCTTCGCTTTAACCGCCAGCGTGCTACTGGGTGTGACCAATTGCAGTACCGAAGGCACAATCCAACGGCGGCTCGATGAAGATTTAAAAAAATCGCTGGAAGAAGTCGTACCCGCCGCTCTTTACGATAACGACATGCTGCAAGACACGCTGATCATTCCGTCCGTCGAATACAATATCGGCGCGAACGAGACCACGGTTTATATCGCCAAGAAATCCGGCAACGTCAGCGCTGTGTGTTTTAAGTTTACTGCGCCCGACGGTTATTCAGGGGCAATCAATATGATTATGGGCATAGACCGCGACGGCAATATTCTGGGCGTGCGCGTGCTCAGCCATAAAGAAACGCCGGGCTTGGGCGATAAAATCGAAGTTGCAAAGTCGGACTGGATATTGAATTTTAACAGCCGCTCTCTGGACAACTTAGCGCCGGCAAAATGGGCGGTTAAAAAAGACGGCGGCGAATTCGACCAATTTGCCGGTGCGACTATCACTCCGCGCAAGTCGGTACAAGCGATTTATCGCGGCTTGCAGTTATTCAAAGCGCATCAAGAACAACTGATTAATCCTTGAGGACATCGCCATGTTTTTATCGGAAACCTATCGCAAAATCGCTGCCGACGGCATTTGGAACAATAACATCGTGTTCGGGCAAAACCTGGCGCTTTGCCCATTACTGGCGGTGACGGGAACCGCCACCAACGGCCTGGGCATGGGGCTTGCCACATTGGTGGTGATTATTGCTTCCAACGGCCTTATTTCAGTAACCCGGCATTTAATCCCCAGCGAAATCCGTATCCCGATTTTTGTATTGCTGATCGCCGCGCTGGTGACTTTGGTCGATATTTTAATGAATGCCTGGGCGCACGAACTCTATAAAGTGCTGGGCCTGTTCATTGCATTAATCGTCACCAACTGTGCACTATTAGGCCGCGCCGAAGCCTTTGCTTCCAAGCAGCCGGTCAAGCATGCGCTGTGGGACGGTTTGATGATGGGCTTGGGTTTTCTGATCGTACTGGTCGCGCTCGGCGCGGCAAGAGAAATCAGCGCGTCGGGCACATTATTCGCCAATGCCTCAGTGTTGCTGGGCGAATCGTTCAGGTTTTTGGAAGTCACTGTTATTCCCAATTACAAAGGCTTTTTATTAATGGCTCTGCCGCCCGGCGGCTTCATTATGCTGGCTTTTTTGATCGTCGGTAAGCGCCTGATCGACCAAAAAATCGCAGAAAGAAAAGCAAGAAAAGTATCGGTAACCGTATTAACCCCAGTTATTGCCGAGGAGGAATCATGAACGTCGGAGTTTGTTACGCGCAAGTCGATAGACAACTATGGATGCGCCTGGAAGTGCCGGATAACAGCACCATCGAAGAAACCATTAACCTATCCGGTGTATTAAAACTTTATCCCGAGATAAACCTGAGCAGCCAAAAAGTGGGTATATTCGGCAAAATCGCTCCGCTGGATACCGCGGTAAAAGATGGGGACAGGGTGGAAATTTATCGTCAAATTACCGCTGATCCGCAAATGGTGCAAAGGCGTAGACGTTAGATTGGTTTTGTAATCGTGTAGAGCAGTTTGCTAGCCAATCCGACTTGCAGCGTTAGCGATAGATGGGCCATACGAAGTTTGACCCGTCCTATGCGCTATTTACTCAGCAGCCGGTTATTTCCAAACCGGATGAATGCCGTGGTCGTGGGGAAACAGCTTAATATATTGCACCACCCGCGGATAATCCGCCAAGTTGCGGCCGCTGCCGTGAGGCAAGGCATGGTGCCAGAGCACGAGATCTCCGGCAGAGCCGGTGATAGGTATCGGGCCCTGGCTTTCCAAATCCTGTTCGCGCGGATTTTGCTCCGGTGCGAGTTCCTCTAGCCATTGGTCTATGCGGCTATGAAACCCCGGTACACAGCGGAAGGCTCCCTGTTCGGCGCTGGTATCGCTTAAGTACAGCAAGCCCTGAACGCCGAAGGGAATAGGCCAGGCAAGACTGACATCCCAGTGCAGGCGGCTGGGGCCGGATATGTCGATACCGCCATGTTCAGGCCGGTTCAAACTGGAGCGATCCACAGTAGCCCATAAGTCATCGGTTCCCCACAATTGCTCGAACGCCTTGCGGATACGCGGTGCCGCGCGGTTTTTATTCAGCGCTGGATGCTGGAAAAGCGATACCCAAAACATATGCTGTCCGTTGTACCAACTCTCGGGTTTTTGCGGATCCATGCCGAGAAAGTCCCATATAGCCAATTCGGCTTCTCGGCAATCCTCTGCGGAGACCGCGTTGCGTAGCACCACATAGCCGTTTTCCTGCCAAAACTCTAAGTCCGTTGCCGACAAGACCGGTTCCTGGATGGCTACTCCCGTAATGGGATAAGCACGATGCGGTTGTTCCAAGTAGCACCTGACCATTTTATTGAGGCGTTCCACCAAGGCGCGATCAGGGCTGCCGCCGAGCTTTTGCATGATCCATCGTTCGAATTCGGCATAGGTTGGACGCTGATGGAACAGGTATTCCGGTGGTTCGACAATGCCCAGTCCCAGGCCCTGCATCAGAGTGAAATCAAGTCCATATTCGTCTCGCACACTGTCCAGATCAAGCCGACCCTCAACTTCCAGCCGCCGTTTGAGCCAATAGCGCCGCAAGTGGAGCACGCCCAACTCGCCGACCTCCATGGAAGAAATGTTAAGTTCTTGTTTTGCAGTCATGCATTCTTTGTTTTTATTATGGTTTTTCGCTGGTTTCCTGACCGATGGGAGAGGGCGTTGGCTAGTCGGGCAAAAGCTTTTCGTTGCTGGATATTTAATCACGTTTACGAAACATGGGTGCAATACGATTAATGCCTATTGCATCTTATAGATGGCTCCTTGCCGCGCTACTTGTAAATCTCTTTACGATGATCAATCTCGATAACCAGAATAATCAATTCGTTATCTTCAATGCGACATAGCAACCGAAAGTCTCCTACCCGATAACGCCACAAGCCGGAAAGCTTGCCTTGCAAGACTTTACCGGTTAAACAGGGATTATCTGTAGTTTGTAGCCGATCAAGGAGAAATGATGTAATTCTTTTTTGCAGAGGCTTGTCGAGTTTTTGCAAATCCCGTTTGGCATCATCAGAAAGCTTAACTGTCCAAGCCAAGCTCTTTTACCACATCGTTTAAATTGTGAGATATTTTGCCGCCTTCAAGATAACGCTGATAAGCGTCCTCAGCCTTTTTAGCGTCTTGAGAATCTTCCAGATGCTCAAGCAGCACATTCTTAACCAGTTGCTCGGGACTGATATGTTCCTGCTCTACTAACTGATTTAACAGAGTTGCTGTTTCATCATCCAATTCTAATGTCATCATCTGTTTTTCTCCCTTGAGTTAAGTAGGTTGAGCAACATCTTTTCGTTGCCCAACATTTTGCCCATATTGATATCGGGCATAAACAACATGCCCGATCTACCAGATTTAACTATCTATGTTCAATCAACGATGTTCGGGTAATTTCCACGAACTCATAGATTTCCAGCGCCCCAACAATCGCGGATAAATTTTTCGCGAATATGCCGTCAAGCTCCCGGTTACTAATATTTCCCGTCGACACCAACAGCAATTTGTAAGGCACTCCCGAAAGCAAAAACGAGTTAACGAAGTCAGCATCCTTAGTAACGACAATACGTTGTTCCTCAACCGAAATCTCGTTGATCCGCCAATCCGGTGTATGGTTTCCAGACGGCAAATCTAATGTATGCACAACGTCATGTCCCGACCACTTCAGACTTGCCGCAAGATGTCGCGGCAGTTGCGCATCGACAATAAATTTCATGCCGCCAGCATTTCAATTCGTTTAACTTTGGCAAGGCGAGAGGCAAACTCCAACGCAGCCAGAATGTCTTCCCTTTCCAGATCCTCGTAGTCAGCGAGAATCTCATCGACGCTCATACCGGAACTCAGCCATTCCAGGATATTTTCAACCGGATAACGCAAGCCCCGGATAGTAGGCTTGCCATGACAAATGTTAGCGTCCATCGTAATCCGCTCGGATAATAATTCAGTCATATCAGTCACCGTATAAATATTGTTCGCTAATTCCCAAGCTCCAGCTTGGGAATTCAGTTTTGGAAGCTCTAGCTTCCCGTCTCGCGAAGCTGCGACAGGAGGTAGAGCACCAACAGTAGGCGCTTTAGGCGCCGCTTCCGCTCCTGCTCACGCTAAGTACCTACATCCATGTAGGCAACGCAGGAGCGGTTGCCGAAAGCTTCGCCTTCTGGGTTCCCAATCTGGAGATTGGGAACCAGCGCAAGAGGGCATGTACAAATATATAGCTATTTTCGATACGTAGCAGATTGCGCCTCACCGCATTTTAAGAAGTTCATCGACTGTTAACCCAATATCTTTTGCAATTTGCCGAAGTAAAATCGGTGACACATCACGGCCTGCATGAAATGGCACTGTTGTGCATCTGCCATCAGGGTGGCGAAACTGCTTGTGCGAACCCCGCTGCCGAATTTCGCTAAATCCCAACACTTCAAGCAATGCAACGACTTCGCGAGGCTTAAGAACAGGCAAATGCCCCATGCCTAAGCCACAACAACATTTTGAGTGCCGATAAATTCGGCTTCCAATATCGGCTCACCATCTTCAAGCAACATTTCAACAACTTCCCGAAGGTTTTGATTTAGCTCATCCAAGGTTTCCGCTTGCGTATGCGCCCCTGGGAAGCCAGGAATAAAGCCGACATAAAACCCCGTATCCGGGCATCGCTCCACAATTGCCGTATAACTTCTCATATGAACTAGCTCCTAATTAAAGTAGTTGTAGGGCGGTTTCGCACCAGCAAACCGCCATTTGACGCACAATATCCAAAACATTTGATTATAAAAACCGCTTGAAAAAGCCCAGACCACAATCAGATTTTATCATCCCGATTATGGCGGATTGCTAGCGCGAATCCGCCTTACAGCGTTACAGCGTTATTCCGACCAACATGACTACTTGTCTTTGATTATCGTTAATAAGTAATCCATCTCAGAAGCATCAAAAGGCGTCTTATCTAACTCATTTACCAGCCACAATCCACTACTAACAATTTTTTTCTTTGGTGAATAACGACCAAACCAATTATCAGATGATTTACAATCATTGCACAAAGAAACAGTTGAAATAAGCTTTGATTCTATTTCGAGTCTTTTTGATTTATCTGTCAGTTCAAAAGCAGCAAATGAAAAATTATCTCTAATGTAGAGACTAACTTCGTTTTCTACTTGTTTTTGATAATTAAAATCAATCGAAGAAGAATATTGTTCTCGCATCTTTCTTGTTGTAAGGTCTAAATCCCAATTTTTTAGAAAAATATCGTTTCTTTCATTCAATATAGCTCGTCCAATATTTTTTCTAAATATACTTCTATCTTTATTTTCAGAAAGAAAATGTTGTTTTAATCTTGAGCGAAGCTGATTAATTCCAGTATGTGTACCTACTCTTACGATTCTATCGTAACCATGAGCCGTCTCTGCTTTCTCAAATAGAACATAGATTCCATTTTCAGGAATTGTTGAGGTAACAAATGGAAATTTATGCCTTGTTAGCTGTTTAGTTAAGTTGTGAATTAAGGCGCATCCTTTGCTCATAACACTAATTCTTTTAATTTTTGTAATTGCTTTCCAAATTGTAAATCTTTCAACGGAATTTCATAATTTATCATATAAGGTAATAAGTGATTTCTATACTTAACACCAGCAAGAAATATAAACTCTGATTCATCAAGAGAACAAACTTCTTTAAGCTGTTGATGAACATTGTTCGCCCAGATCTGTACCTCACTCGAACGCATTTTATTTAATGTTTTTTCATATGGCTCTATTTCGTCTTCTAATGACAATAAGCCATGCTCCGCTGAAAGTATAAATATTTCATCTGGTGCCAATTTCTTCGCATATTTTAAGTTTAATTTAAACAATGGACTTATATATAAATCTCTAGCTTTAGCGCGATAAGGCAACTTTGTTTTGACGCAAGAAATTAACGCTATTCGTTTTTTCATAACTAATCCCAACAGGCAAACTAATTGAACATAATATGATGTTTAATTAGTTTGCGATAAAAATATTTTCTTAAACATCAAGCGCGGTAGGATGGGTAGAGGCATAGCCGAAACCCATCATAATCAAGCGCCGATGTGATGGGTTTCGCGTTGCTCTACCCATCCTACCTATCTAAATGCCCATAAGCCGGCAACGTTTCCAGTCGCTTATCGTCCAGCGGTTTACCCACCGTAAAATGATAAAGACTTTGGAATTTATCGTCCTTGATGCCTAGTATCTCATGCACGCTGTCATCAAAGTAACAGCCGATGCCTGTGCCGCGAAGGCCTGCGGCTTCCGCTTCCAGATACAGCGTTTGGCCTATCAGGCCGCATTCCCAGAACAAGCGGCGATATAGCCATGGCGCCGCTTCGACGGTTTCGGCAAATTCCGCAACCATGCCCAAGCTGAAAGCGCTGTCGCTGGCGATGGGCTGGTGACAGGACAGCGTCTTGGCAATCTGCCTGCAATCTCCTGAATACAAATGATAAAGCGGCAACGCTTCGGATAATTTTTGCCAGTCGAAATCAGCCAAGGTTGCGGCCTGCAAGGGTTCAAGGGCATCGTTATGTCTCGGCAGCGCATAGATACCGGGGGCTAAACCTTCAACGCGATGCACGAAAATAAACAAGTGGATTTTCGGCGGCCAGCGCCATAGTTCGAATGCGGCTGTGGTCGGCAGAACGGCGGCCAGCATCCGGTAAAAGTTAGTCATTGGCATCGGCGGCATTTTGCCGTCAAAGTGTTGCGCACTGCGGCGCTGGCGGATGATTTGCGTCGCCGTTTTTGTGCAAGATGATTCTATAATTTGCTGGTCGCATCGGTTCCCTACCGATTGCGACACTTCTGACTTCCATGGATGGAGGAAATGCCGAGGATTGCCGGGAGCAATCTCGGCCGCCATCCTTGGCGGTAGCCGGGCTGCTTGCCGCTCGGGTTCTCCGGTTCGCGGTTTACTTGCGGCAGTTGAGACTTCATCAATGCCCGGCCACTTATACATATGATAAGCGCGAAGGCTGTCGGCTTTTCCAAACCAGTTTCCCGATTGTGCGTCTTCCAGCAGGGCCTTGGCTTCTAATGGCTTGTCGTCGGCATGCGTATTAATCCGGCAAATAATATCGGGCGATTCATGTTCGTGTTGTTTGAAATCATTCCGATCAAGCCCTAATAGCTTGGCGATGTCATCATCCGGCCATTCGGCCAGCAATTCAACCGACCAGCCCAGTATCGCCGCCGCGTATCGCAATGCTCCCAAGGCATGGCCTAGATCATGCTGGCAATAGCGGTAAGCTCTTTCGCCGTATTTCCAAGCCTCACGCCAATGGATCGAAGATAGGCCGATCAATATGCCGGAATCGGGTAAATTGTCGGAAAACCGACAACGCTGTTCAAGGCTGTGGTCATGACTGACGTAGTGATAAACGCCTGATTTGATAAAGCTATCACTGGGGCTGATCAGATAAGCTTCAGTCGGGTGCAGGTTGCCGCTGGAAGGATTGCAGCGTAATGCCCAGCGGCTTGGGCCGAATTGTTTCCATGCCGACAGGCCGAAGGCTAATTCCAGCAATAAACCGGCATTAGTCAGGTTTAACGGTTTTGCGGATATTGTTTCCGGGTTATCCAGATCAGTAAACAACGGTTCAAGTTCGGCTCCGGGTTTGGGTAGCGTGACAATCTCGCAACCGGAAAAACGCCGGAATTGATCGGGTTGGTCTTCCCAGTCGATGGATTCAGGGCCTTTGGCGTAGCGCTCCAGGCTGTGTTTGGTGCGGTTGTGGTAGGTTAGAACGGTTTCGGTTTGTTTGTTCATAATGCGTAAATCCAAGGAATCGCCAATTTAAGTCGGAATAATGGAGTGCAAGCTCTGCTTGCGAATAGGCAAAGCCTGTACTCCTGATTATCAATCGTTCTCACGTTATTGTCGTGAGAGTTCTGCCCTCCGTAGGCCGGAATACCCATAGGGCACAAGTAAGCCGGTTCGAGCGATAGCGAGAACTGACGTTTCTGGCACTCCGATTGCCGGAGACGCCCACCCTTGCTGTCGCCGGGCGGGCTTATTCCGGCCTACATCCGAGTTATTCCAGCATTTATACCAAATGAAGGTCTTGAACAGACTTGTGTATAACGATGAGCGCCGGAGCGAGGGAAGTATCTACAGAACATCATCATTCCGGCAGTCCCTCACTTAATAAATACCGATAGACAGACCTTCCAGGTTTTTAAAACCTGGAAGGTCTAACTGGCAACGCTCTAACGTTTCACCGATTCAGCTCCTGCATTTCCTCATTCGTAGGGTCGTACCTCCTGTATCCCTACAGTCGTTCGTGCTTTCGTGGTGAAAGCTTTTTAGCTATATTAATTAATCCTCTTAGGCTCCATAGCCAAGTCATCAACCCAGCAGCCGATCGGATTGCCCAGGTTCATATCCTTATCCTCAAAGCGCACCAGAAAAACGCTGCGATCCGGCTCTTCTTCCACATGCCCGATCAGGGTGATAACCCCGCGAGTTCCGGCTTCGGCTAATATTTCGCCTTCGGCACCATCGGGTATAGAGCCATCATCAGTAATCGTTTTTGCAGCATAAACGACATCGCCTACATCTAAATCTTCTATGTTCATTTCCTATCTCCTCATTTTGTAGCAAACCTTACATTGTCAGCCGATTGTGTCATTGAAACCCGTCCAGTCGTACATCGTTTATTGTGTGAGTGCTTTGTTAAGGCCTTATTAAACAAGCCACTCAATAACAAATAACGAAATGGCATACAGGTTGCTTTAGGTATTAACAAGAACGATGCCATACATTCAGGAGTGCATAAAAATGATTACATTGACAGAAAAAGCCATTAGCGCAGTCGGCCGATTTATTGCCGGGTCAGAAACACCAACAGCCGGTTTACGGATAGAAGTCACTGACGGCGGCTGTTCAGGTTATCAATACGGATTGAAACTCGAAGGCAGTCATACGCCGGAAGATACCGTCATTGATTGCGGCGAGGTGAAGGTGTTTATCGATCCGACCAGTTTGCCGATGCTGGACGGCATGTCCGTCGATTTTCTCGATACCATCGAAGGCTCGGGATTTAAATTTACCAACCCTAACGCGGCTAAAAGTTGTGCTTGCGGCACTTCGTTTAATACCAGTAGCGAAGGTACCGGGACTAAAACCTGCTCATAACCAATAAACCGTAGGATGGGTAGAGTAAAGCAAAATCCATCGCTTCGGTCTTTGATTATGATGGGTTTCGGCTATGCCTCTCGGCAACTGCTCCATGCGTTGCTCTACCTCCTGCATCCATGCAGTCGTACCCATCTTACAACCCATTTTCCGAGGATAAAGCCATGTGGGACTATTCAGATAAAGTTAAAGAACATTTTTTTAACCCCAAAAATGCGGGCGCGGTCGTTGATGCCAATGCAACTGGCGAAGTAGGCTCAATTAGCTGCGGCGATGCGTTAAGGCTGACTTTGAAAGTCGATGATGAGAGTGAAGTTATCCTTGAAGCAGGCTTTCAAACCTTCGGTTGCGGTTCTGCAATTGCTTCGTCATCGGTATTGACCGAAATCATTAAAGGCATGACGCTGGATGAAGCGTTAAAAGTGACTAACCAGGATATTGCCGATCAGCTCGAAGGCTTGCCGCCGGAAAAAATGCACTGTTCGGTTATGGGCCGTGAAGCACTGCAAGCGGCGATAGCGAATTACCGCGGCGAGGAATGGAAAGACGATCATGAAGAGGGCGCACTGATCTGCAAATGTTTTGCGGTCGATGCGGTGATGATCGAGGAAATGGTCTGGGCCAATAAATTGCGCACCGTTGAAGATGTTACCAACTTTACCAAAGCGGGCGGCGGTTGCGCGGCTTGCCATGAGGACATCGAAGCGATTTTGGAAAAAGTCTTGGCCGAGAAAGGCGAGAAATTCGACCCGACCGCCGCTCCGGTTGAAGCGCCTGCAAAAGTCGCAGCCGTTAAAGCGCCGTTAACCAATTTACAACGCATCAAAAAGATTGAAGAGGTGTTGGAGTCGCTAAGACCTGCATTGATGGCGGACGGCGGCGACGTGGAACTGGTCGAAGTCATCGGCAACACCGCTTACGTGAATATGACCGGCGCCTGCAACGGTTGCCAAATGGCCGCGATGACCATTGCCGGCATTCAGCAACGCTTAATGGAGGTGATGGGCGAATTCATTAAAGTCGTCCCTGCGTCGGAAATGAAAAAATTAGTCAATATCGAGGTGGCGTGATGGCTGACATTTATCTTGATAACAATGCGACCACCAAAGTTGATCCGGCGGTTGTCG
The DNA here is from genome assembly GCA_036560465.1 of Methylobacter sp. GTDB lineage: Bacteria > Pseudomonadota > Gammaproteobacteria > Methylococcales > Methylomonadaceae > Methylobacter_A. Next base: position 25,508 of record DATBRD010000030.1, read on the forward strand.
ACGTGATGATTCCGTATTTCCTTGAGCAATACGGCAACCCTTCATCCATTCATAAATTTGCCGACGGTGTGGCGCGCGGACTTAAACAGGCCCGGCAACAGGTGCAGGCTTTGATCGGTTGCGAGCATGATTCCGAAATCATTTTTACTTCGTGCGGTACCGAATCCAACTCCACGGCGATTCTGTCTGCGATTAAGGCGCAACCGAACAAGAAAGAAATCATCACCACCACGGTGGAGCACCCGGCGATTTTAAACCTGTGCGAGCATCTTGAAAAAGAAGGCTACACGATTCATCGGTTGCCGGTTGATAAAGCCGGGCGTTTAAAACTGGACGCTTATCAACGCTTGCTTTCCGATCAGGTCGCAATTGTCTCGGTGATGTGGGCCAATAATGAAACGGGCACGATTTTCCCGGTCGCCGAAATGGCGGAGATGGCGAATGCCGCTGGCGTGATGTTTCATACCGATGCAGTACAGGCGGTCGGCAAAATTCCGATGATGTTGCAGGATACCAAAATCGACATGCTGTCATTATCCGGCCACAAGCTGCATGCGCCCAAAGGCATCGGCGTTTTATACCTGCGTCGCGGCACGCGTTATCGTCCCTTGCTGCGCGGCGGTCATCAAGAACGTGGCAGAAGGGCAGGGACTGAAAACAGCGCGTCTATTGTCGGTCTGGGAAAAGCTTGTGAATTGGCGCTGGAATATATCGAATATGAAAACACCAAAGTCAAAGCCATGCGTGACCGTCTGGAACAAGGCATTACCGAGCAAATCGGCCATTGTTTCGTGACCGGCGATATGTACAACCGCTTGCCGAACACGACCGACATCGCTTTTGAATATATCGAAGGCGAGTCGATTCTGATGCTATTGAATAAAGCCGGAATTGCGGCATCGAGCGGCTCGGCGTGTACGTCCGGCTCTTTGGAGCCTTCGCATGTAATGCGGGCTATGGATATTCCATACACCGCTGCGCACGGCACGATCCGTTTTTCTTTCTCGCGCTATAACACGATGGCCGAAGTGGATAAAGTCCTGGAGGTGATGCCCGGCATTGTCGCGACATTGCGCAAGTTGTCGCCGTATTGGTCAGGTGATGGACCGGTGGCAAATCCTGAGCAGGCTTTTGCTCCGACGTATTCGTAGTAAAGCCCTCTCCAAAGGGAGATGGTTGGGTGAGGGGAAATTAGCTTAAGTTTAGAAAATCATTTGATCCACGAAAAACACAAAAAGCACGAAAATTTTCATAGATGCCGAAACTTAGATCATTACGTAAAGAATGTACTAATCAGATTTTTTTCGTGTCTTTCGTGGTTTTTGTGGACAAATTGCGGTTTTTAGATTGAGTGAAATGCTTGTTTAAATCCCCCTCATCCCAACCTTCTCCCTGAGGGAGAAGGAGATACTCCACTTAACTTTTGAGCCAGAGAATGAAAACTCAAACCCGCCAAATCATCATAGACGACACCACGCTCAGGGATGGTGAGCAATCCGCCGGTGTCGCCTTTTCGCTGGATGAAAAGCTGGCGATTGCAACGCAATTGGCGGGCTTGGGCGTACCGGAACTGGAAATTGGCATTCCGGCAATGGGGGCTATCGAACGGGACGAAATCAAGGCGATTGCGGCTTTAGGCTTGCCCTCGAAGTTGCTGGTTTGGTCGAGAATGCGCCGCGATGATTTGCATGCCTGTTTAGGCTTGAATGTACACAAAGTCGATTTATCCATATCGGCTTCGGACCAGCATATTCAGCACAAACTTAAACAAAGCCGGCAGTGGGTTTTAAACACCATTACCGACTGTGTTCAGGAAGCACGAAGCTTGAATATGGAAGTTTGTGTCGGTATGGAAGATGCCTCGCGGGCTGATGTGGATTTTTTGATACGCATGGCCGAAACCGCGCAATTGGCCGGAGCCAGCCGGATTCGTTTCGCCGATACGGTTGGCATTATGGAACCGTTCGGCGTATTCGAAACCATCAAAAAGTTAAGAGCGGCAACCGATCTGGAAATTGAAATGCACGCCCATGACGATTTAGGGCTGGCTACAGCCAATACGCTGGCTGCGGCGTTGGCGGGCGCGACTCATGTCAATACCACGGTTAACGGTTTGGGCGAACGCGCGGGCAATGCGGCATTGGAAGAAGTGGTGGTCGGTTTAAAGCAGTTATACGGCATTGAAACCGGGATCAATTTGCAAAGTTTCCCGGCGCTGTCCGAGCAGGTTGCAAAAGCATCAGGCGATGCCATCGGCAGCCGGAAAAGCCTGATCGGCAAAAGCGTATTCAGTCATGAGGCGGGTATTCATGTCGATGGGCTGTTAAAAGACCCGAATAATTATCAAGGCGTCGATCCGGCGATTGTCGGGCGCAGTCATCAGTTGGTGCTCGGCAAACATTCGGGCACTCAAGGTGTGATTCACGCTTATAAGCAAATAGGCATAGCAGTCAGTCGAATACAGGCGCAAGCCTTATTAACCCAGGTTAGGCGCTTTGTCAGTGATACCAAAAGATCACCGAAAACTGAAGAGCTTAATCTTTTTCATCAAAATCTTTAGAGGGCGATCATCATGAACGAACATAAAGAACTGCCATCAAGCGAACCGGAAGTTAAAGAAACTTTGGAGATACCTGATCAGGACGATCTTTATCCCGGCTCTTTTTTCAGGATACCCGGTCCACCCAAGCTAGGTAAGACAGGTTGGAGTTTAAATTAGTTGTTTCTCGTTCCCACGCAGCGCGTGGGAACGAGGGCATTGGGAATCATCTCCGTGCTCAATTAGGAGTTTAAAAATGGTTATGGCCATGTCAGATAACGTTAAAAGCAAAGCACAAGCGCCGCAGGGATTCCTGGCCCAATGGCATGAAGATGTCTACTGTGTTTTTGGCCGCGATCCCGCAGCGCATAGCGTTTTGGAAATATTGCTGACCTATTCTGGCGTCCATGCGGTGCTGGTGCACCGGATCAGTCACCGTTTATGGAAAGCCAACTGGAAACTGCCAGCCAGGATTTTAGCCGCGTTCGCCAGGATTATGACCAATGTAGAAATTCATCCCGGCGCCACAATCGGCAGGAGGCTTTTTATCGATCATGCGCTAGGCGTGGTGATCGGCGAGACCACCGAGATCGGCGATGATGTGACTTTGTATCACGGTGTGACACTGGGCGGTACGACCTGGAACAAGGAAAAGCGTCATCCGACCCTGGGCAACAATGTCATGGTGGGTTCCGGAGCCAAGATCCTCGGGGCGATTACCTTAGGCAATAATGTCCGCGTCGGCGCCAACTCGGTGGTGGTTAAGGATGTGCCGCATTGCTGCACGGTGGTGGGCATTCCGGGCCGCGTTATTCAAAGCAAGGGCACTCAGATACAAAACCGACACGGCATCGACCTGGATCATCATTTGATTCCCGATCCGGTCGGCAAAGCGATCGCTTGTTTGATCGAGCGGATTGATGAGCTGGAAGCTAAACAAACGGAATCTCCCAAAGTAACGGTTGAAGAGAATTGCGACCATTGTGAAGCGGAAAACGTTTGTATTCCCAAAAAAGACAGCCCGGTAAAACTGGCGGCGAGGCTGTAGATGGACCTACTGGATTTTGAAGCACAAGGTTTGTATTTTGAGCAGCCTGATGTCGCAGGCGTTAAAGAGCTGATAGCGACGGCGGCGGAAAATTATGCCAGTGGCAATGCCGAACTGTCGTTGCTGCAAGCCTATTTTTTGGCGCCCGAGTCATTGAATGTACTGGTCGCACTAAACCGTTTTTATTATTACCAACATCGGCTGGAAGAAGCTTTAGCGGCAACTACCAAAGCCCTGGCTGTGATTAGGTCGATGGTAGCTTTTCCAGAAGATTGGTCTGACCTGCAACTAAGCCATATTAACGATGCACCGGGTGCTTTATTAACTCAGGTCAGGCTGTACTTGTTCACTCTCAAAGCTATCGGCTTTTTGAATATGCGTTTGGAGAATCTAGATTTAAGTCAGGCCATTTTTGAAAAACTGGTCGAGCTGGATAGCAAGGACAGAATCGGCGCTCAGGGCTTATTGGAATTGGTGATCAAGCGGAAAGCGGATATGGCCGCGTAGGGTACGCATTGCGTACCACTTTCGAATTTCTGCGATGAATTAATCCTGAAAAGGTACGCGGTGCGTACCCTACGGAGTCAACAAGCACGGTTTATTGGCATTGATGAATAAAACAGATGTAGGCTGGGTAAGCGCAGCGTAGCCCAATATATTTGAACCGCGATTGTTTGAGTTGCGCTGCGCCGGCTCAAAAGCTAACTGGAGCAAGATCATGTTGAACAAAGAGTTAACCGATTCATTGATGACCATCGTGCCTTTAGTGATGTTTATTATTTTGGCACTTTACCTGTTATCTCAGGATACCACTTCCGTCGGGCCCCTTTAATTACCGGAGAAAACCCATGAGCTTTGAAGAAGAAATGGAAGAGCTGGAATCGGCTGAAGACTTCCTGCAATATTTTCAACTGGACTATGAGCCCAGCGTAGTGCATGTCAACCGCTTGCATATTTTGCAGCGTTTTCATGATTACTTACAAAAAGCCGACGACGATATGCCGGAAGACGAAGCCCCGAAAAGGGCGGTTTACAGCAAGCTGTTGCAACGGGCCTATCAGGATTTTGTTGAATCCGATGCCCAAACCGAAAAAGTATTTAAAGTGTTTGCAATGGGTGAGTTGTCGCAAACCGCGTTTGTTTCTTTAAGCGAAATAAAAACATGAAACCCGAGCGCTTCGACGAAGGCCGGTTTGAATTCGGCGAATCGGTCCGGGTGACCCGAAATGTCCGCAATGACGGCACCTATCCCGGCATGGAAGTCGGCACTTTACTGATTCGTCGGGGCAGTGTCGGTAACGTCATTGAAGTCGGCACTTTCCTGCAGGATCAGGTCATTTTTACCGTGCATTTTCTAAACCAGGGACGCATGGTCGGCTGTCGCTTGGAAGAATTGATCGGCGCTGACGAACCCTGGAATCCCAGCCGCTTTGAGTTCAGGGACAAGGTGGTTTGCACGATGGATTTAGGCATGCAGGGCAATGTCCTGTTTGCAAAAGGCACGGAAGGCGAAGTTTTTAAAGTGATCAGGGATAACGAGTTGATTCAATACCATGTCGCTTTTCAGGGCAGAGTCCTGCAAGTGCCTGAATCAGCGCTTGCCCCGGCGCACCCCGAGTCATTTAACGAACCAGAGGTTTGATATGGCTGCAATTGAAAAACCTGTCCAGCCGGAAACTTACAATTTACTGAGGGCGGCTTTAACCCTATTCAAGAAAGCGCCCCACGAATTGGCCGAACCAGAGTTACAGCAGGCAAAAAGCCAGGCCTTAAATGAATTCAGGATTGAAAGCCGTGTGCTGAATACACCTGAAGCGTCGGCAGTGATCATCACTGATCAGGAATTGCAGCAAGCTTATCAGGAAATTCAGGGTCGCTATGAAGATGAAGCTGCGTTTTTCAGCGATCTGGAAAAAAACCGGCTCGACAAAGACAGCCTGTTGGCGGCATTGCATCGCCAGTGCAAGGTCAACACCGTGCTGGAGTTGGTTGCCAGCCGTGCGCCCGTGATCAGCGATATCGACATCGGCATTTATTACCACCTGCATGCCGAGCAGTTTCATCTCCCGGAAAGACGTGAAGCCTGTCATATCTTCATCAGCATTAACCCGGACTATCCTGAAAATACCTTTGAGACGGCTTTGATGCGCGCTCAGGAGCTCGCCGAAAAACTGCATAAAAAACCGCACAAATTTGCCGATCTGGCCTTACGGCATTCCGAATGCCCGACCGCTTTGCAAGGCGGCGTTCTGGGTACAGTACCGCGCGGCACGCTGTATCCTGAATTGGATGCGGTGCTGTTCAACTTGAAGGCGGGCGAAGTCAGCGAGGTGGTCAAATCGGAAATCGGTTTTCATGTGCTGTTGTGCAAGAGCATACAAAAGTCCGAGACCCTGTCCCTTGCAAAAGCAACACCCAAAATACGCCAGCTAATGAATGACCGCGCCCGCCGTACCTGCCAGCGCGCCTGGTTAGCCGGTTTAGCCAATCATGAATCCGGGGAGAGCAGATCATGAGCGATAAAGAAACCAAACACTGTTCTTTTTGCGGCGTTGACCAGTCCGCTTTAGTACCGTTGATTGCGGGTAGCGAGGGTTATATCTGCGGGGCTTGCGTGTCACTGGCCAATCAGGTTGTCAGTAATTGGAGCCGAAAAAAAGAGCTTTCCGAAATGCAAGGATCATTGCCTATCCCTGCAAAAATCAAAGAGCATCTTGATCAATATATTATCGGACAGCATCTTGCCAAAGAGATATTGTCTGTTGCAGTTTATAACCATTACAAGCGCCTCAAGCACGAAAGCGGCGATGTCGGCTTGGGCGAGTTTGACAAGGATGTGGAAATCGGTAAATCGAACATCCTGCTAATCGGGCCGTCCGGTACCGGAAAGACACTATTAGCCAGCACCTTGGCGAAAGTTGTCGGCGTACCGTTTGTAGTTGCCGATGCGACAACGCTGACCCAGGCCGGCTATGTCGGCGATGATGTGGAAAATATCCTGGTCCGGCTGCTGGATGTCGCAGAAGGCAATATGACCAATGCGGAATGGGGCATCGTTTATCTGGATGAAATCGACAAAATCGCCCGCAGCTCCGAGCAGCAAACCGGAACCCGCGATGTATCCGGAGAAGGAGTGCAACAGGCGTTGCTAAGGCTGGTCGAAGGCTCTCAGGTCAAGATTCCGGGAAAAGGGAGAAACAAGGACGGCGAAACTACAATGGACACGCGCAATATCCTGTTCATTGCCGGAGGGTCATTTCCGGGCCTGGAAAAATATGTCGAAAAACGCCTGGTGCCGACCAACACTGCTATCGGTTTTCATGCCGAAGTGAACAAAACGGCTGAAAAACCGGCATTGGAAGCCATGCTGAATGCAACCCAGCCCAGCGATTTACGCAAGTTCGGCTTAATCCCCGAGTTTATCGGCCGCTTTCCGGTGCTGGCGCCCTTGGAGCCGTTGGATGTGGATTCATTGATCAAGGTGTTGACCGAACCTAAAAACGCGCTGGTTCGGCAGTACCAACAGCTGTTTGCCTACGAGGGTGTGGAGCTGAAATTCGAACAGGACGCCCTCGTTGAAATCGCCAAAAAAGCCATAGAACGCGAAACCGGAGCACGTGGTTTACGCAGCATCATGGAGAATATCTTGCGAAAAACCATGTTTGACATTCCATCCGTCGACGACGTTGAACAATGTATTGTCGACGCCGATGTGGTTAAAGGGGAGGGCGAGATCAGGTTGATAAAGAAGGCAGAAAAACTCAGGCAACAAGCTGGGTAGAGCAAAGATAAACCTCGTTCCCACGCGCTGCGTGGAACGAGAAAACAACGAGAAAACAAAAAACGAGAAGCTTATGAAAACAGAAGACAAAATCCGCGCTCAGTTGGCAGCCCAGCCGATCATCATTTACATGAAAGGCGTTCCGACTAATCCGCAATGCGGGTTTTCGGCCAAAGCGGTCGGCATACTCAATGCGACCCATATCCCTTACGCTTACGTGAATGTATTGGAAGCGCCGTTTATCCGTGAAAAACTACCGAGCATTTCCCACTGGCCGACCTATCCCCAGCTGTTTGTCAACGCAGAACTAGTGGGCGGTTGCGACATCATTGAAGAAATGTCCAACAACGGCAGTTTATTACCCTTATTAACGGCCGCCGCGCCGAAAAAATCGGAAACTGTAAACGACGCATTAACCGCTAGCGAAGTTGTGCAACTGGTGCAGCAGGGTATTGACGATGCCAAAGTGATAGTCGAAGGGGAGGGCTGCGATTTAACTATCACCGTGGTCAGCTCGCAGTTTAACGATTTATCGATAGTCAAAAAACAGCAGTTGGTTCTGGCAACGTTAAAAGAGCCTTTGGCCTCGGGCAAGCTTCATGCGGTCAGCGTTAAAGCTTTTACCCCGGATGAGTGGCAGGATAAACAAAAGGCTAGCGGGCTGTTGCAAATTCAGTCGTAGTTGTCCCAATTATGCTAAAGAGCAGCTTGAAGTTAGCGGAGCATGCCGGTATGCAGACCTTCCAGGTTTTAAAAACCTGGAAGGTCTCTAACCCGTAACGTCGCACCGTAGCGTAGGAATTATTAAAACACTTAGCGAGGAAGATTATGGCTAAAGTAGGCGTTTTTTTCGGCACGGACACAGGCAATACCCGGCGTATTGCAAAAGATATTACCACGGCATTGGGTTCGACTGTTGCCTCCAAACCGGTGAATGTGCGCAATACAACAGTGGAAGATATGCTGGCGTATGACACTTTGATACTCGGTACACCGACTTATGGCGAAGGCCAGTTGCCGGGATTATCGACCGGCAACGCGACGACAAGCTGGGAGGAATTCTTGCCGAAGCTGGCAGGGCAGGATTTCAGCGGTAAAAAGGTGGCGATTTATGGGCTGGGGAATCAAAAAAGCTATCCTGCTGAGTTTGTTGATGCGATGTTTTATTTGTATGAGCAATTCAAACAATGCGGCGCCACCCTAATTGGCGCATGGGATACCGAAGGTTATAACTTTCAAAGTTCTAAGGCAGTCGTCGATAGCCGTTTTGTCGGGTTGGCATTAGACCAGGAGAACCAGAAAGACCTTACCCCGGCAAGACTGGATATCTGGTTAAAAATGCTGGCACAGGCTTTGGATTGATATTTGTAGACCGGAATAAGGCCACCTAAGCGTAGCGTCTCTGGCTTATTGGGTATTCCGGCCTACATCAAGTCGAAGTAATGATCGACGGCTCATTTTAATTATCCGACCCTCATCGATTAAACGGTTACAGCAATGATAGAAGAATCCGCGGTCGTAGTAAAAATAGAAAACCATCAAGTCTGGGTCGAAAGCGGGCCTTACAGCGCGTGCGGCGCTTGCCTGCAAAAAACATCGTGTTCAACCAACGCAATCGGCAGCGTTCTCAAGAAAAAGTCAGTACCGGTTGATAGCGACATTCAACTGAAAACCGGCGATCAAGTCATGGTCGCGATTGATGAAAGCCTATTGCTGCGCGCTTCCTTATTATTGTATTTGATGCCCTTAATAGCCCTGTTTAGCGGGGCTGGCGTAGCCAATTGGTTGCTCGCGGATCATGCCAGCGCAGATTTATGGGTTGCCGGTAGCGCTATGCTGAGTTTCTTGATTTCGCTGTGGTTAATCAACAAGGCGCAAGGCCTGTTGATACTGAGTTACGCCCGGCCTATCGTAGTCAGGAAAGTTTAAGCCTTCGTGTCTGTATGAATGTTTGGGCTATTGATAAAGATATTCCGCTTAAGCTCCTGTTGCTGGAGCTGGTGCACCATTACGGCGAAAATACCTTGGCGTTGAATAATCGGGAACAGCATTTCCAGGCCATCGATTTGTGCACGGTTAACGAACCGGACATTTCCGCCTATATCTACACGTTCGGGCAGAACGCTGGGCATTACGGCATAGACCTGAAATATCCCATTTCCGCGCATAATATCGTCGGGGAAAATGAAAACCTGACCCTGAACCAAATCATGGAGATACTCTCCATTCATCTTTTTTCTTAAACCCGCACCCATGAACCAAGAACAACAAACCGGATTTCGCTATTTCGTCAGTTACAGCGGCATCAAACTCCCGCTAAAGCTGGTCAACGAAATCACGGAAGACAGTTTAAACAATCGAAACACGTATTATCGTAGCCGCTTTGATGCCCAGAACAGAATGCTGCTTTGCCAGAAAATTGTCTATGGCGAGGTTGAATCGGAACATCAATACCAATATTACGAGAGTGGCGTTTTAAAATCGGCGCAGATAACTGAGGATGATGAAATCAGGGAGATTCGTTTTAATGAGTCGGGCGAGATGATGTGATTTGCCAAGGCTCGCTACATCAGTTTTTTACAGGCTACTTTCGATCTTTTTCCGGTCATTCAGATACTTTGGGGAACAGATAACAGTGTTAGGTTGCTGCACGACGCTCTGCCATAGCCGAAGAAATAACGCGGATAGCCGAGCGCAGCAAGAACCCTACGAGTCCCAATGCAACCACAATATCGGGCCAACCTGAACCGGTGAACCAGACGGCTCCAGCCGCCACAAAGACCGAAAGATTGGATACAATATCGTTTCTCGAGCACTCCCACACTGAACTCATATTCACATCTTCATGGCGATGTCGCCACAGCAGAAAAAGACAAAGGGAGTTTGCTGCAAGGCCAAGAAGACTGAATGCTCCCATAACCTCGAAGATGGGCAGGCTTGGGACAAAAAGCTTGTAAGTAATTTGAGCGGCCACGGCAACAGCAGCAAGGAAAATAAGACCACCCTTAAACAGTGCGACCTTGGCCTTAACGGCAGTGCTCCTCGAAACCGCGTAGAGGCTAAGGCCGTATGTCAATGCATCTCCAAGGTTATCAAGACTGTCAGCTAGCAGTGCAGTCGACTTGCCATAAAGCGCAGCGGCAGCGATGACAAAGAACATCACGGCATTGATGCCAAGGACAATTTGTAACGTTCCACGTTGCCGTTCGCGTAGTCGGTCTAAAGAACAATTATCGTCACAACAACCACTCATCACGTAATTCTCATAGTAAACTGACATAATATAGACGACATTGACTGTCTTATAAAAATCTAGTTGGTTGATAAAGTCTAGGTGCAACATGGCAATAACTGACAGGTTTTGGCCGATTTCAGATAGTCACGACTACCTCAAAACGACCCAAACCAAAAGCGATGCGGTGAATTTGGCAACCCTAGCTGATGTAATGGTTAGGGTGCTGCCATAGGCAATGATTTGTGTGATTCATAGACAGCAAGTATATTGCAATGATGTCTATGAACCACACAAATGATTTCATAACACAGGCGCAGCACTATTGCTTAGGCACCACTTGTTGCATCCCATGCTGGCCTTGTTGGCCCTCAGCACAGCAACTCCCGTCATTCATCATTCCGCGCATATGTTCCATGTGTCCCATGTGTTCATTCATCATATGCCTACGCTGTTGCGGGTCCTTCGTCTTGCGCATCTGTTCTATTTCCTTTTCCAGCTGCTTCAGACGTTCCTGCGTTTCCTTTTCGGACAGGGGTTGTTGCTGTTTTTCTTCAACGGCTAATGTAAAAGGGCTGAACGATACAAGGGCAACGATTATCAAAGGAATGTATGCTTTCATGATAGTCTCCTGAGGAATTCTTAAAGGAATCTACCTGGGCTTGGCTTTCCTGCATGCGGGTAGGTGGAACCAAAGAAACCATCCCTGTCTGCTCTAATATTACTCGTCTCTCCTTTTGTCTAACAAGTTATTACCCATTTTTAAACATCCTATGCTTGTTTATTGTCAATTAACATACAAGATTTCTAGGGAACGTTCTCAATTAAGCCAAATGACAGTCGCTACGATACAGAGCATAACCTGATAATTTCTGGCTAATCGCTCATATCGGGTTGCAATCCGGCGGAAATTCTTCAATTTTTGAAAAAGTCATTCAACCAAATTTCGTTCTTTATAAAGAGTTTTGTCCAAATCCCTTGGCATTTTCCGGTTCTTTTTCGAGGGAATCACCGGTATCGCATGGTTTTTTTCTATGGCAAATACAAACTGATCTGAATCATAACCTTTATCCGCTAACACGTAGCCGGCCTCGAACCCTTCAATCAATGCTTCAGCTTGAGTATATTCGGAAGTCTGTCCTGCCGTGAGCAGTAAGCGAACCGGATTACCCAAGGCATCAACGGCGGCATGAATCTTAGTGCTTAAGCCGCCGCGTGATTTACCTATCGCCTCTTCATGGTGTTGTTTTTTTGCCGCTCCATGTTGATGCACCCGCACAATGCTCTCATCCACCATCAGATATTTAAGATCAGGGTCATCTGCTATGGCTTCAAATAGTTGGCTCCAGGTGTCTTTGTGGGAGCGCCCGATGCAAGCCGCATCCGGTCGATACGAAACATCGAAAGGCTGTCGTTTACCATCCGCGATGGCCGCGAACTGGGCGGCTATAAGCTTCGCGCCGACCACCCCCAAGGTTATCTGCTGGTGGCTCAGGGAAATGCCATGCTGGCCGACCAGATCATGGGCGTGCTGACATTCTTCCGGGATTTGGGCTCGATGTCTACGTGTACGACTACCGCGGCTACGGACTTTCCAGGGGCAAGAGCCGACTCAAGGCCATCGTATCCGATTACCGGGACATCATCGCCGCCCTTAATGCCCAAGGCTATGGCCGACGCAATCTCTATGGCATGTCCATGGGCGGCGTTATTCTGACCAACGCCATCGGCCCAAGCGAGGACTATGACGCGCTGGTATTGGACTCGCCCCTAGCCGGGTTTCCGGTCTGGGCTGTCCGGAAGACTACGACCCGGTGCGCAACCTGCCGCAAAACGGCGCCAGGCTCATGCTCATCATCGGCTTGAAAGATCGGGTGGTGCCGCCGGGAGACATCGAGGAGCTATCCCACATCCTGGAACAGAGGGGCGGCCGGGTGCTGAAATCTCCCGAGTTCGCCCATCCGTTGATGGATCTCGACCCGGCAATCCGCCGACGGCGCTTACAGTCTGTCGTGGATTTTCTGGTGCGATGAACCCATTCGCGGCGCTTCTGATCTGCTTGCTGCTATGCTCCACCTGTACGGGACCCTCGAAAGCGCCTTCTTTTTCCGCTGGGAATGAGTCTCTCGCCTCGATCTATTTGATCAACCACGGCAAGCACGCTGGGATTATTATCAGGCGGATGATCCCGGCCTTTGGCTGGCCCTGAAAGCCGCCTTCTGCTCCACTGCCAGCGTGCTTCATGTAGTCGGCGTCAAAGGTTCCGTCGCAGACCGGTTTGTCGGCTATGAAGTCATCCGGCTTGAGCTGGCGCCAGACGGCTTCGCCAGGCTTATGGATTACCTCCACCAAAGCTTTGCCAGAAATGGAGAAACGAAAGCCAGACCGATTGGGCCAGGGTACGGTCTCAACAGTCTGTTTTATCCTGCCCGAGGAAAATTTCACCTTTACAACACCTGCAATGGCTGGGTGGCGCGCACTCTGGAGGCGGTTGGCTATCCCATGGGAGTTTTCCGTCCGGTCACGGCTGATCAGTTGATGGCAAAGGCTCGCCAATTCGCCGCGCAATAATAAGCGTCGGGTTCAAAAATGTGACCGTAGGGTAGTCGATGCAATCGCCCTGGCGCAAAGACCTTAGTTTGTGATTGCTAAATACGGTAAGCCCCTTCTCGAAATTACACGGGCATAGTTAAAAAAGAATCCCAATGGAGGGTGAATGAGTCGGGGTCGACTTCCTCTTTTCAAGCCTTGGGATGAGGTTGGGCTCCTGCTGAAATTTGTGAAATCAACCTGCCATTTAAAGACTTTGTGTCCCTACTCATATTCATTATGACCCATTTGGGTCATGATTTTACCGACCAGTAAGAGGTAACATTTTCAAAGAGCATCTCTAAAAATCTATACTCGTTTCTTAGCTGCCCGCAAAGCATAGATCGTCGAGTTAAGTTAGGCGCCTATCCCGGCCTAGACAATCACGTGTAGCACAGATGCCTCTTTCAAGAGGCCCCACTCAAATTTTGAAGGAGTAGAAAACTCATGCAGATTCTAGCGTCGCCCTTTGTTGTTCTCAAACTTCTTCTCGGCGCGCTGCTGCTAGCCGCGCTGGGAGGATCTCCCGCCAGGGCCGCTAACCTCAGCGTTAATACGCTGAGCGCCACCCACACGGCGGACGGTCTCTGCACGCTGAGCGAGGCGATTATCAACGCCAATGAGGACAGCGACACCACCAGCGGTGATTGCGCCGCCGGCTCCGGGGCCGACACCATCACCTTCCGCGTCAGTGGCACGATCACGCTGGACAACACCCTGCCCAACATCACCGACGTCGATGGGCTTAGTATCGACGGCAATGGCCAGAACGTCACTGTCAGCGGCAATAACGCCGTGCAGGTGATGCGGGTAGAAGCTGGGGCCACGCTGAAGCTGCTACACCTGACGGTCGCCAACGGTTTTTTGACTTTTCCACCATTCCCCGGTAACAGCGATGGCGGTGGCATTTACAATGCCGGCACCCTAAACGTCAGCAACAGCACATTCTCCGGCAACTTCACGATCAGCGGCGGCGGTGGCATTTACAACATCGGTACGCTCACCGTCAACCACAGCATCTTCAAGGGCAACAGCGCGTTCTTCGGCGGCGGCATCACCAACCGTGGTGGCACCCTCACCGTCACGGACAGCACCTTCTCCGGTAACGAATCAACCTCCAGCGGCGGCGGCATCGAAAACCTCGCCGGCACTGTCAGCATTACCGGCAGCACCTTTACCCGCAATAGCAATGACAGCTCGGGCGGTGGCATTGATAATGAAGGGGGCACTCTCATCGTCAGCAACAGCACCATCTCCGGCAACTTCGCGGCCGCCGGTGGTGGCGGCATCGCAAGCACTGGCACTCTCACCGTTGTCCACAGCACCATCTCCGGCAACAGTGCGACATTCGCTGGCGGCATCTTAGTTAGTAGAGGTATTTTCAACCTGGCCAATTCCATCGTGGCCAATAACACGGGACATGTAGGCGAGGAGGATTGCCGCAATAGCGCTGGTACCGTCAATTCGTCCGGAGTCAACCTGGTGGAGGACGGCTCTTGCGGAGCCGACTCCGATCCGTTGCATTTCATTACCGGCGATCCTCTCCTCGGTCCACTGGCCGACAACGGCGGCCCGACACAGACCCATGCCTTGCTCGCGGGTAGCATCGCCATCGATAAGGCAAATAACGCGATCTGCGCCGCGGCACCGGTCAACAACCTCGATCAGCGCGGCCAGTCACGCCCGGTGGACGGGGACGACGACGGCACCCCGGTCTGCGACATCGGCGCCTATGAGTTCGTGCCCGCCTATCTCTTCTCCGGCTTCTTTCCGCCGGTGGACAACCCGCCCACGGTGAACACAGCCAAGGCAGGCAGCGCGATCCCGATCAAGTTCAGGCTGGGCGGGGATTTCGGGCTGAACATCTTCGCAACGCTCTACCCCAAATCGCAGCCGGTCGCCTGCGAGAGCGGGGCACCTCAGGACGACCTCGAGCAAACGGTGACTCCGGGTAGCAGCAGCCTGAGCTACGACCCGACCACGGATACCTATACCTATGTATGGGAGACCAGCAAGGTGTGGGCGGGAACCTGCCGGCAGTTCATCGTGAAACTCAATGACGCCACCGAACATGCCGTATTGTTTAGTTTCAAGTAGGAGAGCGAAACCGGCTGCAACCGCTCTGATAGATCTGGCAGACTGGATTGGCGTTTTGCGCTAAGGAGGGGCTCAACTGCGGCACTATTTGTGAATGACCGATTTTTTGGGCGGGGGAATTGGCTTTCAGTGCCTCTGCTGGTCAACTTACCCTACCTATGATTCGCTGTGATCTAATCTGATCCCCGCTTGGATTCCCCTGCGGGGATTTTTTATGCTCAATCGAGAATTGGGTGGCAGATTAAATAGATCTGATTAAAAACCGCTTTGTTTGCCAGCGGCCAGCATGAGTCCAATGATGCATGGTACGTGGGCCGCATTTGGCAACCATCGCCGATCCGCATGTTGGGCAACAATCATAATCACCGGAATGCCGTACGACGTTGATTATCGACTATGGCATACTGCAAGCTATTTCCTCAGGCACTCTTGGCACACTTAGCTTAGCGAGCGAGGGTAACTTGTAACACCACATTTCGGGTGTTGTTGCTCCAGGTGAGCTCATGGATGTCAAACTCATTAGCGTTCTGCCTGTCGTCGTCATCTAATTTGATGCCCAATTTACTGAGCTTAAAATGGATTTTATTAATGCTCAACAACTTGGCCGGGTTTTCGAGGCACCCGATCAGGGTATCCATATAAACATCCGGATTGGCCAGACTTTTTACTCTAGACTCATATGAATCATCGTCAGTCTTAAGAGCTTGATCGCTCATGCGCAACGTCAATTCCTGCTTGAGCTGTGTCACTACGCAATCAAACAGATACTTTTTTAGTGCCGTGCTTAGCTCTGCACTGCTGGCGCAAGGAGTATGGATCTTGTGCGAAGCGAAGTTGACCGCCTGTTGTGGTACTTCGCGAATGAGCATATCGCCTTGCATACCTATGCCCAGCGTTTCTTTTTCACTCTTGGTGGCAGTTAACAGCGCATACAATACCGGGACTTGATATTTATTGTGGGCGCGCAAAAACACATTCATATTGGGATTGGTGTTAAACAGCTTGTCGATGTCTTCGCTGTTGACGAACAGGGCGTTGACGAGTGGATCAATCCCAAATGCATCCAGATTCAAGTCGACGGGTGGTGGAATCTCATTGGCGACCTGAAGTACATGGTTGTACAGTCCCCGTACATGTTCATTTAACTTATGGAGTAACCGTGTATGGCTCGTATCTTACTATTTGACGCATCGACGAAACTTTCGACGATCTGCCGGTCTTCCGCCGTCTGTGGCGCCACGTCGTGAATATGGCTGTTCAGACTGCTGACAAGGTTTTGCAGGTGATGTAATTGGTCGTCGAAAAACGTTCTAAGACTTAAGGCTTCGTGAGATCGTCTATCGTCGTTTATGACCGTCTCTTCCCATACGGGGGCGAGGCGGGGAGGTTTAACTGGATATTGAAAAAAGCCATTTTATGTAAGTTCAATCATATGAGCTGTTTACTTCTGCAAAACTATCAGGGGAATTGCTGATGCGCTTTTCAACAGCTTACTAGCATTAAGAGGGTTGACGGTTGCTTAATTTTAACCCTCCGTCGATCAGCTGCAAGGTCTTCTTACTAATTGGGGCTTAAAATGGCTTATTTCATCTTGAGATCGTCTGTTTTGGCCGGTTACGTTGGTTCCCAAGCTCAGACATCAAGCTGGGTAGAGCGATAGCGAAACCCATCTTACTGCATCCAATGCCGTAACGTCGGGCAACGAGAAAGCTGCTGCCCGACTTACAAGACTATGCCGGCTTAGCGTCGGCCAAGAAAGGAACTTTTGTAATTGTGGAAACAATAATTACAAAAGGACATCAGACAAAATCGGCTAATGTTGGTTAGGCGACAAATGCAACAAAAATAGCGGTCGATTGCCGGAAAACTTGCATAAAATCAAATACAATTTCGAAACCATTAGCGGCATAATCTGGTGCTTCTAGTCATTGTTATGAATCCGGCATTGCCGCCAGACGGTTCTCCAGTTCTGCGCTGACCAAAGCATCGTAATGGCGCTGCAAGATAGAGTCGGTGGGGCGCGGCCACAGGGCAGATTCGATTTCAGCGCGCAGATGCGTGAGAAAATGCGGCTTAGACGTTGAATCCTCGGGAACTTCCAGCTCTGAGCTCGAGCCGGAATCACCGGAGGCGTCGGGTTGTTGGAGAGATTGGGCGGAAAGCGACGTGCTGCAACCCAATGGTAAAAAAGCGCATGCTGCAATTAGAAGCATTGCCAGAAACAACAGAGTAACTTCGAACATATCAATACCTCGCTATTATTTGGAAAAACATTGAGTGCACATCAGATGGATGTGGGTAACTCAGGTTTTTAATAAGCAATTAAAATGCCACGCCGTTTTCATAAGGCATCGATTTTGGCGTCTGCAATCTCCGCCATGAATTGGGCGACCCAGCGTCCGACGCGCGGCAGGCAGCCATTCAGCGAGGCCTGCTTTTCCGGGATGGCGAAGAAGCCGGGTTCATGAAGGTAGGGATTTGTGATTCTGCCGACATCGATAGCATCGTGGCTGAGGTCGACGATTCGTCCGCCGATGACATTGTATTGATGCTCATAGTGGCCGCAGATCGTCCCACCGAAGACCTGGTTCATGAACAGGCTGCCGTACTTGCATGACCCGGAAAGATCGGTTGGAGCGAGTGCGCCCCGCTCGGCAGCCTGCTCGCACCATTTACGAAACACAAAGACTTTCGCTTGGGCGAAACGTTCGTAGGAATAGGCGAGCCGTGCTTTCCGGTCTACAGTCCAGTCCGTCATTAACAAACCGCGTCATGAGTAAACCTGACCCGCTCCTCAGCTGAACGCCCCAGAGCTTTGGCAAACCACGGCGGCGGCGCATCGAATACTTTCTGGAATTCTTTTAACTGGTCTACCGCTTCGGTCACATCAGGAACCTTGATCGGGTAAATATCGGCGCGTATCACTTTGGCCGCAGCCGGGCCTCCGATGGATTGCACGAACATGACGTGACAGTCTTTGATCAAATTGGCGCGGAACAGGTTTCTGTCATCGCTGCTGTCGGCTTCAATGGTTGAGCGTATATCAACCAGCCGGTAATCGTGCTGAGACAGCTGGTAAACCAAAAAACGGATGCAGGAACCGAAATGGCCGTTAATCAGCGCGCCGCTGTTTGAGCCTATCGCAACGCGGATAGAGTCAGGCATGTCGCCTTCTCTATAGGGCATTATTTCCGGCAGGTCTTCATCTTCCGCCTCGTCGCCCCATAAATAACGCACCGCCAGTTTGATATTGGCAAGGCCGATGCCGATGTCCTCGCCGTCTTCTTCGCCGTCGAGGCTGCCCAAGCCGGTTTTAAGGTTGGTGACGGTGATGGACTTTAATTTTTCGTCATCCAGGGGCGAGCCGACGCGCTCGTGTAATATTTCCAGCAACCTCGGTATATCGATGCCGGGCAGGATGCGCGATGCTAAGGCAATGCGTAAGGCTAGTTCACGGGGCAATGCTTCCATTTTAATCTCCTGATTTAACGAGCTTGGATGAGTTTGAGTATTTTTCTGGTGGAGGCTAAATCCAACGCAGTGAAATCGTCGTGGGTTTTAAGGTCCGGGTCAGCGCCGGCCGCCAATAGCTGTTCAACAACCTTTTCTCTGCCGCTGGATGCCGCAAAAATCAGGGCAGTCGCGCCGGAGGCGGAATTCTGATGATTAATATCGACGCCTGCATCAATCAGTGCATCGATACAGTCGCTGCTGTCGGCATAACAGGCGGCCCACAATGCGTTATTGTCGTATTGATCAGTAACATCAAGCGCTGCATTCTGCTTGATCAAAAAGCGGAGCACATCGCTACGGCCCTGCTGGCTGGCCAGAACCAAAGGGTCAATGCCGGCATGGTTCTTTAAAATCGGTCGGGCTACAGAGAAATAGTTATTTTGTAACCAATCCCGTATTTCAGGCTTCATCAGGCTTCCTGTTGCTGTTCTTTCCAGCTTGAGTAACCGCCTTCAAGGCTGTAGACATCCTTAAAGCCGAAATCATAGAAAAATTCGGCAAGATGCTCGCTGGCATGGCCGTAATAACAATAAATCAACAAACTGCGCTGTTTGTCGCCGCGTTTGATTAATGACTCTTTCAGGCCTTCATGAACGTGCAAGGCGTCTTCCAAATGACCGGCCCTATAATCTTTGATGGCCCTACAGTCCAGGATCATAGGCTTGGATTCTTTAATTAGGGTTTTAGAATCGGCAACGGAGATAATTTTGTATTTCATGGGCGTGTTGATGATTAGGGTTGTAGTAAAGCCGACAATCAAACAGATTTTGTTGCTATGAATGCAGTTGCCAGACTGTTAACGACCCTATTTCCTGGCGTTAAGGTCTGTATGGATGTCCTATAAATTAACCCAGCAAATTATCTGCCATAATTCTGAAAGGCCCATGTTTTCTGATGTTGCGAGATTATCAGGCAAAAAAAAGCGCCCTAGTCGAGAAAATAGGGCGCAGAAGGTACAACGCTCAGGTAGGAAGCTAATGATAAAACTGTTAAGTACAAACATTATTTAGCATTAATGATGCCAACATTTAATGCTCCGTTATTGCTATCATCCGGCTCTGTTTAAATAACAATCCGCATCATGTTTGCACCAAAATCGGCTGTTGATGCTCTTGTGTGCGATGGCTTGGTGCGTTTTTACAGAAATCCTAGATTGCGCCCACTGCGGCATCTTTGATCACCTCAATGGTATTTTCTTCCGCTTCTGCCAATGTAACGAGCGGAGTTTTAGGGTTATACGATTTGGCAGCGGCATAGGCGATGGCGACTTTGTCTTCGGCAGATTGGTTCTTTAGCTCGCTTTTTTCAATATACAGTTCTTCAAGCAGTTCATTCCATACCAAGCCATCTTTGAAAGGTATCAATTTATAGGTGATGCCTTCCAGCTCAACCTGCATGCCTTTGCCGATATTTTCCACATAGATTAAAGCAATGCAGTCCGTTGCAATATCGGCTTTGTATTTTTCAACCAAAGCGGGCAGTAAATCGAGCGTAGGCAACAGGCCGTTGATAAATTTGATCTTGTCGTTTTCAATAATCAAGGCGGAATGGATCAGCAACGCTTCGGGCGGTTTGCGGTCGGTTGCCGAACCTTCGCGCAAAGCGCCTTCTTTTATAACCAAGTCACCGCGATAAGCATAAACACCCGCAGTGCCGGTTTGACCGTTGACCAAAGTGACGGTTAATAATCCTTTAGCTTGGTAGGTTTCTAGTAGCATTGTTTTTTCTCCAGATGGGTAAAATGTAAACTTGAGTATTAACCCTAATAAAGCAGGGTTTATGCCATGTTGGAACGTCGCTATATTTTTATTTTAAAACAGTGGGATAGAGGTGTTTAAGCGGGGCGGTTGTTGATGTTTAACCCAACAACGCTGGTGATTTTGTGAGCAATTGTCGTAAACCCTACATTAGAGATGCCGGTTTTCAATCCGAAAGTATTATTTATTTTGGCTCATGCAGAGTGCATATCCCACAGTCGTTTATAACTGCCGTCCATGCGTGAAAGCTTAGCCGTGATCTGGTTGAGCCGGCCAAATTCAGGAAACCGGCTTTTTGGGCCGGTGCTGTACCATTGCTCCATGGCCAAGGTGAGTTGTTGCCTGTCCGAGTAATCCTGGGCTATCTGGTTCTTCAGCCACATCATGCTGTTGCCGGGCGTCAGATCGACTATCCGGTAATGCACCGCCTCTTCAAAAATGCGTACGCCGCCGCCTTCCGCTGCCGTTTGCGACAATTTGACCGGATCGACAACTTCAACTCCGGCCAAATAATCGATAGCGAATTCATGCAGTTCGGGTAGCCACGGTACAGTCGGTCCCATCAATACTGTAGTCGCATGCTGAGCAAGCTCGGCCAAGCGTGGAAAGGTTTTATTGGTAATCGAACTGGCCGTTAAAAATACCCAGTCGGCATTCGGCAACAAAAATTCACAGGCGGGATCGGGATAATCGCCCAGCAAGGGTTGCCGTTCGATAATGCTGAGATTGAATTGTTCCGTATAAGTTTCAATGCCCGGATAACGGCCAATGACCACGACTTTTTTGCCTTGCAACTGAGGCAGGAAATGATCGAAAACAGCTAGATTGGCGCGGTTGGGCGTAGGTAATAATGTTATGCCGGATGGCAGTTCATAGCGGTTCAAGCTGCAATTAATCGCTGCCATCGCCACTGTCGACTTATAAGGCTCCCAATCGGTAATCCATCCGGCCAATTCCGATAATGTTTTACCGGCCAGAGTACCCGGCCATGGCAGGGTGCGGGTGGGTATGCCGGGGCTCATCGCCAAACCGATATGTTGCGCTTTACAAACCGTCCAAACCAGGCCGATGTTTAATTCGGTGACTTGAGTATCGCTGGCGGCATAATCCAGCAACAGTTCATAAATTCGCGCCGGATTTTCCATATCGGCTATGCAGGCATTTCCAGCAGCTTGGCTTCAGATTTAATCTGTTCGGCTTTACCCCAGGCAGTAACGCTTTCAACAAAGCGGCTGGATTTGCTCGGATGCGGCTTGACGACATCGTATTCCGCGTAAAAAGTGCCGTCGCTATTAAACTGAAGCCTGCCGATACGTTGTCTTTTAGCTTCATCGTACCAATAGCAGGCTAAGTTTTGCTCCCCGGAATAAGGGTCTTTGACCAGTACAAAGTCGGCATCATCGTAATGCGGATAGTGTTGAATATCCGCGTTGGTAAAACCCAGTTCATTGATTTCTTCAGCCAGTCGCTGACAGATAGATTCAGCCAGCGGACGGTTTGTAGCGATGTATTCAGGTAAATTCATTAGTCAGTAATCCCCGCTGCTAAATCCATAATCACGGATGCGCCGGAAAGGTCTTTTGGATCCAGTTGTTGCAGATGCGACAAAATCAGCTGCGCGTCTATCGTAAAGCCAAGCCTTAGCTTGATAAACGCCAAGGCTTTCAGGGTATATAAATAGAACAAAGTGATCTCATTGGCATATAAATCCCATTTTTGCCGGTTTTCAGCCAAGCGACGATAATCGTTCGGAAAGCCGCCTTGTCTTGCCGCTTCTTCCAAGCCCGCTATAACAGTCCGTTCAGCGTCAACGAGACGTTTTTGAAAAAAATAAAATTTATACAGTGCAAAATAGGTTTGCAGGCAACGCCTATCCAGTGCTTGTGCTTGTAAAAACAGCGTTTCCGCACGGCTTTGGTCAACGGAGCTTGCGGCCACAGCCGCTTGCAGCAGATTATTGACTTCGGTCGGCATGTTCGGACTGAACAAGACCCGCTCTTCGACAAACGCAACCAAAGCCATTACCAAATCTCGGCAGGAACCTTTAGCTCGGCAACCGGCTCGCCGCCGAGCAGGTGTTGCTCAATGATAGTTTTGACATCAGCCTTTTTCAGCTTGCCATACATAATCCCTTCAGGATAAACGAGCACGCTCGGCCCCATCATGCACGGTCCCATGCAGCCGGTATTGGTCAGGGCTATTTTTTCGAACAGGTTGCGAGCTTGTATTTCATTCATGAATTCATTCATGATGTCGGCGCAACCGCTGCTGGCACAGGAGCCGCGAGGATGTCCCTGCGGACGGTTTTGGGTACATACAAATACATGTTTTTCCGGTCTAGGCATGGCTTTATTCCTTAATGTTAAGCAGCTTGTTTATGTTCGTGAGTAAAACAGCTTTTTGGGCAGACTTTTGAGCAAGCTTCACAGCCGATACAATCGAGTTTGTTCTTTAGGCTCATGACCATGCTGTTGTCATCGTCGTCTTCAAAATCGCCGTAATCATCATCAAAGTCGTCCGGATCAAGCACGTCGGCTTTTTCGACCAAATCGAACACATCGCGCGGGCAGACTTTAAAGCAACGGCCGCAGCCGATGCAGGTTTTTTGATTAATGTCGGTGACGTAAGCGGGCGTCCACTCCGAGCCGCCAAAGGTAACGCCGGTTACAAAATCAGACATGGTTATTCTCCTGCTCAGGCCGCATCGCTTTGAGCGGCGATTAGTTTTTGGTTGGCTTCATCCCAGGCTTTACAGGCATCGTAAGTCGCCTGGGCAATGCCCAACAGTTCACCGTAAGCGTCGGGCAGGCGGTCTTCGATCAGGTCATGCAATTCCATCGCCTGCTCACTGGCCAAGCGCTTGGTTTTTTTGACTTCTTTTTCCAGTTTTTTTAGTTCTTCGGACATGATTCAGCCTCCTTAATCGGTTGCCGCCGCATTGTATTTTTCGATTAAGTCGAGCGCTTTTTCGACGGTTTGGTCGCTTTTTTCGCGCAGGTCTTCCAAGCTTGAGAAACCGAAACGATGGGTGTCGCGCAAGATTTTATCGACCACAATCAGTTTACCGACCATGATTAATGCGCGGCCGAAGCCTTCGTGGCTCAGATGAACCATCGGTGCAGCCATCAGGCCGGATTTTTTCTCAATCAGCGTCGCTAGTGAGTTGTAATAGGCTTTTAAGCGGGCAATGGTTATCTCATCGGGGTCGCCGATGACCGGAATGTTCTTTTTGCGCTCTTTGGTTAACACGATAGGGTCAATGATTTTTGCTTCCGACCAGCCTTCGTACGTATCGTAAGTATCGATTGCCCGTAATTGCTTGATCATGTCTTTGACGATGTCGGAACCCAAGTTGGCATCATCTTCTTGTACGACTAATGCAGCGGTGGCCATGTTTTTCTCCGTTATATAAAGTAAGCAGTAGGGTACGCATTGCGTACCATTTTCAAAGTCATAGAAAGGTATACAAAGCTATTCATCCCAACCCTCATCCTCCATTTGATTGAAGCGTTCAGGATCGGGACTCTTGTGCTGGTTAATCGCTTTGGCCAACCAGCTGGACGGTCCGGCTTTCATTTCATTTTGTAGGTCAACGATCAGATCATTAATCTTGCCGCCCTCATGCACCTTGACCGGTTGTATGCCTTTAGCAATCAGCTGATTAATCGCCGAGCCGCCAACCGCTTGGCAATACACAGCCGCACAACCATTCAGTAATTCAATCTTGACTGACAGCTTGTCTTCATTGCCGTCCTGGCTGAGCTCGCCGAATTGAGCGGCTTCCAGCAATTGCGCATCGTCCATATTCACCGCATAAATCGCGAAAGACTTGGCCGAGCCGAAATGTTGGTTGACCGTTTCCATATCGGTCGTGGCAAACGCTATTTTTAATGCGGTTTCCATAAACTTCCTCTCATCAGTGCTTTGCACTATGTGCATGCGTCTGGTTAATGACATGTCTGCAGGTAATCAGTAAGTTCACTGGCTGGTTTTTGGCCGTATATCGAGCGGTAGACCGGAATTTCTTCATGTGAAAAATTGATCACCAAGTTGGCTAGATCAAACAGCGTTTGCCGGGAGCCGCGATAGCCGATCCAGGTTTTTTGGTAGCCGCCGATGATGTCGTAGAGCGGGAATCCGGCTCTTAAAATCGGCGTGCCCAGCCGTTCGGCGGTATCGACCGCATGAGAATTACCGATCACCAGTTGCACCTTGTTGGCCTTGCCGATCAGTTCCATATCTTCAAGGTCGCCGATTTTGATGCTGGCGACGGAAATACGCGACAACAACGGAACATTGCAGGAGGTGACGGCGGCCACGACTTCCGCGCCCATTTCCTGAACCTGATCGACGAACGCATTCAGTAAATCCGCATCGGCGGCAATTGCTATACGCAATTGGCCGAGCATAAAATGCGTGTCCAGCATCGCGTCCTGTAGTTGCGAGCGTTGCCGTTCAATACGCTCGGGCACGTCATGACCGCTGATTTCGGCTAATGCGGACATCAGCGCATCATTGGCTTTTAAGCCGTAAAGATGATCAAGCGCATAGGTCGGAACGCCGGTTTTTTGTTCCAGTAATTCCGCGGCTTTGGCTAGCGATGGGCCGATAACGACGGTTGCCAGTGCATCTCCCAATTTCGCCATTTCCGATATCAGGGTGCCGCCGATAGTGACCGGGCTGAAATCTTCATCGGTCAAACAGCCATCCAGCGAATCGGAAATATCCGGTACGAAAACCGGCCTGAGCTGGAATTGTTCGAAAATATCACGAAGCGCTTCCAGGTCGCCGGGGGTCAGCATGTAATTGACCAATACGTTGACTTGGCGCTTGCGTTTGCCAGGATAAGTTCCGGCTTCTTTGGCATTCGGCACCAGCGCACGAATAATTTCAGTCAGCGTCGCAGAAAAACCGGTTTCGACGCTGCCGGTAAAATCGGGCGTATTGACCGCGACAACGGCTACATCGGCAAATTCAGGATTGGCTTCCCTGAACTCCCGGACATTGCGATGCACGTCAGCGCCTTGGGTTTCCGCCAGGCCGGTCGTCAAAATCGTAATCAGGGCAGGGCGGGATTTTTCGGCAATAGTTTTAATGCCTTCAACGACATTTTCATCGGCGCCCATTACCGAACTGCCTTGATCCATTGCCGTACTTTGCAATGGAATGGGCTCTCTGAAATGGCGTACGAAAAATACTTTGGCGAACGCGGTGCAGCCCTGCGAGCCGTGCAGCATCGGCATTGCTCGGTTAAAGCCCAGTGTCGCCAAAGAGCCGCCTATCGGTTGGCTGGCTTTCAGCGGATTGACCGATAGCGCTTTGTTTCTTTTCAGGATGTCAACCATTACTCACCTCCAGCATCACGTTTAACAGTGTCGACTCGGGGATTGTGCGTGTCTTCTGTCTCTTGTATCCATGCAGTCGAACAGCGTTGTTTCGCTAGAGAAGGCTTTGGCTGGCTTAAGTCAACAGTATTGGCCCGCACATCATTTTCCTTTAGCAAAGTCTGTCCTGGGGATGTCGAAGCGGCGAGGTTAGAAGGAATTTTGATTTTCCACGGTGCGGGCGCTCTAACCGCCTCCCACACCGGGCTTTCAATCGTCAACGCCAGCTGACGCACCAGCTCCAGCATGCCTTGGTAGCCTTCATAACCGAATTCGCGTTCCTGGTTAATATCCAAAAACGGAACCTTGGCCTTTAACGCGGTGTACATATTGCGGCCGCCGGCGATTAGAATATCGGCCTTGTAATCGTGGACGATTCTTAGTAATTCCCTGGGACTTCCGTCATCGATCATCACCGTGTCTTCGCCCATCAGCTCACGGATTCTGGCCTTGTCTTCTTCAGTGGATTTCTTGGTGCCGGTCGCTACGACCACCATGCCCAAATCCTGCAACGCGGAAATCACCGACCAGCTTTTTACGCCGCCGGTAAACAGCAATACCCGTTTGCCATTCAGGCGCGCTTTCCATGGCTCCAACTCTTTTCTGATCCGGGTTTCTTCACGCAGGATCAGTGCTTCTGTACGTTCCGTTAAATCCGGATCATTAAGTACCTTGGCGAAATCCCGTAACGATTGGCTGGTGTCGGTAATGCCGTAATAACTGCCTTCAAACCAGGGCGTACCGTACTTTTGCTGTAACTTGCGGGCGACATTGACCATGGCTTTCGAACAAACCATCATATTGACTTCGGCTTTGTGCATGGTTTGCACTTCGCGGAACCGGGCATCGCCGGACAATGTGCACAAAATGCGCAAACCCAGTTCATCGAATAGCGGCAATACATGCCAGAATTCACCGGCAATGTTGTATTCGCCGATCAGGTTAACGTCATGGATGATAATTTCAGCGCGTTGCACGGTTAACGGTAACGGATCGGGATCGCGAGTACCGATTACATGATTGACCATCGCATCGCCGGCAATGCGGTTGCCCAGATTCTTGGTGCCGTAAAATCCGGCGCTATCGATCGGCACGACCGGAACGCCCCAGCGCTCTTCGGCGGATTTACAGACCGCGTTAATATCATCGCCGACCAAGGCTGGAACACAGGTGTTATAGATAAATACGGCTGGCGGATGATAGGTGTCAATCGCCTGTTTGATCGCATGAAACAAGCGCTTTTCCGAGCGTCCCATCACAATGTCCTGCTCGGTCAAATCGGTGGTCATGCCGATGCGGTATAAGTCGGCTCCGGAAGAGCGCGTGCCCCGGTTGTCCCAGGAACTGCCCGCACAAGCGATAGGCCCATGAACGATATGTGCGACATCGGCAATCGGCAGCAGGGCGATTTGAGCCCCATCGAAAGCACAGCCGCCCGCCGAAGCGCCGGGTTTAGGTTTGGCGCAACCGGACTTTTCCTTCTTGTTATGCTCACAGGCAGGTTCGTCCAGCAGCGCGGCAATGTCTTTAGTTGATTTCATCGGCTTGACCACAATAGCTTTGTTTGATTAAGCTAAAGCAATCGTTGTGCCATTTTTTTAGGGTATTGAAATTATTAGTATTTATCAGTGTTTGGTTTGTAGCAAAGCTTACAAAGTTGAGGGTGGATATGACAAGCGGACTCACTAGAATCGCGTTGTAGGCCGAAACACCGGTTCTTGCTGCCGCTCGAGCTAATGCCCGTCTATGTTTAAAGCGGTATAATCCGAGGCAATAGAAAACAAGGGCCAAGACCATGAGCACAGTCATAAAAAGCGTTGTTTGAGAGAAGTCAAAGAAAGCCAAAGCTACAAAAACCAAATTTCCCGTTAAAGCCTCAACTTCTAACCACCAGAAGGAATCACCACATGAAAATAATTTCCTGGAATGTCAACGGCGTTCGCGCTGTGCAAAGCAAAGGCTTCGCCGAAGCGCTCGCGCTGCTTGATGCCGACTGTATTCTGCTGCAGGAAACCAAGGCCCAGGTCGATCAGATCGATAAGGCGTTGGAGGACATCGACGGCTACCATATCTATTCCTGCTGTGCCGAACGCAAGGGGTATTCGGGAGTCACGATCTTATCCCGAAAGGAGCCTCTGCAAGTGATCAGCAATATCGGCATTGCCGAGCATGATTTGGAAGGCCGGGTGATTGTTGCCGAGTTCGAAAATTTTTACCTGCTCGACGTGTATGTGCCGAATTCCGGCGAGGCGTTGGCCCGGCTGGATTACCGGCAAACTTGGGACCGCGAATTTTTGGCTTATTGTCAGCAATTGCAAAGCAAGAAACCGTTGATCGCTTGTGGCGATTTTAATGTTGCGCATAGGGAAATTGATATTGCCCGCCCGAAGCCGAACTACAATAAATCATCCGGTTATACCCAGGTTGAAATCGACGGGTTCAGCCGTTTTCTCGGTGCCGGACTGGTCGATACTTTTCGGCATTTTCATCCCGATACCGTCGCTTACAGTTGGTGGAGTTTCCGCGCTGGTGCCAGAGCTAAAAACGTCGGGTGGCGGATCGATTACGTGTTAGCCAGTGAAACGATTGTCGATAAAGTCAAACAGGCCTTTATTCTGCCGGAGATTCATGGATCGGATCATTGCCCGGTCGGCATTGAGATTGATATTTAAATTATGCCTAAACGTGAACAGCTGATGCGGACTCATCGCACTGCATTATTCAATTGCAGCAAATGCTCCGAGATGATCGGTCCGGTCGTGAGCGGGAGTCCGGTATTGTCAAAAATTTTGCTAATCGGGCAGGCGCCCGGCGATAAGGAAGGCGGATTCGGTAAACCCTTTGCCTGGACGGCCGGTAAAACGATGTTCAAATGGTTTGAGCGCATCGGGCTTGATGAGGAGACTTTTCGCCAGCGCGTTTACATGGCTGCGGTGTGCCGCTGTTTTCCGGGTAAAAATCCGAAGGGCGGCGATCGTGTGCCGAGCCTGGATGAAATTAATAACTGCGTGGGCTGGCTGCAAGCGGAAGTCGATTTGCTGAAGCCCGATTTGATTTTGCCGGTCGGCAAACTGGCGATAGCTCAATTGATGCCGGTCAAGAAGTTAGACGAGGTGATCGGTAAACTGCATCCGGTTACTTTTCACGGTCATCGTACCGAAGCGATCCCGCTGCCGCATCCGTCCGGCGCATCGACTTGGCATAGGAAAGAGCCGGGAATTACGTTGCTGGAATCGGCATTGACGATTTTGCAGCAGCATCCGTCCTGGCAACAGCTTTGCAAAGGTCGAGTGTCGGATGTTGTGTAGGTTGGCGCTGAGGTACGAAGCCCAACAATTCAGATGGTGCAAAGCGTTTCGAACGGAGTTGCAAACCCAACAGAACGCTGCCGGTTAGACCTTCCAGGTTTTGAAAACCTGGAAGGTCTGCCATGCGAATGGATTAAACCCGCAACAACGCCTTAGCCATTCTTTCAGAAAGTTGTTCTTCGACGAATTGCGGTTCGTTAGGTGGGTAAAGTTCCACTTCATCCAGTTCAAAGTTATATTCTTTGCCCAAGGTGATTAGCTCTCTGATTTTTTGTACAGCTAACAGTTTCTCTTTTAATTCGTTATCTGTTTTTGCGAGTTCTGAGAAAGCTTTTATTTGTGCAATTGACATTGTGTTGACTCCTTTTGTTGAAAATTACTGCAAAGCAGTTGATGAAAAAATCTATACGCTATAAGGCGTATTAATCCAGTCTTTAAGTACCGCGACGTCACGTTCGGGAAGATAAGAAAAATCTCCGCTAATATCTTTAAAAACCGCTACGCCGCAGTTTGGGGAAACCAGTTTGCCTTTCACCATATAAAAAAACCAGGCAAACGGGTAACCGGCTTGGCGATCAAAACGGGCTAGCAGACTATGCAATGCCGTGCCTTTTTTGCCGTTAATGTCTTCCAGTTGCGGGACGTTTTTTTGCTGAGTGTTGATCAGTTCGACGTTGATGATTTGCTCGCCGAAACGCCCGGTATGCCTGAAAGGCCGGACAATCCAGTCGTCGGAAAGCACGGCTTTTTGCTGGGCGCTGCTGCGGTTCCAGTCGTCCATAAAACGTTGTACCGGATGCTCGCTGACATGGTATTTATTGATTTCATCCATGAAAATCGCCACGTCAGTTTTACGTCGATAAGAATAACGTGAGGTTCCAATGCAGAATGTTTCTATGCATTCCGGGTCCAGTGGATCAATAAATTCTTCCAGATCCTCCGGCGGATAGTCGTCATTAACAAGCAACCGATCCGACATTTCATGGGTTTTATCGATGTCGATCTGGATGAATTGTTCTGCTTTAGCGCCGGTTTGGATAACAAAATATAAGGTGTTGCCGGTTTGCCGGGTGGCGATGAACTGTTGTTCCCGTGCATGATCGATCAGTGTTTGAAGGTCTCTGCCGCATTCAATGTAGGTCCGTTCGGTCCATTCGATCAAATTATTGGCAATGCGTTTTCCGTCCATATCGACAATACCGCCCAGCCGGTACCATTCCTCGCCGGTTTTGGCCAAGCGAATCGGATAGCCGGGATTCAGCGCTTGAAGTTTGGAAAGTAATAGTTCGTCGTCCTGGTCGGGCAGGGTGTGCTTGCAGATTTTTGCAAGCTGTTGCCCATCAAGCCGGAAGTTTTGGTCAGTCATAGGCTGTTCCCGGTTTCTCGGTGTTATGAGAAGGTATATTTAATCGATCTTGCACCAGCGCCCTGACATCGGGTTCGGGATCATCAAGCAGGCAGGTCAATGCTTCGGGCGCAACGCGCTGGGCAGCGGTATAACGCACGACCCAATCGGCATCATTCAGCATGATCACAGCATCAACCGGATCCATGCGTTCAGCGACGATGCGCCGGACTTCAGGCGCACTATCATCAGCCATTAGACCAAGGCTGACTTCGGGCAAACGTTCGGCAACGATTTTTCGTACTTGCAGGTCTTCGTCGCGAATGAACCGAAACAGGCGGCCTTTCGGCAGTCTTTTGGCTATGGTGAGCCTGACGATATAGTCTTTATCGCCGGCCATTTTTTCCAGGTCTTCAGGTGCAAGGCGGTCCGCGACGGTCATGCGTACTTCCCGGTCGGCATCGTTGATTAACAGATGCAGTTGCGACGGCGGTATCCGATAGGCGACTGCGCGCCTGACGACTTCATCCTCGTCATCGATTAGCTCGGCCAGCGATTTTTGCGGCGCATAACGGACCGCAATCGCGCGCCTTTCCCAAAATCGGTCGTGCAGGTATTGCTCAGAAAAACCTGGGTTAACGCGGAAAAAGCGGTCGATCTGCCGGCCGCTTTCGACGAATACGCAAGTGTCGCCGGGCATGCAACGCCCCATCAGCAGGGTTTTGCCGCGAAACGGGCATAGGCTGCAATCGGCAAAAGGAACGCTGACAGGGCTTTGATGACCGGACATGGAAGTTTCTTTTAGTCAGGGATGATTTCTGCAACGACAATGCCGGTCGCACTATCAAAATCATTGGTCAGGCACAGGCAGTGATCCCGTCCATCGATTAGATACAGGTTAAAATCTTTATGCTCAATAACCGGCGTGTTATTGGGCAGGTCGTCGTCCATGCAGTAAGTGAAATGGATAGGTTGATATTGCTGTCTCAGCTCGGAAACCGTGTCGTCATTAAGGCCCGTCGTTTCTATTTTTGCCATGATGGCGTTGACTTGCTCTGTGGTAATCATCCTATCGCCTCTCTCTCAAACCTGAACCGGTCGTTTGCTTCAATGCCCATGACTTTTGCCAGCCACGGGGGCGGAGTTCCGGCAATCACGGTTTGCAGTTGGCCAATGATGTCGGCAATCGCTTCAATGTTGGGCAGCTTCATTGGGTGTATGCCCAGTTTGACGATTTTTGCCGCAGCGGGACCGCCAACCGAGGCGATATAAAGCACTTGGCAATCCTGGATCAGTTCGGCCCGGAATACGTTTTTATCCTCCACGTCCAGATCATCAGGAATGTCGGTATGGCGAACATCGATTAGCCGGGCTTCATCGGCTGAAACCTGGTAAATCATAAACTGGGTACAAGAACCGAAATGCCCGTCAACGTTAATGCCATCGTTGCTGGCGCAAGCGATGCGAACGGAACCGGGCATATCGCCGTCAACATAAGCTTGTTGTTTAGGGATATTAAGACCGGATTTAAGAATGCTTAAAGCATGCGTCAACAGAGGTTCGTCGACATCGATAAACTCACCGGCTTTAGCGGTTTTAAGCGTATTAAGATCAATGCCGGCAATTTTTTCTTCAGTGATAGGAAGGCCGATGCAATCAGTCAATACTGAAAGCAGGCGTTTGGCATCGGTATCGGGCAAAGCGCGAGCGGCCAGCCCGATACGTAAAGCCAGTTCTCGCGAGAGTGCAGCCTGGCTGTTCATCTGCTTATGCCTCTAAAGGCAGGATGCAGTTGTCGATAGGGCAAACTTTGACGCATTGAGGAATGTCAAAATCCCCTTCGCATTCGGTGCAGGTTTTTTTGTCGATTTCAAAGACAATTTTGCCCTCGGTGATGGAGTTGGTTGGGCAGACCGGTTCACAGTCGCCACATGAAATACAATCCGCTGCAACAATATATAAGGCCATGATTATTCTCCTAATCTAAACGTTTCGCGCGCAAGGTGATCGGGAAATCCGGTTGTGCGTCTAGCGGTTCAAAATAATATTTCGAGCCGTCGCTGAGCAGGACTTCGCCGCCCCATTTATCGGGGCTATCGAATTCAACGGATTCCGCCACTTCTTCCAAATCTTTCTTGGGTACGTAGAAGACTAATTTGCCCTCTGCATTTTTCTTTAACATGACACTAGGCATTGAGTTTCTCCGTTTACACGCATTTAAGGTTTGCTGGTTCCCAAGCTCCAGCTTTGGAACCAGCTTTGTAGGGTATGCACCGCATACCTTTTCAAAATCCGCCAACTTACAGCGGTTCTGAAAAAGTACGCGATGCGTACCCTACCTATTAACGAATCAAATCGTAGTTATAGTCAGTTGTACCCATACCTTTGGTTTCTTTATCCAACTGTTCCAGTACGGCGTTAACCAGGGTTGTCAGCATGTAAATAGCGCCTTCATAACCCAGCGTTGTCATTCTGTGCAGGTGGTGTCTGTCAAAGATTGGGAAACCGATGCGGATTAACGGAACTTCAAACTCTTCGCCTTTGTAGAAAGTATCGCGTTGGATGAACTTGCCGTAAGAATTGCCGATCATGAAATCCGGTTTGTTGGTGAAGACCAATGAACGGAAATGCCACAAATCCTTGCCGATATGAACTTGTGTTTTTTGTCCATAAGGCGAATCGCTGAGCATTTTGTCCATGGCTTTTTTCCAACGTTTGTTGGCATGGTTGCACAATACATCAGTCGGTTCAGCGCCCACTTCCAACAGGAACTTGGTCATGCCCATCACGAAATCAGCATCGCCATATAAAGAGAACTTTTTGCCGTGTAACCAAGCATGCGAATCAGTCATCATGTCAACCAAACGGCCACGCTCCAGTTCCAAAGACGCAGCAATTGGTTTGCCGGTTAATTCAGAGACTTTCATCAGGAATTCATCGGTCCATTCCAGGCCCATCGGAATGTTGATTGCAGTAGCCGGTTGATGCCAAATGTTTTGCACAAACTTTTTGGTTTTTTCCAACTGCCAAGGTTGCAACAACAGAGTATCGATCGCGTTAGGCGAGTCTTTCAGTTCAGCTTGGGTAGTACCACCTGCATACATACGGAAAGTACCGTCGGCAGGCGTATCCAAGACTTCAGAAGGATCGCTCATTAAGCTGTAATCAACGCCCATTTCTTTCATCATGCGGTGCATGACGCGGAAGTTGCCCAGATAGGTTTCAAAGCCCGGAACCAGGTTAATCTTGCCGTTGGAACCGACTTTTTTGTCGTCCATATAGTTCAGCGTGAAATACTTGATCATGCCTTCAAACATGTTGTCCCAGCCGGTAGTATGGCTACCGACAAAGCTTGGAGTATGGGCAAAAGGCGTTGGGTAATCCTGTTCGACATGTCCGGCTTTTTTAGCATTATTGATGAACGCGTTTAAGTCGTCACCGATAACTTCAGCCATACAAGTGGTTGAAACGGCAATGATGTCGGGTTGGTACAAAGCCTTGGCATTTTCCAAACCGGCCATCATGTTTTTTTGGCCGCCGAATACCGCAGCATCTTCAGTCATTGAGTCGGAAACGCAAGCCACAGGCTCTTTAAAATGACGGTTGAAATAAGAGCGGAAATAAGCGACGCAACCTTGCGAACCATGAACATAAGGCATGGTTTTTTCAAAGCCCAGTGCGCAAAGCACCGCGCCTAGCGGTTGACAAGCTTTAGCAGGGTTTACCGTTAATGCTTCGCGGTTAAAATTGATTTCTTGGTATTCCTTGGTGGTAGACCATTGGAATACTTCGTCAATTTTTTCCTGAGGATGACGCTCTTCATAAGCTTCACGTTTATTGGCGAGGTTTTCCTTGTATTCGTCGTTACGGAATAAAGGATAACTCGGTTGTATGTTTTCGACTTCTTGACTCATGATAATCTCCTACGCGCCACTAATCTGTGGACGACGGTTGAAGGAAAAAAAGCCCCTTCTCCCTCAGGGAGAAGGTTGGGATGAGGGGATTCAAATAAGTTTTCTTCCTTATTTTGATTTCCCCTCACCCAACCCTCTCCCTCTGGAGAGGGCTTATACCTACCTACACAAAATTAAGCGCTTGCAGCGACAGCTACGTCTGAACTCTCAGCTGTTTTCCAAGGTGCTTTCACTTGTTTCCAGCAAGGGTTGTTCAATGTCATGTCCATATCGCGGGCAAAGATGGCAAAGCCGTCATAGCCGTGATAAGGGCCTGAATAATCCCAAGAGTGCATTTGACGGAACGGGATACCCATCTTTTGGAAAATGTACTTTTCCTTGATGCCGGAACCGATCAAATCAGGTTGGACTTTCTTCACGAACTCTTCAAATTCATAGCCGGTCACGTCGTCATAAATCAACGTCGCATTGCCCATTTCCTTGATAGTACGGTCATAGTCATCGTTGTGGCCGAATTCATAACCGGTACCAACGACTTCCATGCCCAAGTCTTCATACGCACCGATCACATGACGCGGACGCAAACCGCCGACGTACAACATCACGCGTTTGCCTTGCAGGCGTGGTTTGTATTTGGCGATAACCGCATCGTATTCAGCTTGGTATTTGGCGATAACTTTTTCAGCGCCTGCTTGAATCGTTTCATCGAATAACGCAGCAATTTTGCGTAATGATTCGGCAATTTTGGTAGGACCGAAGAAGTTGTACTCAATCCAGGGGATTTTGTATTTTTCTTCCATGTGCCGGGCAATGTAGTTCATTGAACGGTAGCAATGGATCAAATTCAATTTAACCTTGGGGGTTTTTTCCATTTCCGCAATCGTGCCGTCACCGGACCATTGGGCCACGACGCGCAAACCCATTTCTTCCAGTAAAGTACGCGAAGCCCAGGCATCACCACCGATGTTGTAGTCACCGATCACAGCAACGTCATAAGGCGTAGTTGGCCAAGTATCATCGCCATCACGGTTTTCCAGGACCCAGTCCCGAATCGCATCGTTAGCAATGTGGTGACCTAACGATTGGGAAACGCCGCGAAAACCTTCGCAGCGGACCGGCACGACAGGTTTGCCGATGTCTTTGTTGGCTTTTTTGGCGACCGCTTCAATATCGTCGCCAATCAAACCGATCGGGCATTCCGATTGAATACTGATGCCTTTGTTCAGTGGGAACAATTCTTCGATTTCGGTCATGATTTTGGCCAGCTTTTTATCGCCGCCGAAAACAATGTCCTTTTCGGTAAAATCGGAAGTAAAGTTCATGGTGCCGAAGGTATTGATGCCGGTAGTGCCGACATAATAGTTACGGCGACCGGCGCGCGAATATTGTCCGCAACCGACCGGGCCGTGCGAGATATGAATCATATCTTTA
Source organism: Methylobacter sp. (assembly GCA_036560465.1). GTDB lineage: Bacteria > Pseudomonadota > Gammaproteobacteria > Methylococcales > Methylomonadaceae > Methylobacter_A. Next base: position 61,446 of record DATBRD010000030.1, read on the forward strand.
ATCGGGCCCCAAACCACGCCCTTGGAACCTGCATAGGCACAACCGCGAATGGTCATAACGCCGGGTTGGGACTTACGGTTTGAAGTAATGCATTTATTGGATTTTTCCAAAGACTGATCGTTAACCGCCAAATGCTTAGCGCGATCTTTCCTTGCTTGTTCGGGATAGACTTCAAGCACTTCTTGAATAAGCGCTTCGGTCTCTTCTTTTGTTAGAGCTGCCATGAGTATCTCCTACTTGTGCCGTGGGTAATCCCCCAACAGACAGGTTTTAGGATGGAAATCGTAGGGTACGCATTTATGCCCCAGAGGGTATCGCGTACCATTTTTGGACTTGCCAAAAGGTACGCAATGCGTACCCTACGGTTGTTCAGTATTAAGCGGTTGCTTCAGCGGCCGCAGTGATACCGATAATCGATTCGTCTTCTTGATCGATAATACCGAATTCCATCATCAATTCTTCCAGCTCATCCATAGTGATTGGTGTAGGGATAATGAAGTTCTTGTTATCGCGAATTTTGATAGCTAACTGGCGGTATTCGTCCGCTTGTTTGGCTTTGGGTTCGTATTCGATAACAGTCATACGACGAATTTCAGCGCGTTGTACAACGTTATCGCGTGGTACAAAGTGAATCATGGTGGTGCCGATTTTTGCAGCCAAAGCAGAGATCAATTCATCTTCACGAGCAGTTTCACGTGAGTTACAAATTAAACCAGCTAAACGTACACTGCCTGAGTTAGCGTATTTCACGATACCTTTAGCAATGTTGTTAGCGGCATACATCGCCATCATTTCGCCCGAGCAGACGATGTAAATTTCTTGCGCCTTGTTTTCACGGATTGGCATGGCAAAACCACCACACACAACATCCCCAAGTACATCATAAAAAACGAAGTCAAGTTCATCGTCATAAGCACCTTCTTCTTCAAGGAAGTTAATCGCTGTAATTACACCGCGACCCGCACAACCAACGCCGGGCTCTGGACCACCTGATTCGACGCATTTGATGCCGCCGTATCCGACTTTTAATACATCTTCGAGTTCTAAATCTTCAACACTACCTGCTTCGGCAGCCAAACTCATAATGGTAGTTTGGGCTTTCGCATGAAGGATTAAACGGGTAGAGTCGGCTTTTGGATCGCAGCCGACAATCATTACTTTGTTGCCTAATTCTGCTAATGCAGAAACCAGGTTTTGAGTTGTAGTGGACTTACCGATTCCACCTTTGCCGTATATTGCACATTGACGTAATGCCATGATCTTCTCCTCTTCTTAGGACGGTTGTTGTTAATGACATTAGGGGTATAGCAATGGCTGTGCCATGTGTGTTTTTGGTATTTATCGTATTGATTAATAAGCATTAAAAATATTATGTTAAGGGTGGATGGCGTTGTGTTTCAAACATTTTGTTATGTTTTGTAGGCTTAGTAACAGTGTGGTTATTCAATTTTATTTTTGTTTTAGGGTGTAGCTGTATGTGCTATGCAAGTGCACCATTAATCTAAAAGTCTTGGTTCACCACGAAGGACACGAAGGGCACGAGGTTTTAACGTTCCCATGCTCCGGCGCTCATTGATATATACAAGTCTCTGCGGGATGTAGTCATTACGGCAGTGCCTGACCTAGCGTTAGGCGAGAAACAAGCCGATAGCCAGACCTTCCAGGTTTTTAAAACCTGGAAGGTCTAAATCAAATCGCAACATCCTGAACAGGCAGGACGTTTTTATCGTTCCCACGGGTTCCGTTGCAGTGTCTATATAGAGGTAAATGTATTGAAGATTTTGTGTTTGTATCTAGGTTAGATGGCATAAGGATTGTTATAAACAGAACAAAATACTAGCGCCGTTTAGTGGAAGATAAAGTTGTTTAAATATTTATAAATCAAATTCTTATATTAATTATTAAGAAGCCGGAAGAAACTGGATTGAATATTGCTTAAGTACAAAGATATACCTACTTAATAATGGAGTTCGCAATGTCTTCTACTGTTTTTTCTGAAATACTCGATGGCTTGTACGAAAATAAAGTCGTGCCTTATTTGGGGCCGGGCGCGCTTTTTGATGCAACCAATAAGCTAACCGGAGCACCCATGCCCGCCGACAGCAATAGCCTGATTTTGGCGATGAATAACGGCAACCCGATGGCGCCCAAACTGATGTATGAATTTCCTAGAGCGGCGATGAATCAAGAGCTAAAAAGAGGCCGTAATTTCTTGGGCCAGTTTCTGACTAAGCTCTATGGTGAGACCGAATATACGCGAGCAGCAGTACATGATTGGCTGGCGGAATGGCGGCCTGCTTATGTCATCGATATCAATCGGGATACGCAATTGCAAGATACCTATTCCGATGAAGAGCATACGCTGATTGTCGGTATCGCAAGAATCACCGCAAGTCAGTTTCGATTTAAAATATATCACTTCGATGGCACTGATTATTTTGAGATACCCCAGGAACAGATTGACCGCGGGCTGCCTGTTTTATTCAAACCCCTGGGTACGCCTAGACCGGAAGCCAACTTCATAGCGTCAGACGCCGATTATGTCGATTACATCACCGAGTTGATGGGCGGCTTTGCGATTCCCGATTTTCTTAAAGAGTACCGCAAGGGCAAACAATACCTGTTTATCGGCATGCCGTTAAACAGGGACTCGGAGCGCATGGTGATGAGCGACATCGTTTACGGCGCGGCGGAGAAAAAAGGTTGGGTTCTGAACAAGAATCCGACCGATAAGGAAATACGGTATTGTAAAAAAATAGGCCTGGAAATTGTTGATGCAGGTGTCGAGGATCTGTTGAATGTCGTGAATCCTGCGCTGCTCGGCGCGGCATAAGAGCGCAGCTAACCGATGACTCAGTTCAGTGCATTCATCAACCACCGCCTGCTGCTTTACTACAAAGGCGACATCAGCGCCTTGATTCTGTTCGCCCAGCACAGCAACGGCAGCATCTGCTTCCCGGAGTCACTGCCTCCCTTGTCTAGCGCACTGGAACCCGAGGAGTTCAAAACAGGCAAAGTCAGTGTTCATCCGGCCATGCTGGTCAACAACATCAACCAGCTTTTGCAACTGGACAATGACCTGTTGCGCGTCGAACCGGAGTTTAGCGAACAAATCGACACTCCCGGCGGCATTGTCACTGTCCACATGGCGCGTTTCATGCTGCTCGATCCGCCGCACAAACTGATGCAAAGCCGGGATTGCCGAATGAGAACCTTACCGGAGCTGCGCGGCAGGCCGCCTGCGGAAATGGAATTGTTGCGCCGCGCTTATACCAAAGTAATGTAGGCTCAAGATGTTTGATTTCATGGATATGGGTTTTAATGAATCCGACGAACCAGTCGGGTTGGGGCCTTATATCCCGGATGCCGGGGAATGTATGCGTTGCGGCATCTGCGTCAGCAGTTGCCCGACCTTTCGCTTATTCCAGATTGATGAAGAAACCCCGCGCCGGCGCATTCGTACTATCAGCAAGATATTGGTTGAAAACCTGCCTATCAGCGCCGATGAACGCCTGCATCTGGATAACTGTGTGCAATGCCGGGCTTGCGAAGCCGTTTGTCCAAGCCGGATGGCTTATGGGCAGTTGTTCGATCAAGCTCAATCTGAGTTAAAGATTAATCAGAGCTGGTTGGAAAAACTGGCGTTCAAGCTGATTGAAAACAAGGACTGGCTGAGACGATTAATGCCGCTGCTGGCCGTCTACCTGAAATCGGGCCTGCAGAAACTGTTAAGAAGCATTGGATTGCTGAAAAAACTGCATTTGGCGGATGCCGAGGCATTGCTGAGCAAACCGGCATTGCAGGCATTGGCTACCTGTTATCCTGCCAACGCCACGAAACGCGGCCGGGTCGCACTGTTCACCGGCTGTATTACCGAACATTTCGACCGCGAGACTTTGCTGGCGGCGATTAAACTGCTTAACGCGATAGGTTACGAGGTATTGGTGCCGCCGCAACAAGGTTGCTGCGGAGCGATCCACCAACACAACGGCCAGTCTGCCGCCTGTTTAATCGACAACAACATTGCTGTTTTCAATGCGCTGGAAGTCGATGCCGTGCTCTACACCGCCACCGGTTGCGGGGCGATGCTAAGCGAATATCAAGCTGATGATGAAGCGGGTCAACTGTTCCGGCAACGCTTATGTGACATTAACGACTTTTTGCTGAAACACTGGCCGGAGGATCTGCAACTGACGTCATCTATGTTGAAAGTTGCAGTCCACGAACCATGCAGCCAGCGCAATGTCCTCAAAAACCAGCAAGCCGTCTATGCTCTACTGCAAAAAATCCCCGGTCTAAGCATTGGCGCGCTGGCCGATAATCATATCTGCTGCGGCGCAGGTGGTAGCTACATGCTGACTCATCCCGATAATGCCGGGCAGTTGCGGGCTTTAAAACAGCAAATTATCAGCGGTTCTTCGGCTGACTTGGTGGTTAGTGGAAATTTTGGTTGCGCGGTTTACCTGAACGCAGATGGGGGCAGGGTGGAGCATCCTTTATTGCTGCTGGCTCGGCAGTTGCCATTTATGCAGGATGGGTTAGAAGCTACAGCCTCTATCCATCCTGTCGCACTTTGAAAGCAACTGTTTTTCTTCTCAATAACAGCCGGACTGATGCCGGTGTTTTATCTGTCCATCTATCAAGTCGCTCAAAAAATGATAACTTCATCGGTGAAAGTTCAGCGATCACTATACCTTTATGAACATTGAACATTGAAAGCAAAGTTAAGTTAAGCAATGGCTTTATGCCGATCAGCAACTAAAGAATCAGCGTATCTGCTTAAACTTTCAATGTGTCCATTAGGTCAATCATAAACTCCATTTCTTCATCTTCAACTTTATCCCAACCGGTAAAGCCTAGACTGGAGAGCACTTGCAGGTTTTTTTCATCGGCATTCATGTCCAGAAGCAGGCGGCTGATGAGGTCGTGTTGGTCGGCCAGTTTGGGCCCTAGCATTAACGAGTGGTGAATGACGCTGATTTGGCTGCGAACCAAGATGCGTAGCTGATTTTTTATGAGCGCGGACAAATCGTCAAAAGCTTCGGCCAGAAAGAAACCGACATCGCTATCGCCGCGCAATAGATGCTTGGCGACTAAAACATAAGAATCCGAGGTCTGCAATTCGATAGTAGCTGCATTCAGGTCGGCGGGTTCCAGCATAATCATACCGATCATATTGACATCCGGGTCTTCGGTTGTGGCAACTTTAATGCCTGGCTGCAAATGCGCAATATCCTGAATTGAGCTATTGATAGAGGTGGCGACAATGGCTTCGTCGCAGCACTCCCTGGGCTTCGTCAAAGGGCGGAAGCCTTTGTCCCGGACCAGCATTGCGGCATCATAAGGGTTGGCATAAATCAAATCGATGCCGTCATTTTGAATAGCCGAGCGCTGACTGTGGAAGTTGTTATACATCTCCAAATGGATGGCCAACCCTGTGTGTTTTTGCAACCAGGTATTGAATATATACCAACCGGAGATATGGTCAGGCGAAAAATCGGGGCTGACTGTGAAAATATAAGACATAGGATCGTTGCTAATGGCAGTTGGTTAAAATAAGGTTGGGTATAGTCCGATGCATTCATCGATTTTGGTTTTCGACGGTTTGCGGCGTACCGAGGTATAGCCAACGATACTGCCGTTTCGGATGTTAGGGATGACTGTCGCTTTAACCCAATAATAACCGCCGTCTTTGCGCAGGTTTTTCACAAACCCCTGCCATTTTTCGCCTTTTTGCACAATATCCCAAAGCTCTTTGAATGCTGCCGGCGGCATATCCGGATGCCTGAGAATCGAATGCGGTGCACCGATGAGCTCTTCTTCGGTATAACCCGACATATCGATAAAAGCCTGATTGACATGCGTAATAATGCCCTCGGGATCGGTTGTCGATACAATCAGTTTTCCATCAGGGTAAGGAGTTTCCAGCTCGGAATAATAAATTTTCCGATTAAAACCGCGGTATAAGCTTAGGGTTGCCTCCTGATACTCTCCCTCAATATCTTCAGGCTTCATATCCTGGATCATGTTATATTTTCCTTCGCGATGCGCGCCGAATTAAATCAAAATAGAATAGTTAAATCAGTTCTTGAATAGATTGCGCCGCCCGTTTCACATCCAGGAAAATAAGCCCTAATTTGGCATTAGGCTTGGCCAACACCGTCAAGACCGCATCTTGGCCGGCCTGAGTCATCAGAACATAGCCTTTTTCGCCTTTAATCAATACCTGATCCATGTGGCCACGATCCAATTCTTGCGCTGTGCGCGAACCTAACGACAACATCGCCGCACTCATCGCGCCAACCCGGTCTTCATCCAGACTTTGAGGCAATTCCGCCGCCATCATCAGACCGTCGGTTGAAATCACGCCCGAGGCTTCAATTTCGGCTGAAGTACCGTTCAACTGCTTCAGTATGGACGTCAACATATCTGCTCTCATTTTTATTCTCCTAGAATATTTTTAATTTCAATGTTTAATGCTTGCTTTAATCATGTCGTCGATTTGAATGCCTAAAACGCACGCATCGGAGTCTTTAATTAAGCGTAACGAATGCTTAAAGCCCAAATCAGGGTTACCAGCTCAGGCCGGTTAAAGTAGGGAATGCCGGAGATGACCAGAACAAACCTGTTAGTGCCCAAATAGACAGGCCAGAAACCGACTTTACTGTTGCCGGCGGCGTCAACGATGGCCCAGGCGTTGCTGGAAATACCCATGTTATTTGATAGAACTCCGGACCGGCGCTCATGGATGGCTGCGATCTCGGCGCTAAGTGCAGAGAGCTCTTCGGCAACTTCATGGGGAAAACCGCTGGTCGACAGGTAAAAACCTTGGTTATCTGCCAGTAATACTTTGCCTTTTAAGGAAATGGCTGCCAATAACTCGGGCAAGATGACTTCTAATGAGCCTTCCGGGGCTCCGATAGGTTCATTAATGCCTTGTACCCAACCCAGCTGCTGGCAATGCAGTAATAATTCCAGGCATTGGTCGTCAGCATTTTTCATATCCATTAAGCGCCGTAATGTGTCCAGGTTCATTGCCGGCGTTTGGGGCTCCCGTAACAATAGCCTGAGAAACTGAGCAGGCTTATCGATTTTCGTTGAGGCAACCGCATAATAGGCGCCTGCCGGTGTTGGATACAGGTACAAATTCTCGGTCAGGGTATATTGGCTCATGACGGACTATTCCTCCAATTCAGGATCCAATGAATAGAGCAAAGCCTGGATCAGGATAGAAACGTCACTTTTTGTCCGGGCGTCGACGGCAAAAATCGGAGGATTGATACCTAAGCCCTGAAGCTGCACATGGTAATCGTCAATGGTGGGCGTGTTGCTTAAATCCATTTGCGTAACGCCGATCGCAACCTGTGTCTTATCGATAAAGTCTTTGAATGCATCCAGAAAAAAACGCATATCCTGGAACGGGTCGGCGCGAGTATTATCCAACAGCAAAATCAGGCCAATGCCGCCTGTTTTGAGAATATCCCACATGAAATCAAAGCGCTCCTGGCCGGGGGTGCCGTAAAGATGGAGTTTTTCACCGCCCGCCAACTTCATCATGCCGTAATCCATGGCCACGGTGGTCGCGGCTTTGCGGGATTTTGTCATATCGCTGGCGGAAGCATCGGTTTGAACCGGAGCTTGATCGCTGATGGATGCGATGGCTGTTGTTTTGCCGGCACCGACAGGTCCGGTAAAGATAATTTTGTAGTGGCTCATTTTCGATCCGTAATTTTGCGGTTAATCTCGGCGTAATTTGCTAATGATCCGGCTCATCAGGCTTTTGCGCTCATTGGGCTGAGTTGGAGGCTCAATCATCGTGTCTGATTCACGCTGTCCTTGCTCAACTAAACCTACGGCATGGGCGGCACTGACAAAAACGAACACATAACGGGGATTGACGTTCAACACTTGTGCGATATTCAGCATCGTGCGCGGGCTTTGGATCAGCAAGGCGGCGATACGCATAGCATGTGGAGTAATAAGCCAACGGGTGAATTCGGGCCATCTTTTCAAATACACCGGTTTAGTGACATCAAGCTCTTGCGGGTATCGCCCTTTTGATGTCCAAATGGCCAGTTTCCATAAAAAAGCATTCATATCCTGAAATTTTTCGGGTTGGCCGTGGATAACGCTATGAGTGCGTTGATCAATAGCCGAGATACTCGCGGACTGTGGATTAATTTTGATGCCGGCGAAAGCTCTGAGCATTTTGTCGTCGGCATTGAGCCAAATTTCACGGTTGTCGGGTAAAATCAGTAGCGGCTTCCAGCCGGCACCCAGATTGATGGCCCGCATTTTTTCAAGCGAAAATTTATAGGCTGATTGCACAGCCCCCTGAAAATGTAGCTTGGCGTTGTAGGACGCCAAGGATAGCTGGTCGGGATCGCTAAAGTCGATATTGGGCACTATGCCGATAAACGCCGAAAACCCTTGTTCGTCCATATGCATGGCCGCTTGATGTTTAGAGCTCTTGGCGCGATCATCGTTATTAACGGCAATGGTTTTGAGGGGGTTGACCTGACTGTCCTGAGTATCGGCAAGGGGGCTATCCGGCTGCACCGCCGTGGACGGGTTAGTGTGCCGGGCAATGAGATTTTTTGCTTGTTCCAAAGCAGCCAGCATCCGGGCCGAGGTCACCGGTTTTTTAACATAGATCAGTTTCTCCTGCTCAGGCTGGCCGTCTTGCAACGAAAGGACAATAACCGGTTTTTCCGGTTGTTTGTCCACGATGTCGATAAGCACAGCTTGCGATCGGGCTATATCGGCATCAATCACGTTGGCTTGTGCGTCATGGCTGTTGGCAGCGACCATGGCAGCCCCTTGGCAAGGGCCTTGCAAAAACATCACCATCATTTTTTGAGTACGTTCATCCATGCCATGTAAGGCAAGTTGCAAAGGCTTTTGATTAATCTTCATGTAACCTGTTCCGGGAAAGACGAACGCAGTTCGTCCCATAGGTGTTGATGGGGATTTTCGAACTCGGCCAATAAACCGACCATGCGCCGGTAACCAGCTGCGTCTTGAGTGGATCGGTACAAAGCCAATAATTCAAGCTGTAAATCTTCCTTCCTGTTCTCTTCCAGTATAGCTGATTCCAGCACCGTTTTTGCCTCATCCAATTGGCTATAGTTAATATAATCGAGTGCTAAGGACAAAGCGTCAGGCCTGTGTGATTGCACGGCAGCGCTTTGTTTCACCATTTGAATGGTTCCTATGGCGCCGGTTGTCAGTAAAGTGAACGGAACAGTCGGTAATGGTTGTCCTGGCTGTCCGGCGTTCTGCAGCAAGCGCCATTGCCCCTCATTTAGCTTGGCCTTAGCGCCGACCAGCATTCGGCGTTTCAGTGTCGTTCCCCGTTCACCTAATGCAATCGTCAGATCAACCAATGCAGCGACTAAGTGGTCAGGCAAATTTTCACGGTAGCAAAAGAAGATGCGCTGAGTATGAGCGATTAAGTTTCTAGGATTTCGCGCGATTAGGTATAGCAAGTATTCAAGTGTGCCGGGATGTTTTTCGGTTAGATTTAATTTGATCGGGTGGGTCACCACAAAATTTAGCTCTATGTCCGACAAATCGGGCCAAGATTTGTTTTTCTTTGCACGGACAAGGGGCTGAATAAAATCGGTCATGATTGATTTGTAGGCATGATCAATAGGGTTATTTACGGTGTCTAAGAGAAAATAGAGAGGAAGGGTAATTCAGAAGTAGTTTTTCTCCTACATATATCATCAAAAAATGTGAGGTAAATTTGAAAAGAAAGTGCAGTCTTTCATTTGTCGTCTTTTACAAATGCAGGGACGGTTAGTAAACAGAGCGCTCCTCCTGAGCGGCTCCTCGACTAATGTTCTACTATTTTCCGGTAAATGAGCTTTGCATTATTAAACGTCGAATTGCAGGCTGGCGAGTCTGGCATAGAGTCCGCTCTGTTTACGCAAATCCTCTGGGGCACCGGTCTCGACGACACGCCCCTGGTTCAACACGATGATACGGTCGACCTTTTTCACTGTAGCTAGCCGGTGAGCAATAATCAGAGTGGTGCGTCCCTGCATGGCGGCATTCAGCCCTTCCTGAACAAGGATTTCCGATTCCGCATCCAGTGCACTGGTAGCTTCGTCGAGCAGCAACAGCGGCGCATTTTTCAAAATCGCCCGGGCGATGGCAATACGCTGGCGCTGACCGCCGGACAAGCGAGTACCGCGTTCTCCCAGGAAAGTCTGATAGCCATCCGGTAGACGATTGATAAATTCTTCTACTTGCGCCGATTTGGCAGCAGCGGTGACTTCATCATCGGTGGCAGAGGTGCGGCCGTAACGGATATTTTCCAGCGCATTGGCCGAGAAGATCACGGGGTCTTGCGGCACGATGGCAATCTTGTCACGCAACTCATGTAATGCAAGTTCACGAATATCCTGTCCGTTGAAACGTATGGTGCCGTGGTTGATATCGTAGTAACGCAATAATAGCTGGAACAGGGTCGTTTTACCCGCACCGGAAGGGCCAACTAGCGCGACGATTTCTCCAGCTGCGATGTTGATGTTGATGTCATCAAGCGCGCTTGTTTGTATTCGCGAAGGATAACGGAAGCTGACATGTTCGAATTGAATCTTAGCTTTTTCCGGTTGCGGCAACGGTTGTGGTGTATTGGCTTCGACAATGGCGGGCTTTGCATGGAGCAGTTCCAGCAAGCGCTCGGTTGCACCGGACGCACGCATGACATCACCCCATACTTCCGCTATGGTGCTGACACCGCCCGCCACCAGCATTGCATAAAGGACGAAAGAAGCCAGTTGCCCGCCCGTCATGCTGCCTGCGCGCACTTGGTTGGCTCCGATCCACAGCACGAAAATGATGGAGCCCATCACCGCCATGATAATGATGGCTGTTAAAACCGCACGAAAGCGGGTGCGCCGGATCGCGGTCATGAAGCTGATTTCCGCGCGGTCCTTGAAGCGTTCGGTTTCCCGTTGTTCCTGTGTGTAGGCCTGCACCGTCGGCACCGCGTTGAGGATCTCGCCAGCCAGCGCCGAGGCATCGGCAATTTTGTCCTGCGATTCACGCGAAAGCTTTTTTACTTTACGACCGATGGCAAAGAGGGGAAGCATCAGCACTGCCATCAGGCCCATGTTCAGAGAGAACAAATAAAAACTGGTCACCGCCAGCATGACCATCCCGCCGGCAAACTGGAACAGACTGCGTAAGCCCATCGAAATGGAGCTGCCGATCACGGTCTGGATCAGGGTGGTGTCGCCGGTCAGGCGCGACAGCACTTCGCCGGTTTGCAAGGTTTCGAAAAATTGCGGGGATTGCGACAGTACCCGCGCATAGACCGCACTGCGTAAATCCGCCGTCACCCGCTCGCCTATCCAAGTCACAATGTAGTAACGCGTCGCTACCGTCAATGCCCAAAGGCTCGCCAATCCGAATAACGCAGCAAAGTGGCCGTTCAAACTCAGCGAGCCCAAGAGCCCGCTGGTGTTTTGCCGCTGCCCAAAACCAAAATCGATCAGGTCACGGAATGCCAACGGAACCAGCAAGATGGTGGCCGAGCCAAGGCACAGCAGTACAAAAGCCAGAGCTATTCTCCGCCGGTAGGGGCGCAGGAAAGGCCAGAGGTCCTTAAGAGAGAACAGGCGGGCGGAGCCGGGCCGGGTCGATTTTGAGATAGGCATCCTTGAAAGCGGTTGATGGCGGGGTTTCATTTTCGCATGTATTGAGGCAATCAAAACGGGAAAATATCCATTTAGAAAAATTACAATGATAGCGAAGCCGTAAAGCGGCCTCAATAAGATCAATGCAGTTGGTGAAGCTCCAGCTTGCGCAGTTTCGGCGCCAGTTTTGCCGTCGCTGCAACCACCGTCAGCGTCATCATCCCGCCGAAAACAACCGACGGCACCAGCCCCATCAGGCGCGCCGCGATGCCCGATTCAAAAGCGCCCAGCTCGTTGGATGAGCCAATAAAGATACCGTTGATAGCGGAAACCCGGCCGCGCATGGCATCGGGTGTCGCCAGTTGAAGGATGGTGGTGCGCATGACCACCGATACCCCATCGAAAACACCGGAGAGTATCAATATCAGCCCGGCAACCCAGAAATTTACCGATATGGCAAAGCCGATCATGCAGAAACCAAACCCTGCCACAGCGCCCAGCAGCCAGCGTCCGGCATGCAGATTGATCGGAAAGCGGGCGAGCAATAGCCCTGTCATCACGGCCCCGACTGCCGGGGCTGCACGAAGAATACCGAGTCCCTCAGGGCCGTAATGAAAGACATCGTGAATGAATGCAGGCAGCATGGAAACCGCACCCCCAAACAGCACGGCAAACATATCCAGCGATTGCGCGCCCAGGATGATCTGGTTGCCGAACACGAAGCGCAGTCCTTCGGCAATACTGGTGAAGATCGGCGCGCTTGGCGCCGCAGGAGGTTCTTCAATACGCAGCGACAGCAGTGCCAAGGCGGCAACCAGGCACAGGCCGGCGGCAGCGCCGTAGGCAGCCGTCTTGCCTGCCCATCCGACCAGAATGCCGCCTAATGCAGGCCCGACCACGAGCCCGAGCTGGAACACGGAACTGCCGATTCCCGAAGCTCGAGCGTATTGATCACGCCGCAAAATCAGGGCGAACATAGCGCTATACGATGGACCGATAAACGCACGCGCCACTCCCGTAAAGGCGATAGAGGAATAGATCCACCACGACGGATTGCCGCCTGTCCAGCCTGACGACACCGCAGCCAGCGTCAGCGCGGTGAGAAACAGCATCAGGCTGGCGAGCACACCGAACATGCGACGGGAATAATGATCGACCGCATAACCTGCAAACAGTGCACAGCAAAAATAGGGGATAACCTCGGCCAGTCCGATCAAACCCAGTGCAAGCGTGTCATGCGTCAGTTCGTAAATGTGCCAGCCCACCACGATCGCCATTATTTGGTAGGCGAGAACGATTAGGACGCGAAAAGATAACAGCTTGAGAAAAGGTTTAACAAAAAATTGCATGGATGCCTGATCATTAAAAGCGACGTGCCTGCCTGAGCGGCAACTGAGTCAAAATAGATCCTAAGTGTACCGCCTTCTTGGTAGACAGTAATTCCGATTATGGAAAAATACAGCGCTTTGGCACTGCTGACCTTTTGGTTTAAAGGCATCTTGCCAAAATGACTTGTCTATTCAGGTTTGAATACATCCGTTCTACCAAAGATAAGCACTCGCCATTTTTCCCATTATTTCAAATTCGAACACTCTTTTTGCCGCAGTGCCGGCGACGCCATAGCAAACGTGTAAGGGCAATAAGTGCTCAGCTCTTGGATGGCAGTATCTTGCAGCAGGAGCACTATCCCAATTTTTCAACCGGCGCTCCCGCTCTTCTTCAGTAAGCTGATTGTTGGAACAGGTATCGATAAGCCATTGCTCGAAAGACTCGTTCATAAACCGGGCTTCTTTTGTTGACGGCGTAAAAAATTCTTTGAGATTATGAAATGAAAAGCCGGAACCGATAACAAGAACGTTATCTTTTCTCAAATCAGCTAAAGCCTTGCCAATCCGGATATGCTCTTCGGGTTGCAGGTTATTGACCAGAGACAATTGAACACAAGGAATATTTGCCTCTGGATACATAAGCTTTAACGGCACAAACAAACCATGGTCAAAACCACGCTGGTCGTCTAGTTTTGCTTCAATGCCAGCATTCCCCAAGAGCTTAAAAATCTTATTCGCCAGCTCAGGCGAACCCGATGCGGGATACTCAATTTCGTAGGCTTCTTTAGAAAATCCATAATAATCATATATCAATGCAGGAGTTGCCCCACTAGTAATGGTTGGCTGACTCTCTTCCCAATGCGCGCTAATGACTAAAATAGCGCTAGGCTTTGCAAGCGTTCGCGTAACCTCTTTAATAACACTGATCATGTTCTGGTGGCCTTTATCTCCAAGCAAGGGTAGAGGGCCACCTCCATGAGAGAGGTACAAAACGGAACTTCGTATAATATCTGACTTGCTGTTCATGAGTGCCTGACCAATGATTGTGTACTTAGTGATTGCCTCGATTATTAAGATTATCTTGGCGCAATACGTGACAGTTAGTAACTACCTTGAATCCACGATGAGGATAATCGGGAAAGTCGGCGATGGATTTGATAATTTGTTGTAACGTGCGAGTGCGCATACCGTACTCCCATGTAATCAACGTACAGGGTAACTCTTCATGCATCTCAAAACCTCGGGATTATGAGCGATGGTAGACGGAAAATTTCAAGCTTTACATTTCCGGCAGCATCAATAACACTTGTTAGCGATAAATACTCTTCCGCATAGACGCGAAAGTCCATTATAGGGCTCCATCCATGAGGTTAAGAAAATTAATCAATGGAGGGCATTTTCAAAGAGAGTGTTATATGAATAGAAAGGAAAACGATGTAGATAAAGTTGAGTTGGATATAGGCGATGCCTTAGTGATAATCGATGTACAAAATGATTTCTTGCCCGGCGGTAGTTTGGCCGTACCGGAAGGAGATCAGGTTATACCGGTCTTGAATGGCTACATTGAACAATTTATCAGCCGTCATTTGCCTGTAATTGCAACCCGGGACTGGCATCCCCCTAATCATTGCTCTTTTATTCAACAAGGCGGTCCGTGGCCGGCACACTGCGTCGTAGATTCTAAAGGCGCAGAGTTCGCATCCGCTTTGCATCTGCCCGCCGCTGTTAAAGTTTTTTCCAAAGCTACCGAGGCTGATCAGGAAAACTATTCCGATTTCGCAAACCCGGCATTCAAGGCGCAACTGGATGAAATGAAGGTCCGCCGTTTGTTCATCGGCGGGCTCGCGACCGAATATTGCGTATTAAATACGGTGCGCGATGCGCTCAGTCACCATTACCAGGTATTTTTGTTAATAGATGCGATACGCGCCATTAACGTCCGGCCGCAAGATGGCGAAAAAGCAATAAACGAGATGATCGAAAAGGGTGCCAAGCTTATTACATTGAGCATGATCAGGTAATGTCGAACAGCGCCTTGCTTACCGACCTCTACCAGCTAACCATGTTGCAGGGCTATTATGAACAGAACATGGAAGAGCTTGCCGTCTTCGAGTTTTTTGTCAGAAAACTGCCTGAAAACCGTGGCTATCTGGTTGCTGCAGGGCTGGCCCAGGTTTTAACTTATCTGGAGCAATTGCGATTTTCTGCGGATGAGATTGAATGGCTGGCCAGTACCGGCCAATTCAAGCTGTCCATGCTTGACCGTCTTGCGACATTAAAATTTACTGGCGACGTTCATGCAATGCCTGAAGGCACGGTGTTTTTCCCGAACGAACCAATATTACGGATCACAGCGCCGCTGCCCGAAGCGCAATTGATCGAAAGCAGAATCATCAATCTACTGCATTTCCAGACCCTGATTGCCTCCAAAGCCGCGCGCTCGGTATTTATCGCGCCGGACAAGCTGCTGGTCGATTTCGGTATGCGCCGGGCGCACGGCAGTGAAGCCGCTTTGCTTGCGGCTCGGGCCAGTTATCTTGCGGGCTTCACGGGTTCCGCGACGGTAGCGGCCGGGATGTGTTTTGGTATCCCTCTGTATGGCACGATGGCGCATTCTTTTGTACAAACTTACACTCGCGAAAGGCAGGCCTTTGCCGACTTCGCCAAGGCCAATCCTGATAATGTCGTGTTTTTGATCGATACTTACGATACCGAAGCAGCAGCGCAAAAAGTAGCCGATCTGGCTCCCGCATTGCATGCGCAAGGTATAAAAATCAAAGGTGTTCGCATAGACAGCGGCGATTTGGCCGATCATGCCCGGAAAGTCAGAACAATTCTTGACTGTGGCGGCCTTAACGATGCAACCATTTTTGCCAGCGGTAATATCGATGAACATAAACTTGCAGAATTGATGGCCGGACAAGCCCCGATTGACGGTTTCGGCATCGGTACGCGGTTGGATACCTCAGCCGATGTCCCTTATCTCGACTGCGCCTATAAATTGCAGGAATATGCCGGAATTGCCCGGCGCAAGCGCTCGGAAGGCAAAGCGACCTGGCCCGGACGCAAGCAGGTTTATCGCAACTATGATAACGGCGTTATGTCCGGCGATACCGTAACCGTTGACAATGCGCCTTGTGCAGGCCAGCCGTTATTGCAACTGGTTATGCAGCGCGGGAAAACTTTGGCCAGGCAGCCTACGCTGATCGAGGCCAGGGAATATGCCAAACGCCAGTTAAACGGTTTATCTATGCCATTGCGTCAATTGAGTAATACTCCCGAATACCCGGTGATAATTTCTGCCGAACTGCAAGCGCTGGCGAAAACAGTGGATCTACGAAACACAGGCTGAAAGCTGTCATGGTGTTTTGATATCCGGTTCAAAATATTTGTTTGGATTGGACTTGGCACTGATGATCTCAGTTCGTCCAAAAATAGACAGTCGCGACCGGCAGCTATCGGGCAACGAAATAACTGTTTCAATTCGCCGTTTCCGTGCGTTCAGCCAATAGCTTATAATTTCGAGCCATGATCATACAGCGTTTTCAAATTCAGTTAATTACTAAGAGAGCTACGATGCTTATTGAAACTATGGGTTGCTGGAGTGCAAGCTTTGCTTGCCAGGGCAGGCGAAGCCTGCACTCCAGCAACCATGATAACGACATAGCTTTTTAATTGTTAGCAACTAATTTAAATTGAAAACGCTGTAATTGCGAATACTGCCTTTAAGCGAAGGATTTTCCATGCAAGTCAGAATGAACGAAAAACGCCTATTTCCTTTTGCCGGTGCGATGATTTTTACCCTCGTGGTCATTGCCGGATTCGCCTATGTTAAATGGATGCCCTATTACGCTAAGGCCTTCCTCGCCCAGAGTCATCATTTCATCGGCGATTCGATTCTTTCGGGGAATTCCGTCTCTGCTCCGCCTGTATCATGGAACGCGGCTGTGGACTACGCCATCGCCTATAGCAAAGCAATCTGGAAGGCGCTTCTTCTAGGGCTCATTCTGGGTTCCGGCGTCAAGGTGCTTCTGCCGACTCAGTGGGTGAGCGCGGCGCTTGGCAGGCTAGGCTTCAAGAGCATCGCACTAGGCAGCCTTTTTGCCATGCCCTGCATGATGTGCACCTGTTGCGCAGCCCCCGTGGCTGCCGGCATGCGCCAAAGCCGCGCATCGGTTGGTAGTGTGGTGTCCTGGTGGATATCAAACCCGGTACTGAATCCTGCGACTCTGGTATTCATGGGGTTTGTGCTGGGGTGGGGCTGGGTTCTGTTCAGGGTTGTGTTAGGCATTGCCATGGTGTTTGGGGTTGCTTATTTAGCAGAGCGTTATGGCGATCAGCGTGAAGCTGTTTCGCTCGAGCAGGATTTGCCGCCTGAGGCTGAGCCCTTAAAAGGCAGCCTTCTGACACGCTGGGGCCGGGAATTCATGGCCCTCGCGATCAAACTCTTACCCGAGTATCTTATTCTCGTACTTCTGCTTGGAGCCGCAAGGGCTTGGCTTTTCCCGGTGCTTGGTGCTCATGATGGGATATTCTGGATCGTTGCAATGGCGGTAGCCGGTACGCTGTTCGTCATACCCACTGCCGGAGAGATCCCCATTGTGCAGGCCATGTTCGCTTTGGGCATGGGCGCGGGCCCTGCCGGGGCGCTCATTGTGACACTGCCGGCTATTAGCCTGCCTTCGCTGGCTATGCTCAGCCGCATCTTTAGTTGGCGGACCCGTCTCGTGATTGTGGCCGGCGTTGTGCTTTCAGGCATTGCTGGCGGACTTATAGCGATGATCGTATTTTAACGTGAAAGAACTCTCAGGCTTAACAACGCAACTTCTGAGTGGCCGTCGTGGTTCAAGTGCCGACCGTCGCGAATAGCAGCGATGTGTCAATTCATGCTATTCACGATTGTCTGCTATCGTCCAGCGTAATAACTGACAGTTTCAAAACATTCGTTTAGATTGAACCTGACTTTGATTGTCTCAGTGCGTAGGTTGGAGATGTGTTAACCATAGGCGCCAAGGTTATCGATAACAAGAATGCCGCTGAGTTTATACATCAAGCGAGTTTTTGTATTACGGCAACAATCTTGGTTTAAAGAACTGGATGCGCTAGGCGATGATATTACGGCGTTACAGAGCTGCTTTGGAAAAAATGGGGAGTTTTCCAAGCTGTTTGACACACTACCCTAATTTGAAGACGGTAAGTCTGTATGGTGGTCTGATTGTTGGCTTGCAGCGCGAAGAGATTTGGCATACCCCTTCACTCCAAAGAAGAAGAAAACGATGATCCCCAAGAAAAAGATACATGCTTGAGTTAACTGTAATCCATTGGGTATTGGGTTGATGCTCAGCAGCAACGCCAATACAACGAGCGACGGTACTAAACCAAATACGATAATCAGCGCAATAATAAAAACAGGTTGTTCCGCTCCAGTTGGTTTCGTATATGCAAAACCTGAAACGACTTTAATGATGGCTTGGCCAAATAGCACTGCTGAGCCAAATGATAATTCCGGAGTTTCAATGATCGCAAAGAATGATCTGCCAATACTCGCGTCTACGATTGAAATCACGACCAGCGGGAGCACGATAAACAGCAGATCCCCCAATATGGCATATATCGCGGCTATTTGATGAATCTTATGCGCTTCATCGACTTTAAGTATTACGGATAGGTCTTTAATCATTTAATGAAACGCCTTTTCGAAACTCTCAAGCATATTGCGAAAGTCTTAGGGTGATATTCATGTGTCTTCTTTACGGTCAAAATCGAAGTATTGAAGAAAGAGGTCAGGTCTTGTATGCCATCTTCTCACTTTTGGTTACGGTAAAAACCCTTATTGTTTAAGCAGAAAACTGCTATATCAAGACTTATCCTTTCTTTTACTGACGGTGATAACAAGCAATAAGCCCATTATCTAACTAACCCTTTGTATGTTTTTCGCGATTTTTAAGATATATCCTAATTTCAGCAACACCATAATTGGTGCAAATACCTAGTGCGTAGGCAGTCGCTTGCCCTGCTATTCATTTCGGACACCTCTTTTTCCTATTAATTCGCTGGGTGCATTATGACACCGTGAGGGTGAGGAGGAGTCCATGTCATCACCCTCGGTCGAACTGAGACAGTCAATGTCTGATACAGTTGAGACTAATTTTGGCAATTGTCATATCATGTCCGGAGTTTTACAAAGCAGCGTCAGGAAATACCGTTATCTTTGACATTTCCGGCATGCAGGCCGCATTCTTTTTGAGCTCCCGCTTCCCACCACCAGCGTCCGGCTCTTTCATGTTCATGAGGCAAAATAGCGCGGGTACAAGGCTCGCAGCCTATGCTGATAAAGCCTTTTTCATGCAGTTCGTTATACGGAATCTGATAGGCTTCAATATAATCCCAGACTTGCGTCAGGCTCCAATTGACTAGCGGATTGAATTTAATCAATGGATGCTCGGCGGTGGAAAATTCGCTGTCTATTTGCACTTCAGGAATAGACTGCCGGGTATCCGGGCTTTGATCTTTGCGTTGGCCGGTCATCCAGGCATCCAAATGAGGCAGTTTGCGTTTTAATGACTCAACTTTACGGATACCGCAACATTCATGATGGCCGTCCACATAAAAGCTAAACAGGCCTTTCTTTTTTACCAGGCTATCGAGCAGGTCTTTGTCCGGCGATAATATTTCAATGTCTATCCGGTAATGTTTTCTGACTTTTTCCATGAAACGGTAGGTTTCGGGATGTAAGCGTCCGGTATCCAAAGAAAAAACCTGGATGTCTTTCCTGAGTTTGACAGCCATATCGATCAGCGCCACATCTTCTGCACCGCTGAAAGCAATGGCAATATTATCGAACAGCTCCAATGCTTTTTTCAGTATGACGCGCGGGTTTTTATCGGTCAGGTCAGTTTGTAATTGCCGGATATCGATGGTTGCCATAATATTACTCTCCAATAGGGGCTTATGCAGAGCGCCACTGCTATTAAGTGAATGAATATATCAACAAATTGTTGATGAGAATTGTCTCATTTATTCTCATGATCGGGCTCTAATTTTCGTATTCGGAGGGATTATGACTTTTTCTCTTTCGCCGCATGCCGCTACAAACAGGCTTATTGATTCGAGCAGTCCGTATCTGCTCCAACACGCGCATAACCCGGTTGACTGGTACCCGTGGGGCGAGGAAGCGTTCGCCAAGGCACGGAAGGAAAACAAGCCGATTCTGCTCTCCATCGGTTATTCCACCTGTTACTGGTGCCATGTGATGGAACGGGAAATTTTTGAGAATCCCGAGGTCGCCAAGTTGATGAACCAGTTCCTCGTCTGCATCAAGATCGACCGGGAGCAGCGCCCGGACGTAGATGAACTCTACATGCTGGCCACCCAGCTGATGACGCACAGCGGCGGCTGGCCGAACAACGTATTCGTCACGCCTGATCTCAAGCCGTTTTACGCCGGTACCTATTTCCCGCCAGCGGACTTCACATCGCTTATCGAGCAGATCCACTACGTATGGATGCAAGATCATGTAGCCCTTAAAGCGCAGGCCGAGCGGCTGGCTAGCGCCATCATCCAGATCAAACAGCAGGAAAACAATGCTCACAGCTCGCTTCCCGGCAGCCAGCTGGTGGAGGTGCTGATCAGCCATTTCAGCGATTATTACGACAACCGGCTGGGCGGGTTTTATCAGGCTCCGAAGTTTCCTAATGAGGACGCACTGCTGTTCCTGCTAGAGGCCTACCGCCTGACCAACAACAACACGTGCCTGGAGATGGCGCGCGGCACATTGGAGAAAATGGCCGAAGGCGGGATACACGACCATGTCGGCGGCGGATTCCATCGCTATGCCACCGACGCACAATGGCGCATCCCGCATTTCGAGAAGATGCTCTACAATCAATCGCTGCTGGGGCGAGCCTATACGGAGCTTTACGCGCTTTCCAACAAGCCCGATGACCGTGCCGTCGCCGAAGGTATTTTCGACTTCACGCTACGGCAGATGACAGATAAGGACGGTGGTTTCTACTCTGCACTTGATGCCGAGACCGATGCCGTGGAAGGCGCTTATTACGCATGGACGGATGCTGAGCTGCATGAGGCCCTGGATGCGGATTCCTGCGCATGGCTCATGATGCATTATGGATTGGCAGAGATTCCCGGAATTCCCGGCCATAAGCATGAGGATGGCAGGGTGCTGTATCTGAATCAATCGCTTTCCATGAGTGCAATAGAAAAAGGACTGTCTTACGAGGAAGAGGTCAATAAACAGCAGGCTGTGATGTCTGCGTTGCTTAAATCACGGGATAATCGCAAATTGCCGCATCTCGACAACAAAATCATCACGTCCTGGAACGGGCTGATGATCGACGCATTCGCCCGCGCCGGACAGCGCATAGGAAAGCCGGAATATACCGAAGCCGCCCGCCGCGCAGTCGATTTCATTCTGGCTAATCTGCGGAAACAAGACGGAACGCTGTATCGCACATGGCGTGACGGTAAGGCCGAGATTGCGGCCTATTTTGAGGATTATGCCTTCATGATTCAGGGGCTGGTGTCCACCTATTGCGCGACCAAAGAAGATAGATATCTGCAAGCAGCTAAGGAACTGGCGGCGAAGGCCAAGAAGCTGTTTTGGGATGAGAAACATGACGGCTATTATTTCACCGATGGCAGCGAGCAGCTGCTGGTGCGGATGAAAAACGCCGCGGACTCAGCCATTCCCTCCGGCAACGCGGTGATGGCTCAGGCCTTGCTCGATCTTTATGAAATCACCGGCGATGCAGAATGGAAACAGCAGGCCGAAGCGCTGCTTATTGCCTTCGGGCAGGCCATCACCGAGAATCCGAGGGCCTATACGCATATGGTGCATGCATTGCTTAGGTTGAATTATGTGGCACCGGCAGCGAAGGCCGCACAGCAACCGGATAAAGCGGTTACCAGACAGGAGGCGATGGCAACCAAAGCGTATGTGAAGGTCAGTGCGTCAGAGCCGAAGCGCGAGGGTAATAGCCTCACTGTTACGGCGGTGCTCGACATTGCGCAGGGCTGGCATATTAATGCCAATCCTGCGAGCCTCGATTTCCTGATTCCCACTTCTGTTGATGTACGCGAGGACTCCGGCAAGGCAGAAGTGACGCCTGCGTATCCCGAGGCGCGCTCTATGGCTACAC
Organism: Methylobacter sp.; assembly: GCA_036560465.1. Taxonomy (GTDB): domain Bacteria; phylum Pseudomonadota; class Gammaproteobacteria; order Methylococcales; family Methylomonadaceae; genus Methylobacter_A. The sequence continues at coordinate 83,580 of DATBRD010000030.1, forward strand.
CGCTGGGAGACATCAACGTTTATGAGGGGAAAATAAGTATTCCGGTGAAGGTGACGCTTCCGGAAAGCACTGAAAATCTCCGCCTGCTCATCCGCGCCCAAGCCTGTAAGGAGGCTACCTGCCTCGCGCCCTCGGACTGGATCATACCTGTAAAGTTAAAATAAAAAGGGACGGCTTAGGGTTTTGTCGCAATTATTCATAAAGCATAAAACTGCACTTCGACTTCACACGATCCAGTCCTGGATTTTCTTGTGAGAGAATTGTGAAGTAAGGTATTGGTCAAGATAATGAATTAACCCATTGGCGGGAATAATAGATAGCCGCCGGAGCCGAGTAGCATACAGCCGTGGCAGCTTTCCGTCTGTGTCTGTTGCTTGGGTCAAGGGTTCTGTGGCTGAACTGCCGCTCGTGGGAGTGCTTAATGCATATCGAAGAAAAGATAGCTTTTCTCCGGCAACCGGATGTCTACCCGGATCGGCCAAGGCGCGTCGAAGTCATCGAAACCCACATGTCCTGGGTCTTTATGACCGAAAGTCTTGTCTACAAACTGAAGAAGCCCGTCCGGTATGATTTTCTGGACTTCAGCACTTTAGAAGCCAGGCAAAAAGACTGCGAATGGGAAGTCAGCCTCAACCGGCGGCTGGCCGGGCAGGTTTATCTCGGCACCGTGCCGCTGACAAGACAAGGCGATGGCGATTTGCGGCTGAATGGTGAAGGCCGGGTAGTGGACTGGCTGGTGCAGATGCGCCGCCTGCCCGCCGATCGCATGCTTGATGCCGCAATCCGCAAGGGAACGGTCAATGCCGGGGACGTGCGACAGATCAGCCAAGTGCTGACCGATTTCTATCGGCATTCTGTGCCTTTACCCATCAGGCAGGCCGAATACCTGCGCCGCTTCGAGAAGGACATCCAGGGCAATGTGATCGTGCTGCGTGACAGCCGCTACGCTTTGCCAACGGCGCAGGTGGAGCGTCTCGCGGCAGCGCAAAGGCAATTTCTGGCGGCACAGGGTGGGCTTCTTGAACAGCGGGCGCGGGAAGGGCGCATTATCGATGCGCATGGCGACCTCAGGCCCCAGCATATTTGCTTGACAACCCCGCCGGTGATCATTGATTGCCTGGAATTCAACCGGGAGCTCCGCATTCTCGATCCAGTGGAAGAACTGGCTTATCTGGCTATGGAATGCGACCGTCTCGGTGCGGCCCTCCTCGGCGAGGAGATTCTAACTCGCTACATCGAAGCGATCGATGATGCCTGCCCCATTGAATTAATCGGGTTTTACAAGGTTTTCCGTGCCTGTTTGCGCGCCAAGATCGCGGTATGGCACACCGTGGATCATCAAGTGCCCGACCATCAACATTGGCTCGGACTCGCCCGAACCTATCTCGACCTGGCAGAGCGGTATCTGCATTACTGGTAACGGCAGTTTGGGTAATAAATTTCGCCACAGAGGACACGAACGACTGCACGGACGCAGGAGGTAGAGCACCAACAGTAGGCGCTTTAGGCGCAGCTTCCGCTCCTGCTCGCGCTAAGTACCTACATCCGTGTAGGCAACGCATGGAGCAGTTGCCGAGAACACGAAGAAAATGACTTTGTTAATTCGTGTTGTGTTGTCTGGAAAGTTTTTTTTGCTACCCACACAAGACGAAATAGCGGGAGTGCAAGCTCCGCCTAGAGCGCCTACTTTTGGTGCTTGCGAACAGGCAAAGCCTGTACTCCTGATAAATCGGTAGCCAGGTGCAAAGAAGTGCCTGGCAGCTTGCCTGTAAACACGAATAACACATAAAACTTCGTGTCCTTCGTGTCTTCGTGATGAGTAAAAATATTAAAAGGCTTTTGAGCCGCTCTTATATCTTTACTCCCCCAGAAGATCTACGATCGAACCGCCGCTATGGATGCGCCGGATGGCGTCCGCGAACAGTGGCGCGACATCCAGTACCGTCAGCCGCTTCCGTACGAGTTCCGGATCGAGCCGGAACGGGGGGAGGGTGTTAGTAACCACGAGGCTATCCAGTGCGGGGGCAGCGACGACTTGATCTGCCTTGCCCACAAAAATGCCGTGGGTGGCAGCGCCATGGACAGTTTGCGCGCCCTGTCTTCGACAAGCGAGCGCGGTTCGTAAGATCGTTCCGCCGGTGCTGATCATATCGTCGATGATGATGGCGGCTTTGCCTTGTACGTCGCCCACCAACGCTTCGCCGCTAACGACTCCGGCGCTGCGCTGCTTGTCCATGAAAGCGCTGCCTGCCAGCCTGTTCAGGCGCAGGCTCAGCGCCTCCCGGAACTGTTCCGCCCGCTTGACTCCGCCAACGTCCGGCGAGACCACAACCATCTCAAGGTCTCGGACCCGTGCTGCAAAATGCTCGACGAACAGATTCTTGGCTTCGAGGTGATCCGTTGGGCAGCGGAAAGCGTTTTGAAAAGCGGCGAGATTATGCACGTCGAGGGTCAACACCCGATCGGCGCCCACGGCCTCCAGCAGTTGAGCCATATAGCGGGTGGTGACCGGATCGCGCGCTTTGGTTTTTCGGTCCTTGCGCGCATAGCCCAGGTAGGGCAGGACGGCGGTCACCGATTGAGCGGAAGCATCCTTTAGAGCGCCGATGAAAAACAGCAGCCGGCAAAGTTTGTCGTTGACGCTTAAGCCCGGCTCGCTGTACAGCGATTGGATGACGAACACTTCGCAGCCGCGCACGTTTTCCAGAGGACGCGTCTTATGTTCGCCGTCTTCGAAGTCTCTTTCCTCGTGCGCGCTCAGCGGCGAGCCGAGGGTGATTCCGATGCGTTCCCCGAATGTTCGGCTTTCACTCAATGCAAACAGTCGGATTGCGTTGTCAGTCATGAACCGAAAGATGATGCAGGAACCAGTCGCGGGCAAGATTCGCCACTTGTTCCAGTTTGCCTGTTTCTTCAAACAAGTGAGTAGCGCCGGGAACGATCTCCAGGCGATGTTCTGCCACCAGTTGCTCGGCTGCCTGTTGATTGAGATCGATCACGACATCATCTTCACCGCCCACGATTAACAGTGTAGGCGCCTTGACCTTGGCAAGATGCGGCAGGGCCAGATCCGGACGTCCGCCGCGCGAGACCACCGCAACCACTTTGTCGGGGCGTGCAGCGGCAGCACCCAGCGCCGCAGCTGCGCCGGTGCTGGCTCCGAACAATCCGATCGGCAGCGTGGCTGTCGTCCTTTCCTTGCTCACCCAGTCGATCACGCCGATCAGCCGCTCGGTCAACAAACCGATATCGAAACGAAATTCACGGCTGCGTTGATCGATGTCTTCCTCTTCCTCCGTCAACAGATCGAACTGCAATGTGGCAATCCCTGACTTGTTCAGGATTTCGGCCACGAAACGATTGCGCCGGCTGAACCGGCTGCTGCCGCTGCCGTGGGCGAACACTACCAGCCCCTTGGCATGCTCGGGAATAGTAAGAAGGCCGTCCAGGGAGAAGCTTTCAAACGCTATGCTGACGTCGATGGAAGCTGCCGGGGATACTGGATTAGTCATGGCTTTTTGTCGCGTTTAGGGGGAGTGGCGGACATGGACCAGGCGCGATCCAAAAGAGATGTGACTTCATCGTCGCTGATCTGCGAAAACTCCCGGTACCAGCGGCCGACCGCCGAAAAGGGCTCGGGCGTTGCCAAGCAGACCACATCATCGGCTTCCTGTTTCAGCCGCTGCACCGTATCGGGCGGGGCCACGGGTATGGCGACCACGATAGAAGCGGGCTTTCGTTGTCTCAGCGCGGAGACGGCGGCCAGCATGCTTGCCCCGGTAGCCAAGCCGTCATCTACCAGAATTATGCAGTGGTTCTCTACCGGAGGAGGCGGTTGGTTTCCCCGGTAAGCCCGTTCGCGTCGTTCCAGCTCTTGCCGCTCTGTTGCAGCAACAGCCTCAATGGCCTCCTGGCTGATATCGATGACCGCTACTATATCGGGGTTCAGCACGCACACGCCGCCGCTGGCGATTGCCCCCATCGCCAACTCCTCTTGACCGGGGGTTCCCAGCTTGCGCACCAGCATGATGTCCAGCGGCGCGTCGATCATCCGGGCGACCTCGAATCCCACTGGAACTCCGCCGCGGGGCAGGGCGAGGACGATCACGTCCGAACGCTTTGCATATTCAGCCAGCGCCTCTCCCAACAAGCGTCCGGCTTGGATCCGGTCTTCAAATGGCAGTTTCAAGATATTTCTCTTGGTCATACGCACTGCACCGTTTGCTATAAAACTTTAATAAATCATATGCCGATCTATTCAGATAATGAATACTAACAAATACTTATAGCATCGCTTTACTTGCTTATTTTACAGGCTCATTTTGTGAAGCAAGCTTTATGAATCCTGAGCTTTTCGATGGGTATCACCGCCTATAAAGTTAAACTCAATGGCTTAGTTTCTGATCAATTGCAATTTCTAAACTACGCAACATATGTTGCGTAGTTTGTGCGGATGGAGCAGTATTAATTTTTATGATTTCTCCAGGTACCGGCGATGATGAATGAATATCCGCTAAATCCGAGGACGCGAAGAGATTTCCTGAAATTAGCCGGGCTCACGGCAGCTGCCCTGAGCATGACTAAAATGCGCCCAGCGGGAGGAGACATGAACGAAATGAGTTTAGAGAACAGTCTTTTATCTCAGGCAGTTTCTGGCGGCAGCCAAACAATGACGCTGTTTTTGTGCGGCGATGTGATGACTGGGCGGGGTATCGACCAAGTGTTGCCGCATCCCGGCAATCCGCAGCTTTATGAACCTTATATGACTTCCGCCAAGGGCTATGTAAGGATCGCGGAAGAAGCCAACGGGCCGATTCCGAAGCCGGTTGATTTTAATTATATCTGGGGAGATGCGCTTGCAGAGCTTCGGTACGCTAACCCTGACGTTCGCATCATTAACTTTGAGACGGCGGTGACGACCAGCCCGGACTTTTGGCCCGGAAAAGGCATCAATTACCGGATGCAGCCGCGGAACATCCCCTGCATTACGGCGGCGAACATCGACTGCTGCGTTTTGGCCAACAATCATGTGCTGGATTGGGGTTATGCCGGGTTGAAAGAGACGTTGACCAGTCTGGAAGGTGTAAAGATCAAGGCCGCGGGAGCGGGCCAAAACCAATCCGAAGCCGAAGCGCCTGCGATTATCGAGGTGGCCGGGAAAGGGCGCGTGCTGGTGTTCGGCTTCGGCCACGAAAGCAGCGGCATTTTCGAGCAGTGGGGCGCTCGCAGCAATAGGCCGGGCGTGAACTTACTGCCGGACTTATCCGAGGATACGGTGCGTCGCATCGCGGAGCGGATCTCGGGACTTAAGCAGAAGGGCGACTGCGTGATCGCTTCGATTCATTGGGGCGGCAACTGGGGCTATAAGATATCGAGTGAGCAAAGAAGCTTTGCGCACAGGCTGATCGATCTGGCTCAGGTGGACGTGGTGCATGGCCACTCGTCACACCATCCCAAGGGCATCGAGGTGTACAAGGGCAAACCGATTCTGTTCGGCTGTGGCGACTTTTTAAACGACTACGAGGGCATTTCAGGATACGAGGAATTCCGGGGCGATTTGACCCTGATGTATTTTGTGACACTGGACTTGGCGACCGGAAAGCTGGTCAGCTTGAGCATGACGCCCCTGCAGATCAAACGCTTCCGGTTGAATTATGCGCACCCGGATGATGTTCGGTGGCTGCAGCACGTCATGGACAGGGAATGCCGGCCGCTGGGGGCGAGAGTCGAAATAGTCAATGATCGTCGGTTGGCTTTATCGGCCAGATAATGAGGATGCAGCCGGCGCTTTTACTAATCAGGACGCTTTTTGCTTAACCAGATTGATCAGGCTACCCGCCAGCACCATTTCCACTTGATAATGCGTCATCGGATGTTCGGTCTCATAGGTTTCGTTCTTGGTCAGATTGACTACCTTGACGCTATTTCCCCTGCTAATGCTATTGCGCACATCAGGAATGGAAAGCCTGTCGCCTTGAGCGATCTTGTTCCAATCGTCCGGATTGGTAAATATCAAAGGCAGAATGCCGAAGTTGCTTAGGTTCTGCAAATGTATTCTGGCAAAGCCTTTTGCGATTACGACCTTGACTCCCAAATAGCGGGGGGCTAGGGCAGCATGTTCACGACTCGAACCCTGGCCGTAATTGCTGCCGCCAATAACGAACGAGCCCTGTTTCTGATAGCTCATAGCTCTTTCATAGAATGTCTCGTCGATCGGGTTGAAAACAAAGCGGCTGATTGCCGGAATATTACTGCGAAAAGGCAGTACCTTGGCTCCGGCCGGCATAATTTCATCCGTGGAAATATCATCCCCCACTTTCAGTAACGCCGGCCCTTCGAGTATATCGGGCAGAGGCTCTAACTGCGGCAGCGGTTTGATATTGGGGCCTTTCTCCAAGTCATACGGTTCGCCTTCCCGTGCGGGAGGGACCAGCATGTCGATATTGAGGAGTTCGGTCTCGGGCGGCATGAAACGGGGGTACGCCATGCCTAGCGTACGCGGGTCGGTGATCACGCCGGTCAGGGCCGAGGCAGCAGCAGTTTCAGGACTGCATAAATACACCTGATCTTCCTTGGTGCCCGAGCGGCCCGGAAAATTCCGGGGAACGGTGCGCAGGCTAATGCGGCCCGTAGCCGGAGCCTGTCCCATGCCGATACAGCCGCCGCAACCGGCTTGGTGGAGGCGCGCGCCAGCATGGATGAGCTTTCCCAGTATGCTGGTTGCCGTCATGTTCTCCAATATCTGCCGGGACGTGGGGTTGACGTCGAATGAAACGCGGTCGTGCGCCTGTTTGCCGTCGACGATCATGGCCGCGATGGCAAAGTCCCGCAGCCCGGGATTCGCTGAGGATCCGATATAGGACTGGTAGATTTCCCGGCCCGCCACCTCGCGTACCGGTACCACGTTACCCGGACTGCTGGGCAATGCAATCAGAGGCTCCAGTTCCGACAGGTTGATTTCCTCGTATTCGTCGTATTCCGCATCCGGGTCCGCGAGAATTTCCCGGTAGGCTTGCTCACGCCTTTGGCTTTTCAGGAACGCCATGACCGCATCGTCCGATGGAAAAACCGATGTAGTGGCGCCCAGTTCGGCGCCCATGTTGGCGATCACATGCCGGTCCATGGCGGTCAGAAATTTCAATCCGGGGCCGTAATATTCGACAACCTTACCAAGCCCGCCGTCGACATCGTGCCTACGCAGCATTTCCAAAATCACATCTTTGGCGCTTACCCAGTCAGGCAATTCCCCTACCAGTTTGACGCCCCATATTTTCGGCATTTTCAGGTAAAACGGCTCCCCCGCCATCGCCATCGCCACTTCCAGTCCGCCCGCACCGATTGCCAGCATTCCCAATGAACCGGCTGCACAGGTATGGCTGTCCGAGCCTAACAAGGTTTTTCCCGGCACGCCGAAACGCTCCATATGGACGGGATGGCTCACGCCGTTACCGGGACGGCTATACCAAAGGCCAAACTTCTTGCAGGCACTGCGCAAAAACAAATGATCGTCGGAGTTTTTAAAGTCTTCCTGCAGAAGGTTGTGATCTACATACTGGACGGAAAGTTCGGTTCGTACGCGCGGAATGCCCATCGCCTCAAACTCCAGCATGACCAGAGTGCCCGTTGCGTCCTGGGTGAGTGTTTGATCGATTTTTAAGCCAATCTCTTCACCGAATATCATGCGACCTTCGGTCAAGTGAGTTTCGAACAGCTTCTGAGTTACGTTTTTACCCATGGCTTTGTACTCCCGCATAGCATCAGATGTTTTATTAGCAAGGCGATGTGTCAATGCTGCTCCCGGCAGAAGATTAAGCGGATTCTAACTGCATTTCGTAGTCTACGGATGCCAACATCGCCATTGGCAGAATGAAGGTACTTGCGGCTATAGAAAAATCAATGGCCGGAATGGAAGAAGCAATGCAGGTTAGGAAAAACAAGCCATTTGTGCAATATGCAGGAATACTTACGGGAGTTTAATCGGGCAGGGTAAGGCTCATCAATCTCTGGAGTCGTCAGCTTGCAAGCCAAGAGCGGATATCCAAACCAGCCGATGAAATCAAATAATATGCATGCCTTAGCGACCAAGAAACGGATGTAAGACTGGCTTGAGTTTTCCGCTACCGATAAATAAAAAACCGGCTTATAGCCGGCTTATAGTAAGCTTGATTCCTGCATCAGTCATTTTTACCAGCATAGAGGAGATTAGCATGCCGCTCGTTAACATTTCGATATTGTCAGGCAAGTCACCTGAGTACATTCAAGCGGTTGGCGATAGCATCAACGCCGCTGTCATTGAAACCATGGGCTTCCCGATGGATGACCGCTATCAGATTATTCATCAGCTCGATTCGGAGCGGTTGCAGCTTCAAGATCGAGAAGGGGACCGGGTGATGATGCATTTAGTGATGCGTGCAGGACGCTCAAGCGAATCAAAGCAGGCGTTTTACAAAAAAGTGGTGGAGAACCTAGCGGCCAATCCGGGGATTCCGCCGGAAAATGTCATGATAACCATCTCTGAAAATCATGACATTGACTGGTCTTTCCGGGATGGCCTGGCGCAATTTGTTGTCAATTCGGATTGATTGGCACACCTACGCAATGAGCGTCTGGCCTGCTTCTGAGAGTGGCTATTTGGATTAACATCAAAACACTGCTCCTCTCACTCAGATGGCATGATCGCGAGACCAATGGACGAATGCACTAAGTTCTAGCCACTGTTTTGGCTCAACCAGAGTCTTGAAGAGGTCTTGATGCGTTATGTTCGGCTATAATACATCCACTCGATCCGGCAACGCGGGCTCGGCCACATCATGCCAGTTCAGGCTTTGCAGAATTGGCTTAAAAAACGGCCGGAATCGTTTAATTAAGTGCGCTTATAATCAGGCATGACTTGATATTTTTTCTAAACTCAAAACTTGTGAAAATTACCTAGGAGCAGCTGCACGATGACTGTCGAACTCTTGATTAACTTTGTGGTGCAGTTTTTGGGAACCGGGGCGGTATTCTTTCTCGCCTATCGGTCCTTCCAAAAACGCCGGATTCAGCTAGGCGCTGAACCGACGCTACCCCAATACTTTAGCCGCAGCAGCACTTACTGGATAGGGATGGCATCGTACTGCACGTTTATGGCCGCACTTTTCTGGCTGCTTACCTGGCGCTGGCTACCCTTGGAACCGCTGGTGACGCTGATCGTAAAGAATCTTCGCTCCGGGGAACTGGTGAATCTTTTGAATGGCTTGGACGGAAACACGATCATACCGTTGATTGCCGCCGGGCTGTTTCTTTTTTTTATCGGCTGGGAGAGCAGGTTTAATCCCTTGCTGATATTGCGGGACAGCATCCATGACGCTTTCGCAATTCCGACCAAAGCGGTAGAGGTCTATAACGCACTCATTACCTCAAGATTGTCGGCGGTCGACGATAGTCTAAAAACACAAATCGGCAATCGCCTGCTGGTGCCGAGCATTGACCCCGGCGATTTCGAAAAATCCAGCGCCACGGTCGAGTATAAATGGGCGCATAATTGCCTTCTTTTTGATCAGATACAGAGCTACGCCAACCAATCGTCCTATCGGCGCTTTTTCAACGAACCGTCTCTAAAATGGGGGGAAATCTGTATCTCCTACAATGCGATGTCGGAAAAAGTGGCCGTCTGGAAAGAAGCGGAACCCCACTATACCAAGACGGTCAAATTGCTCAAAGAGCTGGACCACCTCACCGGTTTGCTCTGCCGCTTACTCGCCTCTCTGGTCGTGTTCGGGAGCGCAAGCGAGAAGGAGATATGGGCAACCGTGAAGCGACTCGGCGGCAATATTCACGAAGCCCGCCTGAAGCACACTTATAAATATATCCTGATTTTCGCTGCTGCCACCGCTATCGGGGTCATGTTGGGCCGAGAGATTTCAGTCTCGCTGTACAATGCTTTCCTGTTTCCCGATAAACCGCTGGCGCATTTTGATTACACGACGCTTCGGTGGATCGCTTATGCCATCTCGATATATGTCCTTCCGATAGCGCTGGTCTTTATTTCACGGACGCTCACCTTCAGGCACCATCGGGAGCAATCCGATCGATACTATGGGTTTTATATGGCAATGATGATAATGGGGTTCATTGTCAGCACCACGGTATCAGCGCTTATACTCGAGTTGACTTACTACAAAGATAACTTCAATTTTCTGGAAAGCTTTGTCCAACATATGCGCTGGGGCATTCTGCCGGCATTTGTGTGCGGTTTTGTGGCTTATCGAATGGACACGCCGGTCAGCGAATCGGAAACGTTGGGCAGCCTGATTATAGCCGCCACATTGCGTTTTCTTGGCTGGGGAACGGTCGCCGTCATTATCATGCTTTATGCTACTGACGACTTGGCCATTGAGGAGTCGAACCTGCGTTTCACCCTTGTCGGCACGGCTTTCTTTGTGGTCGGCCTCTTGGGGGCGTCTGCCCGTTTCAAAGCGGCGAGGCCGGAGGATTAGCTGCTCCATCTTGCGGAAGGATATCCCGAAAAGGAATTCGGGTTTTGACGCAAGATAATAAATTAGTGTCAATTCGGGCAGATTGGCGCATTGTTGGCTGCTGTGTGCTCGTAAATGATCAAGTCGCGAATCCAGGACCGAAGCTCGTAGGCCGCAGCGGGTATCTTCCACCAGAGCAAGGCGAGCGGTTGGTAGGAACCGATAGCGTAGATCCTCGAACAAAGCGACTTATCCTGACTGCAAGCATAACGCTTTGCGCGGTGAACGTGGAGGCTATCAGAGACAATCAGGATTCGATCGTACCCCAGTAAGTACGGTTGAGAGCATCCTATATTTTCCCATGTCGTTCTTGCATGCGCTTCGATGGTGAGATTGTGCTCGGGCGCTCCGAGTGCATGGGCAATATCGGCCATCGACTCGGCCTCAATATGGGCGTTCTTTACAACCCCGCCCGAAAGAACGATACAGGAACACCGGTTCGCCTGATAAGCTGAATAGCCGGCTTCGACTCGAAGGCGTTGGACCGGGTGATGTGTTCCATCGTTTCTTGACGGATAGCCGGGAATAAGCACAACGCAGCTTCCAGATCCGCCTGTGTCTTGTGCGGCGCGGTATCCGAGCCAATATGCCGCTTCGGTCAGCACAACCAGCAGAGCGAATGTGAGCGTTGTAACGGCAAGCATTATTTTTGCACGTCTTTTAAAAGCCATCCGCATTCCGGGCCACGTTTAATCCAGTTTTTCTACTGTTAATTTGTTAGGTGAAGGGCATTAATGTACACTTATTATCATCTCACACAAGCCAGCTCTTGCCGAGCCGGTATCTGAAGCAGTCTGTTGAGTATTTTGACGAGCATTTCCGGCTATATCTCTATGGTTTTCGCTGCCGAAATGAAAAGCATGGAAAAGGCAGGTAAGACTGTCCATATTCATTCAAAACTTTCGTCATTAACACGGTTTTCGTGCGCTACCGGTCGTATAAAGAGCAAACTTTTCATGACTAATTGAATATAAATTTAATGGGGTTTATTGTTGAGCCCAAATGCTAATGCTCTCCGAGAAAATTGGAATTCATAGAGTCAGCGTTCTTTAATGCACAAATTCATCAAGATCGAGCTATGACTACAGCTGATACTCAAAAAAACGCTTCGCCAGGCAAAGAGCCTCCTAAAATGCCCGGCGCATGGCCCGTTTTAGGGCACATGCTCGAATTCGGCAAAAATCCCTTCGGCTACATGATGAAACTCAGAAATAAGCTGGGAGAAATCGGTGAATTTCGTATGTTTCATCAAAAAATGGTGCTAATGACCGGCCCTGAAGCGAATGAAGCTTTTTTTCGCGCTCCCGATGCTCAGCTGGATCAGAGTCAGGCCTATAAAATTATGACGCCTATTTTCGGCAAAGGCGTTGTTTTTGACGCACCGCCCCATAAAAAAGACCAGCAGCTTAAGATGCTGATGCCGGTATTGCGCGATAAACCGATGCGCGGCTATGCTCAAGTGATCGTCGGGGAAGTCGAGCAAATGATTGCCGATTGGGGCGATAACGGCGAAATTGATTTGCTTGAGTTTATGAAAGAACTCACCATTTACACTTCCAGCCACTGTCTGCTTGGCGATGAATTCCGTTATGAGTTGAATGAAGAGTTTGCGAAGATCTATCATGATCTTGAAAAAGGCGTAAATCCTTTGGCTTTTGTTTTTCCCTATTTGCCGTTACCGGTGTTTCGCCGCCGCGACAAAGCGCGCGTAAGACTTCAGGAACTGGTCACCGGTATCATTGCCAAAAGAGCCCAGAAACCGGAAAAAAGCGAAGATGCGTTTCAATTATTGATTGACGCCAGCTATGACGACGGCAGCCGCTTATCCGCTCATGAAATAACGGGCATGTTAATCGGTACCATCTTTGCAGGGCATCATACAACAGCAGGGACAGCCGCCTGGACCCTGCTGGAGTTGGCGCGCCGACCTGAGCAGTTGGAGTTGGTCTTGAATGAACTGGATGCACACTTCGGCGCCGATGGCGAGGCGACTTTTCAATCTTTACGGGAAATTCCGGCACTGGAAAATGTCATTAAAGAGGTATTGCGCCTGCATCCGCCGTTGATATTTCTAATTCGCAAGGTGATGCAAGACTTTCATTTTAAAGATTACACGGTAAAAGCCGGAAAATACGTTTGCGCCTCGCCGCGCGTATCGCATCGCATTGCGGATGTTTTCCCTGACCCGGAAAAGTTTGACCCTGATCGTTATTCGGAAGCACGCCAGGAAGATGCTGCGCCGTTCAGCTGGATTGCTTTCGGTGGCGGTAAACACAAGTGCAGCGGCAACGCTTTTGCGATGCTGCAACTCAAAGCCATTTTCAGCATTCTTTTACGCCGTTATACCTTCGAACTGATAGCTGACAAAAACACTTATCAGGATGATTTCACCCAGATGGTGGTGCAACCGCTATCACCTTGCCGTGTTCGCTACAAAAAACGTTCGCTCATTAAAGAAGCTGCTGCTGAGCCAATGCAAGATATCGTTCAGGAACAAGCTCAGTCAAGCTCGGGATTTCAAATAACCATCGACAGAGAGCTATGCCAAGGGCATGCAACCTGCATGACTGAGGCGCCTGAACTTTTTCAGGTAGACGATGCAGGGAATGTAACCGTCTTACAAGAGAATCCATCGCTGGATTTGCTGAAAAAAGCGCAACAAGCCGAAAGATACTGCCCGGCCAAGGCAATTAAAATTAAAGTCAACTGAACGCATTAACGAGGCAAAGAATGACCGCATATCCCAGAGCAGAACTTGAAGAAATGGTTGAGCGTTGGTTGCAGGCGAATCGTGACGCGGAAAAAGAAGGCAACTGGCCAAAATACCTAGGGAAAATGTATACCGATGACGCAGAATATCGTTGGAATATCGGGCCTAATGAAGAATTTGTAGCGCGTAGTCGTAAAGAAATAGAAGAATGGGCTTTAGGCGTGCAAATGGAAGGTTTTGAAGAATGGCGCTATCCGTACCACCGCATTTTAATCGATGAAAAACAGGGCGAAGTAATTGGCCTTTGGCGACAGGTATCGCCTGCGCTACGGGAAGACGGCACGCATTATGAAGTAGCAGGCATAGGCGGCTCCTGGTTTCGTTATGGCGGTAATTATCAGTGGGAGTGGCAACGGGATTTTTTTGATTTAGGCAATGTGAAAGCTTTGTTTTTTGAATTGGCCGCTGACGGTAAGCTTGATCCTGCCGTAAAAAGAAAAATAGGTAAATTGGCCAAAGGGCAATTACTGCCAGGCCATGAGCGTTTGCGCAAACAGCCCGGTTTATTGAAAAAAATGAAAGGCTTCATAGTAATGTTACGTATTGCCCTATGTAATAAATAAATTAAAAATACTATTGCCATCCATTCAAACATGGCATTTGGCGCTTAATAAAAATAATAGTCAACAACACAGGAATCTATGCTGAATGTAAAATCTGGTTGGAAAAACTGGCAACTACTTACTGAAAAAGGACGGCAAGTTTGGGCATTCAAGCCCGGCTCAAACAATATCGATGCCCATTTACAAAATGTCGATCATATTACAGAGCAAGAAATAGCGCAGTTTGCGGAAGATTTTCAGTTTGATAAATCCGGCAATCCCAATTCCGGCGACAAGGTTTTCAGAAATACAGCCACTGACGCGAAGTTCCAGAAATTTACTGGGCAAATACCGCAGTCAGAGAACCCCGATGAGCAAAAAGTCATCGATGCGCTCATCAAGGGAATGAATTATTACTCTTATTTGCAAAGTGAAGACGGTCATTGGCCGGGCGATTATGGCGGCCCGCTATTTCTTTTGCCTGGCCTGCTTATCGCCTCTTATATTTCAGACACACCGTTTCCTAAAGCTCATTGCGAGATGATGAAGCTTTATTTATTCAATCATCAAAATAAAGATGCCGGCTGGGGCATGCATATCGAGGGCGAATCGACAATGTTCGGCACCGTCATGCAATATGTGTCATTGCGTCTTCTGGGAATCGATAAAAATCATCAGCAATTGGTCAAGGCCAGAACGTGGATCAAAAACAATGGCGGTGCGACCGGCATTCCCTCATGGGGAAAATTTTATCTGGCTGTGCTGAATTGTTACGATTGGCAAGGTTTTAACAGCCTGTTTCCTGAAATGTGGTTGTTTCCCCGGTGGCTGCCGGTCCATCCCTGGCGTTACTGGTGCCACACCCGCATGGTTTACTTGCCGATGGCTTATTGCTATGCGCAACGGATTAAAGCGCCCGAAAATGAACTGATCCTGTCCTTAAGAGAGGAAATCTATAACGAGGACTTCGCATCCATCGATTGGCCGAAACAACGCAATGCCGTATGCGAAAAAGATTGTTATACGACTCCGTCTCCGGTACTGAAGTGGATGAACTCTTTCACCAATAACTATGAAAAATTCAAATGCACCTGGTTAAGAAAAAAATCCACCGACTATATTTTGAAATATCTTAATGCCGAGGATGAGCAAACCAACTACATCAATATAGGCCCCGTCAATCAAGCCATTAATTCCATTTGTATCTGGCATGCCTACGGCAAGGATTCCGAGCAATTTAAAAAGCATGTAGCGCACTGGTTTGATTATTTGTGGGTTGCCGAAGATGGCATGAAGATGAACGGCTATAACGGCTCGCAGCTTTGGGATACCGCTTTTGCAACCCGCGCCATGCTGGAAAGCGACTTGGGTAAACTATTTCCTGCGACGATTGCAAAAAGCTATCGGTTTATCGAGCTGTCGCAAGTCAAGGCCGAACACCCAACGCATGCCGAGTTTTTCCGCCATCCGATGATTGGCAGCTGGCCTTTTTCAACCGCAGAAAATGGCTGGCCGGTTGCAGACTGCACGGCGGAAGGCCTAAGCGCAACTTTGGCCGTTCATCACTCTGGGCTGGTCAAACCGGCGATTGATGATCAGCGTATCAGACAAGCTGTAGACATACTCCTGTCTTATCAAAATACCGATGGCGGCTGGGCAACGTATGAACTGACGCGTGCCCCCAAATGGCTGGAAAAGCTCAACCCGTCCGAAGTATTTGCCGATATCATGATCGATTATTCCTGGACGGAATGTACTGCGGCTTGCGTTATTTCATTAATAGAAGTTCAGGAAATTTATCCGACCTATAAAAATAGCGAAATACGCAACGCCATCAATGCGGGAATCAATTTTATCCTTAAGCAGCAAAAACCGGATGGCTCCTGGTACGGCGGCTGGGCGGTCTGCTTTACCTATGCAACCTGGTTTGGCGTGGAAGCGCTCAGTAAGGCCAAGGGTAAAGGCTATTATGACGATAGCATCTTAACGGCCAGCCTTAGCAAGGCCTGCGCCTTTTTAGTCGGCAAGCAAAAAGCGGATGGCGGCTGGGGAGAGACATTTAAATCCTGTTCGACGCTGACTTACACTGAGGCTGAGTCATCTCAAGTGGTTAATACCGCTTGGGCGCTGTTGGCCCTGATGGCCGCTGATTTTGGCGATAAGACAGTTACCGAGGCAGGTATCAACGTATTGCTGAATAGACAGACCGAAACGGGTGATTGGCCTCAGGAAAATATTTCCGGAGTTTTTAATTATAACTGCATGATAACCTACGCCAATTATAGGAACATCTTTCCTATCTGGGCGTTAAACCGATACTTTAAACTGGACGTTCAGAAATGTTAAAACAATTAACGCAGTTCAAAGGATGCGCACCTAGTAGCTCAGAGGAATCTGGGTTCGACATTTGCATTATTGGCGCAGGAATGGCAGGTGCCAGCATTGCCGCTTATCTTGCCCCCAAAGGTATCAAGATAGCGTTAATCGATTATTCCTTTGAGGAGAAAAAGCGCATTGTCGGTGAATTGTTGCAACCCGGAGCGGTGTTGTCGCTCAAGCAAATGGGGCTTGGGCATTTATTGGATGGCTTTGACGCGCAGCCGGTTGAAGGTTACGCATTACTACAAGGTGACGAGAGAATTACCATTCCTTATCCGACGGACTATAGAGGGATGGGCTTGCATAATGGCCTGTTTTTGCAGCAAATTAGAGCTTCCGCGCTCGATAATGAATCGGTTACGCAAATTCATGGCAAAGCGTTGCAACTTCAGGAAAATGAACGCAACGAGATTATTGGCGTTAATTACCGGGATTCGCTTACGTCCGAGATTAAGACTTTGCACGCGCCTTTAACCATTACCAGCGACGGGTTTTTTTCAAACTTTAGAGAGCATCTTAGTAATAACGAAAAAACCGTGACGTCTTACTTTATCGGCTTGATTTTAAAAGACTGTGACATGCCTTTTCCAAAACATGGCCATGTGTTCTTATCGGGACCGACGCCGTTCATTTGTTACCCGATCTCCAGTAATGAAATCAGGATTTTAATTGATTTTCCAGCGGAACAGCTTCCTAAGAAACAGCTGATACAAACGTATTTGGATGTCAATGTGACACCTTATATCCCCGAAGGTATGCTTAACAGCTATCAGCAAGCTCTGCAGGAAGGCGGATTTAAAGTCATGCCTAACCATTACATGGCGGCAAAACCCATCGTCCGGAAAGGCGCAGTACTGCTGGGCGATGCGCTAAATATGCGCCATCCCTTAACGGGCGGCGGATTGACAGCGATATTTTCCGATATTCAAATACTGAGCGCACATTTACTGGCTATGCCTGATTTCAATAATATCGATTTGATTCACGAGAAAATCGAAGCCTATTATCGTGAAAGACAGAGCGCCAATGCCAATCTTAATATTCTTGCTAATGCACTCTACGGTGTTATGTCTAACGATTTACTTAAAACGGCGGTATTTAGATATCTGCAGTGCGGCGGTACGAACGCGCAAGAGTCGATCGCCATGTTGGCCGGACTGAACAGGAACCATTACACCTTAATGAAACAATTTTGTTTTTTGACAGCGTTCGGTGCCAGCAATTTAGTGCGCCATAAAATTTCGAATTTACCCAAGGCAATAAAGCTTCTTTCGGATGCGATTGTCATCATTAAGCCATTGTTAAAAAACGAGGTTCCGTTAGCGGTGCTTTTTTATCATTATCTCAAAAAAATAAAATATCTGGCTTATTCCGGTTATGGCGCAAATATTCAGCGGCCTTAAATCGTGCTATTTATGGACGAAGTTATCCTGCTCAAGCCATAAACTGTTTGTGGCCGAGTAAAAGGTTTAGAAATATTAAAATGAATTTAGAAGCATATGATTGATCCGGTTGCAAAGAACAGAATAAAGCAGGGTGTATGATATTTTGCAAAACTCATTTTGAAACAAGGACTATGGCATATGAACGCCTCGACTTGATCTGTTGTCTCCTTCGATGGAGGCGCTGCCTCGGATTGATGCAATGAGCGCCGGAATCACGCTTGTTACAGGCGCCACCGGACACCTTGGCGCTAACCTGGTCCGTCGCCTACTCGAAGAGGGCGAGCAAGTCCGGGTGATGATGCGTACCGAACGCGATAACGGAGCATTGGACGGTCTCGACGTGGAGCGTGTGTTTGCGGACCTGCGCAACAGTGAAGAGGTGTCCGCCGCCGTGCGCGGCTGCGCCCGCGTTTATCATTGCGCGGCTCTGGTTTCGACTATCGAAGGTAATGCGGCCCATAAGCGCGAAATATTCGATACCAACGTCCGCGGTACGATCCATATTCTCCAGGCGGCCGAGCGCTACAGCGTCGACAAGGTTGTTGTGTCGGGATCGCTGAGTGCCACCGGCTACGAGCCAGATCGCTCCAGCCACGAGGGCATGCCGTTCTATCCTTTTGAACGCCATCTGCCCTACGGCTTTACCAAACATCTTACCGAGCATGAGTGTCTGAAGGCGCACGCCAACGGTCTTAATGTGGTCGTCGCCACCTCCTGCGCCATTATCGGGCCCCACGATTACACGCCCTCGCGCATGGGCCGCGTACTCATTGATTACGCTCATGGGGCTCTGCGGGCTTATATTCCCGGCGGCTTCGAGTTCGTATCCGGCCGCGATATCGCCGAAGGCCATGTATTAGCCATGAAGCATGGGCGATCAGGACAGAAATACATTTTCAGCACCGCCTATGCCAGCGTGGATGATTTGATGGCACTGTTCCGGGAAACCACCGGCCACCCATTGCCCCGGTTGCGGCTGCCGTCATACCTGATGGCCATACTGGCCGAAGCGGCCGACAAGACCTGGTATAGGGCATTTCCCAACCTGCCCAGGCGCTTTACGCCAGCCGCGGTGCGCTTGCTCCGGATGCGGCGCCGTGCGGATCACGATAAAGCGAAACAGGAATTGGGCTACCAGCCCACCCAATTGTCCCAGGCAGTGCAGGAAGCCTATGAAGATTTCGTACGCAGAGGCGTGATCGTTCCTGTAAAGTAAACAATCGATTCCTCCTAAACCAAAACCGGAGCTCCGAATATGAATAGCGCGCAGACGAAATCCCCACCACCTTCCTTTACAGAAGCTAAAAATTCTCGGCAAAAGGCCCGCGCCGCTGGGATGGACCCTGATCGCTGGTACGTAGTGGAATACGATAACGCAATAAAGAAAGGCCAGGTCAAAGAGGTGATTTTCTGGAATACCTCCATTGCGCTTTATCGCGGCGAAGACGGCAAACTCTCAGCCCTGCGCAACCTCTGCATACATCGCCAGCTAAAGCTGACCCATGGCGCGGTAGACAAGTGCACTTTGCGCTGCGCCTATCATGGCTGGGCCTACAACAGGGAAGGTTGGTTGGAGGATTATTCCCATGACAGTTTTGGCAACCCGCTGATCAAGAAACAGCTGCGAACTTATCCCGTGCAAGTTCGCTATGGCCTGATCTGGCTGTTTCCCGGCGATCCGGAACTGGCCTCCGAGCATAAGATTCCGGAAATACCCGAACTCACCGGCGATAACACTTGGGCCAACTTTGCCGTCGATTACACGTGGCGCACGCATCATTCCATGGTCATCGACAATATCTGCGATTTTTCCCATGCCTTCCTGCACCGCAAATACAAGCCTTTCGTCGATGCCAAACTGACTCATCACGAGGCCGATGATGATAAGGTTTATCTGACGTACGATGCCTACATGGCCGGCGGCCGGATTTCGGGGATTTTCGTTGACCGCAACCGGGTCAATACCCGCTCCATCGAATTATGCTACGACTATCCCTACCAATGGACCAACACCGGCGACAGCATCAAGAATTGGTCGTTTATGCTACCCATCAACGAGCGCACCACGCGGGTGTTTTTCCTGTTTTACTTCGATGCCTTGAAGATTCCACTGATTTCCATGAAAACCCCGAAGTGGCTGACCCAACTGGTGTTGGATATTGCCAAGCCACTGGTGTTCAAGCCCATACTCGACGAGGACGGTATCGCTCTGGAAGCCGAGCTGTTAAGCTATGAAACCTACTGGAATGCGCCGCCCATCGAACTCAATCCCGTGGTGCCGATGTTCCAGCGCTTGACCGCACGGAAGTGGGAAGGCTATTTGGAGCGCGCCAAAAACACGCAAGCGGCTGACGCGGATTGACGAACGGAATGTCCCGCCGATGAGAATCACCCAGCGCATTGCTAAGCTTGCCGAATACTCCGCCCGAAACCCTTGGAGGATCTTGGGGATGGCTTTGGCTCTGTCGATTCTAGCCGGATGGGCAACGGCGCAACTCCCTGTCCATACCTCGCGTCAAGCGATGCTTCCCCAGAATACACCGGTGGCGAAGCGCTTCAACGATTTCCTGAAAAATTTCGGCGCCGCCTCGGATCTGATGGTGGTCCTTGAGGGTGCTCCGCGTAGCGAACTGGAGTCCTTTGCCGACGATCTGGCCGCCAAACTTCAGACAGAACCCGAGATCGACCAAGCAATCTCCCGTCTCGACATGACGTTTTTCCTGAACCACGCCTACCTGCTGATGCCGGCCGAGATCCTGGACAAACTGGCCGCGCTGGCGGATCAGCCAATTCCGGCGGGCGGCGGGATGGAAGAAAACCTGCGAAAAGCGCTGAATTGGACTAAAGACCACCCGCCGCTGGGCGGGGCGGATACCGATCTGCAAACCGCCGAAGCAAGCCTAAATCTGGCGGCGTTTTTCCTGGATGAGTGGCAACGCTGGTTGTCCGCAGAAACAGTGCCCGCCGGTTTGGACTGGAACCGGCTGCTGGCCAAAAGCGGGGCAGGGGGCATGTCCGACGGCTATTTTGCTTCACGCGACGGACGGATGCTGTTTTTATTCGTCCATCCGAAAAACCCATCCGAAGATTTCAAGAATCTTGGCCCTTTCGTCGACAAGGTCAAGCAGGTGTCGAAGGACTTGGCCGGACAAGCCAAAGCTGCCGGCCATACTCCGCCCACCGTTGGCCTGACCGGATTACCGGCCATCGAGTACGAGGAGTACGTCAATATCCGCAAGGATATCACCCAGGTGATTTTTACTTCCGCCGCTCTGATCGTCGCATTGATTTTATTGGTAGTCCGCAGCGTGCGTTGGGCCGTGCTGATTTTCATTCCTATGGGGATCGGAGTGCTATGGAGTTTGGGGCTGGCCCTGGTCACCGTCGGCCACCTGACCATGATTACCGCCGCCTTCATCGCCATCCTGTTCGGCCTGGGGGCGGACTATGGCATCTTCACATCCTCGCGTATCGCCGATGAGCGTCGCCTCGGCAAACCCCTGGTTGAGGCCATAGGATCTGGCATCGGCTCATCTTTTATAGCGGTATTGACGGCGGGCGGCGCCTCGCTGCTGATCTTCGGCGCTTTGACTACGGTTAATTTCCCGGGCTTTGCCGAACTGGGCATAGTGGCGGCCAAAGGCGTGCTGATGATCCTGATCAGCACTTGGATGGTCCAGCCCGCACTTTATGCCTTGCTGCCACCCAAGCTGAGAGACATCCCCTCGCTAAGCACGCCGCCAGTTTCGGCACGAGTATGGAGACACACTGGCGCGTTCCCTAAGCCCGTTGCGGTAGTGCTGGTCATGTTGGCCTTGGGTTGTGCTGTCATTGGCGGAGTAAAAGGCCTCGCCATCCCGTTCGACTACGATGTGCTGGCGATGTTACCCAAAGATTCCCAGGCCGCCTATTACCAACGCCGCATGGTCGCGGAAAGCGACTACCAGTCCGAAGTCATTATTTTTACCGCCAAGGACATGGCCGAAGCTCGGCGGATCACCGATGAGGCGGGCAAACTCAAGACGGTTGCCAAGGTGCAGTCTCTGACCAACCTGTTTCCTGCGGATGCCGACCAACGTCTCAGAAAGGCCGTGAGCATCGGCGAAGCATTCGCCAAGACTGACTATGCCAAGCAGGTCGCCGAACTCGACCGGGAAGGCTTGTCCGCAACATCCTTCGAGTTATTGCCGGCAGTGCTGGAAAACAGCGCCGCCATCATTGACGAAGCCCAGGAGCAGGCATTTTCCGCAGGGCATTCCAAACTGGTCGATAGTTTGGAAAAAGTGCGCGAACAAGTTGCGTCCATCTCGGCCAAACTCGCCGCCGATCGCGAGTTGGGCAGAATTCGTAGCGAGAGCTTCTTGCGCGCCTTGCTGTCCGGAGCGGATACCGGGCTTAAAGTCATCAATACTTGGCGGCAGGCCCAGCCTCTCACCCCGGAGCAGTTGCCAATGGCCCTGCGCGACCGCTTCTTTGCTGGTGACGGCAGCATCGCCGTCTACGCTTTTCCGGCAAAAACCGTGTACGATCCCGACAATCTCGATGCATTGATAAAAGACGTGTATAGCGTCTCGCCGGAAGCGACCGGCTTCCCAACCACGCACCAGGCGCTTTCCAAATCCGTGGTGGAAAGTTTTACCCGTGGCACGCAATTGTCCCTTGCGCTGTGTCTGCTCTGGGTCATGGCGGCAACGCGTAGCGTGCGCGGCTTCGCGCTGGCGACGTTACCTTTGCTGATCGGCGGCGGCTGGATGCTGGGGCTGATGGCCTTGGGCGATATTCGCTATAATTACGCGAACATCGTCGCCTTGCCCCTCGTGATTGCACTGGCGGTGGATTACGGGGTGTGGTTCAGCTACCGCTGGGTTGAATTGAGACACCATACCCCGCTACAAGTCAGCCTAGCTGCCGGCAAAGTGATCGGCTTGGCCGCAGGCACCGAATTGGCCGGCCTGGGCGCCATTACTTTGGCCAACTATCGGGGCGTGTCTTCTCTGGGTGTGAGCATCACTATCGGGCTGTTGTGCTGCCTGACCGCAACCCTCGTAATAACCCCGGCTATCGGGCAATTAATTGATTCCAAGAGAAAATCATGATGCAAAAATTTTATCTTATTATTGTCAGCCTGTTGATTTCCCTTGCCGTAAGGGCAGCCCCCAATCCCGAAATCATCGTGGTGTGCTACCCCGGCGGATCCGTTAATGCCAAGGACGCCAGCGAAGCGATGAACTCCATGTTGCGGGTGGTGGAACGCGTCGGCCAGTGGCAGGTGAACAGCTTCAACAGTCTGTTCACCACCAAATCGGACGAATGCAGGAAGCAGATAGCCGCAAAAAAGCCCAAGTTCGCGATCACCTCGCTGGGCCTCTATTTGGAATTGCGCAACCAGCACAACTTGGTGCCGATGGTTCAGCCCAAAATCAAAGGCCGCACCAGCGAGCGTTACCGGGTAATGGTCCAGAAGGATAAGTACAAGAACCTGGACGAGCTGAAAGGCAAATCCTTGGGCGGTACGGCTTTGGAAGAGCCCTCATTCATCGGTAGGATTGTTTTTGCCGGAAAATACGATCCTGACAGTTTCTTTGTCCTAAAGCCGTCCAATCAAGCCATCCGCGCGCTACGCTCTTTGGACAAAGGAGAGCTGGACGCCGTTATTTTGAATGAGCAACAATTCGCAGGACTCGGCTCGCTTCATTTGGCGACGCCTCTTGAAACTGTCTTCACGTCCGAGGAAATCCCGCTGATGGGCGTGGTGGCCAACAGCGCTACCACGACCGCAGAACAACGCGCCCGTTTCAGCAAGGCGCTGGAGGGGATGTGTATCGACCCAGAAGGCAAAAAGCTATGCGATGTGTTCGGAATCGAATCCTTCGCCAGCGTGGACGCGGCCGTGTTCGAGCCTATGATCAAACTGTGGGCTGAGGGGAAATAAGCTTTGAACAGAGCACGACTTCTTCCTGCCGTTTCGATTCTGGCCTTTCTGTCGGGCTGTGCCAGCCTCCAGCACGGCCAAGTCCAGCCTGACCAGCTTGCCGAGTGCCCCAAGCAGACGGTCGCCACGCTGGTTGACGAACAAAATCAGCTGGGCCCTTTAAGTGATACCCATACCCTGGCTTGCGCACTGAATGTCCTGCGCAACACCCAGGACCGGGCAGTACGCCGTACCGCGCTGGGCAGCCGGATCTGTCTGCATCTGGCCGAACGCGAAACCAGCCAGGAAAAACGCGAAAAACTGGCCGCCGAAGGCGTTCGCTTTGCTGAAACCGCCTTGGCGCAGGGCGGCAACGGGGCGGTGCATTACTATCTGGCGGCAAATCTTGGCTTGGCGGTGCGCGAACATATCACTCTGGCCGTGGAGAACCTTGGCCGACTGGAAAGCGAGATGAAGCAAGCGTTAGCCTTGAGTCCCGATATTGACGACGGTGGGCCGTTGCGCCTTTTAGGGGCGCTATATCTCAAAGCTCCGCCTTGGCCCAATGGCATAGGCGATATCGACAAGGCGCTGGAACTGCTGAAAAAGGCGGTCAAGGAACATCCGAGGCATCCACTCAACCACCTGTTTTATGCCCAGGCACTTTGGGATGAGGGTGAGGAGGATGCGCTAACCCAGGTAAAATCGGAATTCGAGCTGGGTGAGCTGCTGCTGGACGAGGGCAATTGGGGCTACAGCAAAGCGTCCTGGAAAAAAGAATTCGACAAGTTTCGACAAGAGCTCAAAGAAGCCGGCTTGGCGTCCCATCCTCAATTGGCATCGGGTCTTAAATAAACACATTATCAACCTTAAGCGGGCCAATGGTTTAAAACTGCCGTTATTTAAAAGCAGTGACCCGAGACGCTGCAAAGGCGCGTAAAAGACTTGAGCATTTTGTCTCCCAGCAATTGCCGACCGATTATATGCTTGACATCGCTGGCTATGCCCGCCACTTGGTCGGTGTAGCTGTGTACCTGCTGAAAGACCACAGTGCCGTCGCGATAGGCTAGGCAGCCGGTTAGCCACTGGCTGGAATTGTATGAATGCGGCGTATAGAATTCCCGAGTCAATACTAAGACTCCGCCGTTCCAATCAACACTGATGCGGTGCCTGAGGATGACCGCAGGACGGCCTTCCACTGTTTTTTCTACCCAGGGAAAGGCCTCATCCGTTCCGGGCGGTAAAGGTTGTGGGTAATTCAACCAAGCCCTATGCAAAGCTGGAAAGTAACGCGACAGGATGACGCTTGCGCTTGCGGCTTGGTGGAGTTCCAGGGAAGGTTTTGAATCCAGGCTATCCTCCCGCACATACGGCGCTATTGCGTACGTGCCTCCGCGCCGATAGGCTTCAAAGCGTTGGAGCAGAAGCTCCCGGTAGTGTTGTAAGACCGTGTCTTTGGTGGTCTTGGAGGACAGCTGCTTGAGAGTTTTGAAGCTATCGATCTCAGAGGCAGACAGGTTGAACTTGTCGCCGGGTTCGGCGTCCAGTAAAGCCACGGCTTCTTCCGTAGATAGGACGATAGATGCAAAGGAAGCCGCTTCGCTGTGCTCGGTCAATAACCCGTACCCAGTGACATCAACGTCTAGCGGGTCCGGATTTTCCTGTCGCAAATATGTGGACACCTTGGCCAAAGGAACCGGTAAATACAAGGCGATGCCCATGGCAAGATCGTCGGCGCCGCTTTCAGCCAAGGCATAAGTGACGGGCCTGCCTTGCGCTAGTTCGGCAATCTGGCCTTGATCCATTCCCATCAAGCTTAACACCTCTTCGACTGCCGGAGGGGCAGCAAAAGCAGGCATTCCAGACATTGCAAAATTCACGATCAATAGCCATGTGACGGCGGCGGTATGATTTAGTTTTCGTAGCACTGGAAGCCTCCAATTGTTTCACTTGCCCAGTTGATTGATGGCTCACAAAATTTCTTGCTTACCAAGAATGGCTGGGTGTAATGTTTATCAAAGTGTCGTCTGTTTTTAATTTTACCGGCTGCCTGGAAAATTTGCCCGCTTATTGACAGCTTAATCAGTACTTTTCCAAGAGGATGAATCGTTATGAGCACTGCTAAATTCGATACTATTGGACAATACCTCCTCAAACGCCTATATGATGCGGGCGTTAAACATATCTTTGGCGTTCCGGGAGATTACGTACTCGGCTTTTATGACCTGATGGTCAAAAGCCCGATTCAGCATATCGGCACTACCCGAGAGGATACTGCCGCCTTTGCCGCTGACGGTTATGCACGCTGTAACGGAATGGGGGCATTGGCTGTGACTTACGGTGT
Organism: Methylobacter sp.; assembly: GCA_036560465.1. Lineage (GTDB taxonomy): Bacteria > Pseudomonadota > Gammaproteobacteria > Methylococcales > Methylomonadaceae > Methylobacter_A. Next base: position 109,488 of record DATBRD010000030.1, read on the forward strand.
AGGGGCCTTAAATACCGTAAACGCAATTGCCGGCGCCTATGCGGAGTCTTCGCCTGTGGTCATCATCAGCGGAGCCCCCGGCGTACGCGAACAACAGGATGATCCATTAATCCATCACCGTTTTGGTCCTTTCTCGTTCCAGCGCGAGATTTTTGAACGCATTACCTGCGCAACTGCGGTGCTCAACGATCCGGTCATCGCATTTCGGCAGATCGACCGGGCCATTGAGATGGCCCGCCGCTTATGCAAACCGGTCTATATAGAAATCCCCCGCGACTTGGTTATGACTGAAGGCTATCCGATACCGGCCGAGGCGACGGGGCAGTTCGTTAGCGATGAGACCGCCTTGTCGGAAGCGGTTGCAGAGGCTACGGAGCTTCTGTCTAAGTCGGCTTCGCCGATGATCATAGCAGGCATTGAGTTGCACCGGCGCGGGCTTCAGAACACTTTGGTCGAACTGGTTGAACGCGCGCGCTTACCGGTCGTGGCGACATTATCGGGAAAATCGGTCATGGCCGAGCGGCATCCGGCTTATCTCGGGATTTATGAAGGGGCGATGAGTTCAGATAATGCGCGCGACATAGTAGAACAAGCTGATTTGCTACTAATGCTGGGTGTCACTTTGAATGATGTAGATACCGGCATTTATACTGCAAAACTTGATCCCCATCATATGATCCGCGCAGCTCTGGACGAGGTTGTGATCAGCGCCCACCACTATCCTCACGTCGCGCTAGCCGATTTTTTAACTGCCTTGGTGCGCTCAGTCAAACCTCGCAGTGAGGGGTTTTCATCGACACCTACGGCCTTGCAGGCAAAAGGCTTTCCCGAACCGAACCGGCCGATGACTACCGCTCGCTTGGTCGAGCGTCTCAATCAGGCGCTTAGCCCGGAAATGATCGTGGTGTGTGATGTTGGCGATTGCCTTTTTGCCGCTATCGATTTACAGGTGCACGAGCAGAGCGAATTCTTTGCTTCCAGCTTCTATGCCACTATGGGGTTTGCAGTGCCTGCTGCGCTGGGTGCGCAAATCGCCCGACCTGATCATCGCGTACTTATTCTGGTCGGGGATGGCGCTTTTCAAATGACCGGCACTGAACTTTCAACGTTTGCACGCCACGGCCTGAACCCGATTGTGGTGGTTTTTAACAATTGCGGTTACAGCACCGAACGGGGCATTCTTGAAGGCCCCTTCAATGATATTGGCTGTTGGCGTTTCGACCGACTGGGAGAAGTCTTTGGTCCGCTAAACGGGTACGATGCCGCTACAGAAGAAGCGTTTGAAGAAGCGCTGATGAAGTCTCTGAACAACCGGACCATGCCAAGCATTATTAATGTCCGTCTTTCTATTGATGATGCTTCTTCGGCCATGAAGCGCCTTGCAGAGCACTTGAAATCCAGGGTAAAAGGCGGAATCTGAGCGGCACGGGTCTTATCGAAACGCGTGACAATAAAACCGGCAACTCAACTTCGCAGTGTTAGTCTGCGTCAAAAAAATCATCTTTTCAACACGTCCATTTCCGGTTGTACATTGCGCAAGTTATCGGGGCTGCGCTATGGGTAGGTAAGGCTGCGGTTGTTAAGCATTCCAATAAGAACTGATGCGGCTACACTAAACCGGACACACAACTTAAAATAACCTGAAAAGGATAGTGTGTCTAAAAATGAGCGATCAAACTAAAAAACCAAATAGCTATACATCAGAATTTAGAGAATCGGCTGTTAAGTTGGCTGTTG
>DATBRD010000031.1:0-78438 GCA_036560465.1 Methylobacter sp.
ATGAAGAAAAATATCGCCAACGAGTCATTAAAAATTTAACCAAACGTGCTGAGCAGATCGGCTTTCAGTTAACTCCTATGGCAGAAAGCGTTTAAAAATGCTTTTTATAACAGTTGGTTGAAATGAGCTTCTTGAGAGGCATCGGTAGATGTCTCGTCCAGTGCCCTAATAGGGTGGCGTCTGATGATCTTACCAGAGGAACGCTCCACAACAATATAGAAGGGCAGGTAATCAGAAGTGTGATGACTGTAGACGACACGACCAGCGGTATTTTCTGAGTCTTGCGAAAACAAAAAGCCCATGATTTGCTCGGCTTGAGTTACGGTCATGCCTGACTCTACACGATCCCAAAGTCGTTTTAATTTTCTGTTTCGCAAATAGCGCCGTATATTAAACATGGATGCCTAACGTAATATATACGACATCAATTGTCGTATAAAAAAACTGTGTTGTCGTATATTCATCATAAAGCTATCTAATTATTTGATTTTATTAAGCCAACGTTACAGCAACAGGACATGACGCACAAACAAATACGACATAATCAACCCCAAAAATCATCTCCAAACAAGCTAACGCCTATTGTACTCTGAATTGCGATTTTCCGCGTTAATCAGCCAACATTTTTAACCCCGGCACTAACCATTGCCGCCATAGCTACCGCCTCGCTCTGTCCGCCGGCATTCAGCCCTTGTATAACGCTACGCTGATTTTGCGGAGGTTGATTTTGACTGACTTTCCACTTGCCGATTAACCGGGTGATAACCATTTCAATCCCAACCACAGCCTCAATCAGTTTTTCAGTAAAATCCTCCGGCGCATCCGACATCGCCCACGACTCAGGAAAAGCGGCTTCGTTTTGCTGCGTTAACGCTTCAAGCTGGGTGCGAACCCAGGCAGCGTCATCAATAACACGCAAAGAACCGTAAGCATGAACTACCGTTTAATTCCAGGTCGGAACCACCTTTCCTGCTTCCTGTTTAGTCGCGTACCACGACGGGCTGATATACGCGTCCGGGCCGTGGAATATAGCCAGCGTTTCAACATCCGATGCAAGGTCGCGCCAGAGTGAATTTGCCCGCGCTATGTGACCGCGCAACACGCCAAACGGTTCCGGTGTTGGCGAAAGATGCAAGGGAATGTGATTAGCGTTAATGCCGTTTGCGCCGAGCGTTACCAAGGTCGCAAGCGGCCGATTGCGAATCAGCTCGTGCATGGCCTGAATATCGGGCTGTTCAAATTGTGACGGCATGTACATGGGTCTACTCGGAAATAAGGACTTCGCTAATTTGAATAACCGGCTCTATGTCGGTGTAATTGGGCATGTCGTCTTGCAGCACTGCGGCGTGCGGCATGAAAGCGGCCATAAAATCCTCAGCCGAATTAAACAAAAAATGGCACATAGCGATATAGGCGGCGTCCGTCCCCTGCACTGCGTCGCCAAATCCGACAATGGCAATGGGCCACAGGCATATCAATGCTGTCGATTTCGTACTCAATGGCTCTACATAAACAACTACCTTTCATTTTAATTCCTCAAATAATGGAGAATTTGTATCGTATATCCCTGCCCCGCGTTCCTGCTGGCCGCTAGAATCGATACCTAACTGACGGCATATTTCAGGTGCCGCCCGATAGAGACATGAATAATGCGACAGGCCGTTAAAAATTTCGGTCGAGGTACAGCCGGGAATGGCCGATTCCAAATATTCAGCCATAGCGACCGGCGACCAGTTGTCCTCGGCTCCGTGCCAGATGTGCGTATTGATATCAATGCTGGGCAATGTGTCTTTCCAGGACTGGACATAAGCCCTGACATCTCGTGCGTAGCCTGCCCCATAAGAGGTAAAGCACAATTTCAATATTCCGGTAATAGCGTTTTGAAATTCGCTGCTGGCAGCCAATCTCTTGTCTTCGCCGGCAGCGTTCGCAAACATCATCCGAAACACCAGGCTGGGATGAATTGAGGCAATCAAACCTTGCAGGCGAACCAGCAGATGAAATGCAAAAGGATGCTGTTGAGCCAATTTGAAAACGGACTTTCCTGCCGCCATGTCGATAAAATTGCCGACTTCCAACGGTGCGGCGGCAGAAACCAGATGCAGGTTCCGCACATTAATTCTCATCAGGCGGCATACTTGCAACGCGATGAATCCTCCCATTGAAAACCCAACCAAATCTACCGCGTTCCCGGCCGCTCTATCGGTAATTTCATCTGCCAGAAGCTGGTAATAAGCCGCGCCTTCCAGCGAAGGATCGAGAGAAAAGCGGTTGTAACTTATAAAAGTCAGGTTGTTTCCTTTTCCGTATTGATCAAATGCGGCGCATTCTTCAGGTGCGCCGGGAGTGCCGTGAAAATAAATCACTAACTGCCCATCGTCGGCACCGAATTGGCGATACGCCAATGTAGATTTTACTGATGACACTTTGCCTCCACTAGTAACCCGTTTACGAAAACATCGAAATCATTGACCAATTTCGCCAAACCAAATGCATCGAATTTTTCATAATTGCCGAATTGATTCATTCATTTCTCCTGAGTGCCGGTATTTGGTTTTCGTTATTTTTCACGCTGCTCTCTAATCTGGCATGTTAGCTTCGCACATGACTACCGGGCAATTTCATAAGTATGAAAGCAACGTCTTTATCTTCGACACGCTTCTCTTGTATTTGGAACCCGAACCGCCCGTAAACAGGTACAGCAAAAGGCGTGAAATTAACTGCAAAGTCTTCGGCGTTTCCGCTAAGCGCAATGTCAGATTGCATGATCAACGACCGCTTTCAAAAAAGCAGTAATCAACGGATGCGGCCTTAATGAAGTAGGCCGTGATTGTGGCACGAACAGCGTGCCGATAAAAAACGGATGATTAGGGTGTTCAATGACGCGGATTTCACCTTCGGTATCGGAGCCTGAAATATTTAATGGACCTTGCTTCAACTCGCCAATGCAATCAGGATTGACCCCGAAGTTGCAATAATAGTGCTCCTTCGCTGATAACTCGCCATAGATTGCCGCTACCTGAGACCCCGGCACAAAATTAAGCTGCATCTCGCGTCCTGCCAATGAACAATCCAACTGTGAAATGAACAGGTTTGAAGCATAAGGATCGTATTCGGCATGGTGCGCGTCCTTAAAACCCAGGAAATTCCGGGCATATTCAATCACCATATGCTGAAACCCGCCGCAGGTGCCGAAGCAGGGAATTTTATTTTCCCTGGCATAGCGAATCGCCCACAGCGTAAGCTCCATATTTTTATACGGACTTCCTGGCGCAACCCATATGCCCGAATAACGTTCAAACAGCTTTGGGTCGATGTCTTCAGTTGAAACCCAATCCGCCGTTAACTCCACATCCAGCAGACTTTGAGCATGCTTGATGGCAGTATTGGTGGAAATGTGCGGTGGAAATGTCCGCTTGTATTCGCCGAGCAAAGCAATAGCCTTAATCATGTCGTTTATTTTCCTATGTGGACGGGATGGCAAAGTGATAGACAAAGAACTGTTCATCGCGCTTCCAACCGGCGTATTGATAAAGCCTCTGGGCTGCTTCGTTGGTTGTCGTAGTTGACAGCGAAACGCGAACCGCGCCCAAGGAACTTGCGTAGTCAACAGCGGCAGTCATCAGCTTTGAGGCCACACCTTTTCTGCGGGCATGCTCGTAAACGAAGAGATCGTTTAGCACGAATATCCGGGCCAGCGATACCGATGAAAAGCTTGGATAAAGCTGAGTGAAGCCAACAGGTTTACAACCTTCATATGCAATGAACAAGACCGACTCGCCATGATTGAAGCGCGCCAACAAAAATGCTGTTGCTGCAGGCAAATCGCTGGCGCGACCGTAAAATTGACGATAGCCGTCAAAAAGCAGCGCAAGCGCCTCAAGGTCGGACAAGATGGCTTGACGAATAGTAAGGGTGTTCATATTTATCCAAATGCCAATAAATAAAGCTCAGCGCTTTTTGGCGCTTCCCGTTTTGCCGTATCAGTCGGCATCGCTGCCCACAACCCGGCTGGGAAACGACACCTCCAAAACAACACAACCAACATCCGTTTTGAACGGGCCATGAAGCTCACCGGGCGGACGGCTGGCGTAATGCCCGGCTTCCAGCCAAATATCAAATGCCTTATCAAAAAGGCGGCCGCTGACAATAAATACCTCCTCTGGGTACGGATGGCTTTTATTGCCGAAAAGCGATGTATCGGCACCGGGCAAAAAGCGAATCAGCCGGGTATATATACGGGTAACCGGGTCGATGCTCAAGATTAGCTCTTCAGCCACTCCTTCAAGCCCTTTGATAGGTGTCCAGCGTTCCCGGTTCTCTGAACTTAAGGTGTTCCAGTATGTTGAAGTTGATTTCGTCATATAGTTTCTTTCACCTCAAGATCAGGGTTTACAAAATCCCAAGGTTGATGACTTGCGCCCCAAAAAACTTGCTTCGGCTTAAACAAGCAAGGGTCTTCTAACGTTGCGGCATGAAAAAACAGCATTCCGGGATAACCGGACGATTTTTTTAAAACGGGATTGCCGCAAGTCGGACAAAAGCCGCTACTGACGGTATTGCCATTGTCTGAGGTTAATTCATAAAACCTGAGCTCTCCTGAAACGTCAGTATCTTTGCTTAATGCAGCAAACTCGGCCGAATGGCCGGAGCCGGTGATTCTTTGACATTGCCTGCATTGGCACAAGAAAGAAAACCGGGGCTCGGAGTTCAACTGGTATTTAACCGCCCCGCACATACAATTGCCCTTAAATAAACTCATCTATTTCCTCTTAATGTTAGGCACAGCTGCCTGCCGGTTGATGGTGCTCATATTTCTCTGAGTGGTAAAGCTTAAATGCACAGGCTGCACAAGCAGATAGCCTGTGCAATGGAAGATTGGGCATTTTGCGCTTAAGCGGGCCGGATGCGAATCGCAATGCGCGAGCCGACCAGATTAATGCACAAGCCCACGATAACCAGCATGGCGGCATTTATCTTCCATTGAAAAAGAGGCTCACCCAAGACCCATATTGAAGCCGTAAACCCAAATACCGGCACCAGAGTTCTTGTTGGCAATGCAGAGTTCCAGCATGAATGGATTATCCTTTGGTTTAGGTTTAAAGGTTTCGCACGCTTTTACGTAGTCCCGCTCGACTAACGGATTAGCCAATTTTTTCTACAAAGTGATAGCTGGCAATATTCATATTCCGGTTCAAATAAAACTTGTGCGCCCGATGACGATGAACGCCGGAATCGAGATGAAAAGCGTTGCACCCTTCAGACGTCGCCAGATCACGAAGCCAGGCCATCATTTGTTTTCCATAATTTTTTGACCGTTCACTCTCTAATGTTGACAGGTCTTCAACGTAAAGATGTTTACCCAAAAATAAATTTTTTGAAATTTTAAACCCGGCAACGCAGACAACCTGAGCTTCATCCCGAAGGTAGGCCAGCTGGTAGCCGTCACTCATTAGCTCTCGAACAAGGGGAACAAAAGAGGCTTCCACAAGCTCTGTGCGAAGCTGCTTCATGACTTGGAAGCAGCCAGCTATTTCGTTGTCGTTTTGTGCTAGTTTGATCAAGAGTTCATCCTTTGTTTCAAAATGCCTAACATGATAAATCTGTCGCCAATTGTCTGACAAGAGTCTACCCCTGCAGATTTATCGTCTGATTGTCTTTACGAGTTTTGCTCTTTGGCCGCAGAGCGGGATGTAATCGCCGGAAATTTTCCGATGCGGCCAAGATGAGTAAAGCCAAAGCCGCTCGAATACTTGAGCCCATAACCAAGCGCACGATCAAAGCCGATATGAGCGCACCAGATAAGGCCGATACCAAGGATAGTTGGAGCGGGAAAAACAAATCCCGCCGCAAGGCAGGCCACGGGCCCGCTATAGGAATGCGCTAAATTGTAGCTAATGGCGCCGATCTTGGGACCTGCAAGGTAACCGAGCAAAGCAAGATCCGGCGCAAGAAAGAACAGTGCGAAGATATCCCAGCCCAAGCCGAATTTTGAATAGGCAACAACTGCGGCAATAAGTACACATAACCCTTCAAGCCGAAGCACGGCGCGCACTGCGCCTTTAGTTTCACCCGACATTCAGCCTCCTTAATTTGTCATCGGTTGTTTTGCTAGTAGCCCACATCAAGCAATGCAGAATGCGGGAGAGTAATCAATCCTTAACAGGGCTAATTAAACGAGATTTTATTAACAGGAACAACTGTCAATATTGACAGGTTCTGCCGCTTTTATTCGAGCATATTCCAGACTCAGGCATCATAATACAGCCAACGGCAAACCTGCTATATCTAAGCGAAGGAATTTATGAACACTTGGCAAGAGCATCAACTTCAAGCATTGCAGTCGATTCAATCTGAGCAGCAGCTTTTCCAAACCATCCTTTTGCTTGGCAGGGAACTTGGCTTTGACCATTGTACCTATGGCCTGCGTACACCGCTACCTCTGGCGACACCTCAGACCGTAATATTCACCACTTACCCAACAGCTTGGCAAGCGCAATATCAAGCCAAAAACTATCTGGCGATTGATCCTACAGTACAGCACTCTATGCGTTCCTCCCTTCCCCTTTTATGGACCGATAATCTATTCAGCCCCGTGCGCGAATTTTGGGAAGAGGCCCAATCATTCGGATTGCATTATGGCCGGGCGCAATCCGTACGCGATTTTAATGGAGCTGTAGGTATGTTAACGCTGGCGCGCTCGAATGAGCCTATCACCGAAACAGAGCTTGAAGCCAAGCAATTCAAAATGGCTTGGCTGACCCAAACAGCGCACTTAGGCATGTCGCGATGCTTGACGCCGAAATTGGTGCCTGAAGCCGATGTGAAGTTATCCAACCGCGAGATAGCGGTACTTCGCTGGACTGCCGATGGCAAAACGTCCGGCGAGATTTCTAGCATTCTCAATATCGCGGAGCGGACAGTCAACTTTCATATCAACAATGCCATTATCAAATTAAATGCCGCCAACAAAACTTCGGCTGCGGTAAAAGCCGCAATGCTCGGGCTATTGTAATGGCGCATATAAACTTTCCACTCTTCAGTTGCAACCGGCACAGGTTTTGACGGAGATGCGCGATTAGTCTATATAAAGCGTTTTCAACTTAAATAAGTTACTAGCCATTAAAAGACTATGTTGCTGGAGTGCAAGCTTCGCTTGCCAGAGCAGGCACCAACTGTAGGCGCTTTACGACTGCAAGGGCAGATTTTTGCTCCAGGCAAAATCTGCATTCCCCACTCCCTGTGGGTTATGCAGGAGGTCAATGCAGGGGTAATTGCCGGGCGAAGCCCGCACTCCGGTCATGCCATAGTTGCAATAAACAGCACCGCTATTTTAGCCATTAACCGAATCTGAAAACGCTATAAAAAAACCACCAGTTACCGTTTAGCGATTTACGCTGTTAACATCCCGGCAATCGAATGCAAAATACTACTATCTATCCACCCTAATCAAGGCAAATAATGAAACTTTACGATATGGAACTGTCCGGCAACTGCTACAAAGTCAGATTGCTGTGTGCATTGCTCAAGTTGCCTTACGAGTCGGCACCGATCGATTTATTTCAAGGCGAACATAAATCCGCCGCGTTCCTGCAACTGAATCCGCGCGGTCAGCTGCCGGTATTGGATGATGAAGGCGCGATTATCTGGGACTCGTCGGCTATTTTGCTGTATCTGGCACGCCGCTATGGCGACGAACGCTGGCTTCCGCTTGACGCCAACGCCATGGCCGAAGTCATGCAGTGGCTGAGTCTGTCGCAAAACGAAATCCTCTACGGACTCGCCAGGGCTCGGGCAGCAAAAAAATTCGGCAGACCTTGGGATGTCGAGCAAGGCCAAACACTGGGCAAACAAGCGCTAACGGTATTAGAGAAGCGCTTATCCGATCATCTCTGGCTAGCTGGCGAACAGGTTACAATTGCCGACATTGCCTGTTATCCCTATGTAGCGTTGGCGCCGGAAGGTGGAGTCGCTCTGGACACTTATCCGTCGGTTCGCGCATGGTTAAAAAGAATAGAAAACTTACCCGGTTATATCGCCATGCCTGGCGTTGGGACAGCCTGAGCGAACAACTATGTCGATAATCCTGGGCCGGATAGGGTTCGATCCATTCTCAGCTTTGATTCAAGATCGCTTAAAAAATCGTCAATCATGTAAACACTACTGACACCACGCTGTCAGGAGAGCTGTCATACCATAGTTGCTCGTTAACACTTAAAACACGGAGATAAAAATGAATAATGTAGCAAGCTGGTTTGAGATTCCGGTCACTGATTTGCAGCGTGCCAAGGACTTTTACCAAAATGTTCTGCAAACCACCTTTAAAGATGAAGCAATGGGCGCTTATCAAATGGCGATTTTCGCCGCCGATGAAGGCGCTGTCAGCGGTATGTTGATGCTCGGCGAACATTACCAGCCCAGCCAAATCGGCGCTGTGGTTTATTTCAACGCTGGCGAGGATTTAAGCGTCCCTCTGGCTAGGGCCGTTCAGCACGGCGGCAGTGTGCTGATGCCTAAAACGCCGATTCATGACGGCGACTGCGGCTACTTCGCGCTGTTTTTAGACAGCGAAGGCAACCGCGTCGGTTTATATTCAGCATCCTGATCGTTGTTGATTAGTAGGCGGCCAAGGCTTTGGCCGCCTATTCAAAACCATGCGACGCGCCGACCGTTTATTTCAAATCGTACAAATCCTGCGTAACAAACGCTTGGTTACCGCCAAGACGCTTGCCGAGCGCCTGGAAGTGTCCGAGCGCACCATTTACCGGGATATTCAGGATCTCAGCCTGTCCGGCGTTCCGATTGAGGGCGAAGCCGGTGTCGGCTACCGCTTGCGGCACACCATCGACATTCCCCCGATCATGTTTACCTCGGACGAAATCGAGGCACTGGTCATCGGTGCGCGGATGGCCAAGACTTGGGCCGGAACCGAGCTGGGCTATTCAGCACAATCGGCGCTGGACAAAATTACCGCGGTCATTCCTGCCGAACTGAGGAATAAGATCGAAGACAGCAAACTGTTTTCGTTGCGTTTCGATCAGCGCCGAGATCTTGATATTAACCTGGATATTTGCCGTAAAGCCATCGACGGCAAACGCTTGTTGCAGATGAGCTATTGCCGTGCCGACGGCGAACAAAGCCTGCGCCGCATCCGGCCGCTAGGCCTGTATTTTTGGGGCAACGTCTGGACCTTGGTCGGTTGGTGCGAATTGCGCGACGATTTCCGTAATTTCCGGCTGGACCGGATTCAGAGCATCCAATCGGAAAACGCAACATTTATAGATATTGAAGGCCAAAGCTTGCAGGACTTTATCAAGCGTATGACCTGTATGTGACCTATATTTTAAACCTTGGGTCTCACACCCTACTTAACAAAGCCGCTAACTCTGGTGCGTTTTTCGTTATCTCTCCCCTAACTTAATCAAGGCAATAAAACATCGAATTCAAGAGGGTAGCCTTTCTCATTGAGATAAATGCTTGCTGATTACAGCAGGTAGATTCTTGGGCGATTTAATGCGCAGTTGTTTATTGACATTGAACCTGCCAAACACAACTTCAATATCCTTGGTTGCCACGCCGAACTCTTTTGCCAGGAACCGGACCATATGATCGGTAGCCCTGCCCGCCACGGGCGCGGCAGTAACACTGATTTTGAGTTGCTTGCCTTTGGCCTTGCCGATGGTATCTTGTTTCGCACTTGGCTGGCCGAGAATATTAAGCACTAAGGTATCACCATCCCAGGCGCAGAAAGAATTAATCGCCAATCCTTTGTTTTTCATAAATTCATGTAGTTGATTGTTTTATTACTAGAGCCGGACGGGGCATGTTGCCCCGTTCGAGATGTTTTGCTGGCTAAGATTCGGGCATCGCAAAACGTTAGGGGCGGGGTTGCAACCCCGCCCCGCTCGGGAGTGTCATTGTTAATTGTCAAAGTCGGCGACAGTATTTCACACGAATGATGCGGTTCGTAAACTCACCACATCCTACGACTCTGACCCTACGACCCTTGCTTTGGCAAATAACTTATCTCTCCATCAAGGAATATATTATAAAATTGGGTCAAAGTTCGGTATGTCTGCCCGAATATTGACCGATATTTTATATCCACGATAGTTGACCTCCCTGAAGAATTAAAACTACAAGGAGAAATTTCTCCATTTTCAACACCACAAGCAATAGCCTGAAGTTCAAATGGTTTTTCAGAGTTAATTTTTGTTGATACTTTAAGCAATTTCGCTCCAGGATTTTCTGGATTAAAGAATTTTTCGTAATCTGAAATAAAAGCAACTTTGTATGATTTATTCTCTCCTGCTGGTATATCTATGCCATCGTTATCATTAGTAAATCTATCATGATATGGCGATTTATCGCCCTTGTAGTTGTAAAATGAAACACGAACATTTTTTGCTGTTACATTTGAATTATTTCTTAGTGTGAAGAATATTGACTCGCCATCTTTGTCTACGGCTAACTTCTCTGCTTGTACAATTTCTATATTAGTTGGATTTTGATCAATAACTAGGAGATCAGAAGGACTAAGCTTATCAACACTTGGTTGCGCCCACTTGTATAAATCTATCCCCCATAGAGTAACCTGTATAATTGCTACTAAAATACCTACAATAGCTGCTATATGGTTGATTTTCCTATTCAGCCCCAAAGACTTGCTCTGATGTCGGATGTCAGAACGCGGAAATAAATGTCCCTTGAGAAACTGATTGAAAGCAACCTGGGTTGCAATATAAGCCACCACAGCTGCACCAGTGAACAAGAACTGTCCATTTAAGACGAACAAAATAGCAGCAACGAAAGAAAATGCTTGTACTATCCCGCTCAAAAAAGCGAGATTAGCAAAGAGTGGTGCGTACCAAGGAGTATGCTTCTTAAAGAAATCATTGACTTGGGAAATCTTTCCCTTAAACCAAACCTCGTCTAAAGAATGAACCTGGCAATAGGACGTCGTCCGATGAAGATTCAGACTCACGCCTCGATCAATAGTATTATCGCTCGTCCACCCTATTACTCGGTAAGTAAGATCCGTTACTTGTTCAGGCAAATTCTGAGCTTTCAGCTTTGAAATAGAGTTGGCTCGATAAGTTGCGTTGCCAGCACTGACTGTAAATTCGAAAGAATGCGGCCTCTCCGGGACGCCAGAAATAAGTAATATAGCCAAATCTTCTACGTCGGCCTTTGTGAGTTTAACTGGAGGGAGATCAAACTGATCGCGAAATTCTGGCATATGTTTACTTACCCATAGTGATATATATGACTTTGATTATCTAATAAAAATCTAATTACACGTATATTTTTCATAAGTTCGTCGTGTGCTTGTTTTGATTAAGCCGAATTTACTGCAATACTACACAGTCCTCTTTTACACCCAATGATTATCACGGGTTTCGCGCATCAGGTATACGGCAAGCAGGCTAATAGCCGCAGCCAACGAGACATAACCGCCGACCCAGGCCAGTCCACCCTCGGTTACCAACCGTTGCGCAATATAAGGTGCAAACGAAGCTCCGAGTATGCCGCCTAAGTTGTAGGCTGTTCCCGCACCGGTGTAGCGTACCTTGGAAGGAAACAGTTCAGGCAACAAGGCTCCCATCGGCGCAAAGGTGGCTCCCATCAGGAACAGCTCCAAGGATAAGAAAGCGGTAATCATCAACGGTGAGCCGCTTTCCAGCATCGGCTTTAACAGGAAGCCGGACAGGAATGCGGCGCTTCCGGCAATCAACAATACGGGGCGTCGTCCGAATCGGTCACCGGCCCATGCCGATAGCGGCGTGGCGGCGGCCATAAACAGCACAGCCACACATAACATGCCGAGAAATTGCTGACGCGGGATTTGCAGCGTGGTGGTGCCGTAGCTCAACGAAAACACGGTTGAGATATAGAACAACGCATAGCACACGACCATTGCCATCGCTCCCAGCGCCAGCGGGGCGGCATGCGATTTAAGTATTTCTTTGAGCGGCAAGCCAACCTGCTGGTGCTGTTGTAACACTTTGGCAAATACCGGGGTTTCGGCCAAGGCCAGACGCACATACAAGCCGATCATGACCAGCACTGAACTGGCAAGAAACGGGATGCGCCAGCCCCAGTCTTTAAACTCTTGTTCGCTCAGAAAATGGGCCAGCAGCAAAAAGCTGCCGGTCGCCAGCAAAAAGCCCACCGGCGGCCCCAACTGGGGAAACATACCGAACCAGCCGCGCTTTCCTTCCGGCGCGTTCTCGGTCGCCAACAACGCCGCGCCGCCCCATTCTCCGCCCAAGCCGATACCCTGGCCGAAACGCAGCAAGCACAACAACGCCGGAGCCCATGCGCCAATAGCATCATAGCCCGGCAACACGCCGATCAATGTGGTGGAGATACCCATGACCAACAGTGATGCGACCAAGGTGGTTTTGCGCCCGATGCGGTCGCCGAAATGCCCGAACAGCGTCGCGCCTAAAGGCCGCGTGAGGAAGGCTACGGAAAAAGTTAGGAAGGAACTGAGCGCCTGAGTTGTCGGGTTGCCGCCGGGAAAAAATACCGGACCGATAATCAAGGCCGCAGCCATGCCGTAGATGTAAAAATCGTAGAACTCGATAGCGGTACCGATGAAGCTGGCTAAGGCGATGCGGGTAACGGAGGGGGTGGTTTTGCTCATGAATACCTTGAACATCCGGTGCTGGGTGAATCCGCAGCTTGTTATTTTAAAAGCCGATTATAACGAATGCGCCTGCTCAAGTTTGGATCGGCACTGTGAGCTTTCATGTAGGACGCGCCGCGCGCGCCAAAGGATAGCAATATTATCCGGGCATCTGAAAAGGCGCGCATGGCGCGCCTTACATTGACATCAATCCAATTTAATCCAATCTTCTAGTGCTTCGATAATGGCTTTCGCCTGATCTTTGCTGGAAATATTGAACTTCGATTTTTGCTTGTATTCGCCGTTTTGTTTTTGGTAACGGCGAATAGTGTATTTATCAGGACCGTATTCTTCCTTGGCTCGATTCCAATCCTGATAACGGTACATAACCGTAGCCCATGCACCTTTGGTCAGCACCTTTTTGTCCAGTTCCTTGACTGTTTCTATGCCGCCGTCTTCGTAAGTTACTGTCAATTCTTCTACTGTTTCAGCCATGTTAACTCCAGGTAATTAGACAACAGCCGTTCAGGCGAACGGGTGTTCCAGGATAATTGTTTCGTCTCTATCGGGGCCGGTTGACAGGATCGCAATCTTAACGCCGACCAGCTCTTCAATTCTCTTGATATAGGCTTTGGCGTTGTCAGGCAACGCATTGAAATCAGTGACACCGGCAGTCGTTCCCGTCCAGCCCGGCAAGTATTCAATAATCGCATGACATCCTTCATATTGATCAGCGCCTAATGGAGCTGTTTCAGTAACGGTGCCGTTAAGCCGGTAAGCGTTGCAAATACCGACCTTTTCCAGACCATCAAGTACGTCCAGCTTGGTTAGACAAATACCGCTGAGACTATTCATTTTTGCCGATTTGCGCATGGCGACCGCGTCAAACCAGCCGGTGCGGCGTTTGCGACCAGTGGTAGCGCCAAACTCATGGCCGACCGTACCCAGATGATCACCGTCTGCATCGTGCAATTCAGTCGGAAATGGGCCGTTGCCTACGCGTGTCGAATAGGCTTTAGTAATGCCCAGCACGTAGTCGAGATCAAGAGGGCCAATGCCGGTTCCGGTAGCGGCGCCGCCAGCGGTAGTGCTGGACGAAGTCACGTAAGGGAAAGTACCGTGGTCTATATCTAAAAGAGCGCCTTGAGCACCTTCAAATAACAGGTTTTTGCCTTGATCCTGGTATTTATACAAAACCTCGCTCACATCAGTCAGCATGGGCTTGATTTGCTCTCCCAGCTTCAGCGCCTCTTCAAGGCCTGTTTGATAATCGATTGGCTCAGCATGATAGTAATTGGTCAGCATGAAGTTGTGGTATTCGACCAGTTCCTTAAATCTTTCGGCGAAAACCGCAGGATTTAAAAAGTCTCCGGCGCGAAGGCCTCTACGCGCTGCTTTGTCTTCATACGCGGGGCCTATGCCGCGGCCAGTCGTGCCAATCGCTTTGTTGCCACGGGCTATTTCACGCGCCTTGTCGATAGCGACATGAACCGGCAATATCAGTGTGCAAGCTTCACTGATCAACAGCCTGTTTCTAACAGGGATACCGGCTTTTTCGAGTATTTCAATTTCTTCCAGCAGAGCATTGGGCGATAAAACCACACCATTGCCGATCATGCATTGCACATTTTCCCGAAGAATGCCGGACGGAATAAGATGCAGAACCGTCTTTTCCCCTTGTATAACCAGCGTGTGTCCTGCGTTGTGGCCGCCTTGAAAACGGATCACAGCTTCCGCTTGTTCCGTTAACAAATCAACCAGTTTACCTTTTCCCTCGTCACCCCATTGGGTACCGATGACAACAACATTTTTTCCCATAATTATTCCAAAAAACTAAGCTAAGGTTCTTACGAACCAGTTTTGATGATCTTGTTCCAAGACGGATGTACACCCAAGTTCTTGTGCAGTCCCGGCTTGCCCCGGCAGTTGCTGAACAACTGCCAGTCCCTCGGCGCGTAAATCCCTGATTTTTTCATGTAGCGCTTTATCATCCCCATGCGGGGCGAAAATCAAGGCTTTCGGTTCTTTTTTATAAGATGCTTTGCCTAATGCCGACAATACTTTCAAGTCCGCGCTAAAGCCGGTCGCAGCACGCGCACGCCCAAAAATAGCGCCGATATTGTCATAGCGACCGCCCCTGGCAATCTCTCTACCTACCGACGGCACGAAAGCGGCAAAAACCACGCCGGTGTGATAATGGTAACCGCGTAACTCGGCCAAATCGAAACTGACCGGTAATGACGGGAAATTAGTTGTTAATTTGTCTGCAATCGCTTCCAAATCCGCTAAAGCCTGTTTGACTTCACCATTGGCCGTCGCTAAAACGGCCCGGGCGTTGGCAATGGTTTCTTTACCGCCATTCAGTTCCGGAAGTTTCAGGAACATCGTCTTAAGCTCGCTATCAATACTGTAGCAGACCATCAATTCCTGAAGCTCCGGTCTGGCCTTGCGCTGTAGCACGTCAAACAATTCGGCTTCCTGTACGTCAGTTAACCCGGCCTGTCTAGACAGCGCCCGATAAATACCGACATGGCCCAAATCAAGGTGCACATTTTGCAACCCGGACATTGCCAACATTTCCAGCATCAAGCTTATAACTTCGACATCGCTTTCCTTGCCGGCGTGGCCATAAAGCTCCGCACCTATCTGCACCGGGCTTCTGGTTTTGCTAAGCGGATCGCATTTGGTATGTAAAATAGTGCCTGTATAGCAAAGACGGGTCGGCCATTCAGCATTAATATTATGCGCATCGATTCTGGCGACCTGCGGTGTCATGTCTGCCCTCACCCCGAGCATTTCACCGCTGACCTGATCAGTCAGCTTGAAGGTTTGCAATTCCAGATCATGCCCTGAACCGGTCAACAAGGAATCCAGGTAATCTATGAAAGGAGGAATAACTAATTCATATCCCCAGTTAGCAAATGTATCTAATATCCTACGGCGCAAGCTTTCAAGATGCTTAGCCTCTTCCGGCAAAATCTCTTCTATGCCGTCGGGCAAAAGCCAAGAGTCTTTTTGTTGCATGTTTTATATGTCCACTCAAACAAAACGCCCCGCATGCGGAGCGTTGGCTACTGGTTCCCAAACCTAAACGGCTTGGGAATCTGGTCTTTAATTATTTCTGCTGTTTGAAATATCTAAAGAAGTCAGAATCGGGATCAAGCACCATCATACTTGAACTCGAAAAAGTCTTTTTATAGGCATTCAAGCTGCGATAGAAAGTGAAAAAGTCGGCATCTGCGCCATAAGCTTTGGCGTAGATCTCGGCAGATTTTGCATCGCCTTCACCGCGAATTTTTTCTGCATCCCGGAACGCATTCGCCATAGTGACAACCCGTTGCCTGTCGGCATCTGCACGAATTCTTTCCGCTGCTTCCGCACCCTGCGAACGAAACTCACGGGCCACTCGTTCACGCTCTGCTTCCATTCTGCGGTAAACCGAACTGCTGACTTCCTCCGGCAAATCGATGCGCATGACTTGGACATCTATAATTTCCATACCCAAGTCAGCCGCAAGAGGTTTAGCGTTTTTAATCAACACTTCACGAATAACCTGACGATCTGTTGACAGCAATTGCTTAATATTCCGCTTGCCGAATTCGCCACGAAAAGCATCTTTAACAATTTGATCCAGGCGTAAGTTAGCCTGGTCTATATCACCGGCAACAACCGTATAAAAAGTGGTTACGTCACCAATTCGCCATTTAACGAAAGAATCAACAATAACGTTCTTCTTTTCAGCGGTTAAAAACCGTTCCGGCTTGGCATCCATCGTTTGAATGCGTTTATCAAACTTTTTTATATTGTTGATAATCGGCAATTTAAAGTGCAGTCCAGGTTCGTAATCATTCTTTACGATCTCACCTAAACGGAACTTGATTGCCTTTTCTGTTTCACTGACGGTAAACACGCACATCATAATGATGAACAACAATGCGCCCAAGCTTACCAATATTTTATTCTGTGTCATTAGCGTCCCCTTGCGTCACGGCCGCGAGTTGTAGTGCGCACAGCGGGAGGTTGTGTCGCTTCAACCGCTGTCTGAGCAGGTTGTTCCGCTGTACCTTGAGGAACGTTGGGTTGTGGGATCGAAGGCTGATGCTGAATCATTTTATCTAATGGCAAATAAAGCATGTTATTGCCGCCTTTAACGTCAACCATAACGGTATTGGTTCCAGCCAATACTGATTCCATGGATTCGATATACAGACGCTTTCTGGTCACATCCGGCGCTTTGGTGTATTCCGCAAGCAATTTGGAGAAACGGTTGGATTCACCTTCTGCCTGAGCAATTACCTGTTCTTTATAGCCCTCGGCTTCCTGTATTTTTCTTGCTGCAGCACCGCGTGCTTTCGGCACAACGTCATTGGAGTAAGCTTCAGCTTCATTAATCAGGCGTTGCTCATCTTCACGCGCCTTAATGGCGTCTTCGAATGCGTTTTGTACCTGTTCAGGCGGCTGTGCATCTTGAAGATTGACACTGGTAATCTGGATACCGGACTTGTAGTTATCCATAACCTCCTGAATTTCCTTTTTAATCTGAGCCACAACCTCACTGCGGCCTTCGGTCAAAACAAAGTCCATTTCGCTGCTGCCGATTACACCACGTTGCGCGCTTTCAGTGACTTGTTTTAAGGTAGCGGCAGGGTTTACTATATTGAAAACAAAGTCCTTTGCGTCTTTAACTTGGTACTGTACTGCCAAACGGACATCAACAATATTTTCATCTTTGGTCAGCATTAATGCTTCTTTCGGCACCGAACCGAGGCCCTGCTCAGTTCCGCCGCTACGGTAACCTACTTCGATATAACGCTGTTGTTTGACATCAACGATATCAACTCGCTCAATAGGCGCAGGCAAATGCCAATTCAAACCCGAATGGGTTGTGGCAACATATTTACCGAACCGGGTTTCAACACCATGCGTACCTTCATTAATAATATAAAAGCCGCTTAGTCCCCATAAGACTAATGCGCCCGCTACGAGGAAGCCAAGACTTCTCCATGGAGGAGTACTGGAAGAGCTACCATCGCCTTGTCCGCCACGAAAAAAACCACTTAACTTTTCTTGCAACGAACGTATTGCTTCGTCTAGATCAGGTGGCCCTTTTTGGTCACCACGACCGCTCCAGGGGTCTTTCTTATCGCCGCCAGGCTCATTCCAGGACATAACTTTACTCCATATAGATTACTTAAACTTTCACACATACCGCAGGATGATTTCAACTTTTAGAAAGAGGCATCATTCCTTAAGTGTACTGAATCATGCTCGTATTCTATCGTAATTATCCATAAAAGGCGAAAGACACAAGGCTAAAGCTTAAACCCGCCTCCGACTCCTTTCGCTTTTACTAAAATATTTTTTCACTTTCGACCGATTTCAGTACGCCTAAATATTTTGTATCAATCTCAATCACTAATTCACAGGCGCCAAAGTCATCAGTCTTTTCGCTAATTATTTTGGCACATGCAAATAATTTCGCCCTTATATCCCCTTGATCAGGCTGCAAATAACACTTTATTTTGACTTTCGTATTTGAAAATATCTCGGCCAGCGCCTGATAAAGCAGATCAACACCGGCTCCGGTTTCGGCGGACAACCATACCCGAACAGGATTACCGACATCATCCCGTTCAATCCGCGGTGAGATATCAGCCAATAGATCTATTTTGTTGAAGACTTCAAGCTGTCTGACTTCATTAGCCTTAATATCTTCAAGCACCTGCTTGACTTGGTAAATCGTCTCAGCTCTGTCCTCACTGCTGGCATCAATAACATGCAACAATAAATCCGCCTCAGTGGCTTCCTGCAACGTAGATTTAAACGCCGCCACCAGCTCATGCGGTAAATGACGTATAAAACCTACAGTGTCGGCCAAAACAATTTCGCTATTATTGGGCAGTTTACAATTGCGCAAGGTTGGGTCCAAGGTAGCAAACAACTGATCCGCTACGTAAATGTCCGCGCCTGTCAGCTTATTAAACAAGGTCGACTTACCGGCATTGGTATAACCCACCAAAGAAACCGATGGAACTTCTGCCTTTTTTCTTTTGCTGCGTCCTTGATGTCGTTGTTTATCGACTTTATCTAAACGCTGTTGAATCTGCTTAATGCGTAAACCCAATAAGCGCCTGTCGGTTTCGAGCTGAGTTTCGCCCGGCCCACGAAGTCCGATACCGCCTTTTTGCCGCTCCAAATGTGTCCAGCCCCGAACTAGTCGGGTTGATAGATGCTGTAATTGCGCTAATTCGACCTGCAATTTACCTTCAAAGGTTTGCGCACGCTGGGCAAAAATATCAAGAATCAACCCATTTCTATCGACCACCCGAACGCCCAAGAATTCTTCAAGATTTCTTTCCTGACTGGGTGAAAGCGGGTGATTAAATAAAACAATGTGGGCTTCATGGGTTTCGATAATGCTTTTGAGTTCTTCAAGCTTACCTTTGCCGACAAAATATTTTGGATCAGGCTTTTTACGGCTGCCTGTTACAACATAGACAGGATCTGTTCCTGCGGACTTAGCCAACTCTTTTAATTCTAAAAGATCTTCCTGCATGGAATGAAGTGTCAGATGAACAAGCACCGCTCGTTCGCCTGATTCGGGACGATCAAACAATTAAATACCCCATAGAAACAATTGTAAAAAAACTTTTATTTTTGTGTGCATGCTACTGCTTCGCGGATTTACCGGCAGCAATGAACACGCGCACGCCAAGGGTTAATCATTCGTCGCTGGGCTCATTTTCATGCGTTAGCTTTACAGCTTTACTCGGTACAATAGTAGATATCGCATGTTTGTAAACCATCTGGCTTGAGGTGTTTTTTAGCATAACCACGTACTGATCAAATGAGTCTACCTTACCCTGTAACTTGATCCCGTTAACAAGGAAAATAGAAACAGGCGTATGCTCTTTTCTAAGTGCATTTAAAAAATTATCCTGTAAATTTTGACCTTTTGACATCCGATTTCTCCTTATTATTTTAAAACTATTGATTAAGATAACTGCAATTACAAATCAATACAAATCAATACTCCAGTTTCAGAATATTTTTAGCTAAAACTGTGCAAATTTTGAGTTTTTTCTGATTTTTCTTGTAACCAAAAATTACAATGGGGTACATTTTTATAATTTCAAGCGGTTTTCCCCAACCATCGACGTGATCTTTACGGACATTTTTATCCAGCGCTCTGCTAATACTACTGTCTTTAAACCCCGTCAGACCACTAAACAAACAGATTTAACTTTCCTCAGCAACAGGAATCTTGCCGATTTTGGCTTGCCATATCTTTGGCGCGACTTGATGCACCGAGACGCCCGCAGTATCAACCGCCACAGTAACCGGCATATCCTCAACAACAAATTCATGAATAGCTTCCATGCCAAGATCTTCAAACGCGACAACACGAGATTTGCGGATGGCTTTTGACACGAGGTAAGCCGCACCACCAACCGCCATCAAATAAACGGCTTTATGTTTTTTAATAGCAGCAATCGCCTCCGCTCCTCTCTCAGACTTACCAATCATGCCGAGCAAGCCAGTTTTGTCCAGCATCAATTCCGTAAATTTATCCATGCGTGTTGCCGTAGTGGGGCCGGCAGGGCCTACTACCTCGTCGCGAACCGGATCGACCGGCCCCACGTAATAAATGAATTTATTCGTAAAATCGACGCTTTGAGGCAATGCTTCGCCTTGTTCAAAAAGCTCAGCCATACGCTTATGAGCCGCGTCCCTGCCGGTCAGCATGGTACCGCTAAGCAGTAAAGTTTCCCCCGCTTTCCAACTCTCCATATCCTGCTGAGTCAGGGTATCCAAATTCACTCTACGCGAAGTAGCGACTGCGTCCCAGGTAATTTCAGGCCAATCTTGCAATCGCGGCGGTTTAAATTCGGCCGGACCACTGCCATCCAAAACAAAATGCACATGCCGGGTCGCAGCACAATTAGGAATGATCGCAACGGGCTTGTTGGCCGCATGGGTAGGATAATCGTTAATCTTAATATCCAGCACCGTGGTAAGACCACCTAATCCTTGCGCACCGATACCTAACGCGTTGACTTTTTCATACAGCTCCAAACGTAATTCTTCAAGTTTATTATGAGGGCCTCGTGCAATTAACTCATGAATATCAATCGATCCCATGCATGCTTGCTTTGCCAGAAGCATAGCTTTTTCAGCTGTACCGCCTATCCCTATACCCAAAATACCGGGCGGACACCAGCCTGCCCCCATTGTCGGAACCGTTTTCAACACCCAGTCAACGATACTGTCCGAAGGATTGAGCATCGCAAACTTTGCCTTGGCCTCAGATCCTCCGCCTTTAGCGGCTATTTCGATATCGAGCATATCGCCGGGCACGATTTCCATGTGTATTACCGCAGGGGCATTATCTTTGGTATTGATGCGTTTACCGGCAGGGTCGGCCAGTATCGAAGCACGCAAGACGTTATCAGGATGCTGATAAGCACACCGAACGCCTTCATTGACCATATCGGCGACGCTCATATCAGCATCCCACTGGACATTCATGCCAACCTTTAAAAACACCGTAACAATTCCAGTGTCCTGACAAATCGGACGATGGCCTTCCGCACACATCCGGGAGTTGATCAGGATTTGCGCCATCGCCTCCTTGGCCGCCGGATTTGCTTCTTTCTGGTAGGCCTCGTGCATGGCCTTGATAAAGTCCAGCGGATGGTAATACGAAATAAACTGCAGAGAATCGGCAATGCTTTGAATAAGATCGTCCTGGCGAATAATGCTCATTGGAAATTCCCGGCTATATAGTTACTAATAATTCAATCGGCATATTATATATTATGGATGCAGAGCTACTGGACATTATTCAATACTGATTAACAGGATCAGATCAGCGCTTACCCGCACAGAAATTTAGAGAAATGGGTTGTTATCCAAGGCAAAGCCGGCAGCGTTCTTATGCCCTCCTCCGCCAAAACTTAACGCCAAGTGGCCTACATCATAATCACCGATTGAGCGGAGCGAGAACGTCCACTGCTGCTTTCTGCCGTCATATTGATACGTCATCCCAAACGTGCCTGATTTTTCAGCCAACACATGTCCAAGGTCGCTTGAGAATAATGATGGCGCATTAACGGCGAGCCCTACCTGCCCTACCACAGTGACACTATGTGCAGATTTGGCGAGCCTTTGCACCATCCCTGCAAATTGCTCAACCTGTATGCGCCCGACCGCCAACAGCTCCGTCAGATCAAGCGCTCCTATTTCGGCAAAAGCGATGGGCATTCTTTCATACAGCGCTGTTGTTATTTCACGAGTACCGTCCAGCTTGAAGTGCCAAAGATCACGATCTTCGATATGCAAAAGAACTTTGGGCGGCTTCAGATCATGAAAAAAGTACTGCCAGGCTAAAACGCAACCACTTCGAGACATATCAAATTTAATCGACAGATTTTCAGGAACTGGTTGTACCTTAAAAAAGGCATCACATTGTTCCATGGCGGTCATATGATGGTCAATCAGGATGATCTGGCCGGCCCTCGCCGAGGCATCGACCAATTGCTGGGGCGAGTATGAATAATCCAATATATAGAGTATTGCTCCTGGCTCGAAATCAGGAATACCGTCTCCATAGCGAGCCGGAATGTATCGGACTTGGGTACCCAACTTGCAAAATGCGCTCCATGCTGCGCCTAAACCATCCAAACAGTCGGCATGATAAATAACTAGAGTTTCATTGATTTCTAACATGCTTTTTTAAAAAATCCCTGCGTTACTGAATGGGTCGAAGGCTATTGCCGTTATTTACTACATTTTACACGACCCGAGCCCTAATCCATAAGACTACACTCTGATTTTCAGATATCAACCCTAAAAACCAGCTTATTGCCCACCATAACTTTAAGCAATGAAATAGATTTATTTAGTTAGCTGCACTGAAAATACGCATTAAGAAATTTGGTTTGACCAGCCGTACAGGCTGTATATTGAGTTTTGCTTGTCTGGCATAGCCGGTTGACCCTGTCATCCCTGCTATGCTTAAGCTTTTTGAGGAAAGAGATAAAACCTGATTTTCCAGGACATCAATTAACTACGTTTATTTGTTTTAACACTGCTGTTTAGTGGTAATGTTGCTTCATTACTGCTAAGCGGTGTGATTTCTACAGACCCTATCCCCCGAATGCCGAGTTCTTTCGCGGCAGCATAGGATAAATCCATATCCCTTTTCCCATGAAAAGAACCTCGATCATTGATCCGAACAATAATGCTACGGTGGTTTTTCAGATTGGTTACTTTGGCGTAAGACAAGAGAGGCAATGTTTTGTGTGCGGCAGTCATGGCATACATGTCGTATTTTTGGCCACTGGCGGTTTTTTTGCCGTGAAACTCAGAGCCATACCAGGAAACTGTGCTTCGATGGTCGTCTGACTGATGGTTGATTTTATGAGTTGTTGCCAAAGAGTGTTTGGAAGCCTTATGAACTGTGCGATGTTCGGACGCTTCGGCTGTTTGTATAGGTGCAACAAAATAACTGCATATTAAAAAAACAGGAACTGCTAGCATGATTTTATTCATAGGATAGAGCCTTTTTTATTTAAATCTGGCTTAATTCTAACTTAACAAGTCTTAAGCCAACCTTAAGCGCACAAAATCAATGCCTTGCAAAAAACTATTTGAGCAGCAACATCCTGAGAATTCTGCATTACTTAAATTTACAAGTATTGTATTATTCCCGTCTTTTAAGATTTCAGGTATTAATCATGAACAGCTATGAGCAGGGAAAGAAAGCCAGACGTATCGCTTCAGTAGTTTATCTTTTAATTATGACGATAATTATGGGTGGAACCTATCTGTCACAACAGCAAAAAGAAGCCGCTGATAGAACAATGCAAAATTCACCTGATCATTAGACGATACCCATTTTACAATAGAAACCACGTCATCCTAACTAACGCAGTTGGACAGTTGGTTTAAAGTGTTGCTTACTATTTCTGTTGAAAGCCCATTGAGAAAAAGACATCTGCTCTTGGGCTATTGATGGAGATATCAGATGACGACTTACAGATCAGCCACGTTTCGCAAAAGTGTACGGAGCTAATAGAATTTAGCTTACAAGTAGCCTAATCACGCCTGCCAGATACTCTGGGATACCCCCTTACGGCGGGGCATTACCACCACAAGAGATCGACAAATGCACGAAGCAGAAGCCCCCCCCTATTACTTTCCGGCTGAGGTGTTTGTGGAGATGCAGTCCCAGTCCCCGGCGTGAACCGCATCTCCTATCAATTATCGTTGCGCTAAAAAAGCAATGCTATGACCCTTCTTTCATCGAGTCAAAATCGACAACAGTTACCTTCCTTTGAACTTTCAACACCAATTTGCTCAGTGCAGGAAGAATTACAAACGTACATACCATGATCCAGAATATGCCTATGGTAATAATCAAACCCATGCTGGCGATTCCCTGATGTGGCGAAAATGCCAGCCCGGCAAAGCTTGAGGCAGTGGTCAGCGCACCGTAAAACATGGCTCTGGCAGTGCTGGATTGATAGATATTCTGCGTTTCGGAAAGGGAATGGTGCAGCTTTTCAACCATATGAATGCCATTATCAACGCCCAATCCTAGTAACAGCGGCAAAGCGATGATGTTGGCAAAATTAATGGGAGTGTTGGTGAGCACCGTACTCGCCATAGTAAAAAGCCCTGCCAGTATCAGCGGCGTCATGACCAGCACCGTGTCGGCAATATTACGCCGGATAGCAAACAACAGTAGCGCGATAGTGACCAAGGCAATCACAATGGCTTGTTGAAAGGCGGAAACAACTTCTTTCATTGATTCCCAGTACATAATCGGCAAGTCGGTTGTTTCTGGCGCGACAGATTGCACTTCGGTAATAAATTCTTCCAGATTGCTCAAATCATTTAAGTCTTTTTTAGGAAAGATCTGAATACGGTACAAACCGCTCTTGCTCAACCATCTGTCCTTGATGTCGGCAGGTAGATCGTTCAACGTGACTTTTTTGGCATTGAGACCGGCTGACAGTTCATTCATGACATTAGGCAGCGTACCGAGCAGCGTGGTCTGAATTTTTTCAATGAACATGCGTCGATTGGGCTGTTGCCGAGCATCAATCTCAATCAAGATATCCTGTAATTCTTTTTTAAAATTTGTTAATGCCGTACGCTCATGGGCATCGGTTTTTTGAGGCAGGATATTGTCGATAGCTTGTATCAGGCGGTTAATGGCAGGAACCGGGTCAGGATCTTCTTTTAACGCCGGAAAGCTCTGCATCTGCGCGCCCAGCATCAGGCTCATCTCTTCAATCAAGGCCAGTTTGTCGTCCTGATCGCTAGGTTGAAAATCAAAAAGACTGACAGTTTTATCAACCGAAGATAATTTCGAAAGCTTTTGTTCTAAAGTTTTCGCGCTGCTTTCATCCTTGGCCAGAACAGTCAAGGTCATCGGCGTGGTTTCTTTGTCTTTCATCAAATTTTTAAAAGCGATAACAGACTCGGTATTGGGATCGCGAAGATTAAGCGGATTGAAATCGGTCTTCACGTTAAATGCCAGCACGATGGAAATCACGGCGACAACAAAAGTTGCGATTGAAATCGGCTTAGCATAATGAAGCGGTAAAATCGCCAATTTTTCGGACAATCTAGTAAGCCCGTTCCGGCCTAATTCCTCCTGAAACTTTGCCGGAACCGGAATTATTTTTAACAACGCCGGCAAGACAATCAAGGTAATTAGCAAACAGATAAACAGACTGGTGCCCGCTAGCAGACCAAGTTCGGATACGCCTTTATAATCAGTCGGTATAAATGCATAAAGTCCAATGGAAGTGGTACCGGCGCACAGTAACAGCGACGGAGCTGTGCTTATTAACGTGTTGCGCAGCGCCAAGCCTTTATGAATGTGATGAATCAGATTGTCTCGGTAACGTAAACAAAAATGAATCGCATACTCCACACCCAAACCGATATTGGATACTGCAAAAGCCACTGAAATCAGGTTTAATTCTTTTACCGAAAAGGCCGCGAATGCCCCGCAAAAAAGCATGCCCAAAGCCAGCGTCATCAATGTAGCTACAGTGAGTAAAACGGAGCGGTAGGCAACCAATAAAATAAACAACACCAGCACAATGGAAAAAATACTGGCAGTAAAAGTGCCGGTACTCATGCCTGATAACTCATCATCTTCAAGACCGACTTCGCCGGTGACCCAGACTTTAACTGCAGGTAGATTCGGATCCTGAATTTCAGCAACGGCTTTGCGGATAGAATCAATCGCACTTTCGGCAGGACGGATTTGCGAAAAATCGAACTTGGGCGTAACGATAATAAAGTCGTTGCGTTCATGCGTTTTCTTGTCGCTAAGCAATGACTCCCAGGACAACAAAACGTTTTCGCCATTAAGCGTTTTATGTAAGGCTGACGTAATCTTTTCAATCAGCGAGGTTAGATCGATAGGCACAACCTGGGTCTTGTCGGTGGACGTCAAGGCATCTTCAAAAATTGAAAAGAAGCCGGTCAGATTGGGTTCCTGGGCAATTCTGCCGATAAACGGCTGGGCCTGTGACAGGTTGTTTGACAAGCTCTGCAACTCGCCGGTATTGAGATAAAGCAGGCCGTTCTGATGGAAAAATTCGTTGTCATTCGGGATATAGGCCGAATTAAAATGATCTTTGTTGGCATTGAGTAGACGCAGCAATCTTTTAGTGGCCGATTTGGTCAGTTCCGGCGTATCCGATTCAACCACCAGCAACAGGCTATGCAAGTCCTGGGAAAAGGCTTTTTCATAATTACGCCGATTTTTTTGAAAAGGCGCATCGGGAGCAACCAGTTCGGCGGTATCGGTATTAATGCTTAAGTGATTGGCAGTATATTGCAAGGCCAAAACGCTGAGCAGAGTCACTATTGACAGCACCACAAGCGGTTTGCCTAGCGTCAAGCTTCCCCAACATGAAAAAAAAGTATGACTACGGGTTTTTAACGACATAACTTAGGACTCAGGCATCAATGTATGGTGAGAGAGGTCAACGTGTTCAACGCATCACTACGGGATTCGGTAAGGTCAGCACCCTGCAGCTCAATGAACAGGGCGGGGATTTTTGCAGCGTTTGCGGCTGCCATGCCGTCTTTTGGGCCCAGACACAGCAGTGCAGTAGACCAGGCATCGGCAACTGCCGGGTCAGCGATCAGGACAGTAACGGAAACCAGATTATGGCTGACCGGTCTTCCATTGCGGGCGTCGAGGATATGGCTATAACGCTGACCGTGGTCATCAAAATAATGCCGATAAGTGCCGGATGTCATTACTGCCATCGGCGTATCCTTGGGCATGGTAACAATTTTATGCATGGTGCGTTCTTCCGGCAGCGGCCTTTCAACTGCGATGCGCCAGGGTTGAAGGCCCGGCTTATGGCCGTTGGTTTTCAACTCACCGCCGATCTCGACCAGATAATCGGTAATGCCTTTCTGCTCTAGAACCTTGCTGATCCGCTCTACGCTATAGCCCTGGGCAATGGATGATAAATCGACCTTAAGATCAGCCTGTTTTTTACGCAGATGCGTTTCATCCACGACTTCGAGTTTTTCCATGCCGATTTGTTTCAGTGTAGTCCGAATGACCGAATCTTGAGGAATTGTCAACGAATCGCGACGAAAGCCCCATAAATCGAACAACGGTTTAATGGTTAAATCATAGCAACCTTGGCTGGCCTGATGTACGACTTGCGCGGTTTTAACCAAGGATACGATTTCGCCGCCGACTTCCTGACTGTCCGTATTCTCGGCGCTGTTGAATGCTTCTATGGTCGAGTCGGGCCGGTAATTGGACAGCAGTTTATCGATGACCGCAAATTCGTTTTCGACACTGGCTTTGATATCTTTTGTATCTACCGGTGCTTCCGACCAGTAGCTGATATGGTAGGTCGTGCCCTGAGCTGGGCCTTCTAGCTTTTGAATGGTTGGTTTCGAGCAGCTCGCCAGCGTCATTAAAAACAGACAGCAAATAAAACAATGCGAAAAATTGCGTAACATCGTACCGCTCGTAAAAGCGGATATTGTTGTAGTTCGTAGGTTAGTCATCCATGCCTGCCATTTTCTATCATTACCGATTATCAATAATAAACTTAATAAAAAACGCAGTGCATCTTAACAAACCTTAGCCTGAAAAGATGAATACTGCGCCATAATTGCGCCCGTTAAATATCTATTTAACAGCGCCGCTTATTATAATCCCAAAGAGGCGAAGGTTATTAAAAAATGAAAGCTATTCTCTACATTACAAGAAGATAAAGGTGTATCTACCGCCACCCTTAATTTAGTTACAAGACCATAGTTGATGTTGAACCTGTAACGCGTGCACGACAAACCAAGGTGTTGGTCCTGTCGGCTATATTGCTGGAGCTTTGATCAAGCCTATTTTAACGCCGCAATCCGTAGAACCGGATAAGCATGAATCATACATTAATCCCAGCGATTGTCCCTGACCTGCACTTTGCCGTTTTCGATTCTGACTGGGAAGCAGTCGATATCTTCATACGCAGGCGGGGATTTTACTTCGCCGGTTTTGACACAAAAACGCGCACCATGACGGGGACAGATAATCTCGTCGCCTTCCAGCCTGCCGCTGGCAATTTCCGCTCCGTCGTGGGTACAGACATCTTCAATTGCATAAAATTTGCCGTCAATTTTAAAGATGGCGACATCCGTGCCGTCAACATCGACGACGATATTTTCACCGTTCGCTAGGGCGCTTTCATCTACTACATCTATCCAGTCTGACATTTTTGTACCGTTATTGTTGTGTTTTAAAATGGACGTACCGCTAGCCATCGCAATCAGACCTTCCAGGTTTTTAAAACCTGGAAGGTCTAAAGTTTCAAATAAACATCATACCGCAACAACTTACCCTGAAAACTTTGACTCGGCTTGCCGCCCAAAGGCTCGGCGTAATCGGGACTTTTTACCACGACCCGCTTTCCGGCTGCGCTTAATGCCGCCTTGAAAAGCTGCTCCTTATCTTGATCATCGCCCAGCAAATCACGCAGCACCATCATCGATTTCTTAGCGAGGGCTGATTTTTTGCGTTTGGGCGGAAACATCGGATCAAGATAAATGCAATCAGGCGGGCTTTCCAAATCGGCTAATAAATCAATAGCGTTGCCCTGCAGCAATCGAGGAGGCTCAAGATTAAGCCGCTGCATCCAGTCCAGTTGCGCTAAGCGGGCAAAGCCGTCTGTCAGCAGTTCCGCCATCACCGGTGAACGTTCGATACAGATCAGCTCGTAGCCCATGCGAAAGATATGCAGGCTGTCTTGCGCCCAGCCAGTTGTAGCATCAACCACGGTTCGGGTTTTACGGCCCAGCGCCTGAGCCAAAGCGCCGTCCTTGGGTGCGGGCCACGAGCGCTGCTCGCCGTTGCGCGGCTCTATATCGACCGTCAGGCCGCCTTTTTTAAGCAACTCCTTGTCGAGCAGTTTTAAACAGCCGTCACGCCAGGTTAAAAAGAAGTCTTCTGCCGTATCAATATTGAGCGTTTGATATAAAGGAACACCTAATCTTTCCGCAAGCTGCTGGAACGACAGAACATCGCCCTGCCCTGGATAAAGTACGGCTAGCTTTCCGATGTATGGCTGCGATGTTTTCGTGGTCATGGCTTAGATTAGCCACGAAGGACATAAAGAAAATCTTCATATCCTTCGTGCGTTTATGATGAATATTACTCTGTTGAAATGGACTTTTGTTCGTTTTTCAACGCCGCATCCAATGTATGCCAAGCCAATGTCGCACATTTAACCCGCGCCGGATATTCGCGCACTCCGGCCAACACCGCCAGTTTACCGACGGCTTCCAGGCTAGCCTGTTCATCTTTGCCGGTGGTCATCTCATGAAACTTTTTAAATAAGTCCTCGGCTTCCTGTTCGGTTTTGCCTTTGATTATCTCGGTCATCAACGAAACGGAAGCAGTAGAAATGGCGCAGCCTGAGCCCTGAAAACTGGCGTCGGTAATCACGTCGCCATCCATTTTCAAATATAAGGTCAACCTGTCGCCGCAAAGCGGGTTAAAGCCTTCAACCTGCCGGTCTGCATTTTCCATGACTCGAAAATTTCGCGGGTTGCGGTTGTGGTCGAATATAACCTCTTGATAGAGATCGCGTAAATCATCAAACATTAGCCAAATACCTCAATCAAGGACTCTATGCCTTTCATTAAAACATCAATTTCTTCTTTAGTATTGTACATTGCAAATGACGCTCTTGCCGTCGCGGGAACTTCAAAAAAATCCATGACCGGCATCGCGCAATGGTGCCCTGCCCTGATGGCAATGCCTAAACTGTCCAGCATAGTGCCAATATCGTGCGGATGGATTTTATCCAGCACGAAAGCCAATATCGCGCCTTTTTGCTCAGCCTCGCCAATAATTCTAAGCCCTTTAATCTGCTTGGCTTTTTCTGTGGCATAAGCAAGCAACTCAGCTTCATAGGCGGCAATATTATCCATGCCGACCGTGTTCAGGTAATCGATAGCCGCGCCCAAACCAACCGCATCGGCAATGCTCGGCGTGCCGGCTTCAAATTTGTAAGGCAGCACATTGTATTCGGTTTCTTCAAAGGTGACTTTGCGGATCATATCGCCGCCGCCCTGATACGGGGGCATGGCTTCCAGCAAAGCCTGCTTGCCGTAAAGCGCGCCTATACCGGAAGGTGCATAGAGTTTATGACCCGAGAAAACATAAAAATCACAATCCAGGTCCTGCACGTCCACCGCCATGTGCGGAATGGCCTGCGCGCCATCCAGCAACACCGGAATGCCTTGGGCATGCGCCGCTGCAATGATCTTTTTAACCGGATTGATCGTACCCAACGCATTGGACATATGCACGACTGAAACCAGCCTGGTTTTATCGCTGATCAGTTTTTCAAACTCTTCATAGATCAGTTCGCCTTGCAGATTAATCGGTGCAACTTTCAATATTGCCCCAGTCTGCTCGCACAGCAATTGCCAAGGCACGATATTGGAATGATGCTCCATCGCGGTAATCAGTATCTCGTCACCGGCCTTGATGTTGGCTTTGCCGTAAGACTGCGCGATCAGATTGATGGCTTCCGTGGCGCCTCTGACGAAAATAATCTCTTTTTCGCTGGCCGCATTGATGAATTCCTTAACCTTGGTGCGTGCGCCTTCAAATTTATCGGTAGAGCGCACGCTTAAGGTATGCACTCCGCGATGTACGTTGGCGTAATCATGGCTGTATAAATGCACAATGCTGTCAATAACCGCCTGAGGCTTTTGGCAAGAGGCTGCGTTATCTAGATAAACCAGCGGCTTATTACGTATTTTTTCGGCCAATATGGGGAAATCGGCGCGAATTTTATTGATATCCAAAGCCGTCGTCATAACCATTCCTTGTTTACGCCTTCTTGCGGGAAGCGCGCCAGTACTTGTTCTAAAACCATATCATGTAAACCTTTAATCTTGATCTTGTCGACCATTTCATTGGCGAACGCAAATGTCAGCATATTCCGCGCTGTCTCTTCATCAACACAGCGCGATTGCAGGTAAAAAATGGATTTTTCATCCAACTGCCCAACCGTCACGCCATGCCCACATTTGACGTCATCGGCATAAATTTCCAGCTGTGGCTTGGTGTCCGCTTCGGCATCATCCGATAGCAGCAGGTTGCGGTTATTCATTTGCGAATCAGTCTTTTGCGCATCAACCGCCACAATCACCCGCCCCTGAAACACGCCTCTGGCTCTATCGTCCAGCACGCCTTTGTATAATTCACGGCTGATCGCATAAGGTTTCAGGTGATTGATGCGGGTGTGGTTGTCGATATGCTGACGCTTAATGCCTAAATACAGGCCATTGAGTTCACATTCCGACGCGTGATCCAGATCGACATGGATATCGCTGCGGGCCATCAAGCCGCCAAAGGCGAAATTGTGATGGATAAACCGCGCGTCCCGAGCCTGTTTTATGTAGCTACCGCCAAAATGGTAGGCTTTATCAGACTCGCTTTGCATTTTATACAGCGTCAGATCGGCGTTTTGTTCGACAAAAACCTCAGTCACTGCGGCTGTTACATAAGCATTAGTCAGTCCGACAAAAGTTTCTATAACTCTGGCTTCGGACATTTCGTCGGCAACAATGACATTGCGAGTCGTCGCCATTGCGTCAACGCCGGTGACAATGTGCAACAACTGTATTGGCCTGTCCAAAACCTGCTTGGCCGACACATGCACAAACAAGCCATCCGTGAACCATGCGGTATTGAAAGCAATAAAGCTGTGCTCTGCTTGATTCGCGGCCAATCCTAAATATCTTTCCAGCGTATCAGGCTGTGTTGTTAATGCATCCGCCATGCTCATGACTGAGACGCCCTTGGGCAAACCGTCTAAAACCGAAAGCTCTGCCGAAAAGTGCCCGTTTACCAAAACCACAACCCAGGCATCTTGCAATTGGTATGATTTCAGCCACTCGGCATCGATGTCGCCGGCAGTCAAACTTTTCGACGGCGAGAACAGTTTCTTCTCAATGCCGGACACATTGGTATAACGCCATTCTTCTTCACGCGGCGATGGAAAACCCTGCTCCGAAAATTTCTTAAGGGCATCATTTCTTAACTCTTGCAGCCACGGCAAGTTTTGCCCCGGCAATGCAGGTGCTATTGTTTGGTATTCAGCCGTATAACGGCTTGCTATTGCCGTATTCATTTATGCCGCCGCCTGATTGTCTTCGACCCAACTGTAACCTTTTTCTTCCAGCTCCAACGCCAGCTCAGGGCCGCCGGATTTAACGATCCGACCATGCGCCAAAACGTGGACAAAATCCGGTTTGATGTAGTCCAGCAAGCGCTGGTAATGCGTGACCATCACAAACGAACGCTCCGGCGAGCGTAATGAGTTAACGCCTTCCGCGACGATTTTTAACGCGTCAATATCCAGGCCGGAATCGGTTTCATCCATAATGCACAGCTTGGGCTCCAAAATAGCCATTTGCAGGATTTCATTACGTTTCTTTTCGCCGCCGGAAAAGCCTTCGTTAACCGCACGGTAAAGAAACTTCTCATCCATCTCCAGCAATCGTACTTTTTCTTTAACTAGCGTTAAAAAATCCATCGCATCGACTTCAGGCTGTCCATGATGTTTGCGCATAGAGTTCAGCGCCGCTTTCAGCAAATAGACATTACTGACGCCGGGAATTTCGACCGGGTATTGAAACGCCAAAAACACGCCTTCGCGAGCCCTGATTTCAGGCGCCATTTCCAGCAAATCTTTGCCTTGATAAGTCGCCGTTCCTC
The DNA here is from genome assembly GCA_036560465.1 of Methylobacter sp. Taxonomy (GTDB): domain Bacteria; phylum Pseudomonadota; class Gammaproteobacteria; order Methylococcales; family Methylomonadaceae; genus Methylobacter_A. The sequence continues at coordinate 32,922 of DATBRD010000031.1, forward strand.
CGGTTACGGTGTAACCGCTCTTGCCAGACAACACATGCGACAAAGTGCTTTTACCGGAACCGTTAGGTCCCATAATGGCGTGAATTTCACCTGCCTTAATCTCAAGGTTAATACCTTTGAGAATTTGTTTGTCGTTCACATTGACGGTTAAATCTTTAATACTAAGCATGAGTAGTTCCAATTGTTTTAACGTTACTTAAGTAGCTTGTTGCTCGTTTTATAAGGGCAATGTATTAGTCTGTTGCTTTAACTTTTAGAATATTAAGTTCTTCCCTGGCTTGATATTTCCACGCAGAAGGGTGATGCGCCGTATATAAATTATGGCTAAAACCCTGAGTAAGCAGGCAATCTGTAACATTCATTTTTAAATTTGCGGTGCAGCAATTAATAATATATTCGGGCTGGTAGTGTTTACAGCGAGCAATAAACTCTTCCCGAATAACATATTCACCTTTTTCATTAGTAATATCCCAAACCGCATTCCACACATTATCGCGAACCTTGGTATTTAATTTATCGGTAAAAATCCCTAAAGAGCACAGATAAGGAATAGGGTTGGATATAATCAAGTTATAACTACCCTTTGCTAAATCCGGTACTTTCTTCAAAATATCGCTGATAAAACTTTCTATATTACGCCCCGTATAACCTTGCGCCGGCGCTTTGGGTTTTAATGTAAAGTTTTTCTTATCATGTTTGTATTCGCTTTTATGAGGCGACTCTAGAATAAGCAAAATATTTTTTGTACCCTCAGCATCGGCTGCCGGCCGGTCATTAAAATCCGATAATAGAATTGTTTTAACGACCGGTATTATTTGTATATCAGCATTGCTGACTTCAACAACATACCGCCATACATCAGGTACACGATGCTTATTTTGAAAAATATCAAGATATTCATCTGTACAATAATGACTTATTTGTGCTTGGGTTAAAGGCGAAATATCAATTTCATCCGCAATATATTGTTCGTCGTTACAATCAACCTTGGCTTTAACTTTCATTTTACATACCACCATTCAGTCAATTTCAAAAAGGACTAAAAATGTATGTTTATTTGATAATTAAATTGGTTGAGCTGGTACGAAGCCCAACACATCGAAACGCTATCTGTTGGGCTTCCTTGCGTCAGCCCAACCTACGACTACGATATTATCCTACTGACCCTTCTAAACTCAGCCCCAACAGCGCCTGAGCCTCAACCGCAAACTCCATCGGCAATTCCCTGAATACTTCTTTACAGAAACCATTCACAATCATCGACACAGCGTCTTCGGCCGACAGTCCGCGCTGCTGGCAAAAGAACAGTTGATCTTCACTGATCTTCGACGTCGTCGCTTCATGTTCAACCTGAGCCGACGGCTGTTTGACTTCCACATAAGGAAAGGTATGCGCGCCGCATTTATCGCCAATCAACAATGAATCGCACTGAGTATAGTTACGGGCATTTTCCGCACTTTTTAAAACTTTAACCAAACCGCGATAAGTGTTTTGTGCTTTACCAGCCGAAATACCTTTGGAAACAATAGTGCTGCGGGTATTTTTGCCGATATGGATCATCTTGGTGCCGGTATCGGCCTGCTGATAATTATTGGTCAGCGCCACTGAATAAAACTCGCCGGTCGAATTATCGCCAGTCAGGATGCAGCTTGGATATTTCCAGGTAATTGCCGAGCCGGTTTCCACTTGCGTCCACGAAACTTTGGAATTTTCGCCACGGCAATCTGCGCGTTTAGTCACAAAGTTATAGATGCCGCCCTTGCCCTCTTTATCGCCCGGATACCAGTTTTGTACGGTCGAATATTTGATCTGGGCATCTTTCATCGCGATTAACTCAACCACCGCCGCATGCAGCTGATTTTCGTCGCGCATCGGCGCGGTGCAGCCTTCCAGATAACTGACGTAACTGCCTTCATCGGCGATAATCAAAGTCCGTTCAAACTGTCCGGTATTGGCGGCATTGATCCTGAAATAGGTCGATAGTTCCATCGGGCAACGCACGCCTTTAGGGATATAGACAAACGATCCATCAGTAAATACGGCTGCATTTAACGCGGCAAAAAAATTGTCGGTATGCGGCACGACCGAGCCCAGATATTGTTTGATCAGCTCAGGATGATCGCGCAAGGCTTCTGAAATCGGGCAGAAAATAACGCCCGCTTCTTGCAGCTTGCCTTTAAAGGTAGTCGCCACCGACACGCTGTCGAAAACCGCATCGACCGCAACACCGGCCAAACGCTCCTGTTCATCTAGCGGAATGCCCAATTTTTTGTAGGCTTCCAATACCTGAGGATCGATTTCATCCAGGCTTTTTGGGCCGTCTTCTTTACGTTTAGGCGCTGAATAATAGCTAATCGATTGATAATCGATAGGATCGAACTTGACGAACGCCCACGCAGGCGTCCTCATGGTCTGCCAATGACGGAACGCTTTCAGCCGGTACTCCAACATAAACTCAGGCTCATTTTTGACCTTGGACAATCTATGAATAACCGCTTCATCCAATCCGGGAAGAAAAGTATCGGTCTCCAGCTCAGTCACAAACCCCTGTTTGTACTCTTTACCGATCAGATTCTTGATTTCTTGTTCACTTGCTGACATAAAATTTTCTACCTATATAAACTGGAGACCGGAATCAACACTTCTGCCGGCACAACAACGGGTCTGATTAAATCGGCCAAAGTCACCGACTCTAATGCGTTATGAATGGTCTGGTTAATCAAACTCCAGTTCCCCAAAATGTCACAGCCCGAAGCCTGCTCACAGCCTTGATGGGAAATACTGCATTCAGTAAGGGCAATCGGCCCTTCCAACGCACTGATAACTGCCGCAATGCTGATCTCTTCGGGCATCTTGGCTAAAATATAACCGCCTTTGGCACCGCGCGTGGAAACCAATACGCCTGCATTAACCAGCAGCTTAAGGATTTTACTGACTGTAGGCAGGGCGATACCGGTCACCGTCGATATTTCCATCGCCGCATGCACCTGCGCTTTTTCTTTGGCCATAAAACTTAGAATGACCGTCGCATAATCAGTTAACTTACTCAGCCGTAACATACCTTACCCTCAACTATTAAGGACTATTTTAGTACTATTTAATAACAGAGTAAACCCCTAGGAAATTATCATTTAATATTCCAATACTTGCTTTCCGTTTCACGCATACCCTGTACTACCAAGGCCTTATGTTTAACATTAACAGCAATAGCCCCGCTGTCGGCACTGTTCAGCCATTTAGCGTTGACTTGCCGGTAGCGCGCCAAGACATCTTTATGAGGATGGCCGAATTGATTCCGATAGCCCGCCGGAATCAACACGTAATCAGGCTGTACGGTCTGCAAAAATTCCGCTGTCGATGAAGTTTTGCTGCCGTGATGAGGTGCAATCAACACATCGGCCTTTAATTCTTCACCGTAAGTCTTGACCAACCAGGATTCCGCCGCAGCCTCAATGTCTCCGGTCAATAATACCGTGCCGTGTTTAGACTGGATTTTCAGTACGCAGGAATTGTCATTTTCTGACGCAAACGCTTGCTGAGGAGCCAGCATGGTAAACCTGACCTCGTCCCACAGCCATGATTGTCCGGCTACGCATTCGCTTGGCGCATATTCGCTTAGCAACTGCGGAACGCTGGTCAACACTTGTTTTGTATCAATGCCGTGCATTAGCGATACAGCGCCGCCGATATGATCGTTGTCGCCATGACTGATAATTAAGCTATCGATACTATCTATACCTTGAGAACGCAAAAACGGCAGCAGCACACTCTGCCCCATATCGCTTTGCTCAGAAAATTTAGCGCCGGTATCGTAAACCAGCAGATGATGAGCGGTTTGCACGACAGCCGATAAGCCTTGCCCGACATCCAGCAGAGTCATGTTGATATCACCTATTTCAGGTCGTTTTGCATCGGTAAATACCAGCGGCAAAAACATCACCAGACTCAACCATCGAGCCGGAATGCCGACCGGAGCAAGCAGCCACAAAATACCCGGCACCGCAAAAAGCAATGCCCAATAGGATGGCAGTGCGTGACTTATAGACGCCGTTGGAAGTTCCGCCAGTTGAACCAGCAGCCACCATAAACCTTGCAATACCTGATCGACCAGATAGAACAACTTGTTCGCCGCCGTCGGCACGATAAACATAACAATGACTGCCAGCAGCGAAAACGGCACAACCAGCAAACTGATAACCGGCACAGCAATCAAGTTAGCTAACGGCGCAATCAATGAAACTTGTTGGAAAAACAGCAATAATAAAGGCGATAAGCCCACCGAAGTCGCCCAGTTTATTTTAATTCCTCCCCACACATGCCCAAGCTTGCCCAAGCGTCCGGATACAACATAAATAATCACAGCCACGGCAAGAAACGATAGCCAGAACCCTGCCGATAAAACTGCTAACGGATCGATAAGCAACACTGCAAACATGGCAATGGACAAGACATTAAAAGGACGACTGTTGCGCTGCAGAATAATGGCCGCCATCGCAATAGATAACATAACCACGGAACGCTGCGTAGGTACGGAAAAACCGGCTAGCCCAGCGTAAAAAATCGCCACCAGCACAGCCGAAAATGCCGCGACCTTTTGCGGCGACCAGGCTGAATAACCTGTCCATGCCCACAATTTAAGCACCAGAAAATAAACCAGACCGGCAATGAGACCGATATGCGAACCGGAAATCACCACCAGATGAGTCGTGCCGGTTTTACGGAAAACTTCCCATTGTTGTTGCGTGATGCTGTCGCCGTCGCCGATCGTTAGCGCCTTTATCAGCGCCAGACTCGGGCTGCTGCCCAAAGCGATTGAAAGCTGGTCGGTGATAGTTTGCCGCCACACGGAAATATTGCTCAAAGCCGAATCGCGCCCCAGCAAAACCGGTTTGGGACTTGGCCGCACATACCCCGTCGCCCCTACACCTTCGGTAAACAGCCAGCGTTCATAATCAAAGCCTCCAGGGTTCATCGTGCCGTGGACGCGCTTCAACTTAACGGTAAAAACCCACTGCTGCCCTGCCTTGATGGGCTGATCCGGATAATACCAGCTCAACCGCATCTTAGAGGGTAATTGCCGTTCGGCTTCGGCGACGGTCGCATCGCCGGTTCCCGACTGGCTTTTGGCATACATACCATCTCTGGTGATCGCCGCGCCTGCTCCCGGCAGCCTTGCGGCATACACACCATCCCTGGTGATCGCCGAACCTGTTCCCGACTGGTTTTCGGCATACACACCATCCCTGGTGATAAAGTCGAAGCGGACGCGTTTCTCATCCTGTTCCGGCAAGCTGGCTATGGTCCCGGTCACCTGAATCTCTGAACCCTCCAATTGTTCGGGCAAGCGCTCGGATAATCGATGCATTGCGAACACTACCGCCCAGAGTACGCCGACCACAAAAAACAAAACTTGCCAATAACGCAACCATGCAATGATGCAGGCCAATACACCGCCAGCCATCAACCATTGAATGTCCGGCAATACCGCCAACAGTTGAACCAACATCAGTCCGGCTAGAAATAATAAAGCGTAGACAACCATTTAGCACCTTGTCGTTTTTTAGGCTAAAAACCTGATAAACTTAAATCAAACGCAATTTGATAATAGACAACTATGCCAAAAGAAATCATACGTAAACTGATTAACAAGTTTATCCCCGATCCTGAAGTGATCAAACGGCACAAGAGCTTGCAATTTCTTGGCGATAAACTGCATGAGCCTAACCTCTGGCATTTAAACCGGCGTTCCGTTTCTATGGCTTTCGCTGTAGGGCTTTTTTGCGCCTGGATTCCGACCCCGACCCAGATGGCCATTGCCGCTGCGGGCGCCATTTATTACAGGGCTAATCTACCTCTTTCAGTAGGATTAGTCTGGATAACCAACCCCGTCACCATGCCGCCCCTGTTTTATTTTGCTTATAGAGTCGGACTCTGGTTTTTGAATCAGCCGGCCGTCGCCGATGAATCCGAGTTTTCACTAAGCGGCATGTTCTCTGGGCTTGGCGATGTCTGGCAGCCGTTTCTGACCGGCTGTTTTGTTATGGGTATTCTCTCGTCCGCGGCCGGTTATTTCGGCATTCAATATTACTGGAAACAGCATATAACCAGAAAATGGGCTGAAAGACAGGAAAAAAGACTTGTAGCGAAAGGTGCGCAAATTGAAGATATAGAAAGCGATTAACGTTAGCGAACGACTGCACGAATACAGGCGTTCGCCACCTTTGCATTTTCTTAACCGACAATCAATCCATCTTCCATATGCAAAACCTTGCCCATTCTGGCAGCCAGCTCGTGATCATGGGTTACTACCAAAAAGCTGACATTCAGCTCCTGATTCAATTCCAGCATTAACTGATAAACCTGATCAGCTGTTTTGCTATCCAGGTTTCCGGTAGGTTCATCTGCCAAAACTACACAAGGCTTATTGATTAACGCCCTGGCTACTGCGGCACGTTGCCGCTCCCCGCCTGACAATTCACCGGGTTTGTGTTCAATGCGATGTCCCAACCCTACCCGCTTCAACAGCGCTATCGCCCGATCACTTGCCTCTTTTACCGCGTGCCCGCCAATCAACAAAGGCATCGCCACGTTTTCCAATACGGTAAATTCGCCCAGCAGATGATGCGACTGATAGATAAAGCCCAAGGACTTATTTCTCAATTTAGCCAGTTGGCCTGCGCCGACCTCATTAAAATTGACGCCGTCCAAAACCACCTTGCCGCCGGTGGGCTTTTCAAGTCCACCCAGCAAGTGCAGCAAAGTGCTTTTGCCTGAACCCGATGCGCCCATAATGGCAACACGCTCACCGACACCGATGCTTAAATCAACCCCTTTTAAAACATCAACATCCAGTCCGCCCTGATCATAGCGCATGGTCAACTTTTGACACTGCAAAATGCTGGTATTATTCATATCTGAGAACTTCCGCTGGATTTACTTTGGATGCCTGCCAAGCAGGATAAATAGTCGCCAATAATGACAGGGAAAAAGCCATACCCGCTATGACATAAACATCAGTCCAGACCAATTTGGAAGGCAGCTCGCTGATGTAATACACATCGGCTGCCATAAACTGGACGTGAAACAGTTTTTCAATAGCGGGAACGATGGTTTCAACATTCAACGCCAGCAATACTCCGCCTACCGTTCCCAGTGCGGTGCCGGTTACTCCGATAACTGCCCCCAACACCATAAAAATGCCCATCACCGAACGCGACGTCAATCCCTGAGTTTTTAAAATAGCGATGTCGCCGCGCTTATCGGTGACCACCATCACCAAGGTCGAAACAATATTGAAAGCCGCCACCGCGACAATCAGCAACAAGATAATAAACATAACCCGCTTTTCCGTCTGTATCGCCCGGAAGAAGTTGTTGTGAGCCAAGGTCCAGTCGCTAACCTGATAATCGCCATACAAAGCGTTTGACAGCGCACGAGTGATCTTCGGCGCATTAAACAGATCGTCCAACTTGATTCTAAGGCCTGAAACAGCATCATCCAAACGGAACAGCTTGGCTGCGTCGTCAAGATGGATCATCGCCATATTACGGTCATATTCGTACATGCCGATCTTAAAAATACCCACTACGGTAAACCGGCGCATGCGAGGCACAATACCGGCCGGCGTCGAATTTATCTGAGGACTAATGACGGTAATCTTATCGCCCATGAAAACGCCCAGATAATTAGCCAGCTCTACCCCTAAAACAATGCCGTATTCGCCGGGAACCAGATCAGTCAATTTGCCATCCTGCATCTTATCGGCGACTTCCGACACCCTGGACTCGTATTCCGGCAATATTCCAGTCAGCATGGTGCCACTAACGCGCCGGTCGGCGTTAATCATCACCTGCCCGTTAATAAAAGGCGCGGTGCCTTCTACATGCGGATAATTTTTTAATTTCTGCTCCAGTTCATGCCAATTGTCCAACTGGCCATATCTTCCGGTGGCGGTCGCATGTGCAGTCATGCCCAGTATCCGCTCACGCAACTCGGCTTCAAAGCCGTTCATTACCGACAATACGGCAATCAATGCGGTGACGCCCAAGGCTATGCCTAGAATGGAAGTCAAAGTAATAAAAGAAATGAACTGAGTTCGGCGTTTGGCTCGCGTATAACGCAAGCCGATATAAAAAATGAGAGGTTTAAACATGAAGCCTACAATTTGAAATTAAAAATCAGGATTTCCTGCACTGAGCGCAAAAACCATATAAATAAAGCCCGTGATCGGTCAATTCGTAACCCAGTTTTTCTGCGATTTCTTTTTGCCGGACTTCAATAACCTCATCAGTAAATTCATCGACCTTGCCGCACTTCATGCAAAGTATGTGATCATGATGCGTGCCTTTATCAAGCTCAAAGACAGAGTTGCCGCCCTCAAAGTGATGCCGGGTCACCAGTCCCGCCGCTTCAAACTGGGTTAAAACACGATAAACCGTAGCCAAGCCGATTTCTTCATCTTCACTGAGCAGAATTTTATAAACCTGTTCAGCGGTCAAATGACGCTCATTAGTCTGACTTTCTAAAATTTGCAGAATCTTGACCCGAGGCAACGTCACCTTCAGGCCTGCACTCCTTAAATCATGAGTTTCCAACATTAATCTCCGTTTGTACCTTTGCGTAGGCAGTCGTCTATAGAATTACGTCCATTGTAGCCTTTTTTTGACAGTATGGGCATGACAGTTTTATAGGATAATTCTTTAACATCCTGTATCATTTTGTATTTCCAACTCATCCGCTGCCTTAAATGAGAAAGCCGCTTTCTGCTTTAAACCTATTTGCTAATTGCTCTCGACAATTGCCTCATGCGCTGCCCTACCTCCTCCATCCCCGGAGTCGGATCCCCTGCACTTTTGCAATTGTAGCAAGCCTGACGCTCAGCTCCTGCACCACCATTCTAAACAATCTGCCCGGCGTCTACAGAGTTGATGTCCAGCAAGGCAATATCGTCGATCAAGCCATGATTGACCAGCTCAGACCCAACATGAACAAACGCCAGGTGCTGTACATCATGGGCTCACCGATGCTGACTGATTTTTTTCATCAAAAACGTTGGGATTATCTCTATTCTGCACAAGTTAAAGGCGGCGACAGGCAGCAAAAAAGAATCTCGTTATTCTTCGACAACGATCAACTGATCGGCGTGCAAGGCGACTTCAAGCCCAGCGAGGTTCCCGTTATTAAAACATCGGAAGAAACTACCGTAGAAGTACCGAAGCGGGAAATTGATAGAACCCTGTGGGAAATGATCACCGGCCTGTTTGGCTATGACGGCATTGATGACGCGCCTAAGTCTGATAAATCGGATAAAAAGCCAGCATCGGGATCACCAACAGACCAATTGCCGCTCTAGCAACAGTAGGGGGTGCATCGCCCCCCTTTTCGGTGTCCGACCATACTGGAAATATTGATACCTGAAATAGATTACCCGTTGGAATGCTTTAAAATAGCTCGGTCATTCTGGTATTCTTAAATGGTGCGCGGTGCGCACCCTACATGGCTTGTTAAGCCAAGCTCAAACCTTTTTTGCACGCGTCTATTACTGCCTCATAATGTACTCGGTGCTTGATAGAAATTTGTGCTGGGTGATAAGTATCAATAAAAACAATAGAATTGTGTTTTGTGTAATAGGCATATTCATTGTCTTTATTTACTTCTTCATTCGGTATCCCTAGGTCAGGACGTAATAACCACAGAGTCATTCCACAGCAAATAACAATATGTGGTTTGAACACTCTAATTTGTTCAAGTATTAGACCCTTTGATTGTTTATAAGCATCAGCAACCATAGCCCCATTAGTGCGTGCTCCTCCTGGGAGCTTCTTTAAATTGATATACGCAATAGATTCAAGTGTATGAGTTTCGATTTTGTCTACGCTCGGAAGTGACTCCCACTGTGGAAAACCATTAAATATTCCATGCGTCACACGTAACAGTAAAGAGAAAGTTCTTTTCCATTTTTTATAACCTTTAAATTTGCCATTAGATAAGAACTTTCGGACATCCCACCCCCCTCCATCTTTTTCATCGTTAGGTTCTTTCAAAATCCATAACACTCTATACGATGCTGCTATGTACGTTTGAAAATTTACAATTCCGTCACGAACTGGTTTGTTACCAGCGGCATCCGGTTGTATGTCAACAAATAGCTTTTCTATTTCTAATACATCTACTTCACTAATCATATGGAATTCTCTTAATGTATGTAGCAAGTAGCCTGAATAGAGCTTGTAGAATCCAGGGCTTCGTGAATACGATCATTCTACATTCCGCTACTTATGAGTTGAATCTAAGTTAACAGCTAGTCCCTCTTCAAAGCCCTTTGCCGCCTAGCCTCTTTCGGGTCATGAACCAATGGCCGATAAATTTCTATCCTATCTCCCTCTCTAACAGGCTGATCCAGTTTGCAGGCCGCGCCAAAAATCCCCGCATTAAGCTCGGATGACACAATCTCAGGAAATCGCTCCAGTAAGCCAGAGGCTTTTATCGCCGCTTCAACCGTTGCGTCTTCCGGTATGTTCAGTTCGACTATCGCCTGTTCTTCGGGCTTGGCGTAAGCCACTTCGACATTAACCATAAACGGCTTTGGCCCGTGCGGTAAACGAGCTGACCATGGTATTGCAGATCTGGTTAAAGACTGCGCCGAAAGCCATGCTTGCCAGCTTGCCTGACATTTCAAACTCCAGATCCAGGGAAATCTTGCTGGCATCTTCGCGTAGCGGTATAAATTCCCAGCGTCCTTCCAGGGAAGAAAACGGGCCGTTCAACAGGGAAAGCGTCATGCTGCGCCCTGGCTCAATCTTGTTACGGGTCGCAAATGATTTTTTAAAGCCGCCTTTGGAAATCAATAGCTCGGCTTCGACAATATCATCTTCGCGCTTGATGATCCGGCTGCCGCTGCACCAGGGCAAGAACTTCGGGTAGGCTTCAATGTCATTAACCAGATCAAACATCTGCTGCGCTGAAAATTTGACCAGAGCGCTTTTTTGTACAACGGTCATGCTTAAAGGACTCCGACGACGTGAAGAAATACCAGAAACACGGCAGCGGGAGATACGTAGCGAACTAAAACCTTCCATATTTGATAGCCTTGTGGATTCGGCATATTCAATTCCTGCTCGGTATGTTGCTGCTTCATAATCCAGCCGGCGAACACCGCAATACAAAAGCCGCCGATAGGCAACATCAAATTGGCTGTTAAATAATCCAGCAATTGAAAAATAGTTCTGTCGAAAATCTTGAACTCGGACCAGGCATTGAATGAAAAAATGGTGCCGAATCCAAGCAACCAAGTTACCGAGCCTGACCAGGTACAGGCTTGTTCCCTACTCATGTTTTTATTTTCAATCAACCACGCAACAGCCGGTTCTATTAATGAAATGGACGAAGACAATGCCGCGAACACCAGCATCACAAAAAACAAAATGCCGAATAGCCAGCCACCGGTCATGTTGCCGAAAGCTATCGGCAAGGTTTGAAAGATCAGTCCGGGACCGGCAGCAGGTTCCAACCCATTGGCAAAAACAATCGGGAAGATGGCAATACCCGCTAACAAGGCAACCACTGTATCGGTACCGGCAATCCAATAGACGGTTTTGGCAATCGACACATCTTTAGGCAGGTAAGAACCGTAAACCATGATAGCGCCCATACCCAAACTCAACGTGAAAAAAGCGTGTCCCATCGCGGTCAATACACCGTCGCCGGTTAGCTTGCTAAAATCAGGCATGAACAGGAATTTAATACCCTGATCATAATAAGTGTCGGTGGTCATAGCGTAAGCCACCATAAGAATCAGCAGCACAAACAGGCTGGGCATTAAAAAACGCACCGCTTTTTCCAAACCGGTATTAACGCCGCGAACGACGATCAACATGGTCGCCAACATGAACAGGGTATGCCAGAAAAGCAGCTTCACCGGACTGGCAACAAAATCATCAAAGATTGCTTTTATTGATGATGCATCGGCACCAAAAAAACTGCCGGTAATAGCTTTTAATACGTAAGCTGACGCCCAACCTGCAATAACGCTGTAATAAGAGAGTATCAAGAAACCGGCAGCCACCCCCATCCAACCTAAGTAATGCCAGTTTTTATCCGCCCCGGCTTCTTCGGTCAAGGTGACCATGGTGTTGATCGGGTTCTGCCTGCTGCGCCGCCCCAACATGGTTTCCGCCATCATAATGGGAATGCCGATCAGCAACACGCACAGCAAATAGACCATGACAAATGCCCCGCCGCCGTTTTCTCCGGTAATATAGGGAAACTTCCAAATATTACCCAGACCGACTGCGGAACCCGTCGCAGCCAGAATAAATGCGAAACGTGATGACCATTCACCATGTTGTGATTTTTTTGTATCCGCCATTTGTGTGCCTGTAAGACTTTATAATTATAAAATCGCCACGAACGCGTCTTTCGCGGCGAACTTTTGGTTATTGCATAACATCAGTTAGTAATATCGAGTAAAATAACAAAATTATTCCTTTACGTCAGTTTAAAAATCTATGGCCGACAAAAAGTCCAAAAAAAATAACAAGCAGCAAAACGCCACTATCGCCGTCAATCGGCAGGCCACTTTTGAGTACACGATTGAAGAAAAGTTTGAAGCGGGAATTGTTTTGGAAGGTTGGGAAGTTAAAAGCCTCAGGGATGGTCGCGTGCAGCTTAAAGAAAGCTATGTCGCGATAAAACGGGGCGAAGCCTGGTTATCCGGCGCTCATATTTCGCCGCTGTTATCTGCTTCAACTCATGTTAACCCGGACGCTATCCGCGCCAAGAAGCTGCTGCTGAACCGGCACGAACTCAACAAGCTGATCGGCGCCGTCGAACGCAAAGGCTACACGTTGATTCCGCTGTCCATGTACTGGAAGAACGGCCGGGCCAAACTGGAAATCGGTCTGGCAAAAGGCAAGCAATTACACGACAAACGCGCCGCCTCAAAAGACCGCGACTGGCAACGTGAAAAAGCACGCATTATGAAAAAAGGGTAAGTCCTTTTTCATCTCTTACCCTGACATTTCCCTCTAACTAAATCTCTTTGCTAATGACCACACATCCTAACCTTCTGTCTGCAAAAAACAGCCTGCTGATCGTCGTCGATTTGCAGTCAAAATTATCCGCGGCCATGCCTGAGGCCGAAGCCGAGCTGATGACGGCCAATGCCCGCAGCTTGGTTGAAGCCGCCGGGATGCTAAACATTCCTGTGTTGCTAACCGAGCAATATCCTAAAGGCCTAGGTTCTACAGACACAACCATCACCGACATATTGTCGGAAGACACTCTGATTTTCGACAAGACCGGTTTTTCGTGCTGCGCGGCTGACGGTTTCATCGACACTGTCGCCAACGCCGATCGCAAGCAGATCATACTGGTCGGCCAAGAAGCCCATGTTTGCGTGCTGCAGACCGTGTTGGAATTGCTGCATTTAGGCTATCAGGTGCATGTCGTCGAGGACGCCATCTGTTCCCGCAAGGCGGAACACAAATTCTATGCCTTGCAGCGCATGCAGCAGCAAAGTGCCACTATCACCAATTACGAATCGGTGTTGTTCGAATGGGTCAGGGATTCCACTCACCCTGAATTTAAAAAGATTTCCGGATTGCTCCGCTAACTCCTGTTCACCTCGTACTTGCACATGTCACTCGCATCATTTATTGAAAAAGTAAAAAATAACGAAGCTGTCAGTTTTGATGAAACCATCGCGGTCATTACTGACAACTACCATTATCAGGCCACTGAATTCAGCAACGGTTTGAATGATCAGTTATTAGTTAATCAGGCCGGCACTAACGAAGGCTCTTGCAAGATTTTCGCTTTTGCCCAGCTCAACCAACTTGATCAGCAACAAACGTTAAACCTGTTTGGGGATTATTACCGATTGGATGTCTTGAATAATCCGGACGGCACGGGCCACCAGAACATCAGGAATTTCATGAAATACGGCTGGGAAGGCATTCACTTCAACGGCGTGGCGCTGACAGCTAAGTAAGATTGCTTTTTTCAGCACGAAGGCTTCTATGTCGTTCTGTGCTCTTGGTAGTGGACTCAATTCATGATCGACTTTCTAATCATCGGCCAGGGGTTAGCGGGCAGTCTGCTTGCATGGGAGCTGATACACAGGGGTTGCAAAGTCGTCATCATCGATAACGGACGGGAAAGCGCCTCGCAGGTAGCAGCCGGACTCATCAACCCGGTCACCGGCATGCGCTTTGTGAAATCCGCCGATGTCGATCTGTTACTGCCTACCGCAAAACATTGCTATACCCAGTTAGCCGATTTTTTTCAGCAAACGTTTTATATCGAAAAACCGATGCTGCGGATTTTCCACAGCGATAACGAATTTAAAAACGCCGGCAAACGCCTTAACAATCCCGATTATCAGGACTATCTGGGCGAGATCCAGCCGGGTAACGCCATCAATAAGCTCGCAACGCCATTCGGCCTCCTGGAACAAAAACAAACGGGCTATTTATTGACCCGGCCATTACTCAGTTGCCTGAAAACGTTTTTCATGGCCAAAGGCTGCTATCGGCAGGCTGATTTTGATTACCGGGACTTACAACTGGAACCTTCTTTGCGCTGGCAGGACATTAGTCCCAAACGCATTATTTTCTGCGAAGGCCATCAAGCCACCTACAACCCCTGGTTTTCCTGGCTGCCATTCAAGCCGACCAAAGGCGAAATTCTAACGCTGGAGCACCAAACAGCACTGCCCGATAAAATCCTCAATTACGGCAACTGGCTGATTCCATTAAACAGCCATCAGATTCGCGTCGGCGCAACTTTCGATCGGGACAATTTGAATACCGATGCGACCGAGCACGGCAAGAGTGAGTTGTTACATGCGCTTCGCCAAATCTCGGCCGATTTGACTCATCCAGCCCTAATCAACCACCAGGCCAACATCAGGCCATGCACGCAAGACAGACAGCCTTTTATCGGCTGGCATCCGCAACACAAGCATCTGGCTATCTTTAACGGCTTCGGAGCCAAAGGCAGTTTGCAGATACCCTGGCACAGCCGGCATTTTGCCGATGCCTTATTAAAAATCGCCACCTTACCCCCAACCTGCACTATCCAACGCCATTATGAAACGCATTTCACTGGTTAACACGGCTCATGACCTGATCATGGACATTCTCCGCCCCGGCAACATTGCCATTGACGCGACAGTAGGCAACGGCCACGATACCGCGTTTCTCGCTGAACAAGTCGGCCCGTCCGGCCGGGTTTATGGCTTTGATATACAGCAGGGGGCTATCGATTCGACTTTGGAAAAATTCCGACAAAACAAGCTTTCGGATCGTCTCACTCTGATACATGATAGCCATGCCAATATGGACGAAAAAATACCTGCGGATCTTCACGGTAAAGTTCAAGCAATCATGTTTAACCTGGGCTATCTGCCGGGCGGAGACAAAAGCGTCATCACCCTGACCGGTTCGACCTTGGCCGCCTTAACTGCCGCCAGCCGGATTCTGGCTGTGAACGGCATCATCACCCTGCTGGCCTACCCCGGCCACCAAGGCGGCGATCAAGAAACCGATCAGGTTAAAATCTGGAGCGAACGGCTAAATCCTGAGCAATTCAAAGTCAGCACCATTTACAGCACGGCACCCAAAGAATCAGCCCCAAGGCTTTTTGTGATCAGCAAGATTAGCTAAAAACCACGGAGCTTGCCGCCAATAGACAACGCTAAGGCTGGTATTTTATGGCTACGGCACGAACGCTATTCAATGGGACGCCACGAAAGCTGCCGGCAGGCCCATCTGATATCGTTCCTCCAATAGGCACCTGCACCTGACCGTGCCGATGGACTGGCCCGATGACTATTGCGTCCGCGCCCATTTCCTTTGCTTTATCACGCAGGGCATTGTTTGCCTTAGCGCCCGTACTGACCTCAAGTTCTGCGATTTCCAGATATTTCCGATCCCGTGGCCAGGTTTGCAAGACCTCGACATTAGCGGTCGGCTCGAATGTGTCCGAGGTATATCTCGTCTCCCGTACTGACGGAAGACCACCACATGCGAACAATGAAAAAAGTATAATAAACAGGATTAACTGATATCTCATGATATGTCTCCCATAGAATTAGACTGTCATATTCAAAGTACCCCCTTTTCAGGCGATTAGCAACAATCCTGATCAGGGAAGCGATCGACTAAACGCCAAGCCCTAACTCAACAAATCTGGTATCATGGCGCCCCTTAATTTATTCATTCCATAGGACAATCCATGTCAGAATTCAATAATGTAACTGTCGTCAAAAAAGCCAATGTTTACTTCGGCGGCAATGTCAGCAGCCGGACTATCAAGTTCGCGGACGGTTCAACAAAAACCTTGGGCTTCATGTTGCCCGGCGAATATACCTTCAACACCGCCGACCCTGAATTAATGGAAATCATCGATGGCGTTCTGGAGGTTTTATTGCCTGGCGCCGAATGGCAAACCGTAAAAGGCGGCGAATCTTTCAATGTGCCTGCTAATTCTGCCTTCACAATGAAAGTTAAAGCCCCTAGCGATTACTGCTGTTCATTTCTTAAATAAGGACATGGAAAAAGTCGCCATCTTTGCCGATGTGCAGAATATCTATTACACCACCAGGCAAAGCTACCGGCGGCATTTCAATTACGCCGCATTCTGGTCGCAAGCGACCGCCAACAGGGAAGTGGTCGCGGCGTTTGCTTATGCGATAGACAAAGGCGACAGCAAACAACAGGGATTCCAGCAGATACTCAGGAGCATCGGTTTTGAAGTTAAACTGAAGCCATACATCCAACGTAGCGACGGTTCCGCAAAAGGCGAC
This sequence comes from Methylobacter sp., assembly GCA_036560465.1. Classification (GTDB taxonomy): domain Bacteria; phylum Pseudomonadota; class Gammaproteobacteria; order Methylococcales; family Methylomonadaceae; genus Methylobacter_A. The sequence goes on from DATBRD010000031.1 coordinate 49,729, forward strand.
TGGGATGTTGGCATCACGCTGGATGTGATCGATTACGCCGCCAAGGTCGATGTGATTGTTTTATTGTCCGGCGACGGCGATTTCGATCTGTTATTGGATAAGGCTCGAAACGTTTATGGCGTAACAACGGAAGTCTACGGAGTCCCTGCCCTGACAGCCCCCTCATTGATCAATTCCGCCAGCCGTTTTATTGCTATTGACGACAAGCTGCTACTGTAAAACACTTACAGGCTAAAATCTGTTAAAATGGCGGTTTTATTACCTAAAACCGAAAACGCTCAATGGCGCTTAAGTCAACCATCTACAAAGCCGACTGTCAGATTTCAGACATGGACAGAGGCTATTATCAATCGCATAACCTGACCATCGCCCTGCATCCCTCGGAAACCGAAGAACGCATGATGGTGCGTCTTGTGGCTTTTGTGATTAATGCCCATGAACAGTTGCAATTTACTAAAGGCCTGAGCACCGACGATGAGCCTGAGCTCTGGCAAAAAAGCCTGACCGACGACATTGAGCTGTGGATTGAGGTCGGCATGCCGGATGAAAAACGCGTCCGCAAAGCGTCCAATCGCGCCGATAAAGTCATCCTCTATACCTATGGTGGACGCAATACTGTCTGGTGGAACCAGATTCAACCCAAGCTGGAACGCTTTAAAAACCTGACGGTCATTAACCTGCCCAAAGAGTCTACCGATCAACTCGCCTCCATGGTAAAGCGCACCATGCAGTTACAGATCAGTATCCAAGATGGGCAGATTTGGCTCAGCGACGATCAAAACACGGCCAATATAGTGCCTGAGGTCTGGCTTAATTCGCTATAACAAGCTTTTACCATGAAGATCACGGAGAACACGAAGTTTCACATAACATTCTTCGTGTCCTTCGTATTCTTCGTGGTGAATTAATCCCTCACTTAACCAAATACCCTTTTTACTTTTACACTCGGAACAAAAACTTGATTTCTACAGCTAACATCACCATGCAGTTCGGGGCTAAACCCCTGTTTGAAAACGTCTCAGTCAAATTCGGCGACGGCAACCGTTACGGCCTGATCGGCGCGAACGGCTGCGGTAAATCGACCTTCATGAAAATATTGAGCGGCGATTTGGAACCCTCGGCGGGCAACGTCAGCATCAGCCCCAATGAACGCCTGGGTAATTTGCGTCAGGATCAATTCGCTTATGAAGACCAACGTGTACTGGACGTGGTGCTGATGGGGCACACCGAAATGTGGGCCGCGATGTCCGAGCGCGACGCCATCTATGCCAACATGGAAGCGACCGAGGACGACTACATGCGTGCCGCCGAGCTTGAATCGGTGTTCGCCGAATACAACGGCTATACTGCTGAAGCCAGAGCTGGTGAGCTATTGCTGGGTCTGGATATTCCGCTGGAACAGCATAACGGCCCGATGAGCGCCGTAGCACCGGGTTGGAAACTGCGGGTATTGCTGGCACAGGCTTTGTTCTCCAATCCCGACATCATGCTGCTCGACGAGCCAACCAACAACCTGGACATCAACACCATCCGCTGGCTTGAAGACATCCTGAACCAGCGCAATTGCACGATGATTATCATCTCGCATGACCGTCACTTCTTAAACAGCGTCTGCACCCATATGGCCGACATGGATTACGGCGAGCTGCGCGTTTATCCCGGCAATTATGATGACTATATGATTGCAGTGACCGAAGTGCGCGAACGCCTGCTGGCCGGAAACGCCAAGAAAAAAGCCCAGATCGCCGAACTGCAAACTTTCGTCAGCCGCTTCTCGGCGAATGCGTCCAAGGCCAAACAAGCCACCTCGCGCGCCAAACAGCTAGATAAAATCAAATTGGATGAAGTCAAACCTTCAAGCCGGGTTAATCCGTTTATCCGTTTTGACCAGACTAAAAAACTGCACCGCTTGGCGCTGGAAGTTGAAGGTTTAAGCAAAGGCTATGGTGAACAGCCGTTATTTAAAGACCTGAACCTGATGGTTGCCGTCGGCGAACGCGTTGCGGTCATCGGTGCCAACGGTATCGGTAAATCCACCCTACTGCGCACCCTGGTCGGCGACTTAACGCCCGATGCCGGCGTGGTCAAATGGTCGGAAAACTCGGAAGTGGGCTACTTTGCCCAAGATCATGCCGAAGACTTTGCCGAAAACATGAGCCTGATCGAGTGGATGGGGCAATGGCGCAAGGAAACGGACGACGACCAAGCCATACGCGGCACTCTGGGACGATTATTGTTCAGCGCCGACGACATCAACAAGTCCGTTAAAGTCATTTCCGGAGGAGAACAGGGCCGCATGCTGTTCGGCAAGCTGATTCTGCAGAAAAACAACATCATGGTGTTGGACGAACCGACCAACCATTTGGACATGGAATCGATTGAATCACTAAATACCGCATTGGAAAATTATCCAGGCACCTTGATATTTGTCAGTCATGACCGGGAGTTTGTATCATCGCTAGCGACACGGATTATCGAATTAACCCCGAACGGGGTTGTTGATTTCAACGGTAATTATGAAGATTACTTAAGCAGTCAGGCGTAAAACGGTAAACGACGGGCTGGGTTGAATAACATGAAACCCAGCCTAATTTAAAGGCACATCTTGTCAGCCTCCATTCCTTAAGGTATTACCCACCAAATCCGCGACTGCCCTGTTCGCCACGCCGACTACCTTGATATTGCTTTTAATAATACCGATGTAATTTTCGTGCAAATGGCCATGAAAGATATTTTTGACGCCCATGGCGGTAGCCAACTCGCCAATCACATCAAACCCATGCCGATGAGATCCCGGCGCTTCATGAGTTACCAAAATATCCGCTTTCAGCGTTTTTAATGCCTCAAATTCATCATGCCAAATCGCCCCTTTATATTTTAACGACATAGCCGTATGTCTTGTATTGGTGGGCTGATTATGCAGAAAGTGCTGCTTGCCACGCCATTTAGGCTGCTGCGGCGGATACCAGACCCGACCAAGAAAAATACCGCCTAATCCGGCAACTCTCAACCCTGCTATTTCCGTAACCTTCAAGTGCAAACTGTTTCCAGCCAGGGCCGAATGAAACAGGTTTTTATATTTGCAGGGCGTTTCAAAGTCATGATTTCCGGCAATCCACCAGATCTGGGTTAAACCGATAATCTCCTGCAAACAGATATCTAGCGGTGTGTCCAGGTCGTAATCGCCCAGCAAGACAACGGCCTCGGGTTTATATTCATGTACTGCCGCTATCAGCGGCCTGAAATCTCCATGCGGATCTCCTGCAAATAAAATCTTGTTTTTGGGGTTCAAATTGTTACTCCTGTTAACTGGAACCTGACACTAACGCTGAAATAACATCGTTCTATCTTCGTTGCTCCGCGCGGGCTTGGCATTTCTTTCGATTATAGACAAAAGTCGCCTTGATTAATATCAAGCTATCAAATACAGAGTAAATAGATCAAGATTTGCAATGCATATTAACCTCTGCGCCAGCCGTTATAACGAGCGACACACCACAACAAGCCTTTCGGCACATGGTTGCGCTTCCAGACGCCGGCCACGTATTTATTGGCCTCGGATAAGGTGGGATAAATATGAATTGTACCTAGCAGCTTATTCAGGCCGATATTGTGTTTCATCGCCAGCACGAACTCGGCGATCAAATTGCCGGCCTGTTCGCCGACAATGGTCACGCCGAGAATCCTATCCCTGCCCGGCGGAGTTAAAACCTTAACAAAGCCGTGAGCTGCTCCGTCGGCAATTGCGCGGTCAAGATCGTCAAAATGATAAGTGCTGACTTCATAGGCAATCCCCTTTACTAAGGCGTCCTGTTCATTAAGGCCGACCCGTGCAACTTCAGGATCGGTAAAGGTAGCCCAGGGAATCACCGAGTAATCGGTACGAAATTTAAACAAGCCGCCAAACAACGCGTTCACTGCCGCATACCAAGCCTGATAGGCCGCAACGTGTGTAAATTGAAATGGGCCGGATACATCGCCGCAGGCAAAAATGTTTGGGTAGTTGGTCTGTTGGAATTCATTGGTTTCGATGGTGTGTTTGGGCGAAGTTTCTACACCCAGCTGTTCAAGGCCGTATCCTTGTATATTGGCAACGCGGCCGATAGCCAACAATACTTGATCGAAAGGAATACGCTGCTCTTTACCGTCATGCTCGACAAGCAGGATTTTTTCACCGTTTTCGATAACAAATTTTTTGGCGGTATGCTCAACGAGCACATTAATGCCTTCCTGACGGAATTTCGCCATCACAGCCTCGGAGACTTCGACGTCTTCCTTAATCAGCAGGCGCGGCGCCATTTCGACTTGCGTAACCTGTCTGCCGAAACGGGCAAAGCATTGCGCCAATTCACAACCGATCGGCCCGCCGCCCAACACGACCAATCGCGCAGGCAATTTGCGCAACTCCCAAATATTATCGGAGGTCAGATAGCCGATATCGTCGACACCTGGAATCGGCGGAACCAATGGCCGCGAGCCGGCGGCAACGACGATGGCGCGCGTGGTGATAATGCGGCTTTCCCCAGCCGTTGTCACCTGAACTTCCCACGGTGAAATAATCTTCGCTTCGCCTTCGACAACATCTACGCCAAGGTCTGTATAACGTTGCACGGAATCATGCGGCTCAATGGTAAGAATAATCGACTGCACCCGATTCATGACATCGGCAAAATCGAATTCGGCATTGGCTTTTTTAATGCCGAAATCGGCAGACCGACGTATCTGAGCCAACAGCCTGGAGGATCGGATTAAGGCTTTAGAGGGAACGCAGCCGGTGTTCAGGCAATCGCCGCCCATTTTATGTTTTTCGACCAAGGTGACTTTGGCTTTGACGGCGGCGGCGATGTAAGCGGTGACCAAGCCACCCGAACCCGCGCCTATCACCACGATGTTATTATCAAAGCGCGGCGGTTTATGCCATTGCGCATAAACCTTGTTAGCCTTGATAGCTTCGACGATTTTATTGGCCAGCAACGGAAAAATGCCCAGCAAAACAAAAGATCCGATCAATCCGGGAGACAGAATATCCGACAATGATTCCAGCTTAGCCAGCTGAGTTCCGGCATTCACATAAACCACGGTACCGGCGAGCATACCAATCTGACTAACCCAATAGAAAGTTTTGGTTTTCAGGTTTGTTAAGCCCATAACCAGATTAATAACAAAAAAAGGGAAAGCCGGCACCAGCCTCAGTGTAAAAAGATACAGCGCGCCGTCTTTGTCTACGCCTTTATTTATAGTTTCCAGGCGATCGCCGAAGCGGGCTTTAACCGCATCTCGAAACAAATAACGCGCCGCCAAAAAGGCAAGTGTGGCGCCGATGGTGGAGGCAAACGAGACAATCAACGTTCCCCACAGCAAACCGAACACTGCACCACCGGCCAGCGTCAGAATCGTAGCCCCCGGCAAAGATAACCCGGTCACTGCGATATAGATCAATGCATAAATAACAATTGCCGAAACGGGATGATTGCTGCGATAAGCAACGATAGACGCTTGCTGCGCCTTGAGTGTTTCCAGCGTTAGATAGCTTTGCAGATCAAAAATAAAAAACGCCGCGATCAGGACGGTGATGCCAGCCAGTAATGCCCAACGTGGCAAATTTTTCAGGAACAGTTTTGCAATACTCCGAAAAGCGTTAGACCTGATAATCTTAATAATCTTACGTAAGATATTCATAATATTCTCCTTGCCTGTTGTTTGCAGGAATCCCTATACCCCTGTTTTATCTTTAGCGGCCAAAATAAACTATGAGTTTCTAACCAAGAGAATACAAGAAAATGTGTAAACCTATAATGTCTATGCCTGGACAAAAGATAACGCTCAACCAGCCAAACGTTTGGCAATTCGATGGTAAGCCTCTTTAAGTTCTTCACCGACTATTTTGGCATCGGCTATAAATTCTTCGGAAGTTTCTACCGACTCATCCCCAATTTCAGCTGCTTTGGCTTTTAAATGACGCCATTCTTTTTCGGCTTCTTCAAACTCTTGCCTTGCTTCCATGGAAGCAAGATGCAGCTTTAATTTCGCTTCATCACGTTCTGCTTGTAACTTTTTTAATACATTTTCAAAATCTTCTTTTACTGACATGATACGCCTCCGTTTTATCTCTCATCGATTAATTTGAAACCCATTGATATCGCATAAATACCTGTAGAATAGAGAGATCAACCTCTTCAATCAATAAGTAGTTCCACTGATCAAGCTTGGCGACCAACCTCCAAATGCCTTGCATTACCTACGTTTCAGCTATTTTTTACTTTATGATTTAATAAAATTGTAAAGAATTACTGGTATAGTATCTTGATAGACGAGTCTCCGAAATTACTTCCACAAACAGCACCTTTTATGACACACCAACTTTTATTGTTACGGCATGCAAAATCGGATTGGTCGGCTGATACGGATGATTTTTTCCGCCCCTTGAAAAAACGCGGCCGGCGCGCTGCCAAGCAGGTGGGCCGCTGGTTGAGCAAGCAGCACTTGATACCCGACGCCATACTTAGCTCACCGGCAACGCGCGCCCTGGAGACGGCACAGCGAGTTTGCCGGCAATTAGACATAGACGAGTCGTCTATTATCTGCGAACCGCGCATTTATGAGGCCGATGCTCAGACCTTGCTTTCCGTACTAAAAAACCTATGCCATGAACGGTGCGTATTATTGGTCGGACATAACCCGGGCTTAGAGGAATTGTTGTTAAAACTAATCTCCCATTCGGTTCCATTATCGGCTAACGGAAAATGTCTACCTACCGCCGCGTTGGCTCAACTCGCATTTGAAGGCGACTGGGCAGAACTGACCGATGCCAAACTGGTCACGCTGATTCGCCCCGATAGCTTGCCTGAATAATAAAAAAACGGAATACATTAATGTTAAGACTATTCAACTTTGACAAGGGCAGACTCAAAGAACATACCCCGCCTGAAGATCAGCTCAAGCAGGCGGTCGACAAAGCTTCATGGATCGATGCGCACGATCCCAGCGAAGATGAGCGCGCCCAGCTGCAAGCATTCCTGCGCACAACCCTGCCCGAATCGGATGATGTGGAGGAAATCGAATCTTCGGCACGTTACTTTACCGACAACACTGGCGTTCACGTGCGCTCTTTGTTTCTTGCCCAAAGCGAAGGGCGACACAGTACGGCGACCGTCGCTTTTATTTTGCAAAATGAGCGGCTCATTACCCTGCGTGAAGGCGCTTTAGCCGATTTCCGCCTGCTGCGTATGCGCGCCCGGCATGGACAGGTAGCGGCGCATTCGCCGCAGGAATTGCTGGTGCTGATATTCGAGCAAAAAGTGGAAAATCTCGCCGATGCGTTGGAGGACATCCATCGCAAACTGGAAGATGTCAGTTATCTGGTGTTGGAAGAAATAGACTCCGATCTTGAAAATGCCATTGACCAGCTAGCCAAACTGGAAGACAGCAACGGGAAGATCCGGCTATGCCTGATGGATACGCAACGCTCCATATCCTTTCTGCAGCGGCATTTGCGTAATCACCCCGAGCTGCAGGAAACGGCGCGTGAAATCATGCGCGACGTGGATACCTTGATGTCGCACACGACATTCCTGTTCGACAAGATCAACTTCTTGATGGACTCGACCCAAGGCTTTATCAACATTACCCAAAACAAGATTATTAAAATTTTTTCCATTGCTGCCGTAGTCTTTCTGCCCCCTACCCTAGTGGCTAGTATTTACGGCATGAATTTCCAGCACATGCCGGAACTCAATTTGCAACTGGGATATCCCGGCGCACTGGGATTGATGCTGCTGTCGGGGATTGCACCTTATTGGTTCTTCAAACGAAAAGGTTGGCTGTAGGTTATCCAGACCCAGTCAACATACCACTCGAACCACTGTTTTAACTCAATCCGAATCAACTCATTGATCAATAGCCCTTGCTATTGATCAATGTCAGCCTGCTCCACGCGGCTGTCTCGCAGCAGTTATGATAAGATAAGTAATTAACCTACTTTCTTTACGTTCTACTGATCGACATCGTCTACCTGGAAAATTCGCCATGCCCAAGGAACCTTTTTTTCGTCTCAATCAAGAACCTGATGCCCTGAGCGGTTTTAGCCGTACCATCGCGGAAATTCAGTGGTTATTACTAGTCTTGATGATGTTTTACCTGGTAGTTGGGCAAGTCGAAGAAAATGTTAAAGTTTTTTTATTAGGCGGTCTCTGCGCTTTCGCCGGCTTTGTCATGGCATTTCATTACCTTAATTTTTTTGCCAAAGCCAATGTTTGGAAACTGGCATTAGAGACTTGGGTCATGATCTTATTAGTCACTTGGTTCGTTTGGCATACCGGGCGCCAGGACAGTCTGCTGCTTAACTTGTACTTTCTGCCCATCATTACCAGTGCCTTAGCCTTGGGCAGGCTAACCACATTATTGGAAGTGGCTTTAATCGGTGCTTGTTATCTATATTTAGGCAAAAGCGGCTTACCCAGCAATGAGGTATTTTCCTTAGCCCAAAGCAGCGTCCTGCTGGCTTGGCTGTTTCCTATGTTGCTGGTCGGCTATGTCACCACCATGCTATCCAGCGATATCTACCATGTTTTCAGCCGTATTAAAACCACCGCGCAAACCGATGAATTAACCAGTCTCTACAATCGCCGGGCATTCATGGATCTGCTAGAAAAACAATTGCAACAAGCCCAACGTAGCGGGCACACTTTTAGCCTGTTACTAGGGGATTGCGATAACTTAAAAGTCGTCAACGACAAATACGGTCACGAAGCAGGAAACCTGTTATTGCAAGCCATCGCCGGCAACTTTCGTAATTGTTTAAGAGGCTGCGACTCCGCAGCTCGCTACGGCGGCGATGAATTCACCGTCTTGCTGCCGAACACTACCGTAGAAGCGGCTGAACTGGTGACAAAGCGCATCCAGAAAACATTGACTTCGAGCAGTTTTAATTACCGTGGCAATGTAATTAGCACCAATATCAGTATCGGCATTGCCACCTATCCACAACATGGCAACACAGCCGAAGCATTGTTACGGCATGCCGATGAAGCCATGTATGCCAACAAGCGCGAAAGTAAAAGTCGGGTTAGCGTCGACACATCTTCTTAAAACCCACGATAAGTATAACCCGTGTATGAAGCTTGCGTTATACGGGCTACTTTCGCTTCACCCCAAGCCAAACAATTCCTTGACTAATAGCTCAACACCCCAGGTAACAACCAACCCCAAAACAGACATGGCCAACGATACGGTCATTATATTGAGATTATTCAGTGTGAATTTGTTCATGACGGTTAACCTTTGATAAATGATTCAAAGGCTTATTCTGAGCCATCTACGTTAAAATTTGATGACATGGCAATAAGTCCATCTTTCTGCATGAGTATTTTTATCATTGTTTGTTTTTAAACCGGGTAATGTCCCCGTACCGGTTATGATTAAAAGTGCGGGGTAACATTCCTTTGCTGGAGGGCTCATTTACTTTCAAGTACGTCCTTTCGGCATAGATGTCCGTTTAACAACTCAGGATAATCACGCATAACGGTAGGCATCAGAGCATGCGGCTGACCAGTTCTTTTACAATAATCTCCAGCGCATCGGTTTACCTCAACGGTAATATGCGACAGCTTGCCGCCGTGGACACGGAACTCTTTTAACAGTTCCTTGTAATATTCCGGAGCCTTGGGATCTGCGACACTACCGATATGATAATGGCAAAGTGTCCGGGACTTACCCGCCAGATATGTAAGTCTGAAATGCGATTGTCGGCATCAGTTTCTATCTTTTCCTTGATAGCCAATTTATGCTTCAACGAGATGCTTTCATCCAGTAAAACCGGACTGGTTTCTCTGATCAAAGAATAAGACCACTGCACAATAACCATCGCACCAACAATTCCCATAAGCGGATCCAGCCAGCTCCAGCCATAATACTTGCCCAATGCCAACGCAATAATGGCCAGCACTGACGTCAACGCATCGGCGAGAACATGCAGATAAGCCGCTTTAAGATTATGCTCATGACTATGATGATGATCATGGTCGCCTTTAAGCAGCAGCGCACAAATCAAATTGATAAATAAACCGAAAACTGCAACGGCGATGGCATCATCAAAATGAATCATCTTGGGCTGGACAATGCACTGCACCGATTCGATCAACATCATCAAGGCCACAATGCTCAAGACAACAGAACTGGTATATCCCCCTAAAACGCTGACTTTTCCAGGGCTGAACGCAAAGGTTTGGTCATGTGCGTAAATGCGGGAATAGCGGTAAGCAATAATTGCGATCATGAAGGCGGCAGCGTGTGTCCCCATGTACCAGCCATCGGCGAGCAGCGCCATTGACCCGGACAGGACGCCTGTTGCTATTTCCAGTACCATAGTTAAATAAAGTGAGAACAAGAACCTGCTTGGTTCGACGCTCCCCTTTCTTGTTAATGACCGAGAAATCGTGCTAGTGCTTGAGAAGACTTAAAGTGTGCGCATGCATAAACAGATAGCAAAAAATTACAAAAAGCCTATTTTATAAAATCATTACCCGCTTAAATCAAGATTATTCCACAGTGTCTGATGCCAAAGTCAAACCGGCAGGCATAAAAAAAGGGTTATCATTTCTGATAACCCTTCTATTAATGGCGTCCCCAGGGGGGTTCGAACCCCCGTTACCGCCGTGAAAGGGCGGTGTCCTAGGCCACTAGACGATGGGGACTAAAACTGGTTTAGTCAGCCTAACTAACTGTAAATCGTATTGCTATTTATCTTAAAAATCATAAAAAAGGCCTATTAAGCATAGGCCTTAATATATGGCGTCCCCAGGGGGGTTCGAACCCCCGTTACCGCCGTGAAAGGGCGGTGTCCTAGGCCACTAGACGATGGGGACTAGAACTGTTTCAATCAACTTTTTGGTGGAGCCAAGCGGGATCGAACCGCTGACCTCTTGCATGCCATGCAAGCGCTCTCCCAGCTGAGCTATGGCCCCTCTAAGCTGAGAACCGGCATTATACAGGGATTACCGGTCCTGTCCAATATTAATTTAAGCTTTTTATATGTTTTATGGCTCGCTGTATTCTGGACAAGGTCTTTTCCTTGCCTAGCAATGACAAAGTTATATCGATCGCCGGCGAAACCGCTGAGCCGCAAACCGCGACACGTAAAGGCTGAGCAACCTTACCCAGGCCCAGCGACATGGTTTCGGCAAGATTCAGCACAACCTGGTGCAAGGCTTCTCCCTGCCATTCTGCCACCGCTAAAAATTCATTGTGCAAGCGCGCCAGAACTTCATCCGAGCCTGGAGTAAAATTCTTTTTAGCCGCTTTTTCATCATAGGCGTCAAAGTCCTTGTAGAAATACACGCTGGCATTGGCCATTTCAACCAATGTTTTGCAGCGTTCCCGTTGCGCCTTGACCATATCGACAAGACTCGGACCTTCGCTAGGGTCAATGCCCAGCTCGCCCATGTGCCAGCTTAAATGACGCGCCACATGCGCCGGATCGCTATTCATGATGTACTGATGATTCAACCACAACAGCTTTTCCATGTTGAATGCAGAAGCCGACGCATTAACTTTTTCCAACGAAAAATGCTCGATCATTTCATCAACGGAAAAAATCTCCTGATCGCCATGCGACCAACCCAGACGCACCAGATAATTCAGCAACGCTTCGGGCAAATAGCCGTCGTCACGAAATTGCATCACACTCACTGCGCCGTGACGCTTCGACAACCTGGCGCCATCCGAGCCCAAAATCATCGGCAAATGCGCGTATTTCGGAAGCGGAGAGCCTAGAGCTTTAAGGATATTCATCTGCCTTGGCGTATTATTGATATGGTCATCGCCGCGAATAACGTGCGTGACCTTCATATCCATATCGTCGACCACCACCGTTAAATTGTAGGTAGGCGAGCCGTCGCCTCTGGCGATAATCAAATCATCCAGTTCTTTATTGGCAACCACAATGTCGCCCTTAATCAAGTCAGGGATGATTACTGCACCGTCAACAGGATTTTTAAAGCGTATAACCGCTTCCCGGTTACCTTTAGGCTCTTTCAAATCCCTGCATTTACCGTTATAGCGAGGCTTTTCCTTATTAGCCATTTGTTCGGCACGCAACTGCTCCAGTTCTTCTTTACTGCAATAGCAATAATAAGCGTCACCTTGGTCCAGCAACTGCTGAATAATTTCCTTATACCGATCAAAATGGTGGGTTTGATAAAAAGGCCCTTCATCATATTCCAACCCCAACCAGGTCATGCCTTCCAAGATGGCATCGACCGATTCCTGAGTGGATCGCTCCAGATCGGTATCCTCAATCCTTAGGATAAACTTCCCGCCATGCTTTCGCGCATACAGCCAGGAAAACAATGCGGTGCGTGCGCCGCCTACATGTAAATAACCCGTTGGACTCGGGGCAAAACGTGTTTTTATACTCATTTAGATATTATTTCGTTAGTAAAATTCTGTTGGGATTTTGCTTGGCGGCGATTTTTTCATGCTGCCCTATTGTCATTTTAACATCGTTTTTCATAGTCAATACCGGTGATTACTATTCTGCTCACATATCCTGACTAAATGCCAATAAAAAGCTAAAACAAATAATCTGAACATCAATACCCCCTTAACTTTATTTGCAGAATCCACATTAGTTTCTGTCAACAATTAAAAATACAAGATCCCCGGCAATTGCTCTTACATACCTGTCCAAGTAAACGTCGTGCTGTTAAGAGTTTAATTTTAAAATGCTAGTTTGCCTTTCATTCAGACTAATAGTTTTCCAATAAGTATTACCGCTTATTTTATAGATAACCTATTTCTTATACCCTGTAACTGTTTACCATCCAAACTGATTATTTTAGGATAATTCATTCGACTGAAAAATCAACACCGATGGCTGCTGTACAACATTCCGTTATCTTAAACGATCTGATAACAAGGAGATATGTCATGAAAAAAATACTAATCATTGTTGCAGCTATTACAAGCGCGGTTATATCGGGATGCGCGTCGCAACCTACAAGCACTTTCGAAAGCTTTCACGCTCAGGATCTAAATCAAGCGGTCTCCTCAGGGCAGCTTGTGCAAAAAACCGACAACTTCTTTGTCCTCAATGATTCCTCATCATCGATGACAGACGATTATCTTGGCGGCGGCTACCCCGCTCATCCGACTCCTACCAAATTTTCAGTTGAAAAAGAAATCCTCAACCGAATAAACCAAACAATTCCCGACCTGAAGCTGACTTCAAGCATACGCAGCTTTGGTTCTGGCTCCTGCCTTTCATGGGGATTCAGCAAACTTAACGTAGCACCAACCACCTACACAAAGTCATCTTTCGGTAGCGATATAGATACACTGACCTGTGCAGGCGGCGGCACACCGATGGATAGCGGCATTGAGGGAACAACTAAAGACGCAGCAGGAACAACGGGGAATATCGCCGTTTTAATTCTCAGCGATGGATTCGTGGACTCTGCCCCTGTTCCAGAAATTGAAGCCTTAAAACAGCGCTATGGTGACAGATTATGTGTTTATACGGTCTGGGTAGGCAATGAAAATGATGAACAGGGACAAGCCGAATTAAATGAACTCTCAACCACCGCAGGCTGTGGCTTTAGCACCACTGCTGAACGGATTGCAAGCAGCAGCGACATGGCCAATTTTGTGCAACACGTTTTCTTGAAACCCGGCACACCGGTTGCCGACTGCACCAAGATGGATGATGATGCCGACGGTATCAACAATTGCATTGATAAATGCCCAACCACTTTAAAAGGCGCCCATGTTAACCAATTAGGCTGCTGGATTGTTGATATAAAATTCGACAACAATAAAAGCAACATCACCCCCCAATATCTTCATGAACTCGATAATGCAGCTACTGTTATCAAACACAATCCCGGCGTACACATTGAAGTCCAAGGCCACACCAGCAACACCGGCTCAGCGGCACATAACCTGAAATTATCAGAGCGCCGCGCCCAGGCTGTTAAGGACTATTTAATCCGCAACACCCAAGGAAGCGGAATGTTGACTGCGAGAGGATACGGTTTAACCCAACCTATCGACACCAATGAGACCGAAGAAGGGCGCGCTAACAACCGCCGAGTGCAGCTGGAAGTCCTTAAATAACTTTATTTGATACGGCAAGACCGGAACCCCTTGCATCAATAGGGGCTTCCAGCTGCAAAAAAGGGCGGGTTAAAACCCCGCCCTTTTTTATTGCTTACCTTATCAAGCTAATTTTTTTAGTTTATTAAGTCCAAATCTACAAGCCTAACGCCAGCGATTTTCTTATCCGTCACTAATGCACTGCATACGCCCTGCCCCAAATTTATATCCAGCGCATGCCACGTCGAAGCCTGCCCATAATCGGCAGGCACCCTTAAAAACTCGGACTGGTTTTCAGGATTAATAACGCAGCGATTCAGTCCTAAGCCAATACCGCGTCCCGTAGCCTTGACGAAGGCCTCTTTGCGCGTCCAGAAACGATAAAATTCGGTAACTTTCTGATCTTCCGACAGTTGGTTCCAGTAAGCGATTTCTTCGTCGGCAAAGCATTTATCGACCAGTCCGGCCAAACTGCCTCTCGACTTACAGTATTCTATATCCACCCCCAACTGACAGTTCCAGGCTACGGCAATGACCATAATGCTTTCTGAATGCGACAGATTGAATACCAGCTCAGGCGTATCGGCAAGATAGGGCTTGCCATGATCGGTTTTTTTTATGTTTAGCTGTTCAGGCGGCTCATTAAGCACTTGGGCTAATACATTTCTTAAACGTCCATGCGACTCTACAAAGCGTTTATGCAATAAATCGTTTTTTATTCTTTCGGCATGCGCTTGTTCGCCTGCGTCGAGAACCCGCCAATAGTTTTGGTAATGAACGTCATCGGCGGCAATATTGCCGTGCCATATTTGGATTATCTCAGTATTCATAATTTTGAAATTCGATCGCTGGCACACCTACAGCATTAATGCCCAACAACAGCCCGCCCTTCACCACGACGATCGCTAGCAGCTATCAATTGATGAGTCACTCTATTCCACTGCACAGCCTGCATATCGCCATAACTGTAACGCGCTTCTTTCAGCTGATGCCCCATTGCAGCCAGTCCGATTAGCTCATTTGCCGTTAGTGCGCCTTTTTCATATTCAACTGTGTCAGGCATAAATTGATGGTGAAAACGAGGTACTTGCACCCATGAGTCCGGCTCATGGCCTTTGGCAAAATCCAGCGCAGCCAGCAGCACCATTGAAATGATACGGCTGCCGCCGGGCGTTCCCAACGCCGCAACATGTTGCCCATCATCAAGAAAAGTGGGCGCCATGCTGGACAACATGCGCTTGCCCGGCGCAATTGCATTGGCGGTACCGCCTACCAATCCGTAACCGTTCATCGTGCCCGGCAGGCCGGCAAAATCATCCATTTCATCATTCAGCAGCACGCCGGTGCCGGGCGCTACCAAACCTGCCCCGAAAGGGAAGTTGATGCTGAGTGTTGCCGCAACCCGATTGCCTTCTTCATCAATAATCGAAAAATGGGTGGTATTAATGCCTTCCGGTTGCGGCTGGATTTCGCCGGACAGCATGGCGCTGGGCAAGGCTTTATCAGGCCGCAAACTGCTACGCAACCCAGCCGCATAATCATCATTCAGTAAACGTCTGACCGGCATATCGACAAAATCCGAGTCACCCAGATATAAGGTCCGGTCATGGTAAGCGCGGCGCATGGCCTCGACAATCAGATGCTTTCGGGTCAACTCATCGGCTTGTTTTAAATCATAGCCCGACAGAACATTTAAAGCCTCTATCAGCACAATTCCGCCGGCAGATGACGGCGCTGCGCTGGTGATTTTTATGCCGTGATAACTGCCCTTTACCGGCTCCCGTTCGACAATTTGGTACGATGCAAGATCTTGCTTTGTCCAGATGCCTCCAGCCTTGCTGACACCCTCCACCAGCTTATCGGCTATCTCGCCGTCATAAAACCCATCTCGCCCCGAGTCGGCCAGTTGCTTTAAGGTATGGGCCAAATCCGGTTGCCGTAGTATTGAATAAGCTTTGGGAATATCGCCGTTGACCAGGAATATCCTTGCCGCCTGCGGATGTTTTTTTATCACATCGGCCCTGAATTTGAGCAGTTTCCTATACTTTTCGCCGATTGCAAAACCGGTCTGCGCCGCCCTGATCGCTGGCTTTAGGCTTTCTGCCAGCGGCAGGCGCCCGTACTTTTCCGACAGATGCACCAGAGCCGCAGGCATGCCGGGAATAGCGGCGGCTAGCGCGCCATCGAGCGATAACCGAGGAATCACCTTACCTGACTTATCCAGGAACATCGCCTGATGAGCCGCGAACGGCGCTTTCTCCCGGCCATCGATCATGGTTTCAAAACCGTCCTGTTCCCTATGCAGCAGCCAGTAACCGCCGCCGCCCAATCCAGAACCGGAAGGTTCGACTACCGCCAATGTTGCGCTAACAGCTACCGCCGCATCGAAGACATTGCCGCCTTTATCCAGAATTTCAAGACCAGCTGCGGTTGCCAAAGGATGAGCGCTGGCAATTGCAGCCTTGGTTCCATCCGCATAAACCTGCGCGACTCCGAAAACGATTGTTAAAAACAGCGCCGCACAATATTTCATTACCCTCTTATCCTCTGATCAAATTTAAACTGCAAATGGTTAATGCAATTAAACCACAATTACAAGAACGCACCAGCTTGATGCTCAACTGATTGTTCAGTTTATCAATAAAATTATATTGTTGAATAAGTCGCTAAGTATTTTCACCAATATTCTTTCTCATTTTTCTATTTAGAATGATAGTGAGATTATGTGCTTCATACACAACTCAAAAGCAATTCCTTAACCCTATAACTGAGGTGCAAAATGGCTAGAACAGTTAAAAAAGCTAAAGAAGAAGTTTCAAATCACGAAGAAAACAGTGCACCGATATGCCTTCCTGATCGTGATGCCAAGATTGCCGAGCTCGCCTATTACAAGGCTGAAAGCAGAGGTTTTGCACCAGGCTACGAGCTTGAAGACTGGCTTCAAGCCGAGCAGGAATTTCTGCCGTAAGGAAACAGACGGTATAAGTCGCAAGTCCCGTCAGGCTTATATTTTTAATTCATTTAAACATGTTGCCGGAGAAATTTATGCCTACTCAAAAAACTGATAAATCACAGCAAGGTTCTGAATTAATGCCAAAATCATCGTCTGGCGGCTTGATGTCATTTGACGAGCTTGATAATTTTTTTGATGATTTTCTCTCGCGCAGATGGCCGCGTTTGCTGGATTGGAATATGTCTGCTCAATCAGAAACCAACTTTCCAAAAGTTGATATTCTCGATCACGGCAATGACATAGAGGTTCATGCTGCAATGCCGGGAGTTAAAAAAGAAGATCTGGATGTAACCGTTACCAACCAGGCCATCACCATCAGGAGTTCCACCAAGGAAGAAAAAAAGGAAGAGGAAAAAGGCAAATATTTTCGTCGAGAAATAAGATGTGGTGAATTTCAGCGCACATTGGCCTTACCCGAAAATGTCGATGGCGACCAGGCAAAAGCATCGTTCAAAGATGGCATACTGACAGTAACGATTCCCAAAACCGAAAAAAGCAAACGCAAGAGCATTGAAATTCATTGACTACCCAAGCCGAAATAGCCTGTTTGAGCCTAAAAAATCAGGTTATTTCGGCATCGGGCACAAGTGTTGATGCTTGCCGCGTCGTGGGTTTGCTCCGGGAGAAATAAATGAAAAATGAAACCATTGCCGCTATAGCGGCCGTATTAGTGATTATCCTGGGGATACAGGCTTATACGATGTTTCGACTGAATGATCGGCTCAATCAGTTGAGTGGGTTTTATAGCCAGAACGGAGAACCTCAAACCAAAACATCACCCAAACCCATCAGATCGGATGGTGATGAATTCTTCAAGGACCGTACCTGGAATCCTTATGCAGAAATGCAGCACATGCAAAATGAAATGGAACAAATATTCGAAGATGCATTTTCGCGTTTTCATATGAAAACGCCTTCAGGCAGATTGAGCAAAATGCCTGACGTGGATTTACAGGAGAAACCCGATCTCTATATTGTGACTATGGATGCGCCCGGCGCCGATGAATCAACCATGGACGTAAAGCTGGAAAATCAGGTTTTGCATATTTCAATTACAACGGAACAGGCAAAGGATGAAACTGAAGATAAAAGCAATCAATACAAGTATCGGGAACGCTTCGTCGGCCAGTTTCAACGCTCATTAACCCTACCGGGACCTGTCAACGCGGCAAAAATGACAACCGGCTACCACAACGGTGTGCTGACCATTACGATTCCAAAGGCATAGTTACAAGCTAATTTAGTTATTCGATAACTTCATTTGATATAGCAGGCTTAACCATGATGCGAATATTTCTTTTTCTGGCGACTAATGTCGCAATAATGGTAGTGATCAGTATTGTCTTTAGTCTTTTGGGCTTAAGCGGAACTTTAGATGCGCAAGGCATAAACCTTGACCTTAATTCCCTGTTGATCGTATCGGCGGTCATTGGGATGACCGGCTCATTCATTTCTCTGGCTATGTCAAAGTGGACTGCGAAACAAGCCATGGGTGTTCAAGTTATCGAGCAGCCGCAAAACCAGACTGAACAATGGTTAACTGCTATTGTGTCCAGCCATGCTCATAAAGCTGGCATTGGTATGCCGGAAGTCGGTATCTTCCAGGCTCCCGAAGCCAACGCCTTCGCCACCGGCATGAACAGAAACAGCGCCCTGGTAGCGGTCAGTACCGGTTTGCTGCAACGCATGAACAAGGATGAAATTGAAGCCGTCGTCGGGCATGAAGTGACTCATGTCGCGAACGGGGATATGGTAACAATGGCCTTGATGCAGGGCGTGCTAAATACCTTTGTCTACTTTTTTGCCTCCATCATCGGCCATGTGGTTGACCGCGTTATTCTTCAAAACGAACGAGAGCATGGTGCAGGATATTTTCTCGTCCAGATGATTGCACAAATTGCCTTAGGGTTTCTGGCCACTATGCTGGTCATGTGGTTCTCCCGTTACCGGGAATTTAAAGCGGATGCAGGGGGCGCCAACTTGGCCGGCCGGGGAAAAATGATCAGCGCTCTGCGCGCCTTGCAGCGCGAATATGAGCAACGAGACCTGCCCGGACAACTGGCGGTTTTCGGCATTAACGGCAGTAGCGCCAACAAGCTATTTATGAGCCACCCACCGTTGGAAGAGCGTATTGAAGCACTACAAAATATGCACTGAGCTAAACTCGGCAACAGCGATGATTGCATGCCGATGCTAAGCCATGCCGCTGTAACCTGTTAATCCACATCAATGGATTTCAGAAGCTGTTTTACAAAACATTAGCCAAAATGTGGGCTGGTTAAGATGATTAAAAATCAGTAAACCGGTTTAGCAAACACGATCTCAAAAACAGTCGGCTATAGCCCTTTCCTGGAAAAGTCTGAAAATCAAGTTCAATATCCGGCAGCAACGCCGCCGATAATGTCCTATCACAACAAACTCATGCCAGTTAAGCGCTGAATCGGTAGCTTTTCGATGATTTTATTCATAGCCATTAAGTCAAGATTAAGCTATGCCATTTATATTATGCGGACCTCACTGTTATTTTTCATTCCTCATTTCAACTTTTATCCAAGGAGAAATGACAATTTAACCAGGAACACCTATGAAAACCCAACCAAACTGGATAAGCGCTATTGATCGGATAATCAATACGGGCTTGAGCCATGGATTGGCGCAACGCACAACTGAAGACCAAGCCTTCAATGGACGGACCATTTGTTTAAACGGCAAGCACGTGCTGAATTTTGCTCTTTGCAGTTACTTGGGATTAGAGCAGGATTCCCGTCTCAAGCAAGGAACCATCGATGCGGTGACCCGCTACGGCACTCAGTTCGCCATATCAAGAGCCTATATGTCGGCAACGCCCTACACAGAATTGGAAGCGCAACTTGAAAAATTATTCGGAAGCCATGTTCTGGCAACCCCGACGACGACATTAGGCCATATCGCCGCCTTGCCGGTGCTTATTCAAAAAGGCGATGCCATTATCATCGACCAAATGGCCCATAACAGCATGCAAACAGCTGCAAAGTTGGTGCAGGCGGAAGGGGTGCCTGTCGAAACACTGCTTCACTGCAACCTGGAATTGCTTGAGGAGCGGATTAATGCGCTTAGCAAGCAATATCGCCATGTCTGGTACCTGACGGATGGCGTCTACAGCATGTTTGGCGATCTGGCTCCGGTTAAGGAATTAGGCGAGCTATTAAACCGCTACGAGCAACTGCATCTGTATTTTGACGATGCTCACGGCATGAGCTGGATAGGCCAGCATGGCAGGGGTTATGTTCTTGATTGCCTACCCATTCAAGACCGGATGGTCGTTGCTACATCCTTGTGCAAGGCTTATGGTGCCGGCGGCGGAGCGCTCATTTTTCCGAATGCTAGCATGCATAGACAGGTTAAAAACTGCGGAAGCTCGATGATTTTTTCAGGCCCTATCCAACCGCCAATGCTGGGCGCTGCCATTGCCTCGGCCCGTATCCATCTTTCATCGGAAATTGATCGTCTGCAAGACGAGCTGCAAGATCGCATTGCGCTTTGCAACCGGCTGCTTAAAATTTACGAAATACCTGTAGCATGCAGCTCGCAGTCACCCATTTTTTACATCAAGGTAGGACATCCCCATCTTGCCGGCGATATGGCCAAAGGCCTGCTGGATGAGGGATTTTATACTAATCACGCCGTTTATCCGGCTGTGTCACGGCGGAAATCGGGTATCCGCTTCACCTTAACTCGACACTTGTCTTTTGAGGATATTCACGGCCTGATTGCGGCAATCGCCCGTATTTTTCCGGAAACGAGTGCCAGGAAGAAAACGGAAAAATGCGTGCCGTTGTAACCCTACCAGATAGGGTCGGTAATTGGCGTTACCACCCTCATCTATCCGCTGCTAACGCTGATAAGTGCCAATCAATTCTGTCTGTCCAATAATATGCCCTTTCATTGCCGCTTCCAGCTTGGCCTTATCGGGCTTATGCAAATCAGGCAACTCAACATCCAATGCGTAGAGCTTATGAAAGTATCTATGACGGCCAACTGGCGGGCACGGTCCGCCATAGCCCGTTTTTTTCCAATCGTTTATGCCTTGCTGAGTCCCCGCAGGTAAATTACTTGTAGTTGTGGAGCGCGGTAGCTCTGCAACAGCCGGAGGAATGTTGTAAAGCACCCAATGTACCCAGGTCATTTTGGGTTTGGCAGGATCCGGCGCATCGGGATCATCAACAATCAATACCAGACTCTTGGCGTTTTCCGGAACCCCTGACCAAATTAAGGAGGGCGAAGTGTCATCGCCGTCACAGGTAAAAAGCTTGGGAATTTCTCCCTGATGGACAAAGTCCGGCGATTTGAGGGTCAAAGTCATGTTTTGTTCTCCTTCAGCCAAAACGGCTGTAGTAACAAAGGTGCTAAAAACTAAACAAATTAAGCGAATAAACGTGGGCTGTTTGGTTAAATTCATTGAACACCTCGCGAACAGGAAGCAGGAGCTTCCGAAAATAAATTCCAAACTTGAACTTTGGAACTAGCGAACTACTTCTATAAATTCGTGTTCTCTCCTAAACCATAAACCTATCCTGACCGGCTGGCAATTGTAGAAAAGACCTACAGACAAACAACATTTCATTGGTTTAAACTTTTAGTATTACAACCGATTCTTGCTCTATAAAATCAGGGGGTTGTGAACATGAGAAGAGTAAAACACCTAATATTCTGGCTTGTGGTCGTGGGCGTTATTTTGCTGTTGTTTTCCACCCACGTCATAGCTGAAAATGATTTTTTCCGGCAACGGCAAGCGCTGGTGAACGTTATCAAGTCCCAGGTAAAAAGGACCAGCGACTTTCTAGGCCGGGAAGCGCTTGATGAACGGGTTGTCAATGCCCTGCTCAAGGTTCCCAGACACGAGTTTGTCGGCGATTCTGAACGACCGTATGCCTACGATAACCGGCCACTCTCTATCGGTTACGGACAGACCATTTCCCAGCCTTATATCGTCGCAATCATGACTGATCTGCTTAAGCTGAAAAAAACCGACCGGGTGCTGGAAGTCGGCACCGGCTCTGGATATCAGGCCGCCATTCTCGCCGAACTGGCCGATAGCGTATACACCATAGAAATTATTGAACCACTAGCTAGGCAGGCGCAGAAAAACCTGAAACAAGCCGGTTACAATGCCGTTCATACCCGAACCGGCGATGGCTATTACGGCTGGGAAGAAGCGGCGCCTTTTGACGGCATTGTCGTTACCGCCGTTGCGAGCCATATACCGCCGCCGCTGATCAAACAGCTAAAACCCGGCGGACGCATGATCATCCCGGTCGGCGCTCAGTTTATGACCCAGTATCTGGTTTTGGTGACTAAAAATACTGACGGAACAATCACCACTCGCCAAATTCTGCCGGTCAGTTTTGTCCCGCTCACCGGCAAGCATTAATAATTTGTCCACGAAAGACACGAAAAGCACGAAAGCCAAAAGCAGGCGATAAGGAACAAATCAGCTTGATGCATTGAATTATTCATTCGCACTTTGGGTAACGGTTTATGTTTTTGTATCGTTTGAAAATTTTCGTGCTTTTCGTGGATAAGATGGTTTTTCTATCATTAAAGGAGAAGTGATAATGAATCCGCGTTTATCGCTGCTGGCCGCTATCGCAATTACCTCGGCCTCTGCCTTGGCCTATGAAGTGTTATTGATGCGCCTGTTTTCGATTATCCAGTGGCACCATTTTGCTTACATGATGATCAGCCTGGCGCTGTTGGGCTATGGCATTAGCGGCGTTTTTCTGGCGCTGAACCGCGACCGACTGACGCGACTGTTCCCGGCTGCGATAATGACCAATATGCTGCTGTTCAGCGTTTTTGCGCCCGGCTGTTTTCTGCTGGCTCAGCAGATTCCTTTTAACCCGGCAGAAATGTCATGGTCGCCGGTGCAGTTGCTGTATTTGTGCAGTATTTACCTGATGCTGGCGTTGCCTTTCTTTTTTGCGGCCAATGTCGTCGGTTTATCTCTTTACCACTTTAAGAACCAGGTATCTTCCATTTATGCGGCCGATCTGTTTGGCGCAGGACTGGGCAGTGTCGGTGTTATTTTGCTGCTGTCCTTCATATTTCCAGAACAGATATTAACCGTGTTGATGCTGTCCGGAATACTCGCCACCCTGCTGGTGTCAAACTACACATTTCACGCTCCAAAACACTGGACTATCGCGTCCGTTATCCTCGGGCTGGCGGTTATTTTGGCCCCGGCCAACTGGGTGACACTGAAGGTTTCTCCCTATAAAAGCCTGAACCAATTACTGCAAGTGCCCGGCACAAAAATCATAGACCGATACTCCAGTCCGCTGGGCTTAATCAGTGTGGTCAAGAGCGAAATCACCCCGCTACGTCACGCACCCGGCTTAAGCCTTAACGCCACGACAGAACCGCCGGAACAGCTTGCCGTGTTTACCGACGCGGACAACATGACCGCAATCACCCGTTATAACGGCAACCTGGAAACGCTCGGCTATCTGGATCAAACCACGTCGGCCCTGCCCTATCACCTCAAGCAATTATCCGACATTCTGATTCTCGGCTCGGGCACCGGCAGCGATATTTTGCAGGCCAACTTTCATGCCGTTAAAGACATTGATGCTGTAGAGCTGAACCCGCAAATCATCAAACTGGTTCAGCGAAAATATGCCGACTTTGCCGGTAATCTTTACTCCAGCGCTCATCATGTTAATGTCCATATTGATGAAGCTCGCGGCTACCTTGCAGCAACCAATAAGACCTATGACCTGGTTAATATCTCATTGCTGGATGCGTTTGGCGCATCGGCGGCGGGTCTTTATTCAATGGCTGAAAACTACCTTTATACCGAACAGGCCGTGCAGGAATATCTGCGCCATGTCAGCCCGGACGGTTATCTCAGCATTACCCGCTGGATTAAGGTTCCGCCGCGCGATGAGCCCAAACTGTTGGCTACAGTCGTTAACGCGCTTAAGGATGCCCATGTCAGGCAACCTGGCCAACAAATCATCATGATACGCGGCTGGCAAACCAGCACCTTGATCATAAAAAACGGCATTATTTCCGCAGAAGAAATCAGCCGGTTAAAACAGTTCTGCAACGACCGCAGCTTCGATCCGGTTTACTATCCAGGCATATCGGAGTCGGAAGTCAATCGCTTTAATGTTCAGCGGCAGCCTTATATGTACGAGGCAGCAGTCGCTTTATTGAGCGATAACAGCCAGTCGTTTATCGATGCTTATAAATTCAATATTGAAGCTGCGACCGACGATAAACCTTACCTGTTTCATTTTTTTAAGTGGCAAACCTTGCCCGAGATAGTATCGCTATTAAATACCGGCGGAAGCTTTTTGCTGGAAAGCGGCTATTTGCTATTAGTCACGGCGTTAGTGCAAGCGATACTCGCCAGTCTGTTATTGATAGCGTTACCGCTGTGGCTATGGAAAAGAAAACTCGGCATAGAACCGGGGACGGGAAATCATTTGAACATGCTGGTGTATTTCTTCTGCTTGGGCCTGGCATTCTTGTTTATTGAAATCGGGTTCATCCAAAAATTCATCCTGATTCTGCATCATCCGCTTTACGCGATCACCGTCGTGCTGAGTACGTTTTTGCTGTCTGCCGGGATAGGGAGCTATTACTCGAGCAATTTGTCACATAGCACTGTAAAGTCGGCGTTTATGCTGCCGATCGCGGCTATCGCGTTGCTGAGCATCGTTTACAGCCTGGGATTTGAGTCAATCACCGATTTTTTGCTGAAAACAGGCAGCCTGAGCCGCTACCTGCTTTCAATAGTTTTGATAGCGCCGCTGGGTTTTTGCATGGGCATGCCGTTTCCGATGGGTCTGGCTAAAACCAGCCAAACCGCGCCGGCATTGATACCATGGGCGTGGGGTATTAACGGCTGCGCCTCGGTTATTAGCGCGATACTGGCAACCCTGATTGCGATGCAGTTTGGCTTTACTGTGTTGATCCTGCTGGCGGTTGTTTTATATGGCGTTGCGGCGTGGTGTTTTCCCAAGCTGTTTTAACCTAATAGCCGCATTGATGCGTGTGGAAACCGTTCGTTCTGAGCCTTTCGGTTACACTCAGGAGAGCCTTGACGAAACATCAGCGGTTTCCACACCATTAGCCATTTGGTGAACATTCCATCCCCCTTATTCGACAAGCTCATAGCAGGTTTCGGCAGGCTCAGAGCCAAGGACAAAAGGCGTAAGGCGAAACAATCCAGGTTTCAACAGGGTTACTTTTTGCGTTTAGCCTTTTACCCATCAACCATCTGCTTCCCGTCCACGCCGAAATGCGCCCGGCGAGTTGCCGAAATAACGCTTAAACGCCTTGCTGAATGCCGGTACCGAATCATATCCGCAACGCTCGGCCACCCGCTCTACACTCATGCCCGGCTCCATCAGCCAGCCTGCCGCGATCTGCAAGCGCCAGGCGCTAAGGTATTCAATCGGCGAGCTGCCGATCAGCGCGGCAAATTTCTCTGACAACACGGTCTTGGACAATCCCGCTTTGGAACATAGTTCGGCAACCGTCCAGGGTTGCCAAGGCTGCTGATGAATCAAGCCCAGCACGGTTGCCAACCGCTTGTCCTGCATCGCCGCAAACACGCCCTTCCCTACCAAGTTTTCCTCAATGCAATAACGGATAACCAGTACAAACAGGCTGTCGCATAAGCGTTCCACAACCGAGTCGCTTCCAAAACGCTGATGGGTGGCTTCGCTGATAACCAGTTCGATCAGCTTGGCCAGTATGTCGCCGGCTTGGTTCTTTTTAATCACAATCTCGGCGGGCAGCGCCTGCCACAACAATGACCTGGGCGTTGCCAGCTCAATTTCGCCGCAGACAAATCCCGATTCGCCATCCTCCCAGCCAGTCAAACGGTTGTCGGCTGTGTCGCAAGGCAAATGTTCGGCGCTGTATGACAAAAAATGCTTTGGCGCATGCGGCAGGAACAGAATCAAGTCGCCGCTTTCCAATGGCAACGGTGCTTGCAGGTTCGGCGAATGAACCCAGCCTTGGCCCTTGCTGACCAAATGAAACCAAACCGAAGTATCGGAATTGTGATCCATCAGCCAGCGACCGCAAACACCGCCCGAATAAACCAGTTTTGAGTGCAAGTTCAATGCATTCACCAGCGCAGTTAAAGCATCCACGTCAATCTCCCGGACGATTGAACAACAATGCCGGAGTCACGGGCATGGGTTCGGCAAGCCGAATTGATTAACCTATCCCCGTCGAAGTTTTTCATTGCGGAGATCGTGAAATGAACGTTTAACCCAAGCCATTGCATAGTAAAACCTAATTCAGATTAATTGAAAAAACAGGAGATAGAGTATGTCCCAATTTAATATTTATTCCATTCAAAAAGCACCTCTTGCCGCCCAACCGCTGCTTGAAGGCGCGCAACAAAAATTCGGCTTTGTGCCGAATTTGCTGGCTGGCTTCGCCGAATCGCCGACAGTTTTACAAGCCTATCTCGATATTGGCGCGCTGTTCGGTAAAACCTCGCTGACTCCGGTTGAGCAACAAGTCGTGCTGATTGCGGCCAGTATCGAGAACCATTGCATTTACTGCGTCACCGTCCATTCAATGCTTGCCAAACATAAGGCCAAAGCCGATGCCGCCATTGTCAATGACCTGCGTGAACAACAACCGTTGCCGGACAAAAAACTGGATGCTTTAGCAACTTTTACCCGCGCCGTAGTTAAACATCGAGGCCAAGTAACCGGCATAGCGCTGAATAATTTTATCGGCGCAGGATACAGCAAATCGCAGGTTCTGGAAGTAGTGCTGGGCGTAACGATGAAAACCCTCAGCAACTACGCCAATCATATTATTCACGCGCCGTTGGATAGTCAATTTCAAGCTGAGGCATGGAATGAGCCTGCTCTGTGCAACAAGCAGTGCGCTTGAACTGTATATTCACCACAACACAATTTAAACCCTTAGGAGAAACACCATGCCACTCGTACAAATCAAAGGTATCAGCGGTTTTTTATCGCTGCAACAAAAACAGGAAATCATCAGCAAGGTCACCGATGCGATCGTATCCGTAGAAGGCGAAGGTTTAAGGCCGGTCATTTGGGTCATCATTGAGGACGTTGCCTCAGGCGAATGGGGCGTCGGCGGGCAAGCTATCACCACTGATGCTATTCGCGCGATGAGTCAACAGCCAGGATAATTACTTGAGCATTTGTAGGTGCGAAAAATCCGCACCTACAACACCGCATAAAACAGCATACCAACTTGCTGTTCTAATAACCGAAACATACAGGAACCTATGATGAATCTGCTTAAATCAATCTTTATCAGCAATTATATGATGCTGGTAATGGCTATTGCCGGTTATGCCGGATGGATGCTGTACCAAGACGGAAACCCAATCGCCTGGAGCGGCGTCATGCTGACTGCCGGGCCGCTGTTGATTGTGATTACCCGGCTCATGCTGTTCAAAAACGTGGCACGCACCAGCGCGCACTTTCCGTTTATTAATTTCCTGGCCGGATGGTTCGGTTTTTTGCTATATGCCTACTGGTTTTCAACCTACGGCGGACGTCAACCCAGCGCAAAACTCAAGATCGGCTCGACCTTACCCGGCTTTACCGTCAGGAACGCCGACGGTGCAAGCGTAACGTCAGCGCAGTTAACCGACAAACCGGCCATCCTGATTTTCTTTCGCGGCAACTGGTGCCCTTTGTGCATGGCCCAGATCAAGGAACTGGCAAGCCGGTACAAAGACATAAGCGCGCTCGGCGTCCGGGTTGTACTGATCTCCCCGCAACCGCATAGCAACACCGATGCCTTGGCGAAAAAGTTCGGCGTGGAATTCGATTTCATCACCGACGAAGGGAATGCCGCAGCCCGTGCGCTAGGCATAGCACAAGCTCACGGCTTGCCAATGGGCATGCAAATGATGGGGTACGACAGCGAAACCGTATTGCCGACCGTCATCATTACCGGCAAGGACGGCAAGGTGATCTGGACGCATGAGACAGACAACTACCGCATCCGTCCTGAGCCGGACGTTTATCTGGAGGTGTTGCGCCGCCATAGGGTAGTTCCCGAGGCGGCCTGACTCATATACGTTCAGAAGCTTGATTATGAAGGCAACTAAAAACGGCTGACTGGAAAACTTGTGTGGCAGTTATTTATGATACTTGCTTATGCGCGATGCGCATGGAATCAAGGGATTTTGTAGGTGTACTTTAGCGTTGCCTGAACGGGTCGCTATCATTCATTCAATAGTTATAGTATCTTGCCTAACGGATTGCAGGAGTTGCGTTATACACCTGTGATTGAAATTTAATATACGCCTTTTTTAGGTGTCTACTTAATGTTATGCCTTATGAAAGGAGTGTCCCATGATTGATGATATTTCGGTACGATTTATTCTTGCGGTATTGGTTCTTGTGGTTGGGTTGTTATTTCTATATGGGTTGTATCGGTTTGGCACCACTCTTTTCGGACACCAATCTGTAATGGTCAACTAAAACAGGACACTTTCTTAAGCAGTCTTCCTATAGAATTCCCGTTCAAATTCCAGCGGGGATTGATAGCTTAGTTTTGAGTGCATGCGTTTTCCATTATAAAAAGCCAAATAATCAATAATGCTC